>CAITIQ010000136.1 GCA_903892415.1 uncultured delta proteobacterium | reverse complement strand
CTCCCACGAGGGCAAACTTGGGTGGGCCGGCGCCTCGCCGCGTTGACGAGCCGCAAAGCGACCCGAGCCGAGCAACGGGGACTCGCTGAGCGCGAACTGCTCGTTCACCGCGTCCTCGTAGCGGCCGGCCTCGCCGAAGCGCAACCACGAGAGCAGCTCACCGAGGCAAACAAAGCCTTCGTTGCTGTACGCCGATTCGCTGGTCGGCCTGCAGTCGAAGTCGCTCAGCAATAGATAGCGCAACAGATCGCCCGGCTGCGCTGGGCCATCGTCACCACGCAAGCTTCGCGAGAGCACGCGCTCGGCCAGCGGGTTCGCATCGTCGTCGTGGCGTATGTCGATGCGACGAGGGAAGCCGGCGCGGTGGCACACAAGATCGACGAGCCGCGCCTGCCCGAGCTGCTTGCGCGCGAGAGCCTCCAAGCCGGGCAATTCGGCGAGCCGCGTCTCGAGCGAAAGACCACGCTGCGCGAGCACGCGCTGCAACGCGAGCACGGTCAGCACCTTCGACACCGAACCGAGGCGGACGCGATCGGCGACGGCGGCGCGCGGATAGCCGGCCTCGGCCAGGGTGTACGCGCACGAAAACACCAGCTGCCCCGCGAGGGCGATCGCGACCTGCCCGTGACGTGCACCGCTCGCCAAACAAAGATCGTGCATCAAGGTATCGAGCGGCGCGCTCTCGCGATCGGCCCGCGGGCCTTCCCGCTCGAGGTGCCACTCGAGCGCAAGCGGGCCTGCGTTACGGAGGCTCGGCGCCCGCGCAACGAACGGGTCACCCGCCGGCCAAGGCTGCGAGAGCCGGTCATGCCACAGCGAAACCACCAGCGGCGCGCCGCTCGTTCGCGAGAGTTCAGTGCGTTGAACGAGCTGTGCAGCCGCAGCCAACGTGCGCACCGAAGGCAGCTCGTCGAAGTTCGCCCCAGCGCTGAGCTCATGCAGATGAAGCGCCCAGCGCAGGCGGCCGGCGGGCGGCGCTCGCAAAATGCCGGCGAGCTGAAGGCCTACGCCGTTCCAACTCGCAGCGGCGCCCCAAGCCACCACGCTATCGAGCATCTGGCTCGCTTCTTTGGCCGCCATCGTCTCCCAGAAGGCACGACCGTCTTCGGCTCGGAAAGGGCGTGGGGACAAGAGCATGGTCTTCGCGCCTTGCTCGACGATCAGCGCGAACACCGCCTGCGCCGCGCCGCTGACCGCGAGCAGCACCGGCCCCCAGCTTTGCGCCGCGATCGCCCGCGCGAGGTGATGCGGTGCGATCGGATAAATCAGCTCCTGCGCAGCCTCACTCGGCTCGAACGAAAGCTCGAAGCGAGCGCCCTCCGGCGATTCATGCACCCGCAGCGCACACACTCGCAGCCGCTGCGAATGCGCTTCGGCGACGCGCAGCTTGGCCTGTGCGTGGGTGAGATCGAGCAGCCGGTTAAACACGGCATCCGCGGTTCGCTTGGCGCAGTGCCCAAAGAACGAGCGCCGCCGTCACAGGCAGCCAACCGCCCCATGCGGGAAGGGTACGAAACTGGCAGGCGCAACCGTGCGTTGATGCCGGCGCGGCGGGCGGCTTGGCAGCGACGGTCGGCAGCGATGGTGCTGTCGCCGAGGGCGGTGGGATAGGGCTCGCGGAGGGCGCAGGCCGGTTGGGTTCGATGGGCGACTCGCACGCCGCGCGAGATAGCTTGAGCAGCCGCGATGCGATCGCCGGAATCTCTCGCTGGTAGGCTTTCCACTCCGCGCCGTGGTCGGCATGGGCCAGCTCTTGCCAGCGCACCGGATGCCCACATTCGGAGAGCCGATCGCGCGTGTTACGGGCAAGTTCGAATAGAGGATTAGCTTCACCCATGAGGTAATCAACGTTGACGCAGGAGGTCTCGAGGCACTGCTCCTGCGACGGCGCGCCGCCGCCAACAAGGCTCAAACCGGAGACGCGAGACGACAACGCTTCCGCCGTCATTCCTATGTAGGTCGCCCCACCTGACCAGCCTGCCACATAGACGCGATTGGACTCCAGGGCGTATCGCGCAGAAACCTCATCGATACGGTCAAACAGCCAATCAGGGCTCTGTCCCCATCGCCAATAGCTCCCCAGACACCCCTCCGCGCGGGGGCACGAGGGCAAGAACACCCGCAGCCGTTGATCGGGCGGCGTCGAGCCTTTGCACAGCTGTCCTTCACACAGGCCGCGCTCGGCGAGGGCGGCCCAGGCTTCGGCAACCTTGCGCGGGTGGCCCTCGTCGCCGTGCAAGACGACCACCAACGGAAGAGCATCCTCAGCCGAGCCGCTCGTCAGCAGCAAACAACCCTTGCAGGCGACGTCGCGCAAGAGCTCTGCCGCGGCGAACTTGTTCGGCCCAAAGACACAACAGACGGAAGCTACGAAAGCAATGAGGCCGCGAACGAGCGACGCCAACAGCGGACGCACGGCCGTGTTCATCTAAGCGAGGTGAGCAGCGATCGTGCTCAGCGGCAACGCCCAGCACCGAACTCACGAGGCCTCTGTGACCCAAGCCTCGAGAAGCGGCTGCGATTGCTCCAGCGTGACCTGGCCCGCGCGCAGCCGTTTGACCAAACGCAGCAGCGCTGCACGAACTTTGCGCGCCGGTAAATCAAGCTCGTCGGCGGCGAGGTAGACCGCCCGCTCGAGCGCCGCTGCGCCAGTGAGCGGCGCCGGTGCCGGCGGCGGCGCGGCGGGTTTGGAAGGCCGCACCAGCTCGATGAAGGCGGCCGCAGCTTGCCCAAGCGAGGTCGCCATTGCCTTACAATAGCGAGTCTACCGCCTTTTCGCAGCAAACCGCAGCGCTTCGTAGCTATCGGATAGCTAAGATTCACGGCCTGCCGGCGACTAAAAGCGGTTGAATCGCTATTAGCTGCCAACATCCGTCAGCAAAAGGCAACCAAGCCGCTTTCATGATCATTCCTTTCCTATTTTTTAGCGGCTCACGCGCTTTTTAAAGCCGCCGGCGGTCGCCTTTTAGCTATCGGATTGCTATTTCAGCGGTAGCAAAGGCCTCGAATAGCGGATGAACCGCTCGTGGATAGCCCTTTCGCCCGAGAATATGGCGGTCGTCGAATTTTGCGGGGCTGCCATCGCCGTTGCCTCGCGCTAGATCCGCGAATAAGCGCCACGAATGACCGTATGGATGGGGGCAGGAGACCCACAGCACTGGGCGAAGCAGCTTGCGCTCTCTACCCCAAGCGAACGCAGCGTGCTCGCGGTGCTCGCGCTCCGCGGGGAGATCAGCCAGACGGAGTGGGAGCGTTTGTGCTTGTTCGCGGGCGTGCGTGACGACGCGTCCCAACTCATGGTTCGCGCGACGTTCCTGAACTCGGTCAAGCAGCTCGAGGGGCGCGGGCTATTCGTGCAGCTCCCCGGTCGTGCCGTCACGTGCCCACCGCCGGTCCGCACCCTCGTGCTGCGTGAAGCAGGCGCACGGCCGGACTTCGCCAGCCTCGTCCGAGCCTGTTCACGCGACCAACTGACCGACGTGCTGGCGGCGATTGTGTCCCGTCACCCCGAGGCCGAGAAGCGCTTCGTCGCGTTCCGCAAGGCGGGCGCGCAACTCGGCAACAGGATCGCGCTCAATCTGCTCGAGCCGATGGATGCGGCGTGGCTCGGGAGCTTGGATTCCGGGCTGCGCGGTCAGCTACTCGAGGCCGCGCTAAGCTGCGTCGAGCAGTCCTTCGTCGACGACTGCAGCCTGTACCCATGGGCTGCTTCACTCGGGCCAGCGTTCGAACCGTTGCCGCCGAGGGCGCTCTCCGCTTTGGCAGGCGCCGCTGTACTGCGCGGCGACCTGACGCTGCTGCACGCCTTGCTCGAGGCTCCGCGCGCGCTTGCGCTGCATCGCTTGCTGCGCGTCGCGCTCGCCCTGATCGAGGGTCGCTGGTCGGAGGCGCAGGCGCTGGTAGCGGAGCCGATCGCGTTTCTTCGCGACGATCACCTAGGCGTACTCTCACTCTTGTATTGGCTCGCGGTCCGAATGCGGCCCCAGTCGGACGATCGACTGAGCGCGCTGGTCACCCTCGGCGGCAAGGCCCAGAGCCCACTGCAACAGTCCTTCAAGGTCGCTCAATCCATCATGGCGGGCGGCACGGCCAAGGACCTCCAAGCGATCAAGTTTGCGAAGAGCGTTCCCGGCGACACGCTCACGTCCCTCTGGTTGACCATGCACTTGGGCGAACCGCCGTATGACGGACAATACACGCATCACCTAATCAGGACGTTGAGCGACCGCTCAACCATTGCGCAACACCGAGACTACCTGTGGCTCTCCGAGCAAATGGCGCTGGCGTCCGCAGCGGTAGAGCAAAACTCCAAGCACTTGGAGCTGTTCGGCTTTGGATTGCCAGGTAGCAGACCAGCGAAAGAGCCGCTCAAGCCGAGCTTCGGTCCTTCGCTGTTGGAGTCGCTCGTCGTTCGCCCAGCCTGGGAGGTCAGCCTCGACCGGCTCGACCAACTTGCGAACAGCGTCAGCAACACACCTGAAACGAACGAGCGCGCGGGGGCTGAGCGCATCGTTTGGCGCGTCGCCGCTTGGAGCGGCTCGATCGAGCCGATGCTGCAAAAGCGGGCGAAACAAGGCGCGTGGAGCGCGGGCCGACGCCTGGCGATCAAGAACCTGATCGCACCGAGTGCCCTGCTCGACGGACTACCGCCCGAGGATCAAAAGGTCGCCGCCTTCGCGCGCGAGTCGCGCGGCGGTGGTGGCTACTACCCCTCGGTTCAACACACGATCGCGCTGGCTGCCTGGCGCGCCCTGGTGGGCCACCCGCGGGTTTATCTCGATGACCACGAGACGCCGATCGAGGTCGTGCTTGGCCAGCCCACGATCGTGGTTGAGGCCGAAGGCGACGGGGTGATCGCCAACCTGCGGCCGGAGCGGCTGGTCGCCGGAATCAACATACACAACCAGGGCGGCAAGCTCGTGGTGTACGACGTGAGCGACGAGCTGAAGAGCATCAACGCGATCCTCGCCTCGCCCCTCAAAATCCCGGCCGCCGGCAAACAGCGCGCCCTGCATTCGCTCGAGCGTCTGGCGCCCTTCGTGGCCATTCAATCGACCGAGCAGGCCGCTGCAACAAACGCCGTGCAGGCGGACGCAAACCCCACGCCGTGGCTTCGCCTTACGCCCTCCCAAGGCGGCTTGTCGATCTCGCTGGTGGTGCGGCCCCTCGGCGCTGCGGGCCTCGCGGTTGCGCCCGGCGCAGGGGCTCCTCGTCTGACCGGCCGGGTCGCCAGCGAAACGGTGCAAGTGACGCGCGACCTCGCGCTCGAGCTGCAACTCGTCGAGCGCGTGATCAGCGCGTGCGCTCCGCTCGAAGGCGCCGAGACCGGGCCGAACCGCTGGTTCATTGCAGAGCCGGAACGCTGTCTCGAGTTGGTCGCAGCCTTGAACGCGCTGGGGGACGCGGTGATGGTCGAGTGGCCGCAAGGCTCACCGTTGCGGGTGCGCGCCAAGCTGGGTCGCGCTGCACTGCGAGGCAACGTCGGCTTTTCG
Source organism: uncultured delta proteobacterium (assembly GCA_903892415.1). Classification (GTDB taxonomy): domain Bacteria; phylum Myxococcota_A; class Polyangia; order Polyangiales; family Polyangiaceae; genus Xiheicaenibacterium. Next base: position 9,330 of record CAITIQ010000136.1, on the reverse strand, counting down.
CAAGGCGTCTTCAGTGTGCAAGCCTCCGCGACGATCGACTCGGAGCTATCGCTCGAGCTTGCGCAGATGCTCGAGCTTTGCGCGCTTCATCCCGGCCGCTTCGTGCAGCTCGCGAGCGGCGACTATGTCGAGCTCGAACAGGAGCTGCGCGAGGTCTTGGGCGGCATCGCAGCCGCGAGCAGCGTTCAGTCGGGTAAGAGCCGTGCACTGCAACTGCCGGCGGCCGCGCTCTCGGTGCTCGACGAGCTGACCTCACGCTTCGAGGGCCTCGCGCTCGATGCCACGGCGCGCGGCTGGCGCGAACGCCTGGACGCGGTTTGGAACAAGACCGTCAAGCTACCGAAGACCTTCCAAGGCGAGCTGCGCGCCTATCAACTCGACGGATTTCGTTGGCTGGCACGGCTGGCCGATCTCGAGCTCGGCGCTTGTCTCGCCGACGACATGGGTCTCGGAAAGACCGTGCAACTGATCGCCCTGTTACTGCATCGGGCGACCAGCGGCCCGGCGTTGATCGTGGCCCCGACCTCGGTGTGTGAGAACTGGCGCCGCGAGCTCGAACGCTTTGCTCCCTCCCTCTCGGTGCACAGCTATTGGGGCAGCAGCCGGGAACAAGCGCTGGAGGCGCTCGGCAAACGAGCCGTCGTGATCACGAGCTACGCGCTGCTACAGCAAGACGATGCAGCGCTGCAAGCCATCGAGTGGTCGACGGCGGTGCTCGACGAAGGGCAGCTGATCAAGAACGCCGACACGCTGCGAGCCAAAGCGGCCTTTGGGCTCAAGGCCAAGGCGCGCATCATCGCCACCGGCACGCCGGTGGAGAATCACGCTGGCGACATCTTCAGTCTGTTCCATTTTTTGAACCCGGGCCTATTGGGCTCGTGGAAGAGCTTCTCCGCCGCGATGAACGAGCCGCGATCGAGCGCCAGCCGCAGCGCACGGCGGCTATTGCAGCCCTTCGTGTTGCGCCGAACCAAGACCCAGGTGCTCGAGGATCTGCCGCCGCTCACCGAGATCCAGCGCACCGTGCTGATGACGCCGGGCGAGGCGAAGCTCTACGAGTCGGTGCGCAAGGCAGCATTCGAGAAGCTCTCGTCGGTGGGGAAGTCGCCGCAAGCGAAGGTCCAGGTGTTAGCCGAGCTAACGCGGCTACGCAGGCTTTGTTGCCATCCGGAGCTTGTCGCGCCGGAGGCCGGGCTGACCAGCTCCAAGCTCGAGAGTCTGCTCGAACTGGTGGAAGAGCTGGTTGCCTCCAAACACCGTGCGCTGATCTTCAGCCAGTTCACCGACGTGCTCGCGTTGATCAAGCCGCTGCTGGAAAAGAAAGGCATTCGCTATCAATCGCTCGACGGCTCGAGCTCGATGAAGAAGCGCTCAGCCGCCGTGGACGCCTTCCAAGATGGTGACGGCGACGTCTTCCTGATCAGCCTAAAGGCCGGTGGCTTCGGCCTCAACCTGACCGGCGCCGACTATGTGATTCACGTCGACCCGTGGTGGAACCCGGCGGTGGAAGCCCAAGCCTCCGACCGCGCCCATCGCATCGGCCAAACCCGACCAGTCACGGTCTATCGCCTCGTTACCGCCGGCACGATCGAAGCCGCCATCGTCGAGCTCCACCACAAGAAACGCGACCTCGCCGAGAGCGTGCTCAGCGGCGCCGAGCAAGCGGCGAGCCTCAGCGCCGACGACCTGCGCGCGCTGCTCGGCTAGCGCTCAGGGGGCTCGCAATCGACTGCTCCATCGGCCGCTGAGATCGCTTGGTGGTCGAATCAGGCGCTCAAGATCGAAACACGAAGAAGTACGTCCAACGTTAACGAGGTCGCACCCCGCTGCGATCTTCCAGCCTCATCTCATCTTGGAGTCCCGTGAACAAGCCGTACATTCTGCTGGTCGTGCTCTTCGCACTCGCCTGTGGCACGTCTTCGCCTTCCAGTCCTGGCGCTACCACAGCGCCTAGCGCTTCCAGTCCCGGCGCTGCCGCCAGCGCTACCACACCTCTTAGCGAGGGTAGTTTGGAGGGCGCTTGGAAACTTGTCGCACTTGAAGGAACAGCAATCGCAGATAAGAAACGCTTCAACATTGCGTTCAAGGGCGATGCTGTGAGCGGCTCTGGAGGCTGCAACGGCTTCTGGACCAAGGCAAAACAAGCCGGAGCCGAGCTCGTCTTCGACTTTGTGGGCGCCACCGAAATGGCTTGTGAGCTGCTCGCTCAAGAAGCCGCCTACTTCAAGGCACTCAAAGAGACGCGCAGCTTTACGATCACGAGCGGTGTCCTCGAGTTTCGAAGCAGCACGGGCGCTAAGCTCGTTTCCTTCGAACGATAGTTGCAAAAGCGCTCTTTGCGCGGCGTCCCGCTGACTGCTTGGCCAGCCGTGCCTCGTGTGCGCGCCCAATGTGCCTGAGATGATCTAGCTCGGGCACAATGGGCAGGGCTTGGTGGTGGCGACGCCGCTGGCCCGGCCGTTGGGACCCAAGCGGGAGGTAGAATCTGCGGGCAATTGCGATGACGAACCGCGCGCACACGAGGCTCGGACCGCAGCGCATGCCCATTCTGCCCGAGATAATCTATCTCCGAGCGAATGGGCGACGGAACGGTGCGCTACCGTCTGCTTCGCAGCTGGAACGGCTCGCGGCGCGAGTCCTCGCCCAACGCCCTGCCTTGCACTGACGAGACCTCGCCCCTAGACCGTCAACGTGTCGAAAGGAGCGCGCACCTCATGGGTCGAAGTGGCGGTCATCGTCCTCGGCTCTGCGCTTCTCCTTTTCGTCGTTCTCAGCGAGGACGTTCCGCGGTGGGTGGGCACGGTCCTGATCACCGCCGTTCCGCCGAAGGCGGATCCAGCAAACAAAATGACTCGTGCACTCTTCGAGAAATACGGCCGAAGGCCCTGTTCGTCCTTGAGAGTTGGCACGAGTCATTTCCGTCGTGCCCCTGCTCGTTCCTTTGGTGTTCATCCCGTGGATGCTCATGGCGCGCCGGCAAGGCCTTGCTGTCAGGAGTAGAACCCCGAGCTCCGTGCAGCTCACGGAGGCCGCGGTCGTCGTCGTTCGAGGAGAAACGAAGAGGAGCGTCCCCTGGGTCCAGGTCACGCGCGCCCGTTTCGCGCGAAACGCCAACTGGACTGCGTCGACGATGGTGGAGGACGCCATCGGACTGCTCGGACCCGATCGTAAGGAGCGAGCTCGGGTCCCCGAATCGGCGCAAGGCTTCGAGCTGCTGTTGAGAGAACTCGCAGAGCGCGGCGTCACGATCGACTACGTCGAGGTGTCCGCGCCGACGCTCGACTGACTCAGGCCCCTGCGCCCGAACGCCTCGCGTCGCAGGGGCGCCCTCAGCGAACGGGCTCGAGCGAGAGGCTGTCGTCCGCATAAACGGCAACCTCGATCGGTCCCCACGGGCTGGGCGCCCACAGATGACCCTCGGCATCGCGCGCCAGTTGCGCGTCCATCCGCGCGACGCCAACGACCTCCGCCGAGATTGGATCGCGAAGCAGCGTGCCCTTCGGCACGACCTGACGCGGCAACGTGGCTCGTTCATCGAACGCCTCGGCGAGGTCGCCCCCGGAGGAGCCGCGCGTGCTTAGTCCGCCGAGATAGTGATCGCTGGGATTGCTAAGATCGCGCGTGCGTGCCCAGCCGATCACCGTCACATCGAATGACTCGTATCGCACGCGCGACCAGGGCCCCTCACCATCGATCAGGTCCACGCGATCGCCATTGAGCGTGAGCAGTTGTTTTCCCCTCGGATGGCTGAACAGTGGGCCGTTCAGGATCGGGCTCTTGAAAACGATGGCGGGAGGGAGCTTCACGTCGCCGCGATGATCGATGATTCGATGAATCGCGTCGCTATCCACCCAACCCGATAACCGCTGGCCCGCAACCATCACCTCAATGGAGCGCTCCCAGCCCTCCTTCTCCCCAAAGGAAAACTCGGCCCCGGCCTCGAGGAAGATGCCAGCATCCCAGCCCTTTGCGGGCGAGGCCCCGTGCTTCGCGGGACGCAGCTCGACGTCTTCACGCAACACGAGCTCGAGGTCCAGGTGACTGAGCCACACGAGCAGGCGAAAGGGCTCTTCGATTGCGACCGGATGGGCGATAGCCCGGCCCGCGCGCCTTTGCTCCTCCAGGGCACGGTCCTTCGCAACATCCTCCTGGTTGAGCTGGAAGACGCCGACCGCAGCTCGCACGCGCGTGTCGCCGTCGATGAGGACCGGCGCATCTGCCGAAACGCCGTTCCACGCTGCCATTTCTCGTGTCCCGACGTCCGGTCCATCAAGCGTGAGCCTCACCCATCCGCGCGTCGCAATGCGCACGCGATCCGCAGCTACGCGGGCCAGATGCTCCTCCCGAAGAACGGCCTTCTCGCTCGCCGTTGGAGGCACGGGCGAGCGTGAAGCGCGCGCGAGGGTTGAGCGCGGAGTCGCAGACGAAAGCGACGCGCTCGCGGCCCGTGGGGTCTCGGCAGAGGCCGCTGCGGAGGGAACCGGGCTGGGCGGAGTGGGGACCCGCCCCAAAGGCTCCGCGGTCGTGGAGCAAGCGATGAGGCCAAGAGCCGCGTAGACCGAGCTTGAGACGCGCAGACGCTTCACCGAATCGTCGATAGAGGATCGCCCACGACGCGTCCATCGGCGCGGAGAGCAAGCGCGGCGCGCTGCAGCAGCGCCTACTCCGCGCGGTAACCGCGAGCGAAGGCGGGCCGTCTCGGCTGCTTGTGTTGGCGAACGGTGGCCCGCCATTCGTAGTCGGTCATGCGGGCGCTGGAGGGCTGCTCGAAGCTGTAGAAGCTCGACACCGGTCCGCCGTACAGCGAGACATCATCGCCTTGATCGATCGCCACGATCATCAGCTCCGGGTAGCCGGTCGCGACCTGGAGCGCGAGCTCGTGCTCGGCGTCGGTGTGGACGTCGACGACGATCGGTTTGGACTCGGCGCCCACGTAGTGGGGATGCGGGCCATCGGGGTAGTCTTTCGACCGCGGCTCCGAGGTCCAACCCCGGGAGTAGAAGAGCGCTGCGTACCAACCATCGTAGCTGCGCTCGCCGAGATAGGAGCTGACGGCGTGTTGATCCACGGTGCGGTTCATGAACGCCAGGTCCGCGGCGCTCATCGGTTCACCGCGCAGCTGCTGCTCGCTCAAGCGCGCGAGCCGCTTCATCACCTCACCGTAGTGTTTGGCCCAGGCAATGACCGTCGGCGCCTGCTTTGATTCTTTGTCGCCGGCGTAAAGCGCTGCGAGTTCGGCCGAGGCTTGAGCGAGCTGGTTGTAGAGCTCGGGGACCGGCTCGACGTAGCCCTTCGGATATTGGCACCCTGGCCTGCCCACCGACTGTTCGACCATCAGCACCGTGTCGTGCCGTAGCTCCGCCCAAGAGGAGAGCGCCGTCTCGAGCTTGTGATCGTGCCAGGCGGCGGTCTGCAAAACGCGCGGTAGCTCAGGGCGAACATCGGTCTTGGCGACGGCCATCAGCCCCGCGAGCCAGCGGTTGTAGAGCGTCGCGTCGAGCTCGACCGGCGCAAGCTCGTGCAGCGTGGCGCGCGTCGCCGCGAGGTGTTGCGGTAAGAACAGACCATACGGTCGGGCGCTCTCCTCTTTCAATTGGAGCAGCGCCCGATCCGAGCCGAGCGCAAAGGCTACGTCGAAGGGCGAGGCCATCAGCCGCTCGCTCACGCTCGAGGAGCCGGTTTCGGGGTCCACGGTTGCCACGCCGGGAAGTCGCGGCGCGGTCAACTTGGCCGTGACCCAAGCGTCGTAAGCGAAGCGTTTGGGCAGCCAACGCAGGCTCAGCTGCTCCTGGTTGCTCGCGCCGGTGTACGAAGCCGGTCCTTGAGCTTGGTAGAGCTTCGTGAGCTCCACAGAAGCGGCCTTTTCGCCTGCGCAGTTCGGCGCGCCAGCGCGTCCGCACAGTTCGCCGAGATCGAGCGGCGTGAGCGCGTTCGGCCGCCCGACGTGGGCGCGATAAAAGCGCTCGAGGTAGTCGTACGAGGCCTTGCGCCCGCTGCGCGAAAGCGCCGAAACCAGCGAGCGAGCCGCCGCCTCTTCGCGCTTGACGTTCGCTGCGGCGTCGAACAAGCGCAGGTCCGTAAGGCCGAGCCAGGTCATCGCGCGGAAGTAGCGTTCGAGCAACTCGTGTGCGGTGTAGTGACCGCGCGGCTTGAACTGTGAGAAGTCGATCTCGACCTCGTTACCCATGAACTCGACGGTCGCTTGTCGCTCCGCGTGCACCGCCGCCACCAGCGCCGCGACCTGCGGCGAGGGCGGCGGAGCTTTCTCAAAGCCACCGCGCAGCAGCTCCCGCGCGACCTGCACGTAAAGCCGTGCATCCGCGGCGCCCGGTTCGCTGGCGTCGATCGCCTTGTCCACCGACTCGAGCAGCCCGGTCATATGCTCGGTCAGCGTCGTGGCCTCCGTTTCCTCGAGGATCGAGTCGTAGCTGCGATGCCAGGCGTGAAGCACCGAATCGGCGCTGACGAACACCGGCAGGTCCGCCGCGAACACGCGATAGTAGAGGTCGACCGGGCCCGCCCCTCCCTGCTCCCGCGCCGGGATCACGACGAAGCCGAGCTCATCGAGCTTGGCGCGCTCGGCGTCGCTCAGCTTGAAGGCTTTGGCGAACTGCTCGTAGTGCGCCGCCTTCTTCAGCTCGAGCCCGTGCTTCGGCAAGAAGGCCGGGCTGTGGCGCGCCTCGAGCGCGGCGAAGGTGAGCCCCTGCTCGCGAGCCTTGGCCGCAGCGAAGGCGGTCTGCAACTCCGCCGCCTCCTGCAGGTCCTCCACCGGCTCCTCGACCGCCACCGTGCCAGCCGCAGTGGCCGAGCGAGCCGCCTCCTGCTCAACCTTCGGCGCGGTGCAGGCCGCGGTGAGGAGCGTAAGAACCGCGAACCAGCGACGAGAGGTTGAGCGCATCCTAGGCCGACACCACCCGCTGGCCGGGGTTCCGGGCTGACACCAGGCTGAAATCCTACGAAGGTCGGCCTGCGCGCAAGCACCCTACAAACCGAGTGCTAAACGCGCCTCCAGCACTATTTCGGGGTGGCGGAGGGTTGACACCCCCCGTCCGGTGAATAGAGTGGGCCGCGTTCGCTGGCACTCGTTCTCACTGAGTGCCAAAGACCTAATCGGCGAGCAAAAGTTAGGGCGTGCGCAGCTTTGTCTCACGCCCAGGGATTCGTGCGTTCGCTTAGCGAACGCTGCAAACAATCAACGTCGGAGGATCGTCAATGTCTGTCAGGCCGCTCCAGGATCGCGTTTTGGTTCGTCGCGTGAAGGAAGAAGAGAAGACCAAGGGAGGGATCATCATCCCCGACTCGGCCAAAGAGAAGCCGATCGAGGGTCTCGTGATCTCCGTGGGCAACGGCAAGGCGTTGGATGACGGCTCGGTTCGCGCGCTCGACGTGAAGGCCGGCGACCGCATCCTTTTCGGCAAGTACTCGGGTACCGAGGTCAAGATCGACGGTGAAGAGCACCTCATCTTGCGCGAGGACGACATCCTCGGCGTCCTCGGCTGATCCAGCGGATTCAAAGAAGAAGAAGGAACGAAATCATGAGCGCAAAAGACATCATCTATCACGAGTCCGCCCGCAACCTGATCCTCAACGGCGTCAACGCCCTGGCTGACGCAGTCAAGGTTACGCTCGGCCCCAAGGGTCGCAACGTCGTGATCGAGAAGAGCTTCGGTTCGCCCACGGTCACCAAGGACGGCGTCACCGTCGCCAAAGAGATCGAGCTCGAGAACCGCTTCGAGAACATGGGCGCGCAGATGGTGAAGGAAGTCGCCTCGAAGACGAGCGACATCGCCGGCGACGGCACCACCACCGCCACCGTGCTCGCCCAGTCGATCTACCGTGAAGGCGCCAAGCTCGTCGCCGCGGGTCACAACCCGATGGAGATCAAGAAGGGCATCGACAAGGCCGTTGAGCAGATCACCGCTCACCTCAAAGAGTCGGCCAAGATGACCAAGGACTCGCGCGAGATCGCGCAGGTCGGTACCATCAGCGCCAACGGCGACGCCACCATCGGCCAGCTGCTCGCTGACGCGATGGAGAAGGTCGGCAAAGAGGGCGTCATCACGGTGGAAGAGGCCAAGAGCGCCGACACCAACCTCGACGTCGTCGAGGGTATGCAGTTCGACCGCGGCTACCTCTCGCCCTACTTCGTGACCGACGCTGAGAACATGAAGGTGGTCCTCGAGGACTGCTACGTGCTCATCGCCGAGCGCAAGATCAGCAACATGAAGGACCTGCTCCCGGTGCTCGAGGCGATTGCCAAGGCCCAGAAGCAATTCCTCATCATCGCCGAGGACGTGGAGGGCGAGGCCCTTGCAACGCTCGTCGTCAACAAGCTCCGTGGCACACTCCACTGCGCCGCCGTCAAGGCCCCCGGCTTTGGTGATCGCCGCAAGGAGATGCTCAAGGACATCGCCATCCTGTGCGACGGTCAGGTGATCGCAGAGGAGCTCGGCCTCAAGCTCGAGAACGTCACCATCAGTGACCTCGGCCGCGCCAAGAGCATCATCATCGACAAGGACAACACCACCCTCGTCGGCGGCTCTGGCAAGAAAGAGAAGATCGACGCACGCAAGGCTGAGATCCGCACCCAGATCGAGAACACCACCAGCGATTACGACCGTGAGAAGCTCCAAGAGCGTCTCGCCAAGATCGCCGGCGGCGTTGCCGTGATCAAGGTCGGCGCAGCCACCGAGACCGAGATGAAGGAGAAGAAGGCCCGCGTTGAAGACGCCCTCCACGCAACCCGCGCAGCGGTTGAAGAAGGCGTTGTTCCCGGCGGCGGCGTTGCGCTCATCCGAGCCCAGGCCACGCTGGCGAACCTCAAGGTGGACGCTGAGCAGCAGTTCGGCGTTTCGATCATCCGCCGCGCCTGCGAAGAGCCCCTTCGTCAGATCGCCGCAAACGCTGGTGAAGAAGGTTCGATCATCGTGCAGAAGGTCCGCGAGGGCTCCGGCACGTTCGGTTGGAACGCTGCTACCGGTGAGTACGGGGATCTGCTCGCCATGGGCGTGATTGACCCGGCCAAGGTGGTTCGCTCGGCGCTGCAGAACGCCGCCAGCGTCGCCAGCCTGATGCTCACCACCGAGGCGCTCATCGCCGATCGTCCGAAGGACGAGAAGAACGACGCCGGTGGCGGTCACCACGGCCACGACCACTGAGACCGCGCATAGCTGATCGTTACGTACGGTCGCTATGACGGAGCCAACGGCGAAGGGCGCAAGCTCTTCGCCGTTCGCCTTTTTGTTACGCTGTTCTGCGTCGGGGCGCATTGGCGGTGGGCCGCCAACTGGGCTAAGCCTCGCACGTGAAAATCGAAACACGCATCGAGTT
>CAITIQ010000135.1 GCA_903892415.1 uncultured delta proteobacterium | reverse complement strand
GTCTGGCAGCTGAGCTGGCCGCACGACCCGTTAGCTCGTCTGCCAGCTATTGCACAGCCACGAGCCAGAGCTGAGCGCCCTGCGGCGGGGTGGCATCCCACGTCACGTCATACGTACCGGCCGCAGCGACGTCTTTGGCGGCGACGAAGCACTGCACGACTTCCCCAGGCGTTCCGAGCGAATCCAGCACCACGAAGCCGTTGTTGGGCACGGCGATCTTCTCTTCCCCGACGCCGCCATCACCCCACCAAAAGGCGACCAATGTAGCCGGACCAGTGGTAGTGACGGGCGCTGCGGTCAGCGCTTGGCCGTTGAGCCGCTCGACCCAGGTGAAGTCTTGCACGTTGCTGCCATTTTTGACTTCGACCACGGCCATCGTGATCTCGTCGTACGGCTGGTTGCTGTTGCTAACGACGTGATTCGCCCCGCCGATGGCGCCTTCAAAGCTGTAAAGGCCGGTGCCCGATAGAGGGTAATTGGTGTAGGTGTGCGGCACGCCGAGCTGCGCGTACGGGCTGTTGCCTTTGTTGTCAGTGGGCAAAGCAAAGGCGTTGAAGACTCCGCGCCCGGTGCTGACGAGGATGGTGCTGCCGGAGGCCGCCGTTTGCAGCGCGGGCGACGTGATGGCCGCGAGCCCGTTCTCACTCTGAGCGAAGTAGGAGAGGCTGTGCGCACCCACGCCCGCCACACTTGCAGCGCCGCCAGCACCGCCACCGCCCGCCGAACTTCCGCCCGCCGAACTTCCGCCGGCCGAACTTCCGCCGGCCGCAGCGCCACCCGCGGAGTTGCCGCCCGCGGAGTTGCCGCCTGCCGAGTTCCCACCCGCGGAGTTACCCCCGCTCACGACGCCAGCTCCTGCCGCGCCGGCGCCGCCCGTCGGGGCGTCAGCGCCTCCAGAACCGGAGCTGTCCCCGCCGCACGAGGCGAGCGAGGAAACCGTCAGCGCAACCGCTAAACTCCGGCTGAACGACAAGGCATTGCGGAAGGAAGCAAACGAAGCACGCATTTGCGGGAAGTCTAGCGCGCACGCGCAGCGGCGATCACCTGGACTTGCAAACCACTGGAAACAGCGCAGCCACCGCCATCACAATCGATCGAGACCACCATTGGCTCCGCAGGCTTTGCCGTTGGTTGCGGGCCTGCCGCGGTGCTCGGGAGCTTGGCAGCCGTAACCGGACGCTTGCCGGCGTCACTCTTCACGGGCGGCTTGCTTGCGAAATTGACCGGCTGAGATTGTAACAGCAACGGTAAAGAAGGCTCATCCGACGACGCCACCACGGGGGCCATCAGCATCACGAGCAGCGCACCGGCAGCAACTCGAATCTTCACAGCCCCCTATCGTTGCACTGAACCCACGCGTTGTTCAATGCGCCGCGACGCCAGCGCACAAGATAAGCGAACCACGGAACATTCCGCCGATGACGGAAGGCACAGCCTTACCGGTGTGGGGTGAGCGACGCCGATTGCAGCTCCGCTGGGCTTTCCGCGCAAACCCCTGGTCGGCTGCTGGCCCGACGCTGAAAACCACGCAAAAAGGCGTCTACCAAACGGTCTCCCACGAAAGCCCCGCCGAGCTCGGTGTAGTGAATGGCATCACTGAAGGCGAGCTTGGTATCCACGAACTTTCGCATCGAGCCTTGCCCGCCCATCGCGCGAAACTGGTCCCAGTAGGCGACGTTCAACTCCTTGGCCAGCGCCTCTCGCTGCACGACGACGCGCAAGGTCTCCGGCATCGAACGGCGGAAGCCTCGGTCGGGCGGCGCGACCATCAGCATGGCCGCGTTCGGTAGCGCCTCGCTCATCCAGCCTTGCACCTTGCGCATCGTGTCGGGGACGGCGTCCATCGTGAACAGATCGTTGGCGCCGAGCAGGAAGATCACCAGCTCGTAGTCGCGCAGCTTCAACATCGAGCGAAACAGCGCGCCATCGTGCCGGCCGAGGCTCTTGGTGTTGAGCGACCCGACGCCGAAGGAGTCGATGATGATGCCCGGCTTTTCGCGCTCGAGCACCGCGCCGAACACGCGCGTCGGACCGCGATCGGCGATCACGTCGAGCCGATGCGGGCCTTCTTCCGCCTGCAACTCGAAGACGCCCAAGCCCACCGCATCCGCCTGCGTTTCGATCTCCGCTTTGGGGGTCTTGTCGAGCTCCACCTTGAAGCGCCCGCCTTTGGGCCGTTGCAAGTACAGCACGCTGAAGCGACTGGCCGCCTGCCCAACCGGTGCATCCGCTTTGGAGGTTTTGACGAAGGTCTTGCCGCCCGGAAACATCGCCTCGACAGCGATGCCGCCAAGCCCGTAGAGCCCATCACCGGTGGGCGAGGTGGTCATCGCATAGGCCTTCCAGCCCGAGACAACGTCATGCTCGACGTCCATATGCCGGTAGTGACTCCACGGCTTGCCCAGCGCGACGAAGCCGTGGCCCCCTTCACCGAAGATGCGCGACAACTGCCGCCGCATGCGACCGGTGGTGAAGTCCATGGTCAGGTTGGAGTCGCCGAACACCGCCACTCGCACGTGCCGATCGCGTTTGCCTTGCGCGAGCTCGGCGAGCGCGTCGTAAAAGCCCGCGAGCTTTTGTTCGCGCTCGATCTCGATCGGCGCCGGGTCGAAGGGCACGCTCAGCGCGGGCAGACGGCCTGATTGATCCGGGAGGGACACCGGCGGCACGCAGACTGGCCGACTCGCCGCTTGCGCGGGACTGGTGGGCGGCGCCACGACCTCCGGAACGCGCTGCTCGTGCTGGGGTTCGGCTGCGCAGGCGCAGCCAAGCGCCGCCAGCAGTCGGGCCGATTGACTGGCCTTGAGCCTCGACATCAGCGCACTGTAGTTGGCCGCCGCGAGGACCAGCAACTAACTGGCCCGCACTCGGGTTCAGCCTGCAGAGCCCCTGCGAGGAAAGAGTTGCTTGAGCGTCCAAGCCTGCAAAAACTGGCGGTCTTCGGATTGACGCAAGGCGTTCTTCAAGCGGCTCAAGAAGATGGCGGGCAGGATGGCGTACCCCACCGTCGTGTACAAAAGACCGATCGTGGTCGCCGCCATCGGTAACTCCAGCGCTCGTGGGTGCAACACCACGCGACCACCTTCGAACGTGAAGCCGCGCGGCAACCCGGGCACCCACTCGAGCGCGAACGGAATCAGCACGGTGACCGCCCCCGCGACGATGGCCCACGGGCGCTCACGCGGCGTAGCGTACAGCGCGAAGATCGCCGTCACGATCGTGGCTGCGATCGGCATCAGCACGAAGGGCCCGAGCCACGTGCTTTGAACCAGCACGGTGACCAAACACAAGAGCAAGAGCAAGGCGAACTGCGGAGTGCGTGGAACGCGCGTTCGGTGGACCCAGCGAAACAGCGCCGCCGTGAGCAGCACCACCACCATGCCCCCCGCCACCAGCAGCCAACTGCGAACCCCGGCGATCACCATGATCGGAAAAGAGAGAGCGAACGAAAGGAACGCGCGGTAGCCGAGCAGCGCCCCCTGCGTACGCGCGAGATCGTCGATCTCTTGTCGCTCAGCGCGCGCCTCTTCGGGGATGCCATCGGGCGGCTCCAGCACGAGCTTCGCCAACGACTCGATCGCGCGCGGCTCTTCCGGTGCAAGCGCGACCGCGGCCAGGACGTCGCGCAGCGAGCCCACCCTGCTGCGATGCGCCTCCGACGCCGAAGCAAAGGCAGCCTGACCACGATCCTCGGCGGCGTCCAAGTAGCCCTTGGCCAGCTCGCGCCGGCGCTCGAGATCACGGTCACCATCGAGGTAGCGCTCCACTGCATCGGAGAGCGCCTTGGCCGACTCGAAGCGATCACCGGGGAGCTTGGACGTGGCTCGCTCGCAGATGAGATCGAGTTCAGGCGGGATGTCCGCGTCGGCGCGCCGCACCCGAGGCCGCGCCACCACGCCTTCAAGCACTTGGTCGAGCGCCTTCAACTGATCGGTCTCCTGCAACAGACTTTCGAGCGTCAGGATCTCAAAAAGCATCACGCCCAAGGCGTACACGTCGATACGGGGATCGGGAGTAGCTCCCCTCGCCTGCTCCGGCGACATGTAGCCGAGCGTGCCAATCACCCGGCCGGAGGCGGTCGGCTCGTCATCCGGAACGACCGGCTCGGTCACTTCCTCCGAGCCCATCACTTTGGCGATGCCCCAGTCGAGGACGTATACCTCGCCGAAGTCCCCGAGCATGACGTTGCTCGGCTTGAGGTCGCGATGAATCACGCCGCGCGTGTGCGCGTAGTGCACGACGAGCGCGATGCTGGTGAAGGCCGTCAGCAGCTTGCGGCGCGAGAAGCGCGCGAGAAAGCTCGCCTCCCCGTGCGCGAGACCGTCCAGGATCTCCGCCAAGGTCTGCCCGCGAATGCGTCGCATGGTGAACCAAAGCTCGCCACTCGCGCTGGTACCGACGTCGTACACCGGCACGATCGCCGGATGTTCCAGCTGACCTTGCACGCGAATCTCACGCAAGAAGCGCGCTCGGCCGCCAGGACTCATGCCGACATCGGGATGCAGGGTCTTGTGCGCAACGTCACGCCCAATCCACTGATCGCGCGAGAGGCGCACCTCACCCATACCTCCAGCGCCGAGCAGTCCACGCGACTCATAGCGGGCCGTATTGAGAGTCGGCTCCGGCATCGACTCGGGCGCGACGATCGTGCGCGCCTCAGAGTGCTTGCGCGCGTCGACTGCGCTGAGCAGCGTTTGTTCGGCGCCCTCGAGCGGCGTCGTTGGAGCAAACGCGTTAGCCCGAGTTTGGAGCTGCGAAGCGGGTTGATAAAGCGGCGTAGGGTTGGGATCGAACGCTTCTCGGTCGCGCGCACTCATGCTGCGACCATATCCAACCGAAGGTTGGATCAGTGAACAGAATGACTCGGGCCTTCTTCGATAAAAACGGCCGTAGGCCCCGTTGGACCCTCAACTAGGCACGAGTCATTCCAACCGAAGGTTGGATCAGTGAACAGAATGACTCGGGCCTTCTTCGATAAAAACGGCCGTAGGCCCCGTTGGACCCTCAACTAGGCACGAGTCATTCCAACCGAAGGTTGGATCAGT
>CAITIQ010000134.1 GCA_903892415.1 uncultured delta proteobacterium | reverse complement strand
CTTGAGCAGCTCGACGTCGAAGATCAGCATCCCAGCGGGCCGACCGCCTTCCGCCTTTTCTCCGTACGCTAGGGCGGCCGGGATCCAGAAGCGCGTCTTCTCTCCTTCGACCATCAGCTGAAGCCCTTCGGTCCAGCCCTTGATGACCTGACCCAGGCCGAACGTCGCTGGCTCTCCACGCGTGACGGAGCTGTCGAACATCTTTCCGTCGGTGGTCCAGCCTGAATAGTGAACGGTGACTTTGTCACTGGCCGTGGGCTTCTTGGTTCCGGTGCCCTTCTTGAGCACGAGGTAGGAGAGGCCGCTGGCAGTTTTCTTCGCGTCCTTCGCAGGTGCCTTCAAGTCTTTGGGTGTCTCGGGGGCCCGCGGCACTGCGGTGATCTCGAGCAACTCGACGTCAAACGTCAGCTGACCCGAAGGCGATCCAGCACTTGCCGGCTTATCCCCGTAAGCAAGCTCAGCAGGAATCCAAAAGCGCGCCTTTTCACCAGCGGTCATCAGTTGAAGGCCTTCAGTCCAGCCCTTGATCACGCCGTTGAGGGCGAAGCTCGCCGGCTCACCACGCGTGATCGAGCTGTCGAACATCTTCCCGTCTTTGGTCCAGCCCGAGTAGTGCACCTTGACGCGGCTCTCCGCCTTGGGGTGCTCGGTCCCGGTCCCTTTCGAGAGCTGCTTGTAAAAGAGGCCGCTCTTGGTCTTGGTAGCGTCCTTCGGTGGCTCTGCCACGTCGGCTGGCACAGCCGGAGCCGGAATGCCCTTGGTGACCTCGATCAGCTCGACGTCGAAGGTCAGCTGGCCGGAGGGTCCACCGGGACGTTTGGGCGTGTTGCCGTACGCAAGCTCAGCCGGAATCCAGAAGCGCGTCTTCTCGCCAACGCTCATCAGTTGAAGACCCTCGGTCCACCCCTTGATGACCTGCGTCACCTTGAACGTGGCTGGTTGGCCACGCTTCACCGAGCTGTCGAAGCTCTTTCCGTCGGCCGTCCAGCCTGTGTAGTGCACCTTGACCTTATCGTCGGTGGTCGGTTTGTCACCGCCTTTGCCCGGCGTGAGCACCTTGTAAGCGAGTCCGCTTGGGGTCTTTTGTGCGTCAGCCGGCGGAGCTGCGACGTCCTCGGGAGGCGGCACCAGATCTTTTGCCGGTGCTGCGGAGTTGGAGGCTCCCGGCTTTGGCGCGCTGGTGGAGCCGGAGGGCTCGGCTGTCGCCGCCACCCGTTGCTCTGGTTCGCAACCTACGGTTTGTCCAAGGGCAAAGGCTGCCGAGAGGGATAGAAACGGTCGTCGGTTCATCATCTTATTCGCTCAGAGTGATCGGAATGTAGAGAGCTCGCATTTTGGACTTGGTGCCTTCCCGCGTGTAGCCCGCGAGGCCGTACAACACGTTCCACCAGTGACCAGTGGGGGATGCACCAAAGGAAAGCGCCGGGAACAGGTGAAACTCCCAGGCCGTACCGCCCGCGACACTCTGCTCGCCGTAATAGGTGTTGAGCACCACTTGATCGATGCTGTCTTTGTCGGAGAAGCGGAAGAACACGGGGAAGACCACCGTCGCTCGCGATTTTGGCGTCGCAAAATCCCAGAAGATCGGCGGGACAACGACGTGAGTGTCCTCGTAGGTGCGCCCCGAGAAGAAGATGGGGTAGACGTTGGTTGACCAGCCCGTCGTGCCGTGGCGATGTTCGAACAGTGGCGTCACCCACGTTGACTCAACCAGCCCAGGGCGCTTGAAGTGCGCGTAGAACGGAAAGACCACCAGGTCATCCTGCCGAGGCGAACTCGTCTGGTAGTAGAAAGGGAATAGTAACTTCGTATCCAGCCCAATGTCCGGGTCTCGGTACCAGTGGAAGAGCGGAGTAATCATGTCGTACTCCGTTCGTCCGCGGTAACGGGCGTATCCCCAGGTGGCGAAGGTGCTCTCGCCCTCATTGCCTTCTGCTTCTACGAAAAGGGGAGTCACGAGCAGGTGAGAGGTACCCTCGGTTCCGTAGTGGAAGAATGGCAGCAGCGTCGTGTTGTCGTGGTTCGGCCCCCAGTTTCGGTAGAACAGCGGGAAGATGTCGAACACCTCGCCTTCACGATCTCGTTGCCAAAGGAAGGGCCCCCAAAGATTGGTCTCAGCGTCCTTGGCCGCGTCGTATTCGTAGTAGTGGAGGAGAGGCGGAATGACTTCGTACTCGGAACCGGCCTGCCCATCGATGCCGCGCTCGCGACCGTAGAAGTAGAAGGGCGCGATGCCGAGGTCGATGGTGTCAGCCGTCCGGAGATCGCAGGCGGGGCCGCCCTTCCACTTGCAGAACAGCGGGCCGATGATGTTGAGCCCGTCGCTGTCCGAGTGCTCGGTGAATGTCAGCAGAGGGGGAATGTGCAGATATCCCCCGCCGTCACTGGTTTTTCCCTCGAAGAACAACGGCGGCAGCCAATTGGCGTGGGTCGGTGGCCCCCCGTTTTCCCCATCCGATTCTTGGTGAGCAAACGGCCCAACCACGGTGGTGTAGGTGTTCTTTTCGCGTAGGTGCCAGAACAGCGGAAAGGCGACGTCTACGTCCACGTCCTCGCTGCGCCGTTGGTAGTAGGGCCCGACAAAGGTCGAGCGGTCTCCCGGCTGGGTGCGCTCGGCCCAGAAAGGGAAGAGCGTCTGGAATTTGTAGTCGCCGCTCGTCTCCGAATACCAAAGTCCGTAGAAGTCGATGTCCTTCTCGACCAACGTTCCGACTGCGTCTTCATCGGCTGTACGACTGCTTCCGATCTGCTTTTTTACCTCGTCGGGAACCAGCAGCGGATCTTCGGGGATCTGAGCTTCAATCTTGGGCGCGCCGCCTTGTTCACCGCCGGTCGCAGCGTGGGTCTCCGGCGCTCCGGGCGGCGGCTTAGGTTGCGCCGGCGGAGGCCCACCGCCCAACCCGGGGAGCTGAGCGTCGGCGCTGTTTGGAAACGCGTACCCAATCAGAGCGGTGAGCCAGAGGGCAAACGCCATCGTTAGGCGCAGCGGGTCATGCGCCTTCTTTGCGCGGCTGAGCAGCATCACTTCGCTTCCTCAGCAGACGAGCCCGGAGGCGTCGCCAAGCGCGCCGCAATCCACTGCGCCGCTTCAGCGCGGGGGAGCTTCTCTTGCGCCTTGTTGGCTAGATCTTTCACGGTGAGCTGGTTTGTGGCGATCTCCTCGTCACCAACGATTACACACAGCCTCGCTTTCGACGCATCCGCCCTTCGCAGCATTGCCTTCAGCTTGGCGTCTCGACTGTCGATGTCGCAGCGAACGCCGCGGTCGCGAAGCTCGCGAGCGAGCGAAAGCGCCACGTCGAGCCCCGCAGCGGGATCCCCTGCTTCAGGTTTCAAGCTGGCGATGTAAACGACGGGTTTGAAGCTTGTGTCGTTGGTTGCCGTGGTCGCGGCGCGATGCGCGATGAGCAGCCGTTCGAGCCCCATCGCGAAGCCGATCGCCGGGGTCTTCGGCCCTCCGAGACTCTCGACCATGTTGTCGTAACGACCTCCTCCGCACACGGTGCTTTGCGAACCGAGGTCTGCGCCCTCCGCCTTGATCTCGAAAAGGGTGCGTGTGTAGTAGTCGAGGCCGCGAACCAACCTTGGGTCCACAACGAACGGAATGCCGAGGGCGGTCAAACTGCGCTGGACCCCGTCGAAATGTTCACTGTCTTCGCTGGAAAGAACGTCCAGGATGCTGGGAGCGCCCGCAGCGATGGCTTGGTCACGCGGGTCTTTGGAATCGAGGATGCGCAATGGGTTCTTTTCGAGGCGACGCTGAGAGTCTTCCGAAAGTTCGAGGCTTCGAGGTTGCAGGTAGTCGAGCAGCGCGGCCTTGTAGCGCGCTCGCGTTCCAACGTTCGCTTCGCCGTCGTGCGCGGAGCCACTGCCAAGAGAGTTGAGGTGCACTTTGATGTCGGTGATCGACAAACTCGCGAGAACTCTGACGCAAAGCTCGATCATCTCGGCGTCAGCAACCGGGCCGGCATCACCGTAGAGCTCGCATCCGGCTTGGTGAAACTGGCGGTAGCGGCCTTTGGCCGGTCGTTCCCCTCGGAACATCGCGCCGATGTAGTACCAACGCGAGACCGACTCTTTGCCCCACATGGCGTGCTCGACGTAGGCGCGCGCGGCGCCGGCCGTGCCCTCGGGCCTCACCGTGAGCTCGTTGTCGTGTCTGCGGAAGGAGTACATCTCCTTCTCGACCACATCGCTCGTTTCGCCGATCTGCTTCGAGAACAGGGCGGTATCTTCGATGATTGGCGTACGCACTTCGCCAAAGCCGAACAGCTCGGCTACACCCCTAAATGAGGCCTCGACTCGATGCCACGAGCGAGCTTCCTCCGGCAGGATGTCATTCATCCCCCTAACGGCGCGGATCTTCACAGGAGGGTCACTCGCAAGCTCGCTTCGTTCAATGCCGCCTTGGCGGAACCAGGCCCCGGCTTATGGCCAGTGTCGGCGGGGGGGTCAAGCGCATCGCACCTTGCCGCCGCCATTCCTCTGAGGTTCAACGTCACCAGTGACCCATTCGTCTGCTGGCAGAGTGCTTTCCATCGATCCTGGTACCGTTCGGGTTGGGCTCGCCCTATCCGACGAGGACCGCGTGCTTGCAACCCCACGTGGGGTGCTCGACGCCGGCGACAAGCTGCGGTTGGTCGCGAGCATCGTCCAGACCTGTAGAGAGGAGGAGGTGACCCGTATTCTCATGGGGCTTCCGCGGCACATGACGGGCGAGCTTGGGGCGAAGGCCAACTCCATCATCGACTTGAGCCGCAAACTTGCCGATGCGACAGGGCTCGAAGTGGAATTGGTTGATGAGCGGCTCACCACGGTTGAGGCTGCGCGAAAGCTGCAGGACGAAGGCGGGCGCAATCCAAAGTACAAGAAGCGAAAGCCGTCTGTCGGTATCGACGCCGCTGCAGCTGCCGTCCTTCTGCAAGGCTGGCTCGACAGCAAACGCAGCCGATAGCTTCGGAACTAATCCTGCTTCGGCTCGCGCAGCGCGAAGTAGGCAACCGCGCCGGCGAAGACGCTGATCAGCAGCGACACCACATCCCACATCGGCCAGGCAATACCTGCCGCTCGACGCAGAACCAGCGCCTCGACGAAGCGAATGGTGAGGGCAACGAGCCCGTAGCTGACGAACGCAGCGAGTACGACCCGCCGCAACGTGCGAGCAAGCTCGATCGTCCTCGTACTGTTACCCCAAACGTTCTTGCGCACGAGATGCACGGCAAAGCCAGCTGGGGTCGCCAAGGCCAGCGTTAGCAGCCCCACCAACAGAATCGCCTCGAGCCCGGTTACGTTCGCGGTTGCGCCGCCGCCCCTCGAGAGCCGGATGACCCCGCTGGCCAGGGTGAGCAGCCCAAAGAGCATGCCCAGCCCACCGAGCGTTCCAACCACCACAATCGTCGGCCGCGAGACGTTTACTTCGTTGTCTTTGCGGTCGAGAGCGGAGGGGGCCAGCTCTCGATGCGTGGTCAACCGGTTCCCGACGACAGGGTCCTCGAAGGCCGCGAGATCCTCCTCCAGCGCTCGCATCGAGCTGTGGCGAGCGCCCACCGACTTCGACATCGCGCGCTGAATCACCACCTCGAGACTCTGCGGGATCGATGCATTGATCGCGCACGGCCGTTCGGGCTCCTCCAGCAACACCGCCATGATGGTTGCGGTCGGGTCGGGACGATCGAAGGGACGCTTGCCAGTGAGGAGCTCGTACAGAATCGCCCCTGTAGCGTAGACGTCCACGCGATGGTCGACCTTCTCTCCGCGGGCCTGCTCGGGCGCCATGTACGAGGGCGTTCCCATGATCATTCCGGTCTTGGTGAGCGAAGGCGCGCCGCTCGCGTCAGTTACCTTGGAGATGCCAAAATCGATGACCTTGGCGGTTGGCTGATTCAGGTCCCCAACCAAAAACACGTTCTCCGGCTTCATGTCGCGATGGACGATGCCGCGTGCGTGCGCTGCCTCGAGGCCCCGACAGATCTGCCTCACGACGCGCACCGCGAACCCGAGCGGTAGTGGCCCTCGTTCCCGCACTAGTTCCGCGAGCTCTTTGCCCTCCAGAAATTCCGCGACGATGAACGGGCGCCCATCTGCGGTTCGGCCGATGTCGTAGACGTCACCAACGTAGGGACTCTCGATCGAGGCCGCCGCCTCCGCCTCTCGTTGGAATCGGCTTTGAACTTCCGGCAACCGTGCGTATTCGGGATGGAGCAACTTCACCGCGAAGCGCTTTCCGCCAATGCGCATATGGCGAGCTTCGTAAACGCGCCCCATGCCGCCTTCCCCGACGACCCGCAGGATTGTGTAAGTCTCAGCGACGATCTGGCCGACCAGCTCATCGGCTGGCGCTTCAGCATCAACAAGCTCTGCGGCGTCTTTGGGACACACGCGAAACTCCGCCGGATAGCGCATCCCGCAGATTGGGCAGCTCTTCGACAGCATGGTTTGACCGGTTCCGCTCGAAGGCAGCTGGCCGCGAGCAGCACTCGGCGGCGGTGAGAGTTCGGCGCGACGAGTGAACGGGATGGCCTCCGGAGGCGGGGGAGCCGGCGGTTCTGTGAATACTGCTGGCGGGGGCGCGCCGATGTTGAGTTCGAGTCGGGCCGTGGAAGCGCGACTCGAATGCGTTGGCCCTGTTGCCGACGTCGACGGAGGAGGTTGTGGGAGCGATCCCAGCTCGGGCGTCTTCACTTTTCGCAGGCTAGCTTGCTCGTTGAGGTCCGGGCAGGCGGAACGTTGTGATTCTTGCGGTTTGGATTGGACAGCTGAGGTTGTTCGCCTATAGTGCGCGCCCCTTCAGAGGGATGGCCCTCCCAGAGGGCGAGGCGCTGTGCTTCGCTCGGGGTCGGGCGACAAGGTAGGTCTTTCATGCTTCATCCGGTTCAAAAGAACGTGCTCATCGAACAGTACCGAACTCACGAGTCCGATACCGGCTCGCCTGAGGTTCAGATCGCGCTCCTTTCCGAGCGGATCAATCAGCTGACCGAGCACTTCAAAACCCACAAGAAGGACCATCACTCGCGTCGCGGCTTGCTCAAGCTCGTTTCTCAGCGCCGTCGCCAGCTTGACTACCTAAAGGGTGAAGACGTGGAGCGCTACCGCTCGATCATCACCAAGCTCAACCTCCGCAAGTAACCGGTCCTCCCTCCGGCCGAACAAGTTCGTGCCGTTGGTCTGAGTGAAAGGCACAGTTCCGCTGGGACTGTGCCTTTCGGTTTTTGTGCGCCGACAGAACGGAGGAGGTCATTGCACCCCGCGTGGACTCGCAATAAGACCCCCGAGCAACTGTTCACCCGTCGGTGGGCGGGCGAAAACTTCGACTTCGCTCCGTGCGCTCGAGTTCATCGAGCGCACCGATCGAGGAAGAAGCGCCCAACCATGCGACGCCTACACCCTCGAGGTTAGCCCATGTTTGTTCGTGAATCTGTGATGTTGGGGAGCCGCCAGCTCACCTTTGAAACCGGTCGGCTTGCCAAGCAAGCACATGGTTCCGTGCTCGTTACCTACGGTGACACGGTGGTGCTGGTCACGGCGGTCTGCACTGACGAGCGTCCTGGTCTCGACTTCTTTCCGCTCACCTGTGAGTTCGTCGAAAAGACGTACGCCGCCGGCCGCATTCCAGGCGGCTTCTTCAAGCGTGAAGGTCGCCAGAGAGAAGAAGAGATTCTCACTTGTCGCATCATCGACCGCCCGCTTCGGCCACTCTTCCCAGAGGGCTTCAAGAAGGACACGCAGATCATCGCCACGGTGCTCTCCAGCGACCGCCAGAACCGGGCGGACGTGCTTGCCCTCACCGGTGCAAGCGCCGCCTTGCACATCTCCGACATCCCTTGGGACGGTCCGATCGTTGGTATCCGTGTCGGCCGAAAGAACGGCGAGTTCGTTGCGAACCCGACCGTGGAAGAGTCCGACAAGTGCGACATCGACCTGGTGGTGGCTGTATCGCGGGAAGCCATCATCATGGTCGAGGGTGGAGCAGCGGAGGCAACCGAGGCCGACATCATCGACGCGCTGATGTTTGCTCATCGGTCAGCTCAGCCGGTGATCGACCTGATCGAGCGCATGCGCGCCGCGATTGGCAAGCCCAAGCGAGAGTTCGTTGCCGCGAAGCTCGACTCGGGCATTGCCGCATCCGTGGCGCGAGAGTGCGACGCCGAGCTGAGCAAGGCGAGCCGTATTCTCAACAAGAAAGCCCGCTACGACGCCTACTCGGTGATCAAGAAGAAGCTCGCCGAGTCCCTCAAGGCAAGCCTCGGAGAGGACAAGTACAAGGAGAACGAGGGACTCATCAAGAATGAGTTCGAAGAGCGCAAAGCTCACGTCGTTCGCACCATGGTGCTCGAAGAGCGCATCCGTATCGACGCCCGAGACACTCGGACCATTCGGCCCATCGCAACCGAAGCGGGCATCCTTCCTCGCGTTCACGGGAGTGCGCTGTTTCAGCGAGGTGAGACCCAAGCCATCGTTACCACCACGCTTGGCACCACTGCCGACGAACAGAAGATCGACAGCTTGTTGGGCGAGACCTGGAAGCGCTTCTACCTTCACTACAACTTCCCTCCGTTCTCTACCGGTGAGACCAAGCCGATGCGTGGACCGGGCCGTCGAGAGATCGGCCACGGTGCGTTGGCTGAGCGTGCCTTGGCTCGCGTGATGCCTGCCGCCGACAAGTTTCCCTACACAATCCGCATCGTCAGTGAGACGCTCGAGTCGAACGGCTCCTCGTCAATGGCAGCGGTTTGCGGTGGCTGCCTCTCGTTGATGGATGCCGGTGTTCCGCTGAAGGCGCCTGTCGCCGGCATCGCCATGGGTCTGATCAAGGAAGGCGACAAATACGCCATCCTGAGCGACATCCTCGGAGACGAAGATCACCTCGGAGACATGGACTTCAAGGTCTGTGGCACCACTCGAGGAATCACCGCCATTCAGATGGACATCAAGATTCAGGGTCTCTCCCGTGAGATCATGGAGCAAGCGCTGGATCAGGCTCGCGAGGGGCGCATTCACATCTTGAATAAGATGCTCGAGACGCTGCCGACGTCGCGTGCTGAACTTTCCCAGTGGGCACCTCGGATCACCACGGTGAAGGTCAAGCCGGACCAGATTCGCCTGATCATTGGCCCCGGTGGAAAGACCATCAAGGGCATCGTCGATCAGACGGGTGTTGCCATCGATGTTCAAGACGATGGCACGGTCAACGTTGCTTCGAGTGACTCGGATGCAGTCAAGAAGGCGCTCGATATCATCAAGGGGCTAACGGCAGAGCCCGAGGTTGGAGTTGTCTACAAAGGAACCGTGAAGCGCATCGCTGACTTCGGCGCCTTCGTCGAAATCCTGCCGAACATTGATGGTCTGGTTCACATCTCGGAGTTGGCGCACTTCCGCGTCGAGCGAGTCGAAGACGTTTGCAAAGAAGGCGACGAGATGGAGGTGAAGGTCCTCAGCGTCGACCGAGACGGGAAGATTCGGCTCTCCCGCAAGGAGCTCCTGCCCCTACCTGAAGGCATGGAAGCCGTTCAGCGTGCGCCTCGACCCGAAGGCGGAGGCGGCGGTGGTCGTCCCCCGAGAAGCGGCGGCCGCGATGGTGGGCCGCGTCGTGATGGAGATCGACGTCGTTAGAAGCTGTTGATTCGCCGCTCGAGTGCGGATCGAAGAGCGCGGTGCCGAATGGCATCGCGCTTTTTCTTTCGAACGCGCTTCGACTTACCGATCGAAGCGCTGCGGTTGGCCACGCAACGGGTTACCCTCGCGTCGATGAAAGCCAGCTTCCGGCGAGATGCATCCGGTGGAGTCGTGATTCAAAACGTAGCGCTCAGCGAGCTGTTAACGAGCCCGCCGTACCGCACTCCATTCTACGTGTACGACGTCGACTCCATGGTGGACGAGGCAGTCGACCTCAAGCAGGGCTTCGGTTCGCGAAACCACTTGATCGCCTACGCTGTGAAGGCCAACAGCGCTGGCCCCATCATTCGGCGGTTCGCCGCGGTCGGTCTGGGTGCAGACGTTGTCTCGGGCGCGGAGCTCCAGCTGTCTGCCAAGGCCGGGATCGATCCAAGCAAGATCCTTTACAGCGGAGTGGCGAAGCTCGCCCCCGAGATCGATCTGGCTATCTCGATCGCCGACAAGGGTATTTTGGCGCTGCAGGCCGAAAGCGTCGAGGAGCTGCCGCGAATTGCGGCGCGAGCCCAAGCCCTCGGTCGAAAGGCACGGGTTACGCTCAGGCTGAACCCAGACATCGAAGCTGACACGCACGCGCACATCGCCACGGGACACGACGAGGCGAAGTTTGGCATTCCAGTCGAAGATCTGCGCGATGCACTCGGGATAATCTTGGAGTCCCAGTGGCTAGAGCTCAAGGGAGTTGGGAACCACATCGGCTCACAACTCACCAGCCTCGAAAGCTACTGCGAGGCAGCTCGGCGCATGGTGGCTCTTTTTCAGGAGACGAGTCGCGCAGTGGTTGCCAAGGGGAGGGAGGAGCTCTCGATCATCGACTTCGGTGGAGGGTTTGGCATCGACTACGGTTCAGGATGCCCGGTGACTCCCCGCGACTTTGCACATGAGATCGTGAGTCTCTGCAACGCGAGCTTGCCGGAGCATGTGCTCGCGGTCGTTGAACCCGGGCGAAGCCTGGTGGCCGCTCACGGTTCCATCGTTGCGAGTGTGGTCATGCACAAGGCCACTCGCCAACGGGAGCCCGTGCGACGTTGGATGATGATCGACGCAGGCATGAACGACCTGATGAGGCCCGCGCTCTATGGCGCCTTTCACCGCATCGTGCCCCTTGTTGAAACCGCCGCTGAACCGGTGGTCGTGCGAGTGGTCGGACCAGTCTGTGAGAGCTCGGACGACTTTGGGGAGCATGTCTTGCCGCTAAGTGCGCAGCACGTACTGATCCGCGACGCAGGCGCATACGGCTTTACAATGGCGAGCGAATACAACGGCCGGCCGCTGCCAACCGAGATCTTCCTCGAGGGAAGTCGAGTGTCCCAGGTGCGAATGGCAGACCCCGTATCCTCGTGGATTGAGCAGCGGCTCATGACCAACTCGCCGACCTAGCGTTTGGCGGCGCGCTTTCACTAAATCTCAAAATAGTTTGGGGGTCGAAAAAGAAAAGGCTTGGCAAGT
>CAITIQ010000133.1 GCA_903892415.1 uncultured delta proteobacterium | reverse complement strand
GGCCAGGGCGCGGCAGGCGGCCACTAGGAACGCGCCCGAGCCCATCGCTGGGTCGCAGACCACGAGGTTGAGGATCGTCTCGGAGCTCGGCGCCGCGCCCATCGCCGAGAGCAGCGGCTCTAGGGTGCGCGTGACGATCGGCTCGGTGAGGGTGCGCGGCGTGTAGTGGCTGGAGGTGCGGCGGCGCTCGACGCCGGGCTGGAGCACGAGCGTGCCGGCCGCTACCGTCTCGGGCTTCTTCCCGGCGTAGGTCGCTAGCGCTTGGAAGAGCGCGGGCGCGGTCTTGGCGCTGTCCGCGAGCGCGGCGAGCTTAGCGGCTGCGGCTTTGTCGAAGCCGAGCTCGTCTTGCAGCCAGGCCGCCCGTCCGCGCGCGGGGACGGCGAGCAGCTCCTCAGCGGAGAGCCAGACGCGGGCGGAGCCACGCTTATTGCCCAAGCGGAGACGTACGGCGGGTGCGACCAGCCGCACCACGTCGAAGCCCATCAGCGCCTCGTACACACTACCGATCTGTTCGACGTCGAGCGCCTTGTAGGAGAGGCGCTGGCCCTCGAGCATCAGCAGCTTGTCGAGCACGGTGAAGATGGTCCCGTCGCAAACCGTCGGCACCGGCGTCTCCGCGCGGGCGTCGGCGTCGTGGATGGGCGCAGCGCCTCCGGCCTCACGGCCTTCCAAAAACGGATAGGCGTTCGGCTCGAACAGCTCCCCGCGACGCGCCGGCAAATCCAGCGGGCGCCCGCCGCTGTGGTGGTGCACTCCGAGATAGACCGCGCGAAAGAGCGCGACCAAGCGGGCGTACGCGCCGAAGCGGCGGTTCATCGTATCGGGGTAACGGCCTGCGTCGGCTTGCAGGTCGGCGAAGAGGCCGAGCACGCTGTAGTGCTGCGCGAAGAGCGGGTGCTCGACGGGGAGGAGCGCGCGGTCTTCACAGTAGAGGAGGAACACCAAGCGCAGCAGCACGGTGAGCAGGCCCGCGTACAGGTGCTCGTCCCCGCGTTCGATCGCGGCGCGCAGGTGGCTGGAGCCGTCGCGATCTTCCGCCGCGGAGAAGCCCGCGAGCAGCACCTCGAGCGCTTCGAACACCTGGTGCGCGAGCTCGGTGGTGACGTCCGCGCTGCGGCGGCGGCTCTCGGCGAGGAGCGCGGGCAACTGGCGCTCGGGCGCGACGGCGAACCAACGCGGCCGCGCGAGCAGCATCACCATCGCATCGAAGATCGGCCGGCCGCTCGTCTCCGCCATGTCAGCAACACGGAAGGCGATCCACCCCGAGGACTCACCGTGCGGCGCATAGGTGAGGCGGAGCTCGGTGCCGTTCGTCAGGATGCCGATGGGGCAACGACAGGCACGCAGCAGCCGCTCGAACTTGGCTTGCGCTGGGTACTCCCACTCACCGGTAAGTGTCTCGGGCTTGTCGAGATCGACGAGCGCCTCCGGCACCTCCCAAACGAGCGCTGCATAGGGGTTCTCGGGCGGGGCAGCGTTGTCAGTCGCGCGGGCGAGCAGCGCGCGCGTGGGCCGTAAGAGCTGCTTCCCCTCAGGTACATAAAGAGAGACCTGCTCCGGCAGCGCAGCCTCTTCGACGAAGCGCTCGGGCGGCAAATCCAGCACCCGCGTAAAGAAGCCCGGCACATCGAGGATGCGCGAGCCCTCCGCCGTCAGCTCCTCGCGAAAGGCTACATGCGCATCACGCGTGAGCTTCTCCGCGCACTGCGCGTCCACGAGCACAGGCACCGAGAGCACGAGCCCCTCCGCCGGCTGCACCATACCGAGCCAAGTCTCGTGGAAGCGTCGCTCGAGGTCAGTCATTGGTCGCCGACCTTCTGCAATGCTTCGGCGTCGACCAGGTCTTGAGGTCGTCCGCTCGCTAGTTTGTTACGGAGGATGGTCGAGCGGTCCGCGAACAGCACCACGAGCCCGTCGACGTTGACCTCTAACCGTGCCGGGAACGCCTCGGCAAAGTCCACCCCGTCAATCGTGCGAAGGATGTCGACACGGTGCGGAGGCTGGCCGAAGAAGAGAACCTCGGTTTCCCCGAGCGACCGAGCCGATCGAGCGATCGTGGGCGGAGCACCAAAGTCGAGCAGCGCCTGCTCGAGTTTGCGCAGATTCTCCGGCGAGCCTCCGACCCAGAGGTCGAGGTCCTTCGTCGAACGAGGCCGGCAATGATAGGAAACTGCGTAACCACCGACGACGAGGTACTCAACCCCGCAGGTCGCGCACGCCCCAAGGAGATCCACGAAGTCCTGGGGGAGCTTCATAGAGTTCCTCCGAGAGCTGAATGGCGGCGAGGAACCGATCGACCGGCGCAACAGTCCGCCAAAATTCGCGATCCAGCTCGGCTGCGGCTTCGTGGGACGCGGCGATTTTCCACGTGCCCTGAGCTCGACGTTGCTCGGCTCTTTCCTGCGGCGTCATCCGAATAGCGTATCACAAACACCTCACATACTCGTCGTCGGCCAGAGGTAAACGAGGCCCACGGGCGTGAGGCGCCGGAGGCTTACGGCGAAGAGCGAGCGGAGCGCGGCGGGCTCCTGCTCGAGCTCGATCTCGATGCGGTCGAGGCGTTTGCGCATGTCGACGCGCTCGGCTTCGCGCTGGGATCGCGCTCGGCGGAGGGCTTCGCCTTCAAGGTCCGTAAAGAGCTCGAGTTGCTGGTGGAGTTCTCGTTCGATGTCGGCGCGCTGCGAGAGGAGGATCTTGCGCAGGTCCGCGGCCTCCTTGTTTCCGCGGGCTTCGAGGAGCTGAGCCGCGCCGTGCGCCTTGCTCTCGGCCTCGTCGCGCAGGTGCGGTGCGAGCGCAGCAAAGGTGGCCGAGGCTTTGCCGAGCAAACGTTGCGCAAGCCGCGGAGGTACTTCGGGCAACTGCTTCGCCCGGCCGAAGAGCAGCTCGAGCTCGGCCAGCGCCTTCGCGTCCTCGGCGGGGCCTTGCGGTACGAGGTGGCCCTCGCCTTCGGACTCGAGGAAGGGGGCAGCGACGAGGACGAGCTCATCGTGGAGGCGCGCGGCGCCCGCACCGAAGAGTGACAGGCGGGCGATGGCGAGCGCGCGTGGCTCGTTTGAGCGATCGTCGGGGACGATGGTAACGCGCGATAGATCTTCCGCGCCGAAGCCCTGCGCGGCAAAGCGCGCAAGGATCCGCTGGACGAACGGGTGTTCGAGGTGGAGGTGCACGCGGCTCTCCCCCATGCGGTCGAGCGGGCGGAAGACGACGGGCTGCGGGGCTTCTTTGCGCCACTCCCACTCGGGCTCGTCCCTGCGGCGCGGACGGCGGAGTGAATCGAGCGTGCGCTCCCAGGAGGCTGGCAGCTCGGGGACGGCGTAGGCCGGCTGGCCCTCGACTGCGGACGGAAGCTCGTTGAGGGGACCGGCGCCGGCCCAGGCGAGGCCGACGTCGATGGCGTCGCGCAGGAGGTCTTCGTGAAAGTCCATCACCTTGCGCGAGCGCTGAAGGATGGCGCGCGCTTCGTCGATCTCGCGCTCGAGGAGCTTCTCCGCGCGCTTCGCTACTCGGTTTGCCTCGAGCTCGGCTTTGACGATCTCGACGCCGCGCGTGGGAGCCGTCGCCAGCTCGAGCTCGCTGAGGGTTGTGGTCTCAATCCCGCGCGCGAGCGCCTTCTCGACGCGCTCCATCACGACCTCGCCGAGGCTGCCGAGCTCGCGCTGGATAACGCCGACCTTCTCGACCAGGCGCTCGAGCACCGCGTCCTCTTCGCGGTCCGGGTAGACGAAGTAGTGACAGCGCACCTCGGGTGAAGGCTGCAGCGTGCGGTCGATGCGGCCATTGCGCTGCTCCATACGCGCAGGGTTCCACGGCACGTCGAAGTGGAAGAGGTCGGCGCAGTGGCTCTGCAAGTTGAGGCCTTCGCGTGCAGCGTCGGTCGCGACGAGGATGCGCACGCGGTGCTCGGAAGGGTCCCCGTTGAAGGCGTCTTGGAGCAGCGCGCGCGCGTCCTCTCCCATACCGCCGTGGAAGACGGCGACCCGCTCCTCGGCGTGGGGTGTGTCCTCGAGCGCGCTATCGAGCGTGCGCGCGAGGTAACGCATGGTGTCGCCGTACTCGGTGAAGATGATCAGACGCGCGTCGTTCCAACGGCCGCCAACCAGGAGGTGCTGCTTGATCCACGCGAGGATGGTCTCGACCTTCGCGTCAGGCTGCGAGCGGTGCTTGCTCGCGAGGGCGAGCATCGACGAGAGCAGCTCGCGCTGGTGTTCGTCTGGATCGGGGATGAGACGCGAGGCGCGGGCGATCGCTCGGGCGTCGTCGTCTTCTTTGGCGTCGTCGTCCACACCGAGTTCGGAGTCGTCCTCGGAGGCGCGAAGGAGCTCGGCGTCGGAATCGTCCTCCCAGGCGGCCTGCTTCGTGGTGCTCGCGGGGAGTGAAGCGCTCGGGGCGAGCGCGCTCTCCGCGTGGGCCGAGAGCGTTCGGTGGAAGGCCTCGATGCTCGAGAGGAGGCGCTTTTGCAGGTTGGTGAGCACAAGCTGGCTGCGTCGTTTGGCGCCCTTGAAGCTGTCGCGATAACTCGCGAGCAGCTTCGATAGCTGGACCTCGGGGGAGCTGGCGTCCCCAACGGGCAGGCGCATGACGAGGCGCGTTGGGAAGTCGCTCTTGCCGAGCGCGAGCAGGTCCTTCTTTAGCCGGCGGACCATGACGGTGCCGAGCGCGGTCGAGCCGGAGCCGATCGGAACGCCTCGCGTAAACCGCTGCGGATCGAGCATGGCCATCAGCGCGCTGAAGCTATTCGAGTGTCCGTTGTGCGGCGTCGCGGAGAGGAACAGGCGGTTCTCGAAGCACGGCGCGACCTCGTCGCGGATCATCGAGGTCACGGCCGAGTCGATCGCGTATTGGCTCGAGCTGGCGGGCGCGGCCGTGTGCGCCTCATCGAGCACGAGCAGGCTCTTTTCGAGACGGCCATCCAGCATCGCGAGCAGCGGCTCGCGGTACTCGGGCCGGCGCAGCGTCTGGTAGCTCACGATCCATTGATTGTGCGTCGACCACACGGGCACGCCGAAGCCGCGTTCACGACGGCGCCGCGTCATCGTTTCGCGGTTCATCAGCTCGAAGCGCTGGCCGAAGCGGCGCTCCATCTCGGTGCGCCACTGGAGGCAGAGCGCCGCCGGGCAGATCACGAGGACGAAGGAGACACGCTGACGGAGCGCGAGTTCGCTCATGACGAGGCCGGCTTCGATCGTCTTTCCGAGCCCGACGTCGTCCGCAATGAAGAGGTTGGCACGCGGTAGTTCCAGCGCCTTCTTCAGCGGGGTGAGCTGATGGTCGAGCAGCTTGATGCCGGCGCGAAACGGCGCCTGAAACAGGTCGCTGCGGGTCGCGGTGACCTGGCTCCACTTGAGCGCATGAAAGTACGCCGCAAAATGGCGCGGAGGGTCGATACGAGTAGGCGCGGTTAGCGCATCCGCCTCCGCGGAGAGCACGCGCGCCCCAAGCTCTACCTCCCACAGGACCGAGAGCCGCTTTCCGCGCGCGTCGTCATCCAAGCAGACGAGGTCGACCGCGGTGGCGTCGTTTGGCTCTGCGCCTTCACGTACGCCCTCCACCAGGTATTGGCGATGCCGAACGAGCGCGATGCTCCCCACGATCGGGACGCCGCTCGGGCTGACCGGAGCATCCGAAAGCGCACGAGGCGGAAGGCTCTCCGGCGCCCCAAGCTCGTCGAGGAGCGCCGCCGCGAGATCGTGCCGCGCGCGACTGTCCGCCGCGAGGCCGTGCGCGGCGCACGCCGTTCGCAGCTCGTCCCGGCCCATCCACGCGACGACGCGCGTCGGCGCGAGCACGCCCGAACGCGAAAGCGTCATCGCGAGCTGAGCCTTCGTTGCGCTCGCTGGAACCGAGACCTGCGCGTAACGCGCGAGTTCCAGCAAACGTGCCTTGGTTGGCAGGGATTCGAGCAGCGAGCGCAGCGTGGGGGTGGGCACGGAGCTGGCAAGTTAGCGCTTACGAGGGGTGGTGCGAAGAGCGCGCGTCCGCTCGCAGTGACTTCTCGTCCACGCCAAGCAGACGGCCCGCCGAGCGCAGCGCCCCACCAAGCCCGCTAGTTCGCCTCACATGCGTACGTTTCGCACGATCTCCCCGCTCTCGAGGTCGATGGCGAAGATGCGTCCACGGGCGTCGGAGAGGACCAGCGTCTCTCCGACGAGGCGCAGACGTGCTTGCTCGGTGTCCTCGAGCACGAGCTCGCCCACACTCGTAAGATCCTTGCGACGGAGCACCTTGACCGTGAACGCGCCCGCTGCGGGGACCCCAAGTCCGAGCGCGAGGAAACGCTCGCTGAGGGCGTGACCCGGCGCGTCGAGCCTCACGCCCGCGAGATCGAGCTTGATTTGGCGCCAGAGTTCGTTCTTGCCGCGCGAAGCGATGTGGACGCTCGCCTCCGAGTGGACGCTTGGATCCGACTCCTTCTCGATCAGCCCGACGTACACGCTGTCGGTCGAGATCAGCCAGCGCTGGTGGAGCGCTTCATCGAGGCTGAGCTGCCAGCGACCACGAAGCGTCAACCCTGGTAGCTCGTAGCTGCAAGCCCAATAGCTTCCGTCAACGATGCTCACCACATCGACGTGGTCGGCGGTTCTGACGACGTCGATCGACGTAGCACCGAGCCCAGCTACCCGATCGAGCAGGGACAGCTGAGTGTCGCACACGTCGATCACGACGAGATCCGATTGCGCGTCCGCTGTCGACACCGTGGCGAGCCAGGTCGAGCCATCGAAGGTCCGCGCGTACCGCTCGAGCTCGACCTCACAGAACGCCTCGGAGCGGCGCGACACGAGGTCGATGCGACCGACCTTGGACACGCGACCACGAGGCGTGACCGTGAGCAGCCGATCTCCGCGATCCGAGACCACCAGCGACTCAACAGGCTGGTCGAAAAAGGCCAGCGTCTTGCCGCGAGCGTCGATGAGCGCAACGCCGGCTTCTCCAAGCGCGACCACGCTCCGCCCGCGGTCGAGCGGCACCGCATCGAAGACGCGCAGCTGACCTCGATCTTCGGCGCGGATGACATGCCGATAGTGTCGTCCGAAGGGGAGCGCTGGCCAGCGCGGCCGATCGGCGCTCAACCCCGCGTCTCGCGAAAGATCGACCAGCGCGGTCGTGATGCCCTCGAGGCGCTTGTCGAAGGAGGTCGGCGCGTCGGCGTAAAGCGCACGCGCCATGAGTCGCGCGAGGGAATCTCCGGACGTTGATGGAGCGGCTCTCCGGTGCTCGACCAACGCGCTCGCGAAGGCGAGCCGTCGGCCTCGGCCGTCTGCCCCGTCTTCAAACGCCAAGTCGCGGACCTCGCCGCGCATGACCGCGATCGGCGCAAGCTCGTAGGCAAGCTGCCGGGCGAGCATGCGAGCGCCGCCGATCCCGCCTTGGGCTCTTGCGCGCTCGACCCAGGAGCTGACCAGAGCGCGCGCGTCCCTCACCTTCCAGGCGATCTCGACCGCGCCCGCGAAATCGCCAGCGGCGGCCAAGTGATCGGCATAGACCAGCCTGAGGGCGTCGGCTTCGAGGGTGTGCCCGGAGCGCTCGAGCCTCGCGATCGCATCCAGAAGGCCACCACGTCGTCGCGCGACCCGGAGGGCTCGCGCGCGGTCGTCAGCGCGAAACCACTGACGAACGATGAGTCCGGGCGCCAGCGCGCGACTCTCGGCGAGCTCCGCCGCTTCGCGCAGCAGGCCATGGCGCTCGAGGAACGCCACCGCCGCCTCGGCGTCCTGCAGGAGGTCGGCGAGCACGAACGCAGCTTCAGCGATGCGGCCCTCGCGTTCGAGCCGCTCGAACGCAAGCTTGTAGCGCCGTCGCAGCTCGGCATAGAGGTCGCCACCGAACGAGAACGATGCCCCGCCGGGAGTCAGCCCGCGCGCAGAGATGGTGAGATCGGCTCGGGGCTGCGGCAAACCAAGCGCAACGCGTCCCTCCCCGGCCCCGCCCTCCTTCGCGAGCGGGATGGCGCGGCGAAGGGCTTCGTCGAGGTCGCCCGCGTCGAAAGCATCGAGCAGGTTCGCCACGTACTCCGCCTGCTTTTGGAAGAGCCACGACGAAAGCCGCGAGAGGGCAACTTGCCGACGAACCCAGCGGTCGATGCGATCGGCAAGGCGCTGAAAGAGCGACGGCTGGCCAGGTGGCCGCGCGAGCGCGTCCGCCTTTTCAGCGTCGCCCTGTGCGCCCGCGTGCGGCGTCGCTTTGGGCCGAAAGAGCGACTGCAAAAAGGTGAGCATCGTCGCGAGCGATCTCACGAGGGTGGACGCGAGACGAGAGCGGCCTGCGGCAGGTGCAGCTCCTTGCGAACCTACCTGCGACGCATCGCGCTGAGCCGAGAGCCGCTGCATCGCCTCCACGACGGCGCTGGCCTCCGCGGTCGGTCGCACGGGCAACTTCGCGCCGAGGATGGCGCCGAGCGGTCGCGCTAGCGGCTCCACAAGCGCAGGCGGTTGCGGCTCCAGGCCGAGC
Source organism: uncultured delta proteobacterium (assembly GCA_903892415.1). Lineage (GTDB taxonomy): Bacteria > Myxococcota_A > Polyangia > Polyangiales > Polyangiaceae > Xiheicaenibacterium. The sequence continues at coordinate 25,807 of CAITIQ010000133.1, read as the reverse complement.
GGCTCGGTGTAGACGAGCGGGAGCTCGTCCAGTTCGATCCAGACCGCGGGGTCGACCTCGCGGAAAGGCGGCGCGTGCACCTCGACCGCGCCATGCCAGGCCAGCACGATCGCGCCGGGAGGTGGGTCGAGTCGCTCGAGCGCCTTGGGGTCGAGGGCGAGTCCGAGCAGGCAGGCGTCGGACGCGCGCTGGCTCATCGTGAGCGCCAAGCCGATCGTGCGATCGGCTCGAACGAAGCGAGCTTTCGTAAAGCGCACGAGCAGACCGCGGGGGGTCTCGCTGAGCGACCGCAGGTCAGCGAAGTTGTCGAGGACGAAGGCGCGTATCAAGCTTGCGCCGAGGCGTTCTTCGGAAAGGAGCAGCCCAACACACTCAACGACGCCCTCGTGGAGGAGCGAACTCACGACGGCCCCCTTGCTTCGAACACCGCGACGAGCTCACCGCGCTCGAGCGAGAAACAATGCAGAGCCTTCGAAGCCAACTCGAGGGTCACGATGTTATGGCTGTCGGAGAGGGAGACGTCGCCGATGGGCGAAGGCGGGGTGTAGACCGTACGAATTCCGCTCGGCCCGAGCAGACACAGCGTGCGTCGATCGCCGACGACGACGAGCTCGGGCTGGGCATTGTGTACGTGACGCAGTCCGACGAGGTCAGCGTGCTCCGGGAGCTCGGTGGTGTACGGAAGTCCCGATCCGTGGACGTTCCAGTGGCCCGAAGGCGTCTGGATCGCCGAGAGACAGGCTGGGCCAGCGGGGGTTGCGTCGGAGCCCAGACGCGCGGCAGACATCTCGCCGCTGAGTAACTCCGGCTCGCGCCATGCGGTGTCTGAGAGCATCATCAGCGCAGGCTGCTCGGGGGCGTTGGGAATCCAGGTTTTCGAGAATGACCGCGCGATCACGGCGAGGCCGTTCGCTAAAGCCGCTACGGCCAGGACATCCCGCGCGAGCAGGTGCGAGACCCCTGAGCGTGGAAGCAGCTCGAACAACCGACCTCGCGAATCAAGGTAGAAGGCCGTCAGATCCGCGTCGCGAGGTTGCACGAAGTACAGCTTCTTGAGCGGGCTCGCGGCGTCGGGCTTCCAAGGCGCATGGACGCGCTCCTCCTCGGTGAAGTGGCCAACTTGCTGTCGCTCACCGCCGACACGCTGGAGAAACAGGCACCGCGTCGGCATGTCCGCGAGCAAGACCATCGCAGCGCCGCGATGGAGCCCTGCGGCCAGGATCAACCCGTCGATACCGTGACGCTTCGCGCGACCGGGTTGAGCGGCGGGTGAGTTCGGGATCGGGAAGGTAGCGAGGCCTCTGTTCCAGCGTGCGAACGCCTTGCGCCCACAGCTGGACACCACGACCTGATCCATTGCGATGCCGTTGCTGAGATCCACGCGGCGCGCGCGGCGCTCCCCGGCGAACGGATCTCGAAGCATCCGCGTGACGAGCGTCGCGACAGGCAACGTGAGCGTGACATGCCGCGTGGTTGGCTCGGCTCCGAAGCCGACCTCGAGCGTGTTCTCTCCTTCATCGACGATCACGCGCTGGGTTCGTTCCCCGATACGTGGTCCGTCGAAGGCGATCCGATCGAGCTGTCGACCTCCTACGAGCCAGACCTCCGCTCGCGCGCTGCCGGCTGCGTCGAGCCTCGCCCGCCACGTCTCCAGCATCTCGCGCGTCGGCTCGGTGAGCGTCCGCGCCGCGAGCAACGAGGGGATCGAGCCTGAGTCCACGCTCTCGAACAGCGGCCCTACGCTGGCCTGCAGGATCCCCCAGGCGAAGCGCGCCCGAGCCTTCGAGGCGCGCCGAAGCAGCGCAAGCAACAGTGCCAGGTGGGCGAGCCGAGGTGCACCAAGTTGCCACGGGCCTGCATCGAGCAGGACGATCGACTCGTGCGCGGCGTGCGGCGTACTCTGAGCGAGGCGCAGGAAGGAGTGCTCCGCGTTCGAGGCGCGTCGAAGGAACTCCTCGGGCAGTGCGTCGGCGAGGAGCCACTCGGAGAGCAGCAGCCGCTCGTATGAGCCGCGATGCGTGATGCCGTCGAAGCCATCGGGTGTTCCCGGTGCGAACCTCGTCGAGCTGCTCATGGGCCCGATCATGGCCTCGAGGCGAACCACCCATTCTTGCAGCGCGAGCGCGATCTCCTCAGGAAACACCGCGAGTTCGGAGGCCCCCCCGGCGATCGGAGTCGCGGCCGCAGTCACCTTCGCCAGGCCTCGAGCATCGTGCGGTCGAGCGGTCGGGCGTGCGCAACCGGGACGAGCAGGTCTTCCCGCGTGAGCACGGCAACGAGCCGCTCGGACGTTCGGCGGCGCACCGCGCGTTCAAACAGGGCGACCGGCCATGGAGGCGCCTCTGTGGTGGGGAGGAGCAAAGAAGGAGCACCGAGCTCAGTCCCGAGGAATACCGCCTCGGGGACCCACGGGAGCGCCTCCTCGGGACCGAGGATGATCACGATATCGCGACCGCCGATGGGCTCCGCGACGCCACGCAGCTTGGAGAGATCGCGCTTCAGCAGCGCCGCAACCAGGGCCTTCGCCGCGTCGCCGCGGGCCGCGACGGCCGTCGGCGGCAGCGGTGCTTCGCGCGGGGTCCAAGCGATCATGAAGGCTTGAGGAGGTCGGTGATGCGGGCTTTGATCGAGGCGAGCTCCTCGGGGAGCCTCGAAGGATGAAACCCGGCGTCGATCGAGCGCGCGATCCCTTCGAGCCGGAGCTTCCAATCCTCGAGTTCGGCCTCTCCGCCATCCGCTGGCCGGGCGTCGAACAGCGCTTCGGCTGTCTTCGCGATCTCACGCGCACGTGCGATCGGTCCGAGGGAGGTCTCAAGGGTGGCGCGAGCGAGCGCTTCATTCTCGGAGGACGCGAGCAGATCCTTCAAGACCTCGCGCGCCAGACCTTGGGCTTCTCGCGTGGGGACCGCGGCAACCAGCGGCCAGAGGTCGGCGTTGGTGGGGCTTGCGCGCCCCCCCAGCGCGGCTGCGGCTGCAATCAGCGACTGCGTCTTCACGATTCGCCGGTCCGAAAGATTGATCCCCGCGCGGCGCAAAAGGCGCACGGCTTGTGCGATCAGCGGCGTTACGCCGGAGAGGTCCATCGCGCGTGCGGCGCTGGCGAGCGCGTCGAGATCGGCGAGGCTGGCAGCGGCTTGCGCTGACTCGGTCGCGGGCGCGGATGGCGCAGCAGACGCGAGCGCCCAGCCTCCTTCGAGCAGGTCTTCCAAGCGAGGATCCGCCATCGGGTCGACGAAGACGCGCACGAGGAATCGGTCCGCGAACGCGGCCAAGTGTTCATCGTCTGGAATCGTGTTGGTCGCTCCGACGCACACCCGCAGAGGACAACGAATGCTGGTGTGTCCGCGGCGAAAGACCCGCTCGTTGAGGACGCCCAGGAGCGTGTTCAAGATCGCGGTCGAACCGAGGAAGACTTCGTCGAGAAACGCGATGTCGGCCTCGGGCAGCATGCCGCGCGTCTCTGTCTCGACCGAGCCTTCGCGGAGCTTTCGAAGATCCACAGGGCCGAAGATCTCACTCGGCTCGGTGAAGCGGCCGAGCAAGTACTCGAAGGTCGTGCCGCCGAACGCGCGCGCGATGCGCCTCACGGCCTCGCTCTTCGCAGTGCCTGGGGGGCCGACGATCAACACGTGCTCCTGTGCGACGGCGGCAAGGGCCACCAACTCGAGCAAGGACTGCCGCTCAACCAGGCCGCGACCAGCGGCGGTGATCGCGGTGCACACCCGCTCCGCCGAGACCTTCGAATCCGTCATCGCAGCGAGTCTAGCCTGCGTATCGATGTCGGGCGACATCGCGAGCTTCGGAGTGCTTGGTGACGCGGCTGCGATGCAGCACCATTGCGTCACCCCGCGCGCCTTGCGCCCCCACCCAGCGACGCCCTACCGTGCGCCGCATGAAGTACGCATTCGTTCTGATCGCCCTGCTCGGCTGCGGCGCCGATAGCAGCAACGTGACGGCTCCCACCGCGGAGCCCGACGCGAACCGGCCTGCGCCGAGTCAGACGGCGACCGAGCCGACGCCCACGGCTGTGGTCAGCGCAACGGCGCAACCTTCTGCGAGCGCGCCAGCGCCTGCGACTGCAACTGCAACGACTGCCGCCAGCGCGGCACCTACCGCGACGGCCTCCGCTGCCCCCGCCGGTCCCGCGCCGCTCGAAGGCGCCAACGTCAACATCGGTTCCTTCGGCGCCGACGGCCTCTCACTGAAAGACATCTCGTGCAAAGCCGAGGGCGGCGGCCTGGGCGGCCTCTTGGGCTCGATGACGATCGCGGCCGGCCTCTCTAAGCGCAAGGCCGCGCTCGACAAGTGCGGCAAGGCCGAGACCCGCGTGCACATTTGGCAGAAGGGCGGCAAGGTCACCAAGGCCGAGGTCGTCGGTGATTCGAAGATCGGGCCGTGCATTCAGAAGGCGCTGGTGGGCGCGCCGGCGACCGTCGATTCGGAGTGCTTGTTGACGGTGGTGCACGGCAAGTAGCTCGGCCCCGCGGCAACTCGGAGGAGCCTACGGCGGCGTGAGCTGTGGCTCCTTGGCGAGCTTCTTGGCGAGCTCGGTGCGTTCGAGGCCGTAGCGCGGGTTGAGCAGTGTGGCGCGCACTTCGTTCGCGTCTTCCACGCGACCGGCGCTGCGGTACGCGCGGTAGCCGTTGTAGAGCAGCTCCTCGCAACGAAGGCCGAGCCGTTTGCTCGCTGGGCCCTCGCAGGCGTCTTTGAACAACGCGCGATAGCCGTCGCCGGCTTGCCCGTAGAGCGCGGCCCCTTTGTTGGGCGGACCTTCGTCCGCGGCCCGCACCAGCTTCTCGACCGCGAGGCGGCGCACGTCGACGCGAATGCGCGCGAACGCGTCGCACGTCTCCTCGCCCGCCGAACCGACCGGCTTGCAGTAGCGCGCGAGGTAGGCGTCGTTGTCCTTCGCGAGCAGCTCCACGCATGCTGTTCGCGGCGGGACCGCACGCGTGGCCAGCAGGTTCAAGCTCTCGAGCGCCAACTGCGCCGCATACGGTCCGACCTCGGAGTTGGCCTCGAGCGCGAGTTCACGGAAACCTTTGGCGGCCAGGTCGAAGCGGTCAGCTTCGAAGTGCACGCGCGCCCGGAAGAAGCGGCACTCTTCACTGCGGTCTTCCTCGGGGCAAGGGTTGGGGCGAATTCGCTCGGCCTCTTCCGCCTCGCGGCGCTTCCGGTTCCGCTCCAGCTTCTCTTTGGGGAAGTCGAGCTGATACGGCTCGGCCACCACCAGGCAGCCGTCGCTATTCACCTGGCTCTCCAGCTGGGCCGCGGCGGTGATCGCCGCGCTCGCGCTCGGTTGTTGTTGAGGGGCCGAGGGCACGACCTCTGCCGCGTTGGTCGCTGGCCCACTCGGGCCGCAACCGCAAACGCCGAGCCCAACCGAAAGCCAGATCGCGAAACGCATGGTGCTTCGTAGCCACTCGGCGCTGAAAGTTCCAGCCTGCGACTACTTGGACGCTCTCTCGAGCTTCACCACAACCGGGAGATGGTCGCTGTTTCCTGCCGTTGGGGCGCTGATCGCCCTGGGCCGCAACCTAGCGTCTAGCGCGCAGGTTCGACGGCTGAGGCGCTTGGCGACGGGCTTACCGCGCTCGGCTGCGGCGCTCCACTTGGCGACGGGCGCACGTAGCTCGGCGTCGGTTTTGCGCTAGGCCGCGGCGCAAGCTTATCTCTGGCACCCTTGCGTGCCTCTGGGATGCGCTTGAGATCGTCCCCCACCGAATGCAAACGCTTCATCGTTGGCTCCCCCTCTGCGTCCACGTTCGGGGTTTGACCTCGGCGAAGCAGAGCCGACACGACGAGCAGCAGCGCCACCACGATCGCCGCGCCCGTGAGTTCCAGCGCCCAACGCTTGCGGATGGCGGCGCGCAACCGCGACACACGCTTGCGAACGACCGTGGCCGGGAGGCCCGCCTCTCCAGCGATCTGCTCGAGCTTCTCTCCGCCTCCTTCACGCGCAATCCAGCGCAGCGTTGAGCCAGCGTCGGGCGACACGCTGTGCGCGGCCTCCTCAGCCCAGCGCACGAGATCCCGATCCGCTACGGCATCGCGCGCGTGCGCGATGGGGGCAAGCTGGCCGAGGTCGGTGACCTGCTCACGCCGTCGTTGGCGCAGCACGTCGACGACCTTGTTGCGCGCGATGCCGACGAGCCAGCGCCGAAGCTCCTCAACGTCGTCTGGCGAGCGCTCGGCCGCAAGCGCAGCCTCGAAGACACTCTGCACGACATCTGCGCGCTCCTGTCGCTCCAGCCGTCGCGCAACGAAGCGCTCGACCAGGGTCAAAAACTCCATGGCACAAAGGCGGCTGGCTCGGTTTGGCTCTGAGGATGTGTGCTGCACGGCTCCACATCGCGCGAAACGGTAAAGTGTGACCTTCAAGATTGGGGGCGGGCTCGGAATCTTGGCTGTACGCGGCGGCAGCCTGATGATCCGCGTTCACTCGGGAGCGACTAACGCGCCGCGGCGAGCACCAGCGAATGCACGGTTAGCGCGATGAGCGCGAGCATTCCCACCGCGAAGGCTCGGTTGCGATGAGGCTGCTGCGGCCGCAAAAAAAAGCCCGCGTGAACGACGCGTGAGACCGCATACACACCGAAGTAGAGCGCGCTGAACAGCGGAGGGCCCCCGAGCAGGACGAACGCGAGTCCGATGGCGAGGAAGAACGGCTGCCCTTCGGCGTCATTGCGGAGCAGCCGCTGCGCGCGAACGACTCGCTCCACCTCCGTGGGCGGTTCGCTGCCTCTCCAATACGCGGCGTCCTCCGGGTATTGAAAGGTCTTCGTGCGCATCCGGGTGATGCCCTGAAGGCCCGTCGTGAAAACGAACTTCGCAAAAAGGGCCGCCGCGGCGAGGGTGTACCAGACGAGGGACATGCTAGACATGGGGGCAACGTGGAGCCCTCACCCCTCGCGAGCTTGAACGATTCGGGCGCTGGCGGTGACGAACGGGCGATCGTCGTGTCGGGCGGGGCAACGCACCAAGGTCTGAAGGCGCAAACGTCGAGCCACGCGCACTATGCGTGGAAGCTGCACGTGGGCGTGGACGCGCCCGTGTGGCTCACGTCGCCGACGAAGTGTGTACCGGCTGGGCATGAGGCCCACGTGCTGCTCATCCCGCCCAACTTCGAGCACCAGACGGGAGGGGTCGGCTGGTCCGTCGCGCTGTTCGTCGAACCGGGCTCGCGCGGCACACCGTTTCGCAATGTGGGTGGGCCAAGCGTGATCGAGGGCAACGCTGCGAGGGCCATTCGAGCGCGCTGTGCTGCGCTCCTCGCTCAGCCTGCGAGCGATGCAGCCTCGATGTTCGAAGAGACGGTATCGGGGCTAGTCAATCCGGGGCGACACGAGGTCGACGTTCGCGTTCGCCGCGCCCTCCGGTCCATCGCTAGCGATCCCTCGATCGCGCTCGCTGAGCTGGCTGCATCGCTCGGCGTATCGCTCGATCGGCTCACGCACATGGTGTCGCAATCGACCGGGGCTCCGCTCCGCCGCCACGTGCTTTGGCAGCGCCTGCTGCGCGTTCTCTCGGGTGGGACTCCGCGTGGCGCGCTGGCCCGAGTGGCACAGGACGCCGGCTTCGCCGATCACGCGCACATGACGCGCACGTTTCGTCGGCTGCTCGGCCGCGCGCCATCCGAGTTCCGCGCGCCGCCGGTCGTGCTCGCGCCCTGGGTTCCGCTAAGCTCGCGGCATGTCGCTCGACCCCGAGGATGAGGCTGAATTCCGCGCTGCGGCGCACGCGGCGCTCGACGCCATGTTGGACGGGATCACGAGCGGGACGCGTGGCCCGGTTTGGCGTCGGATGCCCGACGAAGTGCGCGGCTCCTTCGCTGCGCCGCTGCCCCGCGAAGGACGACCGTTCGCCGACGTAGCAGCGGACTTTCATGCGCGGGTCGCGCCTTTCACCGCAGGCAATCGTCACCCGAGGTTCTTCGGCTGGGTGCAGGGCGGAGGCACCGCCGTTGGCGCGCTCGCCGAGATGCTCGCGGCCGGGCTCAACGCCAACCTTGGGGGCCGTGATCAGGCGCCCGTAGAAGTCGAGCGCCAGATCGTGCGTTGGGCGCGCACACTCTTCCGCTTCCCGGAGCAGGCCTCGGGCATCGTCGTCTCCGGCACTTCGTTGGCGAACTTCATGGCCGTGCACGTGGCAAAGACGAAGGCGCTCGGCCCGGAGTCGCGACGGCTCGGACTCGGGAACGCCCGGCTCGTCGCGTACACCTCGGTGGCAGCGCACAACTGCGTCGAACGGGCGTTCGAGCTGACCGGGCTCGGCTCGAGCGCCTTGCGGAGAATCCCAACCGACACCGAACATCGGCTCGATCGCGCGGCCCTCGAACAAACGATCGCGGAGGATCGCGCGGCCGGCTTCACGCCCTTCATGCTGATCGGGACGGCCGGCACCGTTGATGTCGGAGCCGTCGATGAGCTGAGCGCGCTCGCACAGCTTGCGCGCCGCGAGCAGCTTTGGTTCCACGTGGACGGCGCCTTTGGTGCGCTCGCGGTGCTCTCGCCCGAACTGGCGCCGCTGGTCGCCGGCATCGAGCTCGCCGACTCGATCGCCTTCGACTTCCACAAATGGCTGCAGGTCCCGTACGACGCTGCGTTCCTCTTGGTGCGCGACGGCGAGGCCCATCGCAACGCGTTCGCGAGCGAAGCCCAGTATCTCTCCCGTGCGACGCGCGGACTCGCGGCGGGCACGCCCTGGTTCACCGACTTTGGTCCTGAGCTTTCCCGCGGCTTTCGCGCGCTGAAGGTGTGGTTCACGCTGGAGACCTTCGGCATCGATCGGCTCGGGCAGACCATCGCCGAGACCTGCCGCCTGGCACGGCTGCTCGCCGAACGCGTTCGTCGTGAACCGCAACTCGAGCTCGTGTGCGAGCCGCAGCTCAACATCGTCTGCTTTCGCTACAAGGGCGTGGAGAGCGGCGAGCTCGTGATCAAGCTGCAAGAGAGCGGCCTCGTCGCGCCCTCGAGTACGCGCATCGCTGGGGAGTCAGTGATCCGCGCGGCGATCGTCAACCACCGCACGACCGAGGCCGATATCGAGGCGCTGATCGAGGCGGTGCTCGAGCTCGCTCGGAGCGGCGATTCGATGGACTGACGGACGCTGCCCATCCGGTGCGGGTGAGCGCCCAACTCCACCGATTCTCCACCTTGCAGCCCCGCTCGCCACACACGCGAGGGCTAGCCTCACACAATGCGCATTCGTTCGGCTTTGGCCGTCCTGCTCTCCCTGGCGCTGGCGAGCTTCGTGTGGCTCATCACGGTGCGCCACGTTTACTCGCCCGGGTCGAGCCTCGAGCCTGATCCATCGGGCGTACCACCGCGCGCACAAGAGCTCGCGAAGCGTCATTTAGCCCTGTGGTCGGACGAGGGGCTGAGGGCCAACGAGCAAGTCCGCATGCGCAAAAGCAACGCCGAGTGGGACTTCATGGGCCGCAGCTTTCTCGCCTGGTCCTTCGCTAACCTCGCGCTGCGTCAACCCGCCGAGGCCCCCCGCTACCTCGCAGCCATCGACGCCATCATCGACGAGACGCTCAGCCTGGAGACCGAGCGCGGCATGCACCACTTCCTGATGCCGTACTCACGACGGGCGCCATTCGTGATGCAACCCGAACGCAGTCAGTTCCTTGATGGCGAGATCGCCCTGATGCTCGCGCATCGTCTACTGATCGCCCCGCGGGAGGACTACCGGGCAGAGCTCGAACGTCGCGTCGAGGCGATGACGGCGCGCATGGCAGAGAGCCCGGTGCTCAGCGCCGAGAGCTACCCGGACGAATGTTGGACCTTCTGCAACACCGTCGCGCTGGCGGCCATTCGTGGGGCGGACGCGGTGACCGGCAGCGACCATTCGGCGCTGACGCAACGCTGGGTCGAGGTCGCGCGCGAGAAGCTCGTGGAGCCGGAGACCGGCCTTCTGATCTCGAGCTACACCGTGCGCGGCGAGCACCTCGACAAGGCCGAAGGTTCGAGCATTTGGCTGAGCGCCTCGATGTTGGATCTTGTGGACGAGCCCTTCGCGCGGGAGCAATACAAGCTCGCGCGCAAGGAGCTTGGTCGCGACCTTTTGGGCTTCGGCTGGGCGCGAGAATGGCCGGAGGCAGCCAAGCAGCAGGTGGATGTGGACTCCGGACCGATCGTCCCGTGGCTCGAAGTGAGCGCCGGATCGAGCGGGCTGGCTTTTGTCGGCGCAGCGACCTTCGGCGACGGCACCTGGAACCGCGAGCTGCACACGACGCTCAACTTCGCGGGCTTCCCTACCCAGGATGAAGCGGGCCTGCGCTTCGCTGCGTCGAACCAGGTCGGAGATGCCGTGGTGCTTTACGCACTGACGTTGGGGCCCGCCTTCGAGGCCTTCCGGGCACGACTCCGCGAGAGGAGCAAAGTATGAAGGCCGGTATGAAGGCCGACCTCGTACGTGGAGCGCCAATGCGACTGGTGCTGACCGCGCTCTCGTTCACGGCCTGCTTCGTGATCGCGCAACTCGCGGGCCTGCGCGGCTCGGTGAGCGTACTGGCCACCGGGGCAGCGAACGACGTTGTGCCCGGCTTGTTCTACGCAGCGTCGTACTTTGCAGCGGTGCTCTTGGCTCCACCCCTGTTGCTGGCCGCCGCCATGATCACGATGGGGCGCGCGCTATCCCAACGAGCTACGGACCGACCAACGTAGAGCCACGAGCGGCGCGCTGCGCTTGGTGCGCGGGCGCTCTCTGGTTAGGCTGCGGAGCGGCCACCATGTCCCTCGGGTCCAAACTCCGCTCCGCTTGGCAGCACGTCGTTGCCCTTGCCTTCGTCGCCTTCGTGCTCTGGGTTGTCTACGCCCTCGGTAGAACGGCGTGGCGCTGGAGCATCTCCTGGTTCGACCGGGTGGACTACGAGCAAGAGCCAGAGCAGCTCGCCGCGGTGATCGAGGAGGCGGCGGGCTGCAAGCCTTGCGACGTGCACAGCATCGAGTTCAGCGATCACGAGCTGACCTTCATCGTACGACGAGCCAGCGGCCAGCACGCCGAGTACAAGCTACGCGACAAGTACGTTTGGCGTTCGCGCGTGCAGCCCCATCTGGAGGGCGACCTTCGCTTCTTCGACCCTCGCTCGGTTGACCCAGCCATCCTGCGCAAACTGGTGCGCGAGGCCCGAGCGGCGGATGGGGAGGAGACCCCGCTGCGGCTCGAAAAGCGTTGGCACCCGGAGGACGCGGTTTGCTTCTCCGGGGAGAAGTTCAGCCGCGCAGTGGACGGGGTGAGCCCGTGCCCCAACCCGCGTTGAGCGGAACTCGCTCGCGTGCCGTTAGACCAAGATCAGTCGGCCGGCGTAGCCTGTATGGCGATCGACCGCGGCGAGGTGCAGCTCGCGCAAAGGGGCTGGCAGGGCCTTTGCGATTTGGGCGTTGGTCCAGGCGGCGCTGCGCGCGGTGCGGATGCTGAAGCTCTCGAGTAGGTCATCAACGGGTCCGAGCGCCTCGTCGATCGCCTCCCCGAGCTGGTCGAACAGCGCCTGCTTGGCGTCGGCCATCAACTCGAACAGCAGATCGTCAACGGCCTGATAGTCGCGATGGCGGTCGGTGCCGGTTTCAAGGTCGTCACCGAGCTCAGCGGCGGTCGTCAACAAGGCCGAAACGAGGTCCCGATTGATGTGGGCGTTCATGCCGGCGAGCGCGAAGCGGAAGGCCGATTTGTCGCATTGGAAGCGCTTCTCGCGTAGCGGCCGCCACGCCCGTGCGACCTCATCTTCATGGGCGATCAACGCATCCTGGTAGGTGCGGGCGAACACCACGTCGAGCCGCGACACGAACTCGGGATCATTGACGTCCCCCGCGGCCACCTTGGCAACCACGCGCTCGGTCACGCTCAGATAGAGCGCGTTGAAGTAGAGAAAGCCGTCATTCGGCGGCAGGGTCTGACCCACTGCACGCATCCAGCTGGCAACCTCGGGCAAGCTCGCGTTGGCGTTGAGGATGGGAAGGCTCATGGCTTGCGCAGCGGCATATCCCAGTCGGCCAAGAAACCGTAGGCCCATGGGTGGCTCGGCTCGTCAAACGGCGCCCACTCTTTCTTCGTCAATGGCCGCCCTCCGAGCTTGGGCAGCTTCACCTTCGCCCAATCGATCTCAACTTCGATGTCGAGGTCCTCCTCGATCATCGCCATCATCATTTCCTCCGACGCGTCATCCATCTCGAGCACCGGATTGTCGCCTTCACCCGCGAAGCGAATCGGCTCAGGGATGCCCTCGACGCGATAGGTGATGAAGGGATGCAGATCGATCGAGGCGACCTTCTTGGTGCCTTCCCAACACTGCAGCACGATGGTCTCGCCGTAGTAGAGCGCATGGTAAGCACCGTCACCGCTGCCGAGATCATCAAGGGCGGCGCGCTTGATCTCCTCGATCGTCCCGGCGACGAAGAACTCCGCTTTGCGTGAGCCGCCCGGCGCGACCTGGAACACCAAGCGGAAGTAGTGAACCAGATCCGTGGGGACGTTCTTCGCGGGCGCCGGCTTCGCACCGACGCTGGGCTTTGCGGCAGCTGCAGGCTTCTTCGCTGCGGGCTTCTTGGCGATCGGTCGAGTGGCCATCACCGCGGAGTGTAGCGAACCGGCGCTCGCTGAGAAGCTACAGCTCTTGAGGCAGCGGAGTTAGAGCTTTGCGACGACCGCGACCATGTTCTTGCAGCTGTCGTGGCAGGCTTTGCACGTGGGGTGTTTGTCGGCGTGCGGAGCACATTGCGCCGCGCAGTCCTCGCACAGCTTGACCAGCGTCTTGGCGATCTCGGTCACCCGCTTGCTGCCCGAGGAAGCGAGCTTGGCCAGCGCCTCCATCCCAGCCAGCATGTCGTGGGCCGCAGCCGCGCACCCGGCCATCGACGTGTCTCCGCTGCCAAGCAGCGCGATGCAATGGGTCAGGCAGGCCTGACCGCGCTTCACGCACTCGAAGGCGGCTTCTTCCAACGGGTTCGGTGCGCCGTGGTGATCGTGGTGGTCGTGGGCCTCATCGGCGCGCGCGGTGCTGCAGGCAGCGGCCCCTAGCGAAAGAGCGGCCAACGAGGTAGCGGAGAACAGGGCGTCGCGACGGTTCATGGCGACTGCACTAGCGTCAGTCGCCCGAGGCGCCAATGCCCGCCGCAAGCACCAGGTTGCTGGTCTGCACCCTCAACACAACTGCCCATCGAGCAATAGCGCCGGGTTGGGCCGAGCCAGCGCCTCTTCGATCAGGCGCTTGTCTGCCTCCCCGAGCAACCACTCCCGGGCCGCAGCCGTAGGCATGAGCACCGGCATGCGGCCATGCAGCGAAACGAACGGCCCGCGTGAGGCGCAGGTCAGCACCGAGACCCGGCGTTGCCCATCGTGGTCGTCCCAGATGCCGGCGAGCAACAAGCTCCCTTCCGCTGCAGCGACCTGATGGCGGGTGCGGTTCTTTTCTCCGGCCAGGCCCTCCGCGACCTCGAAGCTGCGCACCGGAACCAGCGCCCGGCGATATTTGGCGGCCTCACGAAAGCGGCTGCGCACATTTTCGATTTGGGTGTTGAAGTAGAGACGCTTGTCGGCGCCGACCAGGCGCAGGCCCCATACCGCGTCGGTGATTTCGACCTCAGCGCCCACGCCGATGAAGGCCGCGATTGGCGCCCCCGGTTGCGTGGCGCGCTCGGGCGGCGGTGGAACTTTCACCGTGGGCCGCAACACCTCGACCCACTCGCGCCAGGTCATGTCATCGGAACCGCTTACCGCTCGACCGCACACGCGGCGCAGCCTAGCAGAAGGGCGCGCAGTCGATGGGCCACGAGACCTCGCGAAGCCTGCCTTCGCTCGCCTACAATGCGCCATGCCCGCCGCACGTCTGCTCTGCACCCTGCCTCTGGCGCCGTTCTGGAAAGCCCAACGCAAGCTCGCGCGCGCGCAAGCCGATGAGCTGGGCCTCGAGCCGAACGAGCTGCTCGCGGTCTCCGGCGTCACGTTCGAACCGGGCGGCAAGCACGCCCTCGTGACCTTCGCGCTGACGCGCGAACTCTTGCGCGTGGAGCTGGGCCCCGAGCCGACCTGGTCGCTGCTGCCGTTGGACGTGGAGCCGCCGTTCGGCGAGGGCTTTTTGGGCACCTGCTGGGTTCGCGCGCGCCCCACCGCAACGAGCGACTTGGTCGTGGTGGAGGACGCGCATCTTGGCGGCGGCGGCATGGATGAATGCTCGGCGGTGGGGCTCGTCATCCTGACCAGCCGCGAGCGCGTGCTGAGTTTGCGCGATAGCAAGTTCGGTGAAGGCACGGTGGCCTTCGCGCTCTCGCCCAACCGACGCTGGCTCGCAGCCTCCTTCCTGCTTTCGAAGCCCAGCCAAATCGAGCTGCGAGTGTATGACGCGACGAGCGGTGCGATGGTGCGAAGCCACCGCTTGGAGGAGGACGACTACCGCGGTCAGCTCGCCGTCGCGGTCGACGATCAAGCAACCACCATGGCCTTCGCCGACGAACGTTCGGTGCGCTTGCTCGAGCTCGCGAGCGCGAAGACAACCTTGTACATCGAGCAGCCGCAGGTCCGCGCCCTCGCTCTTACGAACTCCACCCTGGTGGTCGAGGCAGTAGGCGGCGCGCAGCTCTACGACCGCCAAAGCGGCGCTCTGCGCGCCACGCTCTGCGCGCTTCGCTCGCGAGCCTGAGCGCGGCTTCGCTCGTGGCCGTGCGCGGCGAGCAAACAGCCTTTTTTCAGCGCATCCGCGGAGGCTACGCGCTCGCTCGCGTCGAGCTCGAGAGCGCCAACATCGAACTCAAAACCTACAAGGCCGCACTCGGGCCCGCGTCGAACGAGGGCGCTGATTGGCTGGTCGCACACGACCTACAAAGCGGCCGCACGGCGTCGGTGTCGCGCAAGGGCCTACTGGTCTTTGAGCCAAGTGACTGAGCAACACAGCGTTCGACGAGCCAGCGCTTGGTTCCCAGCCGCCCCGCGATCGGATAACCCCAAGGGGCGCATGGACTATCTGAGCCCGGATCAAGTGGTCGACTTCGTCGAAGGGACGGTCATCTTCGTCGACCGCAGTCAGCCTCCACCGAGCGTGGTCAGCACGCTCGAGGCGCGCGTGCAGGGCTTTGCGCGCACCCAGCAACAGCCGCTCGCCTATTTGCAGGTGGTGCTCGACGTACCGACCACCGGGCGAATCAACGAAGAGTCGCGCACCGCCATGGTCGCGGCCGGGCGGCGACACATGCACTTGTTCGACCGTGCTGCGATGGTGCTGATCACGCAGGGCTTCATGGGCGCAGCCATGCGAGCGATGGTCTCCGGCGCCTTGATGGCCCTGCGCAGCAAGGCGCCCTTCAAGGTCTTCAGCGCCGAGCCGGAAGCCATCGAGTGGCTGTGCTCGCCTCAATCGGCCGGCGGCCGACCACGCGACGCGACCAAGGTGATGACCGCCCTGAACGCGATCACCACCGCCTTGCAGCCGCCTCGCTAAATCTCGCAGCCCACGCAGCCCTTCTAGCGCCCACCGAAGTCGATCTTGCGTGCGAGATCGAGGTTTGGGCTTCGAAGATGGTGGCCTTGGCTTCGAAGATCCACGTTTGGGCTTCGAAGATCCACGTTTGGGCTTCGAAGATCCACGTTTGGGCTTCGAAGATCGCCCTCCGACCGCGCGAGGTCGCCCTCCGGCCGTGCAAGATCGCCCTCCGCCCGTGCGAGATCGCCCTCCGCCCGTGCGAGATCGCCCTCCGACCGCGCGAGGTCGCCCTCCGGCCGTGCGAGATCGCCCTCCGACCGCGCAAGATCGCCCTCCGACCGTGCGAGGTCAGGGGGATCGGCCTGCGAACTGGACGTTTTGTTGAGTTCGGCCGGCGATCGCCAGGGGATGGGCGCCCCAATTCAACAAAACGACCACTTCGACCGCCCATCCTCCTCGCCCGACCACCGCAGACCGCCTTCCCCGTCCCATAACGTCCCTTCGCCCCGGACGACCGCGCGTTACGGCACACGCCTCGAGCCCCAGCCCGGCTCGGATTTAAGTCGGTCTTAAGTCGAGCAGACCAGCGCGCCGAGGCATGGTTGCGCTTGGAGACCTTATGACTAAATCACCGTCTTTCTTCGCCTGTTTCTCGTCCTTCGCGCTGGGCCTGCTCAGCGCCTGCGGCAGCGTCATCATCGATGAACAAGAGGCCGCTGGCGGCGCCAATGAAGGCGGCGCAGACCAGGGCGCAAGCTCGAGCAGCGGCGCTGGAGCCGGCGGCAATCCGGGGTTTCCGCCGCAGAGCTGCCTCGGAGGCGAGGCTGCGATCGTCTCGGCCTGGTCCGACGGCGGCACGGTGATCGCCACGCAGGTGGAAGAGGAATGGCGGCTCAACAAACCGGGCGGGAAGGCCGTGCCGCTGAGCTTCGTCGACGGCTACGGCTCGCTCGCGACGCTGCTCACAGATGAATCGGGCACCGTTTACACCTCCACCTACGACGGCCTCGCGTTCAACGAGTATCCGCAAAACGGCTGGCTCCCCGAGCCGTTCGCCGAGCGCTTCATGGCCGGAGGGATCGCCCTCGTAGGCCAGGACAACGGGCTCACGCAGATCGGCTACTTCGATGCCGACGCCTTCGACTACTCGACGTACCACCCGGCGTTCGCGCTGCAAGCAAGCTCGGCCGTGTGGGAGGAGGAGAGCTTCAGCGTGCGGGTCGCCGGCACCGTCAATGAAGAGCTTTGCACCGTGTTGGCAAATTCATCGGAGCTGGTCCCGCTCACGTTTACGGGACAGCCGGTGCAGCTGATGTTGGGCGAGGTCGGCTTGAGCGGCCCGCAGCTCGCGCACGCGGGTGGTTCGACGGTGGCGTTCTACTTCAAGCCCGAGTCGTCGTTCGTTTTGGCGGCAACGCAGCTCAGCGCGGAGGGCGCCGCCCTTTCGGTGGAGACGATCGAAGTGGAGGGCCTGCTGCTCAGCGCCGCGCCGACGGCAGACGGCAACTTCATCGTTGCGATCGCCTCCGGCAGCGGGCTCTACGCCGTGCACTACTCAACGCAAACCGGCTTCGGTGAACGCTTCTTGGTCGATGCCGATGCACCGCTCATCGCGCCCTCGGTCGCGCGCGGGATCTGCGGGGACGATGCGCTGATCGCCTACTCCACCGGCGCGCCCAGCCCCGAGCTGCGAATCGCGCGCATCCGCGGCACCCAGGTCGAACGCACAACGATCGCCGACGGACCGCAGACGGCCTTCGGCAACGTCAGCCTGGCCACCCGCGACGCGGCCTTCTGAGCGCGACAGCGAGCCTAGGCCGTTGCGACCTCAGAAAGCTCGACGCCGACCGCTCGGACCAGGCACCTGGATTTATTTGTCCCCACTTGGATCTCCCCCACATGACGACATTGTGACCACTGCGCGACTCGCCCTGGCGGGAGCTCGATTTCGGCTGAAATCGCGGGGGTGAGGGAGCGATTGGGGCTGGCCCGCATTCTGCGAAGGGGCGGCCACCATGACGAAGTTCCTCCGCTCGATTGCAGCCACGTTGGTGCTCGCTACCTCGCTCAGCGCCTGTGAGGGCGAGAACGAACAGACGGGCGACGAGTCCTTCGCCACCGCGGTCACCTTTGCAGAGGGCACCAAGGAGGCGCGTGCAATCGTCGCTTTCGTCGACGACCCGAGCACCGACGCTGCGGCGTTGAAGGCCGCCGGCATCACGTCGAAGTCGACGGTGGCGGCAGTCCTCGCCAAGCGCAACGGCGCCGACGGCGTCGCAGGCACAGCGGACGACGTGCCGTTTCGCGCGCTCGGCGTGCTCGATGCTGTCAAAGGGATCGGCCCGGCCACGCTCAAGCAGCTCGCGACCTCCGCCTTGGCTCGCGGCTACGGGATCGAGCGTGGGTTCTACTATGATGTCTACTTCACCGAGAACCAAGCCGATCGCACGCTCGAGCTCGTGAACACCGCCAACATGGCGACGTTGGATGCGGAGACCTCGATCGATTCGCGCGCGCTCAAGAACATCGCCGCCGCTCGTCCCATCCTTTCGATGGCGCACCTCGGCTCGATCTCGCGCGTGAAGGAGACGGCGTTCCGATTGTTGCGGGAGCGCGCAGACCGAGATCTCAGCGCGCCCAGCTGCGATGCCGAGAACCCGTGCGAGTCCGGCGTGATGTGCCTCGGTGCCACCGAATCGAGCGCGGGCCGTTGCGTGGAGAATCTAGAGATCGCAGGCGCCGGGGATTCCTGTTCGCCGGAGGGTTTCTGCGGGGCAGGCCTGATCTGCGCGGGACGCAGCAGCGGCTTCGAGGGCATCTGCAGTCCCAGGTGGATGCGCGATGAGTTCATTGAGGAGAGTTCCGGAACGCTGGTCGATGTACCGGATTCCAGCACCAGAGTGAGCGTGCAGGTCACCGGTCTGGCCACCGTACCGACCGACGCCATCGTGCGGGTCGTGATCGACCATCCGCGCC
This sequence comes from uncultured delta proteobacterium, assembly GCA_903892415.1. Lineage (GTDB taxonomy): Bacteria > Myxococcota_A > Polyangia > Polyangiales > Polyangiaceae > Xiheicaenibacterium. The sequence continues at coordinate 7,416 of CAITIQ010000133.1, read as the reverse complement.
CGGATGATTTGGAGCTGACGCTGACCAACCCATCCGAAGCCGGGACGACGGTGATGGTGTGGCCACGCGGCTCGGGCCCTGTTCCGACGGCACCCGAGGGCATCGTCGTGTCCGTTCCGGGGGATGAGGTCGCGAACGGGCTGTGGACGTTGAATATCTTGGACACGGTCGAAGGCGAGCAAGGGACGTTCTCGCTCTTCTCGCTCGAGCTGACGTCGCGCTTCGACTGACGGCGTTCGCTGAGTGGGTTGCGGATTCGGCTTGCTGCACTACCCTCGGGCGCATGACCAAGCCCAAGCTGACCTACTTCGATATGCCTGTGAGCCGCGGTGAAGAGTGCCGGCTCGCGCTCCACGTCGCCGGCGTGGAGTTCGAGGATGAGCGCCTCGATCGCGCCGGATGGATGGCCCGCAAACCGAATACCCCGTACGGCTCGGTGCCCACGCTGGAGCTGCCCGGCGGCGTGGTGCTCGCGCACTCGAACGCCATCCTCGTGTACATCGGTCGACGCTGGGACCTTCACCCCAAGGACGATCTCGAGGCCGCGCGACACGAGGCGATGTTGTGCCACGTGGAGGATCTGCGGGCACAGGCCGGGCCGGTCATCCGCATCCAGGGCGACGCCGAGAAGAAGGCCGCGCGGGCTCAGCTCGTGGAGACCACGCTGCCCGCTTGGGCGACGCAAACCGAGAAGAACCTCACCGGCTCCCCGTTCTTCGGCGGGGAGAAGCTCAACGTCGTGGACCTCAAGCTCTACATGGCGGTCAAGTGGTTCGCCGGCGGCAACGTGGATCACGTCCCCGCCAACGTGTTCGCGCGCTTCGAGAAGCTCAACAAGCTGTACGAGACCGTGCGCGACGATGCGCGCATCAAGGCTTGGTACGCGCGCTGACGCTCACGCTCCGGCGTAGCGGCCTGCCTAGAGGACCTCGAACATACCGATCACGCTCGACGCATCACCACGTTCGATCTCGAGTACGAATACGCTCGGCATGTGTGCGTGATGCGTCACTTTAGCGAACACGTCGCTGTCACAGCCGACGAGCTGGGTGGTAGCGGCGATCTCTACGCCTGCCCGCAGCAGGCGCGCGCTCGGAGCATTGACGTAAGCGCCGAACGTGGTGTGCTCGCTGACCGTGGAAAACGCGACGTAAACCGGCCCGCTAGCTGGAACAGCGATGTCGTAGACGATGCCGGGCTCGAGCATGCTGGCTGCCGCCTCCTCGAGGGTGGCGAAGCCCGTCATGGGCATCGCCGGAGCCTCGAGCTTCGCGCAGAGCTCGGGATCCGGCATGGGTTGCCCGCCACCGCTGCCGCCGCTTCCACCTGCCCCGCCAGTTCCTCCGCCACCGCTCTCAGCACCGCCTGAACCGCCGGCACCCATTCCGCCGGTCGTGGCAGCTGCCTCACCGCCTGTGCCACCCGCGCCAGCACCTGTGCTGGTTGTGTCCTCCGCAGGACAGCCCAGGAGCGAGTGCGTGAGCACCATCCCGCCAAACGAAGCCCAACGTGCGCGCGCCATCGCGAGAAGACTACTCGATGATGGCGCGACCGTGCGGCGTGCGACAACGTGTCGCACGCCGCCCCTGAGCGAGCTTGCTATCAGGGGACGATGACCACTGCTTCACGTTCCCCGATGCAATCGGCCTTACTCTTCGCGGCGACCGCTGGCCTCGCGCTTGGCGCAGCTCACTGTGGTGACAACGACTCGACGTCGACGAAGGGCTGCCCCGAAGGAGGCTCCACCTCCAACGCAGGAGCGGGTGGCACAGGGGCCGGCGGAGCCAGTGCGGGCGGCGCGGGAGGGACCGGCGGGGAAGCGGGAAGCAAGACCGTCATCTCCTCGGTGGAAGACAAGAGCGTAAGGTTCGCGACCTTCAAGGCCGACTGCCAAGAGCGCGGCGGCTTCGTCCAGACGCATGCTGTTTGCTCCGGCAACAACGCATGCAAGGGCGTGTCCTTCAACAAGTTCGACTTTTTCCTGACCGAGCACACGTGCAGCGCGATGAACACCTGCGGCGGCATGAGCTGCGTGGTGCTCCCCGAGGACGCCGGCCGCACGCCCGAGGAGATGTACGAGACTTCGTGCGCGGGCTGTCACGGCCTCGCCGAAAATGGCTTCGTGCTCTATATGCCGCCGGGGACGGACCTCGTCCAGGCGCTCGCGGACGTCCAGACCAAGGACCGTGAGTTCATCCACTCAGCGATCGCCTTCGGGATCTCGTCTCGCAGCAGCAACGGCGTAGCCGCGGCGAACATGCCGCCCTCGCACAAGGTCCTTTCGCGCGCCGAGATCGAGCGGGTAACCGAGTACGCCTTGGAGCTACCGATGACCGCAGAGGAGTACGGGATCCTCGGCGTGAATGAAGAGGTCACGCCCGAGTGAAGCTCCCGGACGGAGCCGTCGGTATTGGGCTGCGTCCACCGCACTATCGCGCACTGGCCGAGGGCGAAGCCCGCCTCGAGGACGCTCCGGCGGGACCAGGCACAGTCGACTACGTCGAGGTCATCGCCGACAACTTCATGAACGGTGCGGCGGCGCCTTTGTACTGGCTCGATCGGGTCCGCGAGCGAACGCCCATCGTCGTCCATAGTCTGGCGCTCAACGTCCTCGGAGCCGACGCACTCGACGAGGATTACCTCGCACGGCTCGAGGCGCTGTGCGCACGAGTCAACGCGCCGTTCGTCTCGGATCACCTGTGTTGGTCGAGCTCGCGCGGCGCTCATTTTCACGACCTCCTGCCGACGCCCTACACGGAGGAGGTCGCCGAGTACGCCGCCTCGCGGGTGCGAGCCATCCAATCGCGGCTCGCCCGCCCGTTCGGACTCGAGAACCTCTCCAGCTATGCGCAGTTTGCGGGCTCAACGCTCACGGAGTGGGGCTTCTACACGCGCGTGGTCGCGGACTCCGATGCCTGGTTCATGCTCGACATCAACAACGTGTACGTTTCCGCCAACAACCACGGCTTCGACGCGACGACCTACCTCCAGGCGATACCGAAGGACCGCGTGCTCCAAATCCATTTGGCTGGCCATGAAGAGCTGCCGAACGGAGCCTTGTTGGATACCCATGACCAGCCCGTGAAGGCTGCGGTGTGGGAGCTCTATCGCGGGTTCGTTGCGGCCCGCGGTTCGGCGCCTCCGACACTGATCGAGCGCGACGACCGCATCCCAGCGCTCGCAGAACTTGTCGCAGAGACCGCTCGAGCCAAGCAGTCCTTGTGAAGCAGGCCGCCCCGACCATAAGCGCGCAAGCACCGCCCGCGCTCGCGTCCTTTCAGGAGAGCTTCGCTCGAGCGCTCACCCGGCCGCTCGACGCATCGAGCGGGACCTTCGTGCCCGACGCCGTCGCGATCGATGCGACGTTGCGAATGAACACCCTCCCCTCTCACCACGGAGCGGAGGGTGCTTCGCTATCGGTCTATCAGCGGCAAGTTTGGCTCCGCTGGTTCTCGGCGTTTCATGACGCATTTCCCCTGCTCGCGAGGCTGATCGGCTTCTTTCGGCTCAACGCGCTCGTGAGCGAGTTCCTCGTCGAGCGACCCGCGACCGATCCGGATCTCAATCGCATCAGCCTCGGATTTGCGTCGTGGCTCAGCGCGCGCAGGCCCGCGTTGGGTCTCGACGATCGGCTCGTCGCGGACGCCGCGCGCCTCGACGAAGCCTGGAGGCTCGCCGCGCTCGCTGAGGCAGAGCCGGCTTGGCGCGGCTCGCTCGCGTCGCTCGGGGATGCGCGCCTCCTTCGAAGGGCATGCGTCCAGGTGGTTCGTGCGGCGTACCCCGTCGTGGCCTTGCGGCATCGTGCGCTGGCGCTCCAAGGAGAAGAGCGCGTCGTTGCGCCCGTTCGCTCCCGTGAGGAGGAGGTCATCGTCGTCGTGCGCACGAGCGACGGATTCGGTGAGGTCTCACTGGCTGGTGCGGCGGGCGATCTTCTCGATTGGCTCGAGGATGGCACGGTGGGAAGCGCGCTCGCGAAGCTCGAGGAGGTTCATGGCCATCGAGGCGTCGACGCCCTAACCGCAGACGTCCAGCGCGTCTTCGCGCTCGGCTCGGCCCACGGCTTTTGGTGCGCACCCGGTTGACCGCAGTGAGCAACAAGGTTCGTGGTGCATGCGCTGACGCAAGCCTCGCTCGCTCACCGCGTCGAAGGCTGCGAACGTTGATTAGCCAACGCGACGCCCAGCGCGATGATCCCGCTGGCGATCAGCGCGCGCACGGTGGGCGTGATATCGAGCAACAAGAACGCGGCCAGGGCCGCGATAGGCGGCTGGGCGTAGACATACGTCGCGACCGTCGAGCTGTCGGCGCGCGCGAGCGCCCAAGCGTTGAGCAAGTAGGTCAGCACCGTCGGACCGAGCGCCACGAAGGCGATCGAGCCCCAAGCTGAGAGCGGCAACGTGGACCACGGGATGTGCAGCGTATCCACGGCGGTGAGCGGCAGCGCCTCGAGCGCGCCGAGCACCATCACCCAGGCCACCGTCTGCAACGAACCGAGCCGCGCGATCGCGCCACGCGCGAGCACCAGGTACAGCGCATAACAGGCTGTGTTCGCCACCAACATCAGGTTGCCGAGCAGGCGCGCTTGCGAGCCGTCGAAGCGTTCGGCGCCGACAAGCACCGCACCCCCGACGAGCGCGACGCCCACGCCGAGCAAGCGTCGCGCGCTCGGCCGTTCGCGACCGAGTAGCAAGGCGGCGCCCACGGTGAACGGCGGGATCAACAGCACCGCCACCGAGGCGTTGACCGGCCCGCTGCGCGCGAGCCCACCGACGAACAGTAGTTGGTTCAAGCTGATGCCGAGCGCGGCCAGCCCGGCCAGCCGCAAGAACTCGCGAGGCGAAGGAAAGCTCAGCCGTCCCAGCGCTGCCCGCGCCGCGAGCGCCAGGATCGGCGCGCCTAACGCCAAGCGCACGCCCACCAGCGCCGCCGGGCTCATGTAACGAAGGAGCGAAGCACCAGCCACCGGCCAAAGCGCAAACAGCACCTGCACCGTGATCAGCGCTGCATGCACCTGACGGGGGCTGGACGCTTTGACCTTCTCTATCGCCATCGTGCTCCGCGCCGCAGCTCGCGAACGCCGACCTCAGCATCAATGCCGGCTCACGAACATCGGGCCCACAAAAACCGAAAGGCTTCGGAGGTTTTCCTCCGAAGCCAGTCGGGGCGAGAGGATTCGAACCTCCGACCCCTTGACCCCCAGTCAAGTGCGCTAACCAGGCTGCGCTACGCCCCGAAAAGCCGTATCAAAAGCTGTCTTCAAGAAGCGAGCGCACCCTACTTGAACAGACCGGCATTGCAAGAGAATCTTGATGCGGCTCGCAAGTCTTCTGACGCATGCCCGCTGCAAGCCTGACACAAGCTTCGCGCGAGCCCTCCCGAGCGAGTTGCGCTAGGGTACCGCCCGGTGTTGAAGGCTTCCCTCCTCCTAACCGGGCTGCTGCTGCTTGGCTGTGCCGACGTAAGGCCCCCTGCAGCGTCTCCGGACGGTGTCTCGACCTCCACGCAAGCCGGGGGTCAATCGGACGGGGATTTAAGCGCAGACCAGCACCAAGCGGACGGCAGCGTGCCGGTCGGCTTCGAGCAAGACGGAACTGAGCCGGAGAACCACGAGCCCGGCGAGACCGAAGACGGGGAAGAAGAAGGCGACGAAGGGGACGAAGGCGACGAGGGCCACGAGGGCGAGGCCAACGGTGAACACCCCGAACCCGATGAAGACGCCTTCCTCGCCTGCCTGGACCGCGGTCCCGGCTCACCGCCGCATTGTCCGCAGTTCAAGTGGAAGTCGCCGCTCGAGGGTCTGACGCAGGAGGAGATCCGCGAGAAGGTCAAAACCGAGCTCGCTTCGATCGGCCCCATTTCGGTGGGCGCGCCCAACCGCGGACGCCTGTTCAACGGCGTCCAAATGCCGAAGAGCGACCTGTGGAAGCAGAACGATCCGGGGAACGCCTGGGGCACGCAAGAAACCATCGACTCGATCGTGCGGGCGATCGAGAAGGTCAACAAGGAGCACGCGGGCACCCAGCCGGTGATTATCGGCCATATCTCGGCCAAGGCTGGCGGCCGGCTCAAACCACACAAGAGCCACCAAGCCGGCCGCGACGTGGACCTCTCCTACTTCTACAAAGAGACCACCGGCTGGTACGCGGTCGCCAACGAGAAGAACCTGGATCAGGCGCGCACGTGGACGTTCGTGAAGGCCTTCCTCGAAGACCCGAACACCGAGATGATCCTGATCGACACCTCGCTGCAGCGTCTATTGATGGCGTACGCCCTGCAAAAGGGCGAAGACAAAGCCTTCATCGAGAAGGTCTTCCAAGTGAGCGGCAAGAGCCAAAGTCCGCTGATTCGGCACGCCAAGGGCCACGCGACGCACATCCACGTACGCTTCTTCAGCCCGGCCGCTCAGGCCTCCTCCCGCTTGGCCGCGGCCTTCCTACCCAAGCCGCCCCCGCCTCCGGTACGCAAACCGGGCAAGACGCCGGGCAAACCGGGCAAGCCCGGCAAAGACGAACCCAACGTCGCCAAAGGCGGAAAAGGGAACAAGGGCGGAGACGAGGCCTCCTTCCTTTATCACCGCGCCCGCAACGGAGACACGCTCGACGCGCTCTCCCGCAAGTACGCCGTGTCGGTGATGGCAATCAAACAGGCGAACGGTCTGAAGAGCAACGACCTCAAAATCAACAAGACCTACCGCATCCCCAAAGCCACCCGCTGAGCTGGGGACTCGCGGCGGCGTGTGGATCCGCCGCCCGAATTGCGCGTAAATTGGGGAATGCTTAAGCGACCCCGCGCCTTGCTCCTGATCGCGAGCTTGCTGTCGTGCAAGGACCCGACCCAGATCACGGTGACCGTCACCACCGACGCTGCGTGCTCGGCGGATGCCACCGGCAAGGCAATCTTCAACAGCGTCGGGGTCGCTGGAGCGCGCGAATTTCCGAGCAAACAGGCTGTCGCGTTCAACGGCTCGCAGGACTACTGCGAGGCAGCTCCGCTTGTCGGTTCGCTGGTGCTGGTCCCCGCCGAGGAGCGCGAGGGCAACCTGGTAGAGGTGTTGGTCGTTGCGGGCTTTGTGACCGACGACGGCAAGGCGGCGCAAACCGCCGAGTCGTGCGAGGAGAACCGAGCTGCCTCTGGGATCGATGGGCTCAACTGCATCGTGGCGCGCCGACGCTTGGGCTTCCTCGATTCCACCCCGCTTTCGCTTCCCATCGAGCTCGATACACGCTGTCTCGGCGTTGAGTGCGGTGAGGATCTGACGTGTTTCCAAGGGGAGTGCGTTTCCCCCGACGCTCCCTGCGACGAAAAGACCGGCGAATGCGTGCCGGTGGTCGGCGGCGGTGGAGCTGGGGCGGGGAGCGCGGGAGGTGACGGCGGCGCACCGGGTGGCGGCGGAGCAGGCGGCATGGGTGGCGGCGG
>CAITIQ010000132.1 GCA_903892415.1 uncultured delta proteobacterium | reverse complement strand
TTTGGATTAGCTAGATAAGTAAGTTACAATCCAGAGCGGCGCTTCGAAACTCCCGTCACGCTCAAAGTGAACAATGCGAAGCGTATGAATTCAAACACTTGATAAGGTGCTGCACAATGTCATCGTTCCGGTCATACCAACGATCACTCCATGCGTTACGAGGTGATGGGCCTGGAGTTCAAATGCGCCCGCACGATCGGCACCAAGAAACAGAGCTGTCATGGCCTAGTCCTCATTCCTCAGAAAGGCTTGGAAGGTCCAACAGGCGTGATGGGAAGATTGGGCGTCTCTCCACCAGCCGGGCTGGGCTCCGCTTGTCCGCCATTGGCCTCATCGACGGGCCGCTCTCCTCGCTTGCCTTTGCCGCGAATGAACAGGGAAGGAACAATCAACTGCGCATCGCCATCGTGAAAGCGCAGATAGTCAATCACACGCTCGAGTTCGCGGTAGGCGCGATAGGCCACATTCCACGCCGCTAACCGAATGAGCTGGCTCGACTCTGTTTTTGCCTCGACCTGATTTGATTCAGCGAGGGCTGCTACCAGTTGGTCGGCCGCTGCGAGCGCGTCCTCCACATGTTGGCTTTGTCCACCGATCTGCGGCCCAACGGTGCCCCAATTGGCGAGGAAGACCGTGGCGATGGCTCGGACGTCTTGCACCATTGCGTTGTAACTGGAGGTGCCCTCGAGCTTGATTGAGCCCTCGGGCAATATTCCGCGGAGCTGCACAAGCTCGAGCTCGGTCACCAGCACTCTGCGCGTACGGCGTAGCTCCTCCACTAATGCGTCCGTTGGCTTGGGGCCCTCGAGTTGCCAAGCGAGCAGAGCATTGGCGTAGCCGAGCCCAAGTGCGTAAGGCTCGAGCTTGTTGATCAGGTCGTGGTCGCAGAACGGTAGCTTCTCAATCGACTCTCGATACGGCGCTGCGTTCAATACAGCGGTAAGCATGGTGCGTACCGCCAAGCCAGGATCGATATTCAGAGCGCTCAACGTTCCGCGCGACGCGGCGAGGAACTCCGGTTTGCATTGTTCATAGGCAACAGCGCTTCGCGAAGAAGAAGTCAGCTGCGCGTTCTGCGTTCCTGTTTGATTCGGTTCCATCCCAGTCGTCCCTTTCGACAAAGGCGAGCCCCACGGTCTGTTGCCGCTTTGGGACCCGCAGGTTTTCAACGCCCTGCATGCGCAGGGAAGCTCACGACCCCACAAGCGTGGTGCGCCGTCTCTTGATAGGGATGTCGCTTCTCGCGCTCCTCAGCGCTCAACTATTTTTGAGAAATCGTTCGCGGGCCAGGTTTTAGCTTCGCAGTGAGCCGCATTGGCGTGAGGAATGTCTTCGCCGCAGCCGAACAGGGCTGAAGAACCTAACGAGCAGATCCAGGAGTGCCGTGCGCCAGTGGGGTAGGAATTAACGAGTCTCAGACGCAACAAGGTCGCGACGACCTACCAAGACTAATAGCGATTTATGAAGCCGCTTAGCGCAGCGCAGCCGCATCTTTTGAGTTCATCTTTGCCCAGTCGCTGATGATCTCATCGTTCGACTTCATATCCTCATTCATGTCCTTGCACATCTCGCGATTAGGCGAGCAGTCGAGGCAGCTCTTGGCGAGCGAGAGGGTGGACTTGAGCCCCACCAACCCGATAGGGATGACACCAAGCGCATCCTCCACCTCGGCCTTCAACGCATCGATAGTTCGAAAGTCTTCGCCCATGCGAGTGGCGCAGTCGGGCGAGAGTGTGCGGCCGGGCGCGTTGAGGCGGTTGCCCTTCGCGACGATGTCACGAACCCTCTTTAGCAGCGGCTCGAGCGCCACCATCGCTGCGGCATTCCTTTTGACGCGCTCGGCGCGCAGCGTCTTCGCCTCGGCTGACGACGCCGCTCCTTCAATCACTCGATCCGTCTCGAAGTCCCAGCATCTCTTTGAACAGTCGCGCTCGAACGCTGCCCATCGGCATTCCGACGTCCACGCCTTCACTGTAGCGAGCGTCTTGGCCTCCGCTGCCTCCTGATTACCGTCCGCCGCATCAAGGTTGGCCTTGTAAAGGTCATCGTCGTCGCAGTGCACTGCCAGCGGCTTTACCACCGGGGAGGACACGAGGACTGTGCTCGCGGTGTTTTCTTTGGTCGGCTTGTCCACTCGACTGGAATCACCGGGCACAGCTGTGGGCGCACTCACGGGAGCTGACTTCGACGGTGAAAGGTACGACGACAGGGCCACAGCAAATAGCGCTAACGACACCACCAAAACGCCCGCAGAAATTCCCGTTCGCTTGTCCATAGCTCCCCCGCCGCGCGGTATCGGAAAGATACCACCGCAACGCGGTCTACCGTCACCACCGAGTACGCGCCAGCCCGACGATCATAGGTGAGGCCGGCGAGTCCAAACCTGCGGCGCCAAATAGAACGCTGAGCGGCGCACTGGCTAGGTCCGTTGACCGGTCCCCCAAACTCGCGCTCCTCGCTCGCGGGGGGAATCACTGGGACCGAGTAACTGACGTTGCATCATGATGGCTGAATCCCCGGCTAGAGGTCGAGTTGCTCAGTTTTCTCGGGTGTGGGCGTACGATTTCGGCGCGTTCGATCGCGCGCGAGGGGTCACCAAGCCTGGCGCTCTTCGCTGATTCCCGGAGCCCCGGCACTGGCTTGATTGCCAGGGCCACCGTCGCCGCCGAGTCCGCCCATTCCGGCAGAGCCCATTGTGATTTCGATGGAGGCTTCTTCGGTTGGGGGGGTCCCAACATAGGCAATACCAACGGAGGGACCACCACGGCCACCGCCGCCGGCGCCGCCGCGTCCACCGGCGCCTCCGGGGCCGCCGGGGCAGGCTCCGCCGCCGCTTCCCTGGGTCCCTTCAATGCCGCCTGCCATTCCAGGTTGGCCTGCATCGCCGGCGCCACCGGCGCCGCCGTTGCTTGTGGTGATGGTGACGGTGTCGAGTGTGAGCGTTGCGTTGACGGAGACGATCCCGAAGCTACCGCCGCCGCCCTGGCCGGGCTCTCCGACATTGCCACCGCAACCACCAGCGCCACCGCCGCCGCCTGAGGGGCCGGCTCCGACGCATAGGTTGGCGCCGCCACCGCCGCCGCCACCTTGGCCCGGGGAGCCGGCGGATTGGCCGGGCAGGCCAGCGGCGTTTAGGAAGCCGGTGGACGAGAGCGTGCCGAGATCGTTGGAGAGGGCGCCTGTGCCGGGGAGGCCTGCGAGGCCGGGGGCACCGATACCGCCGTTGCTACACGGCATTGGCGATGGGAGACCGAACTCACCTGTCCCGCCTTTTGCTGTTGCACCCAGTGGTAAGCCATCTGCGCCAGGTCCACCGTTGGTCCCATTGATTCCACTACCACCAATACCGCCCTCGACGCTCATTGCCTGGCAGGTATTTTGTCCTCCTCCTCCTCCCACCACCGCCATCATCAAACCCAGACAGCCGTTGCCCCCGTTACCGCCGTTCGCGGCGGCTGGAGTCGGCATCGCACCTTGCGGCGTTCCGGCGGCACCAGCGGCGCCGCTGCCCGCGCTAATGCTCAATCCGCGCAGGGTGGCGGTAGCGCCGTCTGCGAGGATGCCAATGCTGGAGCCCCCAGCCGTTACTGCATTGGCGGCGACAATCTGAAAGAACTCCACGTTGCGATCCGCGCTCCCTAGGATCGTGAGAGCAGGCAGGTCAGCTGTGCCTTGCAGGGTGGGCTTCGGGTTGGCAGCGGTAAACGTCCAATCCGCGCAAGCGAGGCCGCCTGAGAGAGAGACGCCGCTGGGCAACGTGATTGATCCACTGAAACTGTCACCGCCACATACATAGATATGCTTGGCAGAGCCAAGTGCTGCAACAGCCTCAGTGATAGAGCTGTAGGGCATGGCTTGGCTGCCGTCGCCGCCGACCGACGCCGCGCTAACGAATACGCCGCAATCCAGCCCAATGGGCTCGCCTTCGGTGGGGGTGCACGTTGGATTCGGGCCGCCGCCTTGACCACCGTCCCCGCCTTGGCCGCCACCGCCAGCGTTACCGCCTATTCCACCATCGCCGCCTTGGGCTCCGGCGCCCGCGATGCCGCCGGCTCCGCCGCTATTCGCAATGCAGGTAAACCCTTCGGGGCAGCTCGAGTCATCGCCGCAACCGGCCAATTCCACCGCCCCCAGAATGACCAGTAGAAGAGCAGACTTTGCTGCCCCCCTCGGTCTCGCTGCGCTCGCCGGGTCCCCCCAAACTCGCGCGCTGCGCTCGCGGGGGGACTCACAGGGACCTGGGTGCATGATTGGCTTCATCGTTACCTTAGTCACCGGCTCGACCACGAACTGCTCAGCTATTTCGTCGGTCATCGCAATTGGCGTCCCTTCGCTACGATTCGCAGTTGGACGCACCTGCGGTTAGCACGAAAGTGCCTTCACACGCGGGGCCGCTACCGCCGTTGGGTGCGCCTGCGGCGCCATTGCCGCCGCTGCCAGGACTGCCGGCGGTGAGGCTGGAGTTTGCGCTGATGACCGCGCCAGCGGCGAGCGAAGCAATCGCTGCAGAAGGTCCGCCGAGCCC
>CAITIQ010000131.1 GCA_903892415.1 uncultured delta proteobacterium | reverse complement strand
TGAGCTTTGCGCTGCGGGCCGCATCCGCAGCTGGAGCGAGTTGCGGCTCTCCGGTGGTCTCGACGAGGATTTATTGCTCGAGGTGATCGAGCGCAACCTCGATCCGCTGCGGGCGCTCGACGTGCTGGCGCTTCCACTCGAGGACCTGTTGTCGAGCGATGGCATCGACAAGCTGCGCGCGCTGTGTCCTTCGTTGTGCGACCTCGGCGAGCTTCCCGAGCTGACGCTGCCAGAGGCCTACGATTCGTGGCGCGGGGAGCCTTCTAAATGAGATCTTGATGTCGGAGCGGGGCATCTTGACGTGAGCTTGAGGTCAGTGCGGTCGACCCTAGCGCGATGAAGCTCTGGCTCTCGGCCTCCCTCCTAAGTGGATCTCTCGCAGCGTCAGCAATCGTTGGCGCTCAGCCCGCAGCACCGGTTCCGGCTCCTCCTCCGGACCCGCCGGCTGTGACCATCGATCCGAAGCAGCTCGAGAGCATCGAGACGAGACTCCGCGAGCTCACTGCGCAGGTGAAGACTGCCAACGGTCAGGCAGCCGCAGCGCTCGCGCAGCTCGCTGTGCTGCAGGAAGAGAAGCAGAAGGCGGCTCAAGCGGTCGTTGCAGCTGAAGCAACCAAGCTGGCGGAAGAACGAGCCAAAGAGGCCGCGCAAAAAGCGAAGAAGGTTCCGTTCACCGGCGACTACACCTGGATGAACGGGCAGAGCAAACAGAAGACGTTTCCGCTCTCGACACTGAGCTCGTTCATCGTGCCTAGCGTCTATCTCGACACCTACTACGCGTATTCGTTCAACGAGCCGATCGATCACACGCTCACAGGCACCGCCAGCGTGGCTCGTCATAACGAACTCATGGTCAACCTCGCGAGCGTGGGCGTGGATTGGAACTACGAGAACGTGATCGGCCGCGTGCTCCTGCAATGGGGCGCGATGACCACCGTGGTCCAGGATCTCGATGCGACGGCCGGCCGCGGGCGGGGGCTCTCGGTCGACGCGCTCCGCTATTTGCGTGAAGCGACGCTCGGCTACCACTTCGACGCGCTCCACGGCATCAACCTCGAGACCGGCATCTTCACGTCGTACATTGGCCTCGAGAGCTACCTCCTGGCCGAGAACTGGAACTACAACCGCTCCATTCTTTGCGAGTTCACCCCCTTCTATTTCACCGGGATACGCGCGCAGATCTACGCCACCGACAACCTGAAGATCGAGCCCTGGCTAATGAACGGCTACCAGACCTACGGCAAGTGGAACGAGGCTCCTTCGGCCGGCTTGGCCGTCCGCTGGAATCCCAAAGAGTGGCTGGCCTTGATCGCCAATATTTACGTGGGCACCGACACGCGAAACGACTCGGAGCGGGTCCGCTTCCATCACGATCATTCGTTCTTGATTCGGGCCTACCAAGCTGCGGAGTCGTGGGGCGTCTCCAAGCTCGCCTTCAGCGTGAACAACCACGCGGGGTTCGAGGCGGGCGGAAGCGCGCCGGGGCTCGAGGATGCACACTTTCTCGGCTCGGCGATCTCATCGCGGTTGTGGTTCGCGCGCGATCTGATGGCGCTGAGCGCACGTCTCGAGCTGTTGGACCATCCAAGCGGCTACAGTTCCCAGTTCCCGCCGCCCGGCTTCGACCCTAGCCGTGGTTTCTCGATGTGGGGCCTCACTGGCACCTTCGAGGTGATGCCCACCGACTACTTGAGCGTGCGCCCAGAGTTCATGTACCGCGCGGCCACTGAGCCCTTCTTCGCCGGGCG
>CAITIQ010000130.1 GCA_903892415.1 uncultured delta proteobacterium | reverse complement strand
GTGACGGCCGAGGCGCTGCGCGATCGTCGCTTGGAGCAGGCCGTGGTCCCGATGGAGAGACCGCACGAGCCAGCCCTCCTCGAGCTCGGTCAGTCCGCGCGCGTCGTGCAGCGCGGGGAGCATCGCCTTCGCGTCGACGACATCGACCTCGACGACCTTCGTGCGCAGCGTGGGCCACCCGAGCGCGCGCGCGGCGCGCATCCGCTTGAAGCCGTCGATGAGCTCGATCGACTCGCCGGCTGCGAAGCCCACGGCCGCCGTCATCTGGCCATGGCGGTGCGTCGATCGCTCGATCGCGACGTGGCGCTCGCGCGAGGAGCGCCGTTCGAGCCGGGGGGAGCCGCGGGGATCACGTTCTTCCACGACGGACAAGCCTTCGCGAAGCCGCAGGTCGTGCTCGGAGCCGCCAAACCGCGGCTGTCGGCGGATGGCACCGTCCTCGCGTCGGTAGGCGGCAAAGACATCTACCTCTGGCGGCGCTAGGTAACCGTACGGGCTTTCAATGCCCACCAAGGTCAGAGCCCCGGAACGTCTACGGGCGTCAGCGCGTCGGGCCCGGACGCGCCGGGGCCCAGCTGCCCGTCGGAGTTCGAGCCCCAGCAACTGACGGCGCCGGTGGCCCGAAGCGCGCAGGTATGTTCTGCCCCCGCGGCGAGCCGCGCCGCATTCGAGAGGCCGCTCACCGGAGTGGGACCCTGCCGACCAACCGTCGAGCCGTCGCCGATCTGGCCGCGGAAATTGGCACCCCAGCAAACCACCGCGCCGGTCGAACGGCGTGCACAGGTGTGGGAGTCGCCTGCCGCAACCTCGACCGCGTCCGAGAGGCCGGGAACCTGGACTGCCGCCAAGCAGCGCCGCTTGATGCCGTTGTACGAGAAGCAGCGCGCCGGGTCCCACCCTCCGAGCCGTTCGTCGCCGCCGTGGCCCCAACACCAAACATCTCCTGCGCTACGCACCGCGCAACTGTGCAGGAGGCCGGACGCCACCTGCACCACGTTCTCGAGGGGCAGCCCGGTCACCGTCCTGACCTCCACGGGCGAGGCGGAGTTGCCGACGCTAGGACACGGAAAGCCGACGCCTCCGCAACCGAAGCCGAGTTGCCCGAAACCGTTGAAGCCCCAGCACACCACCCTCCCGGATGCGCGCAAGGCGCAGCTGTGCTCGGAACCAGAAGAGATCTGCATCGCATCAGAAAGCGACACCACGGGGCTGGGCAGCGCCCTGTTGACGTACGTGCCGTCGCCCAGCTGCCCTTGTACGTTTCGCTGTAGACGATCGCGAGGATCCGGAAGAATTTGAACATGGCGTGGTGGCTGCTCGCGCCGCGACCACGCCATGCTCTTGAACGGTCAGCGCGAGCGTTTCCGCTTGTTCGGTCGGCGCATCGGCGGCGCGGGAGCGGACACGCTGACCGCGGACTGATCGCGCTGTCGCCAGGAGTCTCCGTCGATCTCGAAGACGTGGCAGTTCTCCGTGAAGCGGTCGACGAGCGCGACGACGCAGGCGGCGCCCGGGAACACGGCCCCCCATTCCTTGAACGCGAGGTTCGTCGTGATGACGGTGCTCGCCTTCCCGTGCCGTCGGTTGATGATGTTGTAGAGCATGTCGCCCGAGCGTGCGTCACAGGGCAGGTAGCCGAGCTCGTCGAGGAAGAGGATGTCGGGGCTCGTGTACCGCCTCAGACGGCGCTCGACGGCCGGGAGCGACTCCTGCACAAGCAGGTCGGCGAGCACGCCGTTGAGCGTCGCGAAGCGGATGGTCTTCCCGCTCTCGAGCGCCCGCATGCCGATGTTCTGCGCGAGGGTCGTCTTCCCCACGCCGCTTGGTCCACGGAAGAGGATGTTGTGTCCCTTCTTCGCGAACGCGAGGGTGAGGAGCTGGTCGTACAGGGGACGATCGATGGCTCGGGGGAACGCCCAGTCGAAGCGGTCGAGGGGCATCGTCGTGCCGAGCGTCGCCCGCTTGGTCCTCGCAGCGAGGTTTCGAGCGTCACGCTGCCTGCGTTCGAGGGCGACCAGCTGCTCGAGGAGTTGCGACGGAGCGAGACGGCTCTTCGTCGCGTGCGTGACGAGCGCCTCCAGCGCGTCACGGGGCGCGCAGAGGCCGAGACGTTGGAGGCCGTCGAAGATGTCGGTGCTCATCGAGACCTCCCGCGACGGTCGTACTTAGCCAGATCGTGGTGAAGGACGTCCCCCTCGGGCACGTGCGCCGCGAACTCCAGGGCGACGGGCATCGCCTTGCCCGCTCGGCGGCGAGCCTCCTCGCAGCGAAGCGCGAGCGCGCCGGGGTCGTGGAGCCCTCGAGCGAGCACGTCGGTCACGGCCTCGCGAAGAATCGTCGCGCCGTAGAGGTCGAGCAGCTTGGCGACGCGGGCCGTCATGAGCCCGACGTTCCGCCCGACCTCGACCCAGCGCGTGTACAGGGCATCGATGGGGGGTACCTCGGCGAGGAGCCGGTCGCGAGCCTTCGTCGTGCGAGCGCGCCGCTTGTATTCGAGCAGGTCCGCCCGGTGCGAGGCCGCCTCGATCCGCTGGTGCTTGCCCCAGCAACGCTCGTGACGCGCGACGACCTCGGCACCGTCGAGCAGTCGTACTTCGTCGTCGTTGGCGACGAGCGTGAGCGCGTCGCGCGAGCGCGCGTACTTGCTCGGCACCGAGTAGGCGTTGGTGCCGAATCGCACGAACGCGGTGGTGTCGACGCTCGCCGGCGCGACGAGCTCCGTCGACGGGAGCACGTCCGGCAACGCGAGCAGCCGCTCCTTCTCTTCCGCGTAGACCTCGCCGACGAGTCGGTCCTTGAACTGCGGGTGAGGCCGGATGTTGGCGACGTAGGTCACGAACGTGAGGAGCTGGCGGTTGCCGTCCTCGATGCTCGTGATCGTGCGGGCGGCGAAGAAGCGGTCGCGCAGGTACCGAATGGCGCGCTCGACGCCGCCCTTGTCTGTCGGTCGACGAGGTCGGCAGAGGCGCGGCTGCACCCGGAGCGCCCCGGCGATCTCGAGCAGCCCTGGATGAAAGCGGATGGCGTCTCCGTAGCGATCGAGCACAACCGTCTTCGGATTGTCGAAGAGCCACTGGCGTGTGACGCCCTCGAAGTGCATCGCTGCGCGCACCAGCGAGCGGCGAAGGGACTCGATCGTCAGGTCGAAGACGAGCTCGGCCCACATCGCGCGGGAGTACGCGAGCACGATCACGAACACCCAGAGCGCGCGCTCGCCGCCAGGCACCGCGAGCTTGCCGACGTGGGCCCAGTCGACCTGCGCCTGCTCGCCGATCAGGCGATCGGTGCGCAGGT
>CAITIQ010000129.1 GCA_903892415.1 uncultured delta proteobacterium | reverse complement strand
GCTCTTCGGAGCCGATGGTACTGCTAGGGAAACTTAGTGGGAGAGTAGGACGCTGCCGGGATTTTTTATCCCATTGTCTGCACAGCCGTTAACCGGCTGGTGCGACATCAACCTGAGGCCACCAAGCATACGTTTGGTGGCCTTTGGCCTTTTGTCGTTTGTTCAGCTGCGAGCCTGAAGCCGGCTTGCGGTTGGTGGATCCTTGTTCGCCTTTACTGGGTGAACCAACCGCACTCTCGCTCGACGCATCCGCAGAAGGTGGCTGGCATGCTGTAGCCCTCGCAGGTGGCCCCTTCGTTCGCGCCGCCTTGCTCCCAGCTCAGACAGTGGTTGCCACAGCCCTTCACCATACAATCGGCGTCGCGGTTGCAGGCTCCACCGGAGTAGTTCGGCAGCGAGCCGCCCTTGCGATTGCGATCGGGGTCGTAGTAGGGGGTACCGTTGTAAGGGATTGGGTCGCAAGCGGCGCCACACTCGCGCGGACCAAGCTCGCCCGAGAGCTCGATCCCCAAGTCGAGGCGAGCTGTTGAGGCTCCGCGCTCGTCGACGAGCAGCGCCTTCAGCCCGCTCGCGAGCTCGTCCACTCGGCTTTCGCAAAGGTTGACCCGGAGCGAGAAACACGCGCGCCCCTCGCAATAGAGACCGTAGCTCAAGAAGGTGAACACGCCTCCTCGCGCGCGGGCTCGCATCAGAAGCGAGGTGGCTTCATCGGGGCCAATTTCTCCTTGCCCAGGGATCTCAAATAGCCAGTTGCGCCCATCGTTCAACGAGCGAACCGGCGAGCCATCCGCAAAGGCGGTGGCGCCGACGCCGGGAGTGAAGGGCGCATCCAAACACGGCTTGCGACTTCCGTTGACGGTCGGTGGGGAGGAGAAGCCCGAGCGTCTCGGTCCGGGGGTTCCGCGAGCGGCGGGCAAGGTCGAGGTATCGGCTGCACAGCCCGAACTCGCGATCAGCAGCACGCCGAATAGCAGGGGCTGGAGCGGGCGCAGGGGCCAACGGTGAAAGCTCATCGCTGGAGCGTTGCATCGTTGATGGCTGAATCCAAGTCGGGCCGGCCATGCGAACGGTCCGCAAGCCAAGCTTGCCGAGCCTCCACGCCGGCAACGACCAAGCAGGTGAGTGCACGCCCGCGCGTTTGCGCGTCCACATGCTCTTTGGCGCTGTGCACTTGAACGCCAGCGGCAGCCAACGAGCGCGCGTCTTCTCGCGCGCGCGCTGCATCAGGCCAAGGCGCAAGCACGGTGCGTCCAAGACGCCAGCGGCTGTTTGCTTCGCGCGGGTGCGACCTCGAGCAAGCCGTGCAGCTCGGCGGCTGAGCGCCGTTCATGGCTGGACCTCGCCCGCACGCAATCGCGCTGCGGTTTCTGCGGTAACGCGTGAGCCGACCCGCCCGGACTCGAGCATCGCGCGGAGCGCTGTCAGCACGGTGGGTGAGGCGATGACGTCGAGCAGCTGTGCTAGCTGGTCGAGAAACCGAGCCTTGAGGATGTCGGGCCGGCCCTCCAATCGCTTGATGCGGTCCTGCACCAGCTGCTCGCGGTGCGGCTCGGGGAGGGCCGCAAGCACCTTGCGTGATTCGGCGGATGCATCGACCACGATCAAATGTTCACAGCCGGGCGCGAGAGGAATGCCAGCGTCGACGAGCAAGCCAAAGATCATCATCCAATGGGACGGTGCTAGCGGCGTCACGCTCTCAGCTTCCGCGCGCGAGCCGGTGGCCAGGCCCACCATCTCCTTGGCCCAGCTCACTCCGTACTGGCCGGCGGCTTTTGCGAGCTCCGCCAGCTCGCTCGGCGATATCGTTGCGTCGATTTGAATCAGGATTCGATAGGCGCCGAGCAGAAGCTCGGAAGCAACCTCGAGCTGCGCAGCGGCGCTGAGATCTTTGAGCGACTCGGCGATGATCGTGTCAGCCGTGGGTGGTTCTTCCGCATCGTAGAGCGCACGCACGCGCTGCCAACGCATGAGCCCACTGTTTTCGAGTTGTTCGAGCGGTCCAGGCGCTGCGAGGCCGAGCCAGCGTTCTGCAGCGCGGTTGCACCCTGGCAGGCCGTGGCTGAGCCCGAGCATCGCACCTGGGATGGCTATCAGCGCCTCCGCGGTAGCACGCTGCAACGGTGACAGCGCTGCGGCCGGAACCACCTCGGACTCCTTGAAGGAGGTCGTGAAGCCGGCGAGGTCGACGGCAAGGTTGCACACGATCGCGGACGGGTTTTCCGCCGTGCTTCGAACCAACGCTGGCGCGAGCTCTTCGTAGCTTGGCACGAGCCGCCCCGCCGCCATCACCACCTCGAGTGGCCGCGTATAGCCCCAGGGCAATAGCGATGGCCTCCAATCGGTGAACCAAGCACATACGCCAGCGGTGGTCTCGTACTCCGAGCAAGGTAACCCGGCGATCACCCTGCCGGCCCATGCCCCGGCCTGAACGTAGCGATCGCCGTTAAGCTCGCCGAGCAACTGCTTCGACGCTTCGTTCCCCGCGCGCGCATAGAGACCCAGCGCCAAGGCCGCACCCCCGCGCAATTCGGGTGTCGTTTCAGTGCGAGCGAGTTCGGCGATCGCAGCTGCTGAGGCTGCATCTTCTTCCACCAGCGAAAGAAAGAAGATCGCCGCTGCGCGCAGCTCGGCCTCGGGAGAGGTAAGCCAGGTACGGGCGAGTGGAAGGACTCGCTGCGTAAGCGCGAGCGTGGCTTGCCCGACGGCGTCCTGTTTGCGTCGAGCGGGTGCGGCGGGCGTGAAGAACCAAAGATGCCCGGCCGAGGCGAGGTCCGCGAGCAACCGCAAAGCACGAGGAACGGGCTTCGAGTCCGTCCACGTTAGCAACTCGAGCAGCTGATCCGCAGCTGGTACGCTGGTTGGTAACCACGTTCCCGCTACCACTAGCGCCTCGGTGAGGTGGAAGGACGCTGCGTCAGAGGGGTGACCCGGCTGCGCGAGGTCCAGAATCAGCTGCGGCACCTGCGCCGCGGAACCGCGGGCGTGCCTCAGATTTTTCCAATCAACGCTGGCCACCTGGGTCCTCAGTCACGGTGATGCTGAGACACATGGCGGGAAGCGGCGGGAGGTTGGGAACGGGAGCGGTACGCCCCATGCGCCGATGCTAGCACCGAGCGGTGAACCGATACGCGCGTCGAGAGCCTCTCTTTAAGTGGGGTTTAAGTCGACGAAAGCGGCGACTAACCGCACCTTGCTCGGCATGGAGACTTCAAACATGAGCGAGCTTAAAGTTGGTGTGGTGCTGGGCCTGATGACGCTGCTGTTGGCTGCTTGCGAGACGAGCAGCAGCGGCGCTGGAGCCGAGGGCGGCGCAGGCGGTGAGGCTGGCAGCGGCGGGCTGAACGGCGGCGGCGGAGACGGTGGCGCTGCGCAAGGAGGGTCAGGCGGCGGAGCGCAGGGAGGTAGTGGCGGTCAAGGAGGAGAGGGCGGTCAAGGAGGCAACGCTGGAAGCCCCGAGGTTTGCGCAAGCCCCATCCGCTGTGTCGATGCGACAGGGTACTTTTGCGACGAACTCGCAGGCCCCGATGATGGCTCCTTCGCCGAGAGCTGCGCGGAAATGGGAGGCACCTTCAGCGAGACCAGCTGCCAAGAGGACGTCAACTTCTACTGGTTGGCGGCCTGCATCTTCGACTGCGTAACGCCGAACGAGTATTCGTCGATAGGTCTCGCTGAAGGGGCCTGCGTCGAGAGCGGTGGCGAATACTTCGAGCGGCCCATCTGAAGGCCCGCTCTCATCTCGAGAATGACTCGTGCCAAGTCAAAGGGACTCGTGCCAAGTCAAAGGTTCAATCGGGCCTGCGGCCGTTTTTTCCGAAGAAGGTGCGAGTCATGTCAGTGCTGCATCAACCATGCGGTCGAATGGATCGTGCCCAGCTGTTCATCTCGGCTGTGCCAGGGGACGTGGTCACGCTGCCTACCTCGTTCCTGTAGCCATAGTGGCTCGTGGGACAGGTCGGAGGCGGTGCGCTCAGATGCGTTTTGCCGATCGATTGGCCAGTGGATGCGTCGAAGGCCTCGAGGTCGGTGTCGTGAACGGAGAGCATCGCCGTCAGAGTTCCGATATGGCACGTCTTGACGTCCTTCTTCCAGTTCACGGGCGTGACCCGCACGACCATTCCGATGTCCTCGAGCGTCTTACCGTCGATGGCCCGAACGGAGGGGGAGAAGGCAATCCCCCTGCGAGCTCTTGTCGCTGGCCCGTTGGCTAGTACGAGCCTCTTTCCGCGCGTAACGGTATAAAGCACGAGTTCGAGCACGGCCTCGTGGTCGCGCCACTCGAGCGTTATTGTCTTCGTTTTGTCTTGTGCCGGACCGAACAGCGGAATCACGCTCACGGGGATCGGGAGAGTCTCGACTTCGGGCTCACCCAGGCAGCAACAACGGCACCCCGATCGAAACGGAGGATGGGCGGGCCCAATTGGACGTTTTGCTCAATTGCGCCCTCGATCGACTGGGGATCGGCGGTCGAACTCAACAAAAACGCCAGTTCGCAGGCCGATCCTCCTGGCGCACACAGCGACCCGGCCTGCGCGGGCAGGCGGCGCCATCCTGAGGGCGCCCACGTAGTTTCAAATTCGTTGCGACACTCGAGCTCGTGCCGCGTCCTTGGTTCACACGGCCTAGCGATTCGTGCCAGCTAGGCCGGTGGCCACCACGATCGTGGCAATACGGCCCCTAATTCAGAGCGTCCCAATGACAACAAGCCCGATCCGTGCCGAAGAGTTCGCGAAGCGCGTTCCGATGTTTTCCGGTGCTGAGCGCACCGCCCTGATTACAGAGGCGTTGCGCGCCGAAGACGTTGTGAGTTGGCGGCTCGACTACCTCGACCGAAAGGACCTTCCCATCTTGCAGTGGGCGATCGCAACGTACGAAGATGACTTTGCCGTTGCGCTGATCGAGCGAGGTGCCGACCTCGAGCTACGCCCGGAGGGATACGCCTTCGTCAGGTACGCGCTGAGCAGGGGCCGGTTCTCGGTCGCACTCGAAATTCTGCGACGCGGCCCCAAGCTGAACGCAAAAGATTGCTCAAGCGCGCTGTTTGCAGCGTGCATCGACGTAGGGCGGAAACCCGATGCCGTACTTGCTGAATGCGTTGCGCTGCTCTTGGCAGGCGCCAAGACCAACGCTGGCATTCTCCCTTATACGCGGAACGTTACGGTTGCCCGAGCACTGCTCGAGGCAGGCGCTGACCCCAACGAGGTCATGGAGACGAGCCAACGATATACCTGTCTGCATCTCGCTGCAGAGTGTGGCTTCAACGAGATCGCCGAGCTCCTGCTCGCGCATGGCGCGTCGACAAAGGTAACCAACAGCGCGAAGAAGACCCCAGCTGAAGTGGCCCTGAAGGCAGGACACGTTGCCCTGGCGTGTCGCTTCGACCCGAGTCTCGCGCCGCGTCTGCGCAAAGAGCTCGAAGGCAAGCGCCTAGGCAAGCGTGCTGTTCCTGAGGACTTGTGGGCTCTGTGGCGGGATGCACTCGAAGGCGAAAGCGAGCTGCTCTACGACCTCGACGAGCTCACGCTGCTCAGTCCGACAGAAAAACCGGACGCAGAAGCCCTTGGCGTGCCGAAGAAGCTACGGTCACGCTTGCTTTGGTGGGGAACTTTTGCAGATGGTGGCGCCGTCGCGTACTACCTCCCGGAGGCTGCATCTCCCTTGGAAGGCTCTGTCGTTGTCGTCGACTCTGAGGGGCAGCTCCACGCTCGAGGTCGCAACGTGAGCGACTTCATTGTGCTCACGCTCGAGTCCAAGCAGGCGGCCAAGGAATGGTTCAGCCGCCACAGCCTTGCGATGCCCGAAGATAGCGAACAGGCATGCTCTCATCAGCCACTACCCAAGTGGTCCTGACGTCCAGATGAAAACACTACAAATTAGAGACCTCGAAGAGATCGCGCTCATCCCTGAGCGTGCGCAGAGCGTGGAGCTCTACCTCTCCAAACACGCTTCCCTGACAGCCGCTCACCTGGACCTCCTACCAGCCTCGCTGCACGAGCTCTCCCTCAGCTTCCCAAACACCGACGACGTCCTGCTCAGACACGTCGCGCAGCGCTTTACCTCCCTCCGCGCGCTGACTTTCTGCGCCCCCGGATCCTCCTTGGCACCGCTCGCCGCACTCAAGGACCTCCGCTCGCTCACCGTGTATGGCGCCAAACCCCTCTCAGGTCTCAGCGCGCTCACGCAGCTCACCTCGCTCGACCTCAGCCAAAACGATCCGGGCCAAAACGATCCGGCGACCATCGCGCAGCTGCCTGAGCTCACGGCGCTTCAAGAGCTTCACCTCGAAGGTAAACACTTCCCGGTAGGCCTCGCGCGCGCCCTTGCCAATCTCCCGGCGCTCCACACCTTCCGACACGGCTCCAAGACCTTCAGCTTCACGCGCGACCCTGACGCGATCGCCATCCTCAGCACCTCCAGCAGCTTGCGCTTCCTCAAGCTCGGCCGCTCGGCAGCCGCCCTCTCCTCCGAAGAGGTCGGCGCGCTCCGCGACGCGCCCTCGCTCACAGAGCTCACGGCCGTCGTCACCGACGCGGACCAGCTCCGCGCGATCATGCCCCTGCACGCCAGCATCGACCGGCTCCGGCTCACCCTCACCGCAGACCAATCGCCCTCCGACAACCCACCGGTCTTGATCGACGCAGAGATGATCAACCTCGTCGCCTCCATGACCAACCTGGTAGCGCTCGACGTCATCCAACCTCACGCCTACCCGGAAAAACCTTCAACCTATGGGGCTGATGACCTCGCCAGGCTCGGCGCGCTCAAACGCCTCGAGGGGCTCAATATCGCCAACCTCCCCCCTCACATCCCAGGTGCCGACCTTACCTGGCTGCCATTGCTCCCTGTGCTCCGGCAGCTCGTGATCGGCAGCAAAACCCTCAACGCGAAGCTCGCCGATCACCTCAAGGGCTGCAAGGCCCTGCGCACCCTGTGCTTGCAAGGAGAGGACTCCGAGTATTCAGGCGAGGTCCAGTTCGGCGACGGCGCTTTCAAGAAGCTCGCTCACCTCAAGCTCGAAGCGCTCCGCGTCAAAAACAAGAAAGCAATCGGCCCGGTCAGCGCGTCACATCTCGCCAGCATTCCCTCCCTGCGCATCCTCGAGCTCGACAGGATCAAGGATGCGGCCGTCGCCGCCTTCGCCAACCACCCCTCCCTGGAGAGGTTCAAAGCAGAGACCGAAAATTCCGACAAGAGCGGTAGCGCGCTCATCACGCTCGGCGCTCCGCCAGCCCTGTGGCGACTCCAGCTGAGTGGAAGTGGGACCATTCTCAAAGCCTCCACAGCCGCCGCGCTCCGCGCCATGCCCAGCCTCCTCAACATCAACAACATCGAGCAAGGCGCCGACCTCCTCGCCGGCCACGCGCTCGCCACGAGTCATATCGGCTGGTCGAGTGAGGATATGTTCGATTGATAGGAAGCTAGGCCGCGGCGCCGCCATCGAGGATGGGCGGCCCAATTGGACGTTTTGCTCACTTGCGCCCTCGATCGGCTGGGGATCGGCGGTCGAACTCAACAAAAGCACCAATTCGCATGCCGATCCTCCCCGCGCGCCGCTCCAGGGAATGCTCCCCGTCGGACGGATCCTTCGTGCCGGCGCGGCCGCGGAAACGTAGATTTCGCCGATGGCCGTCGCCTACTACACGCTCGAGCGCACCACCGTCGTGGACGCGGCGGGTACGCGGCTTGACGAGACGATGTTCACGACGTCGCGCGAGCGGCTGGAGCATGCCATCCGTGCCGCCATCGAACGCAGCAGCGGCTACGTCGAAGACAACCTGCGGGTCGCGTGGTGGGTGACACTGGAGCGTGGCGAGAACGCGCTGGCCGAGCACAGCGTGCCCTGGCTCGAGGTCTCTGATCGCCGCTCGCTCCGTCGCGCCCTCGTCGCCGACGCTAGGGTGACGCGAGGAAGCGAGGGGCTCGCGCTGCGCGTGGACCATGCGGCGCTCGCGTCCGGTCCGCGTAAGGCTGCTTTGCCCTTTCACCTCGGGGACGAGCGCTTCGCTTCGCTCGAGGCGGTCGGCGCCGCGGCCGCGCTCGACCCGCTCCGCCGCGCCGTCGGCGAGGTGGAGGTGCGCTTCGACTTCACGACCCTGTTCACGTCGATCCCGTCGCTCGATCGGCCCCCGCTCGAGAGCTCACTGCGCTTCGTGCCGTTCTTCAAGAGCGAAGACTTCCGCGAACTGTGGGAGGACGAGGCGGCCGACGTCGACCTCGGGCCCGTCCGCGGGGACACGTGGGACGGCCGGCTTCCGCTCGACACTTGGCTGTCGCTCGAGCCCCTGCACACGCTCTGTCACGACGCCGACGTCACGTTCAAGCTCGCACCCTGAGGGGCACGGCGCCCACCGGCGCCAACGGAGCTAGCGCTGGTGCTCCTGGAGCGGAGCCCCACCGTCGATCGGAAAGCGCATGGTTGGAGGAACGACGCACGCATAGGGGATGGAGACGCGGTTGTTCGTTGGCACTTGCCCACAAACCGTAAGCCTCGCGCCACCCGCGCTGTAGATGGATAGCTCCAAGGTCCCCTCGTCGAGATCGTGACCCGCCTCGAAAGAGAGGCCTGGATTCGGTTTCGAACAAGCGCTGAGCGCGATGGCCGCGGCAGCGAGCAAGGAGAGCCGGTGCGCGATCGCCCTCACCGAAAACGGCTTCGAGTTCATGGGCCGCTTGCCTATCGCGGTTGGCAGCCGGACGGCGTCGCGTTTTTGCACTCCTCGGTCGCACAATTGCGAGCAACTTGTTTGCCGCTTTGCGACCCAGAGCGCCGAGTGCCAGCTCTTTCGCGCTAGCGCAGCCTGGCCCCAAAGGGCTCGTTGTACGTCGGCTTGAGTACGGGCTGGCGACTTCTTCCGCGCACGAAGTGTCCGGACTTTTGCATCGCTTCGCTGATCGAGTCGAAGTGCTTGTTTAGATCGCTGCTGTCGCAAGCTCCTTCGACGCAACGCAGCCGCTCGGCGAGCACGAGGCGAACGGCTGCGTCGGCGCGCCGGTTATCGAGCGAAGCGGCCAAGGATTCGAGCTGCGACTTGCACTGCGCCGGCTCCTTGCTCTCGACGCAGGTGAGTAGCTCGCCGTAGCGGCTCGAGATGGCCGCTTTGTGTGACTGTTCCTCTTCTGCGCTCCACTTCTTCACCACCGGCGTCGCGAGCGTGATCACGACACCGGAGGCCACGAACAATCCGAGGGCGATCCAGGTCGCGCGCTTCGGTGCGAGCAAGCGCGAAGGCAAAGCGATCGCCTTGCGGTTGGCGATGAGCTCCGGAAAACGACGGGTCGACGGCAGCAGGTTGAGCAGGCCTTTTGTCGTGAGCCAAGCGATGGCCACCGCGATCAGCAGCACTTTGATCGGTAGCGAGAACGGCACCGGCAGCGGAATCGCGCGGATCACGTTGGGCATCACCGCCATCAGCAGCACGATGCCGATGACCCCGGCCGCTACGCCGATCCAGGTGAAGGTTTGGTCGCGGGCCTCGGCTCGGCGATCTTCGATCTCGACGACCATTTCGCGGAACTCCGGCTTGCTCAGATCGACGAGCGGTCCTGCGCCGCAGGGGCAATCGGAAGCAGCGGGCGCACGACGACCGCAGTCGGTGCAGGCGAAACAAAGTTGGGTGGAGGCGTGATGCGAGCTGGTCATGATGGTGGCCGTATCGCAAGGCGGGTGCCAGCCTCGTTGGCTGCGACAAAATACGCGCTGAACTACGACGTTTATCGCTCGAGTGGGTGGCTTGGCCCGCTGCGCGGTCGTGCCTTCGAGTCCGCGCAGCCCCAGCTCCTGCGAGCCGACTGTGTCCTCGAAGACTCAGCCTTCGTCGGGCGCTGAGGCTCCGCGTAACTCGTGCTTGTCGAGCAGACGGTAGAGGTGTTTGCGTTCGATCCCGGCGATGCGAGCAGCCTGCGCGAGGTTATCCCCGTGGCGGGCCAGCAGGTCGCGCAGGTAGGCTCGCTCGAAGCCCTCGACCAACTCGGCCTTGGCGTCGAGGAAGGGTCGATCGGCGTTGACGGCGGGGGCTTGAGGCGAGGCCGCGCTGGCGCCGATCAGGATCGGCAACTCGCGAAAGGGCGTCCCCGGCGCAGACAAGGCCACGGCGCGGGTGAGCACGTTGCGCAGCTCACGCACATTGCCCGGCCAGGCATAACAACGCAGCCGTTCGAGGTTGGGCCCGGCGAGCTCGGAGGCGGGCGCTCCCTCGCGCTCGAGGAACACTCGCGAAATCGCGGCGATGTCTTCCGGCCGATCGCGCAGCGGCGGCAAATGCACCTCGACCACGGCCAGCCGAAAGTAAACGTCGCCGCGGAAGGTGCCGCGCGCGACCTCATCCGCCAGATCGCGATGGGTGGCTGCGATCACGCGAACGTCGAAGCGTTGGGCCTTGCTCGCACCGACCGGCTTGATCTCCCCGCTCTCCAACATGCGCAGCAACTTGGGCTGCAAACGCAGGGGTAACTCGCCGATCTCGTCGATGAACAGCGTTCCGCCGTGCGCCGAGGCGAAGGCTCCTACCCGATCGCGGTCGGCGCCGGTGAAGGCCCCACGCGCATGACCGAAGAGTTCGCTCTCGAGCAGGTTCTCACTGGCGGCGCTCGCGTCGAACACGACGAACGGACCGGCCCGCCGCGCCGACGCTTCATGGATGGCGCGCGCACAAACCTCCTTGCCCGTGCCGCTCTCACCCAGCACGAGCACCGCTGCGTTCGAGTTGCTGACTCGCTCGAGCACGGCGTAGGCCCGCCGCATCGGGAGGCTGTCTCCCACCAGTTCGCCGAAGCGTGAAGCCTTGCTCGGCGGGAGCGCCACATGTTCCTCCTCCGGCGCGAGCAGCAGCAGACTGCCGCCGATGCGCAAGGTGGCACCGGCAGGGACGATGGCCTTCTCGATCGCGATGCGGTCGTAGAAGGTGCCGTTCTTCGAGCCGAGGTCCTTCACCTCAAAGCCGCTCTGCGCGCGACGAATCGAGCAGTGCCGCGCTGAGACCGCCGGATCGCGCAGCACCACGTCGGCAGCTTCACTCGCGCCTACCACCGCGCCCACCGCAGGCAACGCCAGCTCGAGACCGCGGTCCGGACCAAACAGCACCACCAAACGCGACTCCTTCGGCGGTGGCGACTTGCTGATGCGGGTGGTCGTGCGGCTGATCATCGCGCGGGCAGTCTACCCATGTGAACGCGAGCCGAGGCTTGGATTCACGGCCCCATCGGCTCGAGGCTCTCCAAGCCGGTGCGGGCATCACCGTGGAAGGTCCACGGGCCGCTGAGCGCGCTGCCGTTGGCTCGGAAGGCGACCACCCCGCCGCTGCGGCTGCTGCTCGGAGTCCAGCCGACGGCAAGTTGATCGCCGTCCAAAAGTCCCGCGCCTTTCATCGACTGATTGCCCATTGTCGCCAGCAAACTATAGGTCTTGCCGTTGGGGCGGATGGTCACGGTCCCGTGGTCGCCGGCGCTCGAGGCGGTGATGCTGAAGCTGCCGTTGAGGCCGGGCGGCCCTTCCAGCGTATGGCTGCCCAGCCTCCCCGTGGCGCCGTCCATCGTCTTGCCGCTGAGCTTGCCACCGTCCACTGCGTAGACGGCGGCCACATGCGGGTCTGGTCCCCACGTGCCCACGACGAGGCCGTCTGACTCGAGCATTATGCCAATGAAATCCGTCGACCAAACCGCGCGATAGCCGCCCCCGAAGGGCGTGAGGGTGACCGTTCCCGTGTAGGTTTCTGTTCCTTCGATTCCGACGCCGTGGGTGATCTTGTAGCGGCCTGCACGATCGATGGGTGCGGGTGGCGCCGTTGGAACCGGCTTGACTGCGCTAGCCGATGGTTCGCTGTCTTCCGTCTCGTCATCCGTGGGTTGGCTTCGCTTGCGGCGCTTCTTGCTCTCACTCTCGTCATCGTCGAGCTTCGCGCGCTTGGCCTTCTTTTCGTCGGCATCGTCGCGCCACATCACGTAGCCGCCTACGCCCAACGCTGCGAGCAGCAGCGCGCCTGCGGTGATCCCCATCGCCAAGCCGTAGCCACCTGCGGCTTTCGGCCGCGGCGGCGTGAGCTGGGTTGGCTGGGGGAGCTGCGCGGGTTGTGCAAAGGCGGCGCTCGGTGCGTAACCTTGGGCCGTCATCCCGGCGGGGTAGTCCACCTGCGTTCGTTGGGGTGGGCTCGCGGCCAAGCGCGTTGCTTGCGGCGCGTGGGCCGCTGCGACCGCCAGGATGGGGTCGAGCGCAGCGAGCGCGTCGGCTGCGTTCTGAAAGCGCTCGTTGGGCTCGCGCGCGACGCAGCGAGCAAACCATTCGTCAAAGCCAGGCGGCAAGAGCTGCGCAAGGTTGAACTCCGCTGCTCGCCGCGAGGCCGGTACGAGTTGCTCGAACAGCACCTCGCGCATCAGCGTCATCATCGAGTCGTCCGGTCCGCCCGAGGCGTTGCGCCAGTAGTAGCGGCCGGTCAGCACTTGGAACGCGATCAGTCCCAGCGCCCATACGTCGGTTGCGGGCGTGATCGGCTGGCCGCCGGTTTGCTCGGGCGCCATGTAGCGCGGCGTGCCGAGCGCCATCATGCCGGTGTTGCCGGACTTCGCTCCTTCGAACAACTTGGCGATACCGAAGTCGAGGACCTTCACCTTGAAGTCCACTCCCAGCTGTTGCACCTCGGCGATGAAGATGTTCTCCGGCTTGAGATCGCGATGAACGACGCCGGCGCGATGGGCGGCCCCGAGCGCGTGACCCAACTGTGCGAAAAGGGTGCGCGCCACCGCGGCGGGCAGCACACCACGCTGCTTCAGCGCAGCGCCTAGGCTTTGCCCCTGCAGCAGCTCCATCGCTAACCACGGTGCACCCAGCTCTTGGTCGATGCCGGCTCCGACGATCTCCACCACGTGGTCGCTGGCGATGCGGGCACTGATCTTCGCCTCCTGCTCGAAACGAGCGACCAGCGCCGGGTCGTTCATCAGCTCAGCCCTCATCAACTTCAAAGCACGGCGCTTGCCAGTGGAGAGTTGCTCAGCAACGTAGACTTCGCCCATTCCGCCCTCAGCGATGAGCGAAACGACGCGGAAGTCACCAGCAACGAGGGTTTCGGGCGGCAGCGACACGACGGCAGATTAGCTGAGGGAGCGCCCAGCGCATCATTCCACCGAAGGTGGATAAGTGAACAAGAATGACTCGGGCCCTCTACGAGAAAAAAACGGCCGAAGGCCCGATTGGCCCTTCGACCTGGCACGAGTCATTCCACCGAAGGTGGATAAGTGAACAAGAATGACTCGGGCCCTCTACGAGAAAACCGGCCGAAGGCCCGATTGG
>CAITIQ010000128.1 GCA_903892415.1 uncultured delta proteobacterium | reverse complement strand
GTCATTCTGTTCACTCATCCGCCTTCGGCGGATTGACTCGCGCCAAGTTGATGATCCAACGGGGCCTTCGGCCGTTCTTCTTGAAGAGGGCACGAGTCATTCTGTTCACTCATCCGCCTTCGGCGGAATGACTCGTGCCAAGTTGATGATCCAAGGGGCCTCCGGCCCTTTTTCCCGAAGAGGGCACGAGTCATTTTATTGCTGCATCCACCTTTGGCGGAACCGGAGTGGACGAAGGCTACGAAGTGGCCGGAGTCCAGGGAGGTCTACGGAGTGCCTTTGGCACGGAGTGAATGACTCGTGCCAAGGTCGATGGTCCAAGGGGCCTCCGGCCCTTTTTCCCGAAGAGGGCACGAGTCATTTTATTGCTGCATCCACCTTTGGTGGAATCAAAGCAGCGAGACGATATGCTCTTTGATCGACTTGCGCGTGGCTTCATCCGGAGCCAAACGCATGGCTCGCTCCCATGCCTCCAAGGCCTTGTTCCGAAAGCCTGCTTGTTGGTAGAGGATCGCAAGGTTCTTCGCGCTGCCGAAGTGCTTTGGCTGAATCTGCACAGCGTGCTCGAGCTGTTCGATCGCGTCGTACACCTGGCCGCGTTTCCCGAGCAAAAGGCCGAGCTGATAACGCAAGCGATAGGCGAGCGGATCAATGCTGACGCCACGTTGAAGTAGGTCGGTGGCACGCTCGAGTTCACCCGCCTTGTACGCATCGATGCCTTCTTGCAGGTAGCGTGCGGCATCATCGTTCGTTTGCTTTGGATCGACCTGCGATCGGGGGGCGCTCAAGCAGCGCTCCACCGTCTCGATCAACTCGGGAATCTTGAAGGGCTTCTCGAGATAGGCGTCCACGCCGTAACTCACCTTGGCGTCTTCGGCAAAACGCCACCCGCGATACACTGCGGAGATCATCACGATCGGGATGTGGCCGTAGCGGCTGGAGTTGCGGATGCGCCGCGCGATATCGAAGCCGTGCACCTCAGGCAGCATCGCGTCGAGCACCACCAGATCGGGGTTCTCGAGTTTGACCATTTGTAACGCCAACGTTCCGCGGTCAGCCTCGACCAGCTCGTAGCCGCGCGCTTCGAAGATCTTGCGCACCATCAAGCGGATCTCGCGTTCGTCATCGACAACGAGCAGCTTCTTGCGATTGTCAGCGGCGACCTTCGGCGTTGGAGCTCTGGGCAGCTCAGCGACGATGCTGAGCTCGGCGGCGACGTCTCCGAAGTCCGCCTCGTTGACCTCCTCGGTCACTACGCGCTCCAACTTCGAGTCGACGATCACGGGACGAACGGCCTCCATCGTCGAGGTCGATGGGCGAAAGCGCGACTCGGTGTTGCTGGGCGTATCGCGGAAGAACTGTGCGCGCGGCGGGTTGTTCGACGGGCCGGTGGCAGCCGCAGTAACGAGGGGGCTGTCGAGGCGGGGCAGCGGTGGAGCGGGCCTCGCCGCAGCGGGCCTCGCGGCAGCTTGCGTGGCTGCAGGAGCTTGCGCAGGCGCCGGAGCTTGCGAGGCCTGCGGCGCACGCGGAGGCGCCAGCGCTGGCATCGCGCTCTTCGCTCGCGTCGGCATCACGGCCAGCGGCTCTGGCGGCGGCGGCGGCGCAACGGCAGCCGGATCCAGCCCCGCCTTGCGAAGGACCTCCGGCGGACACGCCGGACCAACGTAATGCGAGGCTCCCCGATCACGCGCGTCATAGGCGTCGCGGATCGCGCGCAAGAGTATCGTCTCGAGCGCGATGTAAGCGAACACCCGCTTGCCAGTAACGAACTCGAGCTCCTCGAGCGACTTGCGCTCTTCCGGATTGGCCATCGCCACGAAGATGCGGTCTGGCCGCTCGAGCACCGGCAAGAGCTTGTGCACCAAGGCGATCTCGCGCGGGATCGCCGCGAGGTCGGTGAGCCGAATGCAGATCTGCGTCAGATCGAGCCCGGGCACACCGCGCTGTGTACTCAGCGCCCTGAGCGCATCCACCTCGGAGACGAGGCCTTGGTCGATCAGCTGCGACGCGAGCGGGCCCGAGCCCGGTTGTTGAGACGCAAGAACGCGCTCGAGATCGCTCGCTTGGATCGACCGCTGCTCGAGAAGGATCCGCCCTAGCGCCTTCTTCTCACTCATGTCCCAACCTTATTGAATAGCACGAGAGCATCCGGATAGTGCGACGGCGTTCGCAGTTCGAGCAGACGTCCACCCAGCAACAAGCTCCGCTAGGCTCCACTCTGCTCCGCAGTGCCACTCTGACTCCAACGCTGCTCGAAGGCCTCCCATGTACCCGCGCGAATCGCCTCCCGCGCTTCGCGGACCAGTTGCCCGTAGACGTGAAGATTGTGGGCCGAAAAAAGTCGGAGCACGAGGATCTCTCCGGCCAGGAACAGATGCCGTAAGTAGCCACGCGAGTAACCGCCTTTGCAGCACGGGCACTCGCACTCCGGGTCGAGCACGCTCTTGTCCTGCTTGTAGCGGGCTTGTTTGATCACCACCCTGCCCGTCCGCGTCAGCGCCTGGCCGTTGCGGGCGTTGCGAGTGGGCAAGACGCAGTCGAACATGTCAACGCCCGAGCGGATGCCGATGACGAGGTCCCGAGGCGTGCCAACGCCCATTAGGTAACGCGGCCGCGCGGGATCGAGGTGAGGTGCGACCTGCGGCAACGTCTCATGCATCTCGGCCACCGGCTCCCCGACGCTGAAGCCTCCGAGAGCCAGCCCGTCGAAGGGCAGCGCACCCAGCTCATCGGCGTGAGCACGCCGCAGATCCACGTGCGAACCACCTTGAACGATACCAAACACAGCCTGATCCACGCGACGCGCAGCCAAACATCGGCGCGCCCAGCGAGTGGTGATTGCGCACGCTTTCTCGACCTCCTCGCGGGGTGCTTTCCCCGGAGGACATACGTCCAACTGCATCGCGATATCGGCGCCGATCAGGCCTTGCACACGCATCGCCTCCTCGGGCGAAAGGTGGTGCTTCGAGCCGTCGAGGTGGGACTGGAAGGTGAAGCCGTCCTCGGAGAACTTGCGTCGCTCGGCCAACGAAAACGCCTGATAGCCGCCGGAGTCGGTCAACATCGAGTGAGGCCATTTAGCGAACGAGTGAAGCCCACCGAAGCTATCCACCGTCTCCGCGCCGGGCCGCAACCACAGATGGTAGGTGTTGCCGAGGACGATGCGCGCGCCGGTGGCTGCCACCTCGTTGGGGGTGAGCGTCTTGACCGACCCTTGCGTGCCCACCGGCATGAAGGTTGGTGTCTCCACCAGGCCGTGTGGCGTCTGAAGTTCGCCCGTTCGCGCTAGGCCCGAGGTGCTGGTGACCCGAAAGGAAAATCCTGCCGTCGGCATGTTCATGACGGAGGGCGCTCTATCACGGCTCCAAAGCGCCGCGGCGAATCGTGTTTGGAGAGAGGTACATCGCGTCGCCGTACGAGAAAAATCGGTAACGCTCTCGCACTGCCGTTCGGTAGGCCTCGAGCATTCGCTCTTGCCCGGCCGCCGCACAAACCAGAGCCAACAACGTGGATTTGGGCAAGTGAAAGTTGGTGAGCAGCGCATCGACCACGCCGAAGCTGTAGCCCGGTTGAATCAACAGACGCGTCTCCCCGGCTCCTACCTTGACCGTCCCATCCTCCAACTTGGCGCTCTCGAGCACTCGCACGGTGGTCGTGCCGATCGCGACCACCACCCGCCCGTCATGCCGCGCGCGAGCGATCGCCTCAGCCGCTGCGCTCGAGACTTCATACTCCTCGCGATGCATGGGGTGGTCATCGAGATCGGCGACCTTGATTGGCGCAAACGTGCCGAGCGAGACGTGCAGCGTCACGTTGGCGACCTCAACCTTGCGTGCCGCAAGAACCTCGAAGCTCCGCTCCGTCAGATGCAGTCCGGCTGTCGGAGCAGCCACGGCGCCTGGTTTGGCTGCGTAGACGGTCTGATAGCGAGTTGCATCCACCTCAGTCGCGGCACGCTTCATATAAGGGGGCAGCGGGAGGTGCCCCGCGCGATCGAGCGCAGCGACCACACCGGTTTCACAGCTGAGCTCGACCTCGGAGAGGCCGCTCTCATCGCGCAACGCCACCACTTCCGCCACAAGGCCGGGGCTGCCTTCCACGGGCAACCGCGCACCCAGCCGTACCGGCTTGGACGCCCCCAGCATCACCCGCCAGCGAGCCGCCGTTTCACCGGCGCGCAGCCGCTCGACCAAAAAGATCTCGACCAGACCGCCGGTTGGCTTGCGCGCAAAGAGCCGCGCCGGAATCACCCGCGTATCATTGAGCACGACGAGCGCTCGCTCCGGCACGAGCGAAGCGAACTCGGCGACGAGACGGTGCTCGAGCCCGCCGTCGGCGCGCAGTACGAGCAGACGCCCACCATCGCGCGATTCGGGCGGGTGCTGCGCGATGAGCGACTCATCGAGCTCGTAGTCGAAGTCAGAGACGAGCACGCTACGAAGTTGGGTACGAGATACCGAGTCTCGTCATCTTGCGCCAGAGCGTGGTGACGCTGATCCCGAGGATCTCAGCCGCACGATCGCGTGAGCCGTCATTCTCGCGCAACGCTGTTTCGATCGCTTGACGCTCTGCCGAGTCCACTACGTCGGCGAGCGACTTACCCATCGTCCCGGTGTGAACTTGAAGTGGACCGCTGCTCGGCAGCACGTCATCCACGCTGATGAGGCCGCCACCCGAGAGCGCCACGGCTTGCTCGACGATGTTCTCCAGTTCGCGAACGTTGCCCGGGAAATCATAGGCAGTGAGCGCCTCAATCACGCCCTCGCCAGCGCGCGCCTTGAGCTGCATCTTGCGGTTGTACTTCTCGAGGAAGTGACCGAACAAAAGCGCCACGTCTTCTCGGCGTTCACGCAGCGGAGGCAACACGAAGCGCGCAACGTTCAGCCGGTAGTAGAGGTCTTGACGGAACCGCTTCTCGTTCACCGCGGTCATCAGGTCCTGATTGGTCGCCGCGATGATGCGCACATCAATGCGGATCGGCTTGTTTTCACCGACGCGACGCACCTCGTTCTCCTGGATGGCGCGCAGCAGTTTGGCCTGAAAAGCCAGCGGCGTTTCAGTGATCTCGTCGAAGAAGAAGGTCCCGCCGTCTGCCTCTTCAAACAGACCCTTGCGCGCACTGATTGCCCCGGTGAAGGAGCCGCGCGCGTGACCGAACAGCTCGCTCTCGAGCAACGTTTCGCTGATCGCCGCGCAGTTCACCGGCACGTACGGAGCGTCCGCCCTGCGACTGTTGGCGTGAATCGCCTTGGCGACGAGCTCTTTGCCGGTGCCACTTTCACCTTGGATCAACACCGTGGCATCGGTGGGAGCGACCTTGACGATACGCCCCAGCACGTCGCGCACCGCCTGCGAACGGCCGACGATGTTCTCGAACTTGTAGCGCTCCTTGAACTCGTGCGTGAGCAGTTGGACGTGCCCGGAAAGCCGGCGCTTTTCGATCGCCCGCTGCACCTTCACCAGCAGCTCTTCTTCGGTGAACGGCTTCTGGATGTAGTCGAACGCCCCGAGACGCATGGCCTCGACCGCGCTCTCGATCGTCCCGTAGGCGGTCATCACGATCACCTCGGCGTTGGCCTCGGCCTCTTTGACCGCCCGCAGCACGCCGATACCGTCCTGCGAACCCATGCGCAGATCCGTCAGTACGACGTCGAACGCACCTTTGGCGCCTAGCTCCGCGCCCTGCACGCCGTCGGCCGCTTCTTCGACCTCGAAGCCCGCCCCGCGCAGCATGAGCGCGAGTGTCGTGCGCATGTTGCGTTGATCGTCGACTACGAGCACCTTGGCCACGGTTAGGCCCTCACCAGCATCAAGTTGTTCAAGCTTTTCCCCCCCCGACCCTGAAACCCACGCTCGCGCCCGCGTTCAAACGAGTTGCTGAGCGAGATAGTGCTTTTCGCCAAGCGTGGCGATCAAGCCGATTTGTGTCTCGAGCCAATCGACGTGCGTCTCCTCGGCGGCGAGGATCTGTGCGAGTAAATCCTCGCTCGTACGATCGGAGTGCTCCTTGCACACCTGAATGCCGTCGCGCAGGCGCTTCAAGGCCACGTGCTCGAGCGCCAAGTCACTCTTGAACTGCTCCGGCACCGTCTCACCGATGTGCAGCTTGTCGAGGCGCTGCAAGTTCGGCAGGCCTTCGAGAAAGAGAATACGGGTGACTAGTTGATCGGCGTGCCGCATCTCGTCAATGGACTCAGCACGGATCTTCTTCGCCAAATTTAAGAAGCCCCAGTTGTCGCACATGCGCGAGTGCAAGAAGTACTGGTTGATCGCGACGAGTTCCCCGGCGAGGACCTCGTTCAAAACCTCGATAACTTCTTTGTGACCTTTCACGGACTTCCTTTCGACTGATGGCCACTCCCTGCATCGGGAGAGCGCTTTTGCACAAGCTCCACCGCCTTTAGCCGCGGACCTGTTAGGGCCGGCCAGAGTGATCGAAAAGAGCCGTCGCGGTCAAGCACCGCGGCTCATTCAGCACAGCAGTTTGGGAATAAGTGGTCCGCTTAGCGGAGCGGCACCTGCGAGGTGCAAATTCTGCAGCTTCTCGTTAGGCGGCGAGGATAGGTAGCCGACGGGGTGACGGAGCGAGCGGGCCGTCCGACTCGTCGTCAGCGAGCTGCTCAGGGCAGGCCTGCTCGGGGCACGCGTGCGTCCTGGCCAATTGGCGAGCTTCCGCCAACATCTCTTCGATCTCGGGGCGGCAGGAGCCACAACGGGTGCCCGCTTTGGTGCAAGCGCTCACCGCTTCCGTGGTTTGGGCCCCCGCAGCAATGGCCTCGCGAATCGTTCTGTCGGTCACGCCGATGCAACAACACACGAACATGAGGTTGTTGAATATAGCTTTCAAATTCGATCCGATCAAGCGGACAAAACAAAGGGGCGCACGCTCGTACGCCCCTCCTTTTTTGGCCTGAAACGGGGCTCAGCCCATGCCGAGGCCGCCGTCGACGTCGATGGTGCGGCCGTTGAAGTAGTCACACTCGATGATGAAGCGCACGGCGAGCCAGATGTCTTCCGGCACGCCGATGCGGCCGACGGGGATGTTCGCCACGAGGGCGTCGCGAGCCTTTTGGTTCATCCCTTGGGTCATCGGCGTCTCGATCATCCCGGGCGCGATCGCCCCGACGCGGATGCCGTACTTCGCAAACTCCAGGGACCACGTGCGGGTGTTGGCAGCCAACGCTGACTTTGCTGCGGTGTAGTTGGATTGACCGCGGTTGCCGTGCCGAGCGATCGAGCTCATATTCACGACCACACCCTTCTCACCGTTTTCGACCATCGACGCGACCACGTCGCGCACCATCAAGGTCGCACCGGTGAGGTTCACATCGATCACGGCCTTCCATTGGTCGAGGGAAAGCTTGGTGACCTTGCCGGTCTCACGGTCGACCCGAACCAGAAGGCCATCTCGCAAGATGCCGGCGTTGTTGATCAGGCCGTTCAACCCACCCATGCTCTGTCGCGCGCTATCAACGAAGGCGCCGATATCGGCTTCGCTGCCGACGTCGAGCCGCCGCGTGAAAACCTTGCCGGGCAGTGAGCTGCACTCTTCGACCAGCTTGGCCAGGCCCTCTTCGTTCACGTCACCTGCGGCAACGGAGCCGCCTGCCTCGACGATGCGCCGAGCGAAATGAAAGCCCAAACCTTGAGCTGCCCCAGTGACGATAATCTTCGATTGTTCGAGTCGCATGAAGTTCTCCTCGCGAGCCTCGGTCTTTGGGGCAAAGCGCGGCGCGCGGCAATCCCGGATCTGCGGCTAACGGTGGTTGCGCAGCCGCTCCGCGAGTGCTGCCATGGCCTGCGCGTGAAGCCGACTGGCCCAACTTTTTGAAACCCCGAGGCTCTCGGCGATTTCGTCGAAGCGCTCGCCGCCGAAGTAGTGCCGCTCGACGATGGCTCGCTGCCTCGGTGGTAACAACCCCAAGGCCAGCTTGGCGTCCCGCGAGAACGTGGCCTTCACCAGCTCCTCCTCCGGTGTTGCGGCAGGCCCTCCCCAGGACGACTCATGCGCGTCCCCTGCGCCATCGGCAGAAGGATTGCCAAGCGGAGGCTCCTTCGGCTTGGCGGTAAAGGCCAGCGCCATCGCCGCTGCTTCCGCCACTAGCTGGCTGCGTAGGTTGTTGGCGTGGGTCGCCTCGGATAGCGCGCTGTCCACCGGCTCATTCGCCATCGCCTCGCGTACTCGCTCGGCCACCCTCAGCGCGTGAGCCCGGCGCGCAGCGCGGTTATCACCGAGCTTGCGTACGGCGTTGAACATGGCCCAGCGCATCTTGCGCCGGGCAAAATGTGCAAACGAGCTCCGCGAAGGGTCAAAGCTGCGAGCCGCATCGAGAAGCGCGAGTTGGCCCGCGCTGACGAGCTCATCTCGATCCAGCGACAGACCGACCTGGAGCTGAACGCTCCGCGCAATACCGGCGATGTGCGGAAGTCCTTCTTCAACTAGCGAACGCACCTCTCGTTCATCACGCGCAGGCGCTCGTGGACTCTGAAAAAACGGCGGTTCGTTCTCTGGTGAGTCGATCTCCGTCGCGAGATCGGAGAGCTCCACCGCTTCGTCCTCGACCATCACGAGATCTTTTGAAGGACCGGGCGGAAACGTAGCAGCTCGCCGCTCTCATCGACCGAGCGTGGCGTGGCGGCGCGTACCAACTCGGCACGACGAGCCTCGAGCGCGCCGCGCAGCAGCGATTCTCGCATCACGTCGAGGTCTTCCTCCGAGAGCGAGGCCGCGAACTGCGCCACCACGATCTCCACCTCACGTGCGACGAAGGCGCGCTCTTCGTCGCTCAGAAGAGGCTCCTCGTCAAACCACCCCGCCTCGCTCGAACTTCGCGACATCCGGGCAGGATAACGCGGCCCCAGCGGGTCACGCCAGTGCGGCGGCCAAGGTCGAATCGATGTCGGGGTGCGAGAAGCTGAAACCCGTGGCGAGCAAACGCTTGGGCACGGCGCGTTGACTTGCGAGCACCGTCTCTCGCCCCATCTCCCCGAACGCGGCCATGATCGCCAGCCGCGGAACCGGCATGAACGCAGGACGGCCGAGCGCGTGGCCCAACGCCTTGGTGAAATCCTTGTTGGTAACGGCGTTATCGGTGCAGACGTTGACAGGCCCTTCGAGCTCCTTCGCCGAGAGCGCGTGCATAAACGCTCGTTGGGCATCGAGCAGCGAAAGAAAGCTCATCCACTGTGCACCACCGCCGATCGGTCCGCCCATGCCCAAGCGGAACACCGGCAACATCTTGGCCAGCGCCCCACCGCTTCGGTCCAGGACCACACCGAGCCGCATGGCAACCGTGCGCACGCCTGCGCTGCGAGCCGGGCTTGCAGCGTCTTCCCACTCTTGCACCACCTCGGCGAGAAAGCCCTCGCCCCGCGGCCCCGATTCATCGACGGCTTGGTTGGCCTCGACCCCGTAGAAACCGACGCCCGACGCGGACACGAACGTGGCGGCCCCGCGTTCGGCGGCCAGGGTTGCGAGCGCCCGCGTCGAACGGACGCGGCTGTCAGCGATGCGTTTCTTGACCGCGTCTGACCAACGGCCGGCTCCGACGGGTTCACCGGCAAGGTGCACCACCGCCGCGAGCTCGACACCTTCGGGCAACACCGGCGGGCGCTCGGAGACCGGGTCCCACAGCAGGTCATTTTCGCCTTTTGGATCGCGCCGTACGAGCGACAAAACGCGGTAACCAGCCTGCTCCATGCGTTGCGCGAGCGGACCGCCGATCATTCCGCTGCGACCGGAGAGGAGGATGGTTTTGTTCATGAGAGGGGCAAGATGAGGATCTCGCGTCCGGGGCTGAGGTCGAGATGCTTTACCACGTCTTCGGAGATGGCAGGCGGCCCGCTGACCACGCCGCGCGAACCGCGTTGCGAGGGGACAGGCAGCAGCGCATCTCCCGGTACCGCGCGAAAGAACGGCGGCACTTCGAACTCGACGGCGACGAGCGACCTGCGCCGAAAACTAGCCGCGCCTTCGTCTTCTACGCCCTCGATCTTGGGAGGGAGGATGGTCCAGTCTTTGGTGCGCACCGTGTCGCGGATCGGGCCGATCTCGTCGACGGTGGCAGCGAAGTGCGGCCCGCCGTCAAACGGGTCCACTCGGTGCGCATAGCGAAAGCCGATGCGGCGCAAGAGCTTCTCCACGCCCTTCGTTTGCGCGCCGACTTTGCCGATCACGTCCTGAGCGTCTTTGGGCAGCAGCGTCGCGCAGATGGCCCCTTCGGGGAAAAGGCCCTTGATGAACTCCTTGTTCTTCTTCGAAAGAACGTCAGCCTCGGCGTAGCTCATGGTCGTGAACTTCCTGCCCACGGCTTCCCACAAATGGCTGGTCCCGTCGGCCTCGAGCGGCGGCAAGAGCTCAGCGACGATCTCGTTCTTGAAGCTCGCCGGATGTGCCGCGATGTACAGGAAGCGCACGTACGAGATCATCGTCCCCAAGCGCTCGCTGCTGGTGCGATACGAAGGGTCCATCACCAAGCCGCCGATCTCGGTCGGGCCGTCGTAGGAGTAGCCAATCTTCAGGTTGGTATGGTGAAAATGCCTGTCGATCGTCGCTGAGTAACGCTCTTCCTCGATCACGTCGAAGTAGATGTACGGGGCGCCTCTGCGACCAAGCTGAGCCAGCACCATCGACGTGCCGATGATTTGGTCTTTCTCCAAATCCATCAGCACGAACACGAACTCGCGCTCGGCCTTGGAGGTGATCACCTCGGCGAAGCTGCGATAGCTGTGCTCGACGATCTCCTCGATGCGACCGCGGTCATTGGGCAGATTGACCGAGTTCAAGTGTCGCGCCACTCGGT
Source organism: uncultured delta proteobacterium (assembly GCA_903892415.1). GTDB lineage: Bacteria > Myxococcota_A > Polyangia > Polyangiales > Polyangiaceae > Xiheicaenibacterium. The sequence goes on along the minus strand of CAITIQ010000128.1, from coordinate 4,069 downwards.
GAAGCTGATCCTCGTCGCCCGGGAGCAGGGCTCTGATCTCGAAGCGCGCCATGGCGGGCGAAGTCCTACCCCTGGGGACGGCAGACTGCAACTGGGCGAGCCTTCGGCGGAAGCGCCTTCAGCAGGCAATTTTTCGTGAAGGAATCCGGCCGCCCCGACAAACACCAACAGACGCCCCACTTTTCAACCTTCGCCTAGAGGTGCTGTTCCGATGAATTCCTCCCGCTTGCTGCTCGCCCTGGCTCTTTCGGTATGTTCCCTTGGCAGCGCTGGCTGCGAGATAGGACTGCTCACAGCGGCGCTGGTCGACGGGGATTCAGAGGACATCAGCTATGACGACAGTCAGCTGCAGCTGGAGACCAGTAACGCTCGACTACGAGGCAGCCTGGGCACCGTGATCGACTTCAACGAAGAAACCACGATGAACGACGCCTACGTGGCGTACGACTGGGCCAATATTTCACTGTGGGTCGAGGATGGAGACTCGAGCGTGATGGTCTCGCTCAACGCCTACGGTGACACGACGACGCGGATGTTTACGGTGGGCGAGGAGATCGAACTCGGGGATGACTTCGACGTGATCGGTTGTTCGGGCTCCGACTACAGCTTTGAGGCCACTCCCGAAGATGGGACCGTTGTGGTCGAGGACTCGGCTGAACCCGGCATGGTGCACCTACGATTTAGCCTCCAGTTCAGCGACGGAGCCGAGATCAGTGGCGAAGCCGACGTCGCTAAGCCGCAATAGTCGGCCCAGACCTCAAGGGCAGCAGGCGCTCGACCAACCGACGCCGATGTCGCGCTTTTTGCAGCCGGCGGCCGCAATCAGCGGTTCGCGAGCTTGAAAGGTACCGCCTTTCCACTGATAGGCGGTCGGTTTGCCGGGGAAGTTCTTCTCGCAGTCCTTGTCGAACGAGGGGCTCCGCATCCGCATGGGGACCTCCTTCGTGGGGTCCACGGGAGCGGCGCTGGCTTGTGAAGCCGAGGTAGCGGGCAAGCTCCCGCTGGCGACCGTGCCCGCCGCGGTCATGCTTGCGGGCAGCACGCCTCCCGGGCGACAAGCGCCGCCGGCAAACGCGTAACCCGGTTCACAAAGCGGCTCCCCGGCCTTTCGAACACAGCGCCCCGCCTCGTAGGCCGCGTCCTTCGGACAGACCGGCACGGCCGGATCCTTGGCGCAACGAAAGCCGAGCGCGCCGCTTTGCTCGTCGACGCGGTAGCGATTACGCAAGTCGTTGCGCATCCACTTAGCGAAGCGGCGCGACCAACTGCCACCACGGTAGACCTTGAACAAGCCGGTCTCGGCCTCGGCCGGATACGGGCCATAAAAGGAGTCGGTCCACTCCCAAACGTTGCCGGTCATGTCGAAAAGACCGAAGGCGCCAGCCGGGTACGCCGCCACTTCGCACGAGCCACCCTCGTGCATGTAACAGCCGTTCTCACGTGAAGGCTCGTCGCTGCCCCACGAATAGAGCCGCTGTTCGGAGCCACCGCGCGCCGCGTACTCCCACTCGACCTCGCGCGGCAGGCGTTTGCCCAACCGTTTGCAGTGCGCCGTAGCGTCGTTCCAATCGATGCAGTTCACCGGGTGCTTCTGACGGTCGGGGAAGAGCGTGTTGCAGAACGGGTTGTCTTTGCGCATCGGCTGGCAAAGCCCGGCGCTGACGCACTCGGCGTAAGCCGCGACCGTCACCTCGTGTTTGTCGAGGTAGATGCGGCCAACCACGCCCTCGTGCCGCGGCGTGTTCTCGCTCCCCTCACCTCCCATCAGGAAGTAGCCCTCCGGGATCAGCACCATCCCATCGGGGATTGGCTCAGCGACCGACGGTGCGGACGCAGCGGAAGACGCAGCCGAGGCGCTCAGCGCAGCGGTGCTCGCGGCCTCCGAGGTCGACGTCAGGGCCGGCGTCGAAGCGGCGGGCGCCGCAGAGCCAGAACTGGCCGCCCCTTCACCACAAGCCGCGAGGCTAAGACAGGCGAACGCTCCCCGCAGCAAGAGCACAGACATTCGCGGAGGGGCGGAAAGCGGAGAGAGACGGTCCTCGAGCACGAGCCATTGTCTCGCCGCAGGCACGAAACAGCCAACTACTCGACGGGACGCGCGCGCCCAAACTCAGTTGCAGAGACCACCGCAACAAGGACCATCCGGGTTCGCATCGCACGGGTCCCAATCCAGCGTGTCCCCGATCACCAGCGAAAGCTCGCCGCTATGAAGCAGTTCACCGCCCGAGCTGCTCGCTTCAACCTTCACCAGAATCGGCGTGCCTTTGGGCAACGCGCCGGTCTCGGTGTCCCATTGGGTTCCGGGCATACCGATCTGAATCCCAGCCGCTTGCGGCCAGCCCTCCGCCTCGACCAGGCTGACCACCGTTTGGTCGAGATAGGTACCTTCAATCGGTTGCAGCGTGCTCGGGTCGAGCACCTGAATCTCGAGCTGCACCGAGCTACCGCAGTCGGCGCAGCCGAGCCCAAAGAAGAGATGAAAGCCACCTTGCGGGCCGGCCATCATGTTGATGCTGCCGTCCTCCGCCACGCGCTCGAAGCAAAGCTCACCGGTACCTAGCTCGAAGTCTTGCGGAGCCGAGGGCGCCTCGCAATCAGCGACCGGCGCGACGCCCCCCGAGCCGCCCGTTCCGTCATCTGCAACCTGGCTGGAGCAAGCGGCAAAGGCAGCAACGAGCAACAACGATTGGACCGAGGCCTTGAGCATGCGCGCCACAAAGCATTCGCCGTGCCAGCCGACGAGGCACAAACTCCAGGCAAAACAGCGCTCTTGCGGCCAACGCCTGTGCAGACGTGTGCCACCGCGCGTGACAACACAACGTCGGTGGTCGACTGCACCAGCAATCGTGTACCACGGGGCATGGCCAGCTCGCCGTCGCCCATCACCACCTGTGGGTCCCTCTCGCTTCACCCCGTGACCTTTGGACGGCGGATGCATCAAGCGGCCTACGATGCGCTCGGGCTCCCGTGGCTTTACGTGCCCTTCGCCTGCGAGAGCGTCGGGCTGAAGGCGGCGCTCGAAGGAATGCGCGCCCTCTCGATTCGCGGCTTCGGCGTCTCGATGCCCTTCAAGATCGAGATCCTGCCGCTGCTCGACGAACTAGCGCCGCTCGCGCGGACGATCGGCGCGGTGAACACGGTCGTCAACGACGGTGGTCGACTCTGCGGTCACAACACCGACGCCGAGGGCGCCGTGCAGGCGCTGGAGGAAGAGGTTGGGTCCCTGCGCGACGCGCGGGTGTTGGTGATTGGCGCAGGCGGAGCCGCGCGCGCCGTAGCGTTTGGCGTCCACGCCGCCGGGGCCAAGCTGCTGCTTTGCAATCGCACGCGCGACAAGGCCGAGGCGCTGGCTGCAGAGCTCAAAGGGGCCGAGGTGGTGGCGTATGAAGAGGCTCTGCGCAAGCCTCCCGCCGATATCATCGTGCAAGCGACCAGCGCCGGAATGGCCGGAGCCGCGAGCCTACCCTTCGATGAGGCCGCATTCAGCGAACGCAACGTGGTCATGGATATCGTGTACAAGCCGCTGCACACCGAGCTTATCCAACGAGCCAAGGCGGCCGGCGCAAAGACCATCCACGGCGGACGGATGCTGCTGTTTCAGGCGGCCCGGCAGTTCGAGCTATATACAGGTAAAACGGCGCCGCTTGGGGTGATGGATGAGGTGATACGCGAAGCGGCCGCAGGGTGAAAGCTGGTGAGGCGGACCAGCCTTATGAACACCAGAGTGCGGGCACGGGCACGGGCACGGGCACGACTCGGGGAAGGACGCAGGGGGAACGGGGCACGTCACCCCCTGTCAGGAACCAGGCTGGTCGAAGCTCCGGCAGCCCTGCCCGTTCCTCGTGCTCGTCATCCGAGTCGCGCCCCTGCCCGTTCCTCGTCATCCGAGTCGCGCCCCTGCCCGTTCCTCCTGGCTCGTCATCCGAGTCGTGCCCGTGCCCTGTACCGTTTCTTTCAGCTGGGGATGGGTTTACTCCTGCTCCCAGTGTCGTGGCGAATTCCCGAGGAGTGCCTAGCGTGCCCCGTTGCGGTCGAGAGACCAGCACCTGGCACGGACCTGCGCCCTCGG
>CAITIQ010000127.1 GCA_903892415.1 uncultured delta proteobacterium | reverse complement strand
GTCGGTCCCGTCACATTCTGCCCACCTTTCGTATCGCGTGACCGTTCGATACGCTTGGCATCCGCTAGTTGGCCGCGAAGTCGTCGTGAGGAAGCGACTCCGATGGCGCGAGCTTGAGCACCTGCACTGCGCGCTGCCTGACGGCACACTCTGCTCTTTGCCGGCGTGGATGATGGATTCGGTCGCATGCGCGCGTTGCGTGGCTGGTGAGCCCGTCGCAGCCGTTGGAGCGCTTCTCGCGCTTCACAACTTGTTCGAGGAGATCGGGCGGGCGGGCGGCAAAAGCGAAGCGGATACTTTGAGACAGGAGGTTCCGCATGAGCAAGTCCCGTCAACTCTCGTTGCTGAGAGTGGAGGCTCGAAGTCCGGTGCAGCTGACTCCAGAGGCCGAGCGCGAACTGAAACACGCGCTAGCCGAACTGCTGTTGGCAGTCGCAAGAGCGAACAAGCACGACGAACAAGGAAAGGATCGCCATGAACGGCAAGATCGCGAGTGAGCATCTCTCCCGTCGTGCGGTCGTCTACGTTCGCCAATCGACACCTACACAGGTCAGCGAGAACCTGGAGAGCCAACGTCGTCAGTACGCGCTCGTAGAGCGCGCCCGCGAACTCGGTTTCCGCGACGTCGAAACGATCGATGACGATCTGGGACGCTCCGGATCAGGGCTATCGGAACGCCCTGGATTTCAGAGATTGGTTGCTGAAGTCTGCGGTGGCCACGTCGGCGCGGTACTCTCTCTTGAGGCATCACGTCTCGCGCGTAATGGTCGCGACTGGCATCACTTGATCGACTTCTGCGGTCTCGTTGGAGCCATCATCATTGATTCAGAGGGGATCTACGATCCTCGCCTTCCAAACGACCGACTTCTGCTGGGCCTCAAGGGCTCGATGAGCGAGTTCGAGCTGAGCTTGTTTCGCCAACGCTCATTCGAGGCAATTCGAAACAAGGCTAAGCGCGGTGAACTGACCTTCCGCCTTCCAGTCGGGTTGCGATGGTCGGAGGCCAACACGATCGAGCTCGACCCGGACCTGCGCGTGCGCGAGGCGCTCGCCCTTGTGTTTCGCCGGTATCACGCGCTAGGCAGTGTTCGACAGCTCCTCCTGTGGATGCGAGAGGGGAAGATCTTGGTGCCAGCTACGGCGAGTCACCGAGATGGAACGATCGTTTGGAAGCTTCCTGTCTACAATACCCTGCACTCGATCATCACAAATCCCTGCTACGCGGGAGCCTACGCCTATGGCAAGACTGGCGACCGTCGACAAATGGTGAGCGGACGAGCTCACAAAACAAGTGGTCACGCCAAGGCGAGGGAGGAGTGGGCGGTCTTGATCCGCGATCATCATCCTGGTTACGTCTCGTGGGAACAATATGAGCGTAATCAGACAATGCTTACCAACAACGCCCACATGATGAAGCGAGTGCAACCGAGAGCAGGAAGAGGTGGACGAGGACTTCTTGGGGCGCTCCTTCGCTGCCGTCGTTGTGGCCGCATGATACAGGTTACTTATCAGGGTAAAGGCGGCGGCGTTCGCTACTCTTGTCGCAGTGCAAACCTGAACCACGGCGAACTTAACTGCATATCCTTTGGAGGACTAAGGGCGGAGGAAGCAGTAGCGAGTGGGATCATGGATGCGCTTACTCCGCGTGCTATCGATGCGGCGATCGAGGCGTCAGCGCGCGTTTCGCACGAGCGCGCTGACCAGGAGCGCGCTGTGTCGCTAGAACTCGAGCAGGCGCGCTACGAAGCGCGCCGTGCTGCCCGTCGGTACGAGGCTGTAGACCCCGACAATAGGCTAGTAGCCTCTGAGCTCGAGGCGCGATGGAACGCGCAGCTCAATCGGGTGAATGAGCTTGAGGTCAGGCTCGCAGAGCTGCAAAAGCCTTCCGAAGTTGCTCCGATCGACCGTCAAATGCTGCTCTCACTTGCGAACACGCTGCCCGCCGTCTGGAACTCAGAGGCTGCAGACATGCGGCTCAAACAACGAATCGTTCGCGTCTTGATCAACGAGATCGTGGCCGATGTCGATGAGGAGCGTGGGGAGATTGTACTCGTTCTGCATTGGGCTGGTGGCCAACACTCGGAATTGAGGGTACGGAAGTTTAGGACCGGGCAACATCGACGCGTGGCTTCGGAGGAAGCCTTTGACGTAGTGCGCAGGATGGCGAGCCGTTGGCCTGACGACCAGATCGCGGCAACACTGAATCGGCTGGGACTACTCACGGGCGTCGGAAACACGTGGAACGCGCGACGTGTTTACAGCATTCGTCGCCGGCTGCAGTTGGCCGCGTTTGACCCGATGACAGCCTCTTCGTCGAAACAGACCCTCACGCTCACTGAGGCTGCACGTGAGTTGGGCGTACACGAATCGCTCGTGCGCCGACTCATTCGCGATGGCTTGATCCGCGCGACCCAAGTCGTGGCCAATGCGCCTTACGAAATCTCGCCAGATGAACTGAAGACGGAGGAGGTGCTGCGATGCGTGCAGCGCGCCAAGAATGTGGGCCGCAACAAGCGTCAGCAGGCCGCAGAAAGGCTTACTCTGCCGTTGCCTGGGCTAACTCGCCGATAGCGCTACAGCGCATTTGGATTAGCTAGATAAGTAAGTTACAATCCAGAGCGGCGCTTCGAAACTCCCGTCACGCTCAAAGTGAACAATGCGAAGCGTATGAATTCAAACACTTGATAAGGTGCTGCACAATGTCATCGTTCCGGTCATGCCGACCACCACCGAGTGAGTGACAAGATGCTGCGCTGGCACTTCGAACGCCGAGATCAAGCCGGAGGTCGCAGCGCCGCCCAGATAGAGTGCGTGGCTCATGCTATGCCAAGTCCAAGGTTCATTCGGGCCTGCGGCCGTTGCGGTGGAGGTGCGGCTGTTAGACGCCGAATCCGCCGGTGGGCGTCACCTTGTTGGCCGGCACGTTCGCGCCGCCGGTGGTGGCGGCCGAGGTCACAGGAGCCGGCTGATTGGTCGGCGTCGCCTCTTCGTCGCTCGTGTTCTTGGCGGACTTGCGCTTGGGCCTGCCGCCGCCATAGATGGTCGGCACGAACTTGCCGGCGTCGTCGTGGTGGAAACGCAAGAAGCTCACGACGCGGTCGATCTCACGATAGGACTCGAGCGCTAGCTGGAAGGCTGCAGCTCGCAGCGCAGCAGGGCCGGCCAAGCGGTCTTTGATCTGGTCTGCAGCCGCGATGTCTTTCACAAATTGATCCGCCAGCGCCATCACCTCGGTGATGCGCTCCCGGCGACCACCGATCGCCGGGCCGATAGCGTCCCAGTTCGCGAGCAGCACGGTGCACATGCCGCGAACGTCTTGCGCCATGTCCTGGTAGGCGATGCTCCCGGACAGCGTCACCGCTCCATCGGGCAGCACGCCACGCATGACGGCGAGCGAGACCTCCGTCGAGAGGATGCGTCGCTCCTCGAGCAGCCGCTTGGCCGCGTCCTCCAGCCCGTTCGTCGAAGCGAAGGTGTAGCTGTGGAGCGACTGCGTAAACAGCAGGGCCTCGGCACGCACGGCGAGGTCGCGCAGGAGAGCCATATCGATCAGCGGTAGCTGCGCCTGAATATCCGCCATCAAGGGCTCGACGTTCGCCGCCACGGTTAGCATCACGGTAGCCGCTGTGTTCACGTCGAGCGTGGGGGCAGGTGGCTCCTGTGCCACGCGTGCGAGCGACAAAATCTTCCGGGATGTCGATATTCATCAATTCCTCCATGGTCTTGAGTCAGCACGAGAGGAGCGCAGGTTCGTCTCCTATGAACCCACGGGCCCCCGCCCAAGCCTCTATCGTGCAGCGTTGGCCTGTCAGAGCGCCACCAAATTGTGGATGGCTGGTTGGAGCCTTGGGGTTGAATTCAGGTTGAACGGCAAGGAGGGTTAAAATCATACCAATGCTGGTTTGCACAGGTATTCAACTGGTTAAAACCTACCGATGTCGTCCGATTTAATAGAAATAGAAGGTTTAAACCTTCTGAACGGAGGTAACGAGACGTGGGACGGAGAGGTCAACTCGACGTTTTATCCAGAGCCTGTCGCTCGCCAATCATGTTGCGATGCGAACGTTCAGGGGCCCCATGCACTTATGCCCGACAAGTGGTACGAACAGCCGGGCGGGGATTTGACCGAAGTATTCGAGCGCGAGCCGGTTGCTGGCGGTAGATTTACGAGGCTATACCTGGGCGACGGAGCAACCGTCTACCCACCCCAGATCGTACTTATTCGCGCAGGCAATAGGCTAAAGGGGACTACTTATCAATACGCTTCCGACCTCCTCAGACCAGGGGCGGAGGAGCTTCTCAAGTTCGAGTACTTCCAGGGTTCATTGGATAACCGGCCGTGGAGGCGTTATCCGTACGGTCCTCAGGTTGATCACATTGTGCCGCGGGTCGACAAGAATGGTTGCCCATGCGGGACTAACTCATCCAAGAATGCACATGTTATCTCCGCCCAGCTCAATGCCGAGATGGGGAACAATTGCGAAGACCCGCGGCGCAAGGCGATCATCGACTACTATAGAGTGCCCTCGATGGGTTTCTCCGCAAGGGCGCTTGCGGTAGAGTCTGACTCGGCCTTTGGCGCAGCGAGGCAGCTTCTAGTGCACTTTTCTCAACATATAGTCCGAGCAGTGCTGGCGTGGAGCGCGTACTAGAGACTTCGGAGTGAACATGTCGACGCTTTCCTCGGATGTCATTTCTCAGATTGTGCAAAGCGCGCGTTTGCGGCACATCTGCACTGCGTTGACGGCGATGGTCGTTGGCGAAGAAGAGAGTTTCTCGCACTTCGCTGGCGACCTGGGCGCTGGTTTCTTCTGGGCCATTGATGCAATTGGAACCAGCCACGCCCTGGCTTGGAACGAGGCCGGGGTCGTCGCTCTCGTCTCTGAGGCGATCTCTACTCTTCGCCCCGAGAAGTGTTTTGAAGATAGTCCAGCTTCATTTCGTGAACTCGTCAGCCGGGTCATCATGCACGAGTACGCGGGCGAGCTAAGCACCGCTGGATTCTGGCTCACAAGCGAAGCGCCTAGTATCGACCGAGTGTTCGGCGACGAACGGTTGCGGTCTCTTAGGGGCTACCTATGCCAGAACGAGGCTGCCATCTACGGTAACAATGACGGTTGGAAGGGATGGGAGACCGTCATGCCTGTCCCAAAGGAGTTCGCTCGCTTCGCAATTGAATTTGAAAGAGCGAGCCGAGCGGGTTCCTATGAGATAAGCACCGAGGAGGGCGAAGAGCTGATTCCGCTTAGCTGGTTCCGTCCACCCAGCGAGGCGCGTACGCTGCCAACTGCCAATGTAGGGCGGCCAGCTGGGGACCTCATCACGCTCGAGAACGTTGCGCTCACCGTCAAGAAGCTCGCGGAGGTTGGTATCTCCTGGAAGTCCGCGATCGACGTTGCGAAGACTCGCGGGGTCACACAGAGCGAGGCAGATTCCGAAGCCGGGAGCAACTGGAGATCCACCCTCAACATCTCAACGCAAGGCGATCGTGACGACTAGGGCGGAATGAACATATCGATTTCCAAGCCGCAAGTCTGGCTGCTGGTCCTCTTCTTCCTGTGTGCCTGTGCCCGCCACGTCGTTGAGGAGACCGGCGGTGCTGGGGGCAACTTCGAAGTCGGGGGAGGTGGGATTGGAGGCGAAGGAGGATCTCCAATCATAGAACAGCGTTCGCTCTCCGTTCGCGTCGAGCGAAGGTTCGTGGCGCCCGATTCTACATTTGCCTCGTACCCCCTGCAGGGGCTGCTGGTGTTTTCCAACGCAGTCGACGGCTCTGTGCTTTCAACGGCGACCACGGGTGCTGACGGCGTTGCCGAGCTTGAAGTGGTTAATAACGGCTTTGTGAGCGCAGTCGCCCCCGACGAGAGTGGCTTGACGACCCTCGTGGACGAGATCGTGAGCATCCGTGTGGTCGAAGGCAAAGACCTCCTCAGGCTGCCACTCGAGGCGAGGGGCTACGTACCCCAGGAGCGCGAGCCCATGGCTCTCAAGGTCGAATGGGATCTTGTGCAGGACGCAATCTACCGAGTGTACCTTTCATGTGACAGCACGGGCTTCCTTCCCGAGGGAACGTCATTCGTGGACCTGTTGGACTTTAGGGGCTGTCCCGGTTCGGACGAAGTCGCGGTCGTGGTCGAAGCGCTACTTGCCGAAGGAGACCTCTACGAGCCAATGCTCTTCGGCTATGTGCGAGACCTCACCTACGTCCCAGGCGGTGAGGTCTCAGTTTACGTGGCCCTAGACACCGGCAGACAGGAGACGACATGGTTAGTGGAGGGGGCCGAAGACTGGAACGACGCGTACGACATTGCTCAAGCGCGCCTCTTGCCGGGAACAGCCGTCGGAGTTTGTGACTGTGGCAAACAGGAGCTCGTGGACGGTGGCCTACTGGCCACCGCAGTAACGGCGGCATTCCCTGAGCTTCCCGTGTGGTCTCATGCGTTCCTGGCAGCGGAGTGCAGCAACACCGAGTTTCAGGAGATCGCACCAAACCTCGCGCCGCTCTCCGTCGCGGTGACCCGACTCGCTGGTGCGGTTCTTTGGCCCGAAGAAGAGAGCGCCAAGAGCGGCACCGCTGGCTGGAAGCTTCTGGATGGTGAGGTCGGCGACGTCGTCGAGTTCACTATGGCCTGGCAAGATCACAACGGTGACGTAGTCTGGCGAATCTGGGAGCCAGCCCTTCCGTACGGAGAGATCGCGGTCCCTCAGCTTCCGGGCGTCCTGCCGGATGATGTCGGCCTGCCGTCACCAGACCTGGCGTTTTACGTCAGTCGCCACATGGACGTTGTGGAGGCTACCGACTATGCGGCGTTCCTCGAACTCGTGGACTCCGAGAACTTCCATCGGCAGGAGTTCACTCATTGGTCCTGCGAGGTTCCTGCACCGTGAGGTGATCGCTAGCGTTCGTCGGGTCACCTCATAAAGGAAATGTCAATGGAGTGTTCCACTCCACCCCAACGCCCGCTGCGGCGCGATTCCTCCGTTGCGAACGCCCTTTGGGCGGGTATCAGCTTCGCATGTGAGGGTCGGCTGAGTCGCGACCTGGACTTTCGAGGTAACCACGAGAGCGGGCAGGTGAGCTGCAACGATGGCCAGGGCGACAGCTTCAAAGTCCTCTGGGACGCCGACGGAGTGGTCGTGCACATCCACGAGCACGAGCTGCCTCGGTGGGCCTCCCTGAATCCGCCGCCGCCCGTTGCCCTTCAGAGACTTGCCGCCCGTGCGGTCTCCGGCATGATGAGCGTGCCGGGATGGCTCTGGATCTGGGGCGACGCTTCCAGCCCGCAACTCCCGCCTCCGCCCCAGCGAAGCCTATTCAACCTCGTCGACGCCTTCTGCGGGCCGCCACTGATCAAAGACGATGAAGCCCACCGTCTCCAGCGAGATTTGTTCGGCGCAATTGGCTCGGGGCCGGTGGAGTTGACGAGAGGGCTGATTCGCAGGTTGCTCGACAGCCCGCACTTGCGTCGCTCGGTAGATCACCACGAGAGCCTCGACGCCGCGCGCGCCGTCGCAGAGGACTTGAGCCGGTTCGGCCTCATCTGGCCGAACGTCGAGCGCGATGTGACGGAGCGCGGGTGAACGACGACGCTCTCAGCACGTTGGCACTCCTCAGGAGTCGACAAGCCACCAGCGGCTCATCGCGAGCGGCGTCTGCTCGAACGGCGGGCAAGAGACAACCGCGTCGTCGAACCAGCTACCCAGCAGCACCCAGCGGCCGTCAGGTCCGAGCGCAAATGCCTCGAGCTGCCGAGTTTGCGGGTCAACCAGCCAAAGGTGCTTCACTGCCTGCTGCGCGTAAAGGTCGCGCTTGGGGCCGAGGTCCTTTCGTCGCGTCGAATCGCTCAAGATCTCGCACACCCAGTCGGGCACCACGCGGATGGGGTTGTCGTTGCGATGACCCGCGATGCGGTGATTGCGCCAACCCGCCACATCGGGAACGACTTTCTCGTCGCTGTCGAAGCGCACCTCGACCTCGAGTTTGAAGTACCAGCCTTCGGGGGGTGGGCCTCCTCCGCGCCGGCCTTCCTTCAAATCGATGATGAGCCCTTCCTCGACGCTTGCGTGGGCCGGAGGAGGTCGCCCCATGACGTGAAGCACCCCTGCGATCACCTCACCCACCGACGGTGGTGCGAGCGCGTCCGCTTGCTCGCAGAGCTCGGCGTTGCTGAGGAGGGGCACGGCGGTCGTCACCAGGCAACGATGCAACAGCCGTGCGCCGAGCGCCAGTGACGCCGAGCGACGCCACCTTCAGCGCAAGAAGTGGACGATAGCCTTGTAGGCGAACCACAAGCCGAGCCCGAGGATCAATACGCCAATCACGCGAATCACGCGGTTGAGGCTCGAAGGCTGAAAGCGGCCGCGGAAGCGCTTTAGCAGGCCGGTAAGGATGGAGAACCAGGAGCCGATGCCCGCCGCGACGCCAACGGCGAACGGCAGCGCCGCCTCTTTGGAGAGCACGACGCCTGCGGAGTTGAGCGTCGTCGCCGAGGCGGTCCAGGTGGCCATCAGCGCCGGGTTGAGGATGGTGATCCAAAAGCCGAGCGCGGCGCTGGGTAACGCTGCGTCACTGCCTTGGGTTTGTTGCGCCTCTTTGGCCCCGGAGTAACGCGCGAAGGTAACCCCAAGGGCCAATAGGATGATGGCGGCCACGACGTGACTCACGCCCTCGATGAAGGGGTAACCCGCGAGGAAGGTGGCAAAACCCCAATAGGCCAGAAAGGCGTAGACGCCCTCGGCGACTGCGCAGCCGAGGCCGATCATGACGCCGCTCAGAAAGCGCCCCAAAAGCCCGCGTGAAAGCACGAGCGCGGAGGCCGGGCCGGCGACGGGCATCGACCCGAAGAAGCCGAAGGTAAACCCGAGCAGCACCGCCAGCAGCATGCCGCGCGCTATACCATCGCGGCGTTTTCATGGGGGTGCTAAGCGGAGCCGATGCAAGATCTCGTAGAAAAGGCCAACGTACTCGGAGAGGCGCTGCCCTACATTCGCCGCTTCTCCGGCGCGACCTTCGTGATCAAATACGGTGGCCACGCGATGGTGGATCCGGAGCTCTCACGCACCTTCGCCAAAGACGTCGCGCTGCTCAAGTTCGTCGGCATCAACCCGGTGGTGGTTCACGGCGGCGGCCCGCAGATCGATCAGGCCTTGGCCGCGCTCGGCGTGGTCTCCGAGCGGATCGACGGCCTGCGCGTGACCGATACGCGCACGATGGAGGTGGTCGAGATGGTCCTGGCCGGCCAGGTCAACGGCCACATCATTTCGCTGATCACCGAGTCCGGCGGTCGAGCGGTGGGGCTCTCCGGCCGGGATGACCGCTTCCTCCTCGCCAAACGCGTTACTTCGCTGGCGACCAAGTCCGGCAAAATGGTGGACCCGGGTCGCGTCGGGGAGATGGAGAGCGTCAACACCCAGCTGCTCTCGCAGCTCGTCACAGGCGGCTTCATCCCGGTGATCGCGCCGGTGGCGGTGGACGCTGAGGGCGAGCCGCTCAACATCAACGCCGACTTCGTCGCGGCCGCGGTCGCGCGGGCCTTGCGCGCCGAGAAGCTGGTGCTGATGACCGACATCGACGGTGTGCGTGGGGAAGACGGCGCGCTGGCCGCCTCGCTGGATCGGCCGACAATCGAAGCCTGGATGCAGCGCGGGGTGATCCGCGGTGGCATGATTCCGAAGGTCAATTGTGCGCTCGACGCCATCTCCGGCGGCGTCGGCAAGGTGCACATCATCGACGGGCGCACGGCCCACGCGATGCTGCTCGAGATCTTCACCGACCGCGGTATCGGCACCGAGATCGTTGCGTAGGGAAGAGGGCTCTCGTCTTCGGCGTTGCAGCACGAGGCAGGAATGAAAACCATGCGGCTTGGTGTGGGCTTGATTGGCTCTTTGTTCCTGCTCACCTCCAATGGGGCTTGCGGCGGTAAAGTGGATACCGGCGGCGGTAAGGAGAGCAGCACGCCCCCCGCCGCGAGCTCCCCAGCCTCGCCTAGCGCGCCGCTCTCGGTTGCACCCACCCTTCCGCTTCCGATCGTCAGCGTGCCTTCCAGCGCTAGCTCGTTCGCTTCTGCAGCGCTCGGCTCTGCCAGCGGTTCGGCCAGCGGCTCTGCTAGCGGTTCGGCCGCGGTCGCGGAGGCGCCACCGCCTTGTCCCAGCGATATGGTCCTGGTCGGCCGGGTGTGCGTGGATCCGTATGAAGGCTTTTTGCAGCGGCAACAGGCGGATGGCACCCACGTCGACCACCCCTATTACGAGCGTCCGGAGAAGGGCGTTCGCTACGTTGCCGCCAATCGCAAAGGCGCCTTCCCGCAGGGCTACATCAGCCGCGTCGAGTCCCAAGGCGCCTGCGAAGCCGCAGGCAAGCGGCTGTGCACGCGCGGTGAGTGGATCCGCGCCTGCCGCGGCAAAGGCTTCTCGCTCTACCCGTACGGCCACAAGGGCGTACGCAGTAAGTGCAATACCGGCAAGCTGCATCTGCTTACAAAGCTATTTAAAAAGCCCAACGGCGGGATGAAGTACGACGAGCACTTCAACAGCCCCGAGCTCAACAAGACGCCCGACTACCTCTCGCCGGGCGGCTCCTACAGTGAGTGCGTCAATGAGCAAGGTGTGTATGACGCCGTCGGCAACCTGCATGAGTGGGTCAGCGGCACGGTGGACCAGGACCTGATGGATACGCTCGACAAAGAGGACGTGGAGCGGCGCAAGCAACCCTGGCGTGAAGGCAACGGCATCTTCATGGGCGGCTTCTTCAGCACCACCAGCGAGCACGGGCCAGGCTGCTCCTTCATCACCGTGGCCCACGAGCCCAGCTATCACGACTACTCAACCGGCTTCCGCTGCTGCAAGAACGCCGACTTGCCCAAGCCTGAGAAGAAGCCGGCAAAGCCGGCCAAGCCCAAGCCCGCTAAATAGTTATCCCGGCTATTTGTTGCAGTAGCAGTTGCCGTCCCCGCCGCGGTCCCGGTCGGAGCAGGTGTAGCCCGCCTGGCAACCGGTCCGTTCGCACGGCCCCCAATACGACTTACCGAGCGCGCAGCTAGTCTTCTTCGGTGCTTCCCGCGGGAAACAATTGCCCTGTTGGCCACAATAGTAGCCGGCGCGACATTCGCCGTCGGAGCTGCAGAAGCCGGTGCTCGGAACGTAGGGGCCGGCGGGCGCAGCGACCGCTTTGACGACCTTGATTCGCTGGCGCGCCAGCACGCGGCCTTGCTTGTACTTGGGGTAGAGGTCGTGTAGCCGGACCTCAAAGTCGCCCGCGTCCTCGGCGGTGAGATTGAAGCTCGTTGCGTTGGGCGGCAGGTACTTCCACTTGGCGAACTCGCTCTCGGCGGCCTCCGGCTTGACCAGCGTAATCCAATATTGCTCCCCGGCCGGCGCGACCAAGTTGGTATTGAACGTTACGAGGATCGAGTCCCCTTGCTGGTACTCCGTCTTGTCGATCTTGAAGCTCGGCGCGGCCGGGGCTGGCGGCGGCTCGATCGGCACCGGCACAGGGGAGGGAGCTGCCGAGGGGCGCGTGACCGCGACCGAGCTGGTCGCGCTGGCCGAAGCCACTGGCCGTCTCTTGCGCGGTTCATCCTCCTCGTCGTCGTCCTCTTTGCTACCGCTCTTGGCTTTGTCCGATCCGCAGTGGAGCAAGGTCGTCGCGAGCAGAACCAACGCGAGGTGCAAATGGCGCATTCGTGAGCAGGCTACCACGCAGTGCGCCGCCTCCAATATCAGGGCGCTACCAGCCTATTCCTGCGCGCTTCGCCCTCATCAATAGTGCGGCGGCTTCTCGTTGGGCTTCTCCTCCTCGTGCAAGCTCGACTCCAACTCGCGCACGCGTTTCTCCAGGGATTGCAGCGTGCGTTGTTGCTCGAAGAGCACGTCGGAGAGCTGGTCCAGCAGCCTGGACTGATGGGCGTAGCGAATCTCGAGATCGGTGAGGCGTTCCTGCATGGCCTTCCCTCCATAGCCTAACTCTCGCGTTCGGCGGTGAAGTCAGGCACCGTGACGCCATGACCGAGTGGGCGCCGCGCGATGCAAAGGTCTCCCTGATCATGGGCCGCGCGCACGTCGACGTGGTGCTACAGGCCGTGCGTGGCGCGCGCACCAGCGTTTGGATCTCCACCGCCAACCTCAAAGACGTCCACGTCGAGGCTCGCGTCGGCACGCGGGCGCGCGCGGCTGGCCGCTACGAATCGCTTTTCGACGAGCTCGGCGCGATGCGCGCGCGCGGCGTCGACGTGCGCATCCTTCACGCTGGTACGCCTTCGCGCGCTTTGCGTCCCAAGCTCGGTAAATCGGCCGCAGCGGCGCTGCGCCAATGCCCGCGGGTCCACCTGAAGATGATCGCTGTAGACGGCGCCTTCCTCTACCTCGGGTCGGCCAATTTCACCGGGGCTGGGCTCGGGGCCAAAGCCGATGAACGGCGCAACTTCGAGGCGGGCTTTGCCACCTCCGACGACGTGCTGCTCGACGCGTTGCAATCGGAGTTCGACGCGATTTGGTCGGGCCGCCGCTGTGGCGCGTGCAAGTTGCGCCGGGAGTGCCCAGCGCCTCTCGACTCGCTCAGCGGTCCCAGTTCTCCGCCAAAAGCGCCACTCGAAAAGGAAACAAAGCCGCGGACATCACGCCGGCCAAAACGGCCGGGTCCTGCTCCATGAAGCTGCGCGCCGCCGCTTCATCCTCGGCCTTGAAGATCACGATGCCGAAGGTCTCCTCGTCCACGGTCAAGGTGCGGCCGGCCATGAGCACCGTTCCTGCGCGCACCTCCGCGTTGACGTAGGCAAAGTGATCTTGCGTTGCCTCGGCCTCTTCGGGCGTGGGCCCGCTCTTCAACATCTCGAGGCGAGTCGGCCTTATGCGATAGATGAATTCACTCACCGCACAAGCTTAGCGGCGCTTGCGGCTGGTGCCGAAGTGGAACCGCAAGGCGGGTAGCAGTCTTCTGCGCCAGGAGGATTCGCGGTGATGACCCTGCGGATCGGCGCGGAATTTCAGCTCGCAGCGGCCTCCAGCCTGCAGCAGCTCCGCCATCCGCTGCGCTGAAGCGAGCATGCGTCCACCCGCTTCGTGCGCCCCCGCGTCGAGGTAGATGCGACTGCCCGCCGGGGCGTTGTGCTGCTTCACCCAATCGAAAAGCGCTCCGTTGCCCACGAATAGCGACGGCGACATCGAAATCGCGCCGCCAAAGACGTCGGGCAAACGCAAGGCGGAGTACAGGCTGGCCAAGCCTCCCATCGAAGAGCCGCCCACGATCGCGTGCCGCGGGTTTTCGCTCAACGCGAGTTCGCGGCGCAACTTCGGCAATAGCCAGCTGCTCAGCCAATGAAGGAAGCCCTCCGCTTCGCCGCTGTGCGGTCCAAAGGCGAAAGGCGAGAGCTCGCGGATGCGATGCTCGTTGCCGTGATCGACGCCGATGACCACCGGGGCCGGGACGTTGCGAGCCAGCCGTTCCACGGCCAGGTGTGCGTGCCAGCCGCCGGCGAAGCTGGGCGCATCGTCGAAAACGTTTTGACCGTCGAACAGGAGCAAGAACGGCCGCTCTCGTTGAGGCGCGCGCTTCGGAACGTAGATGCGCACGTTTCGTTTCGGGGGGACGCCCGGGATGAGCTCGTAGGGGCCTGTGACCCGAATCATCGGCGCGTCATAGCGCACCCACCCAACTGCACAAGCTGGCAACCGAGGGCCCTACGATCGACTAGGATGTCTGCGGTGAGAGCTTCATGAAAAGAGTGTTTTGGGGTCTTGCTGCAACAGTGAGTCTCGGTCTTCCAACCATGGCGCAGGCCGAGCCCAAGCTCGAGGTTGAGCCGCGCGGGGAACTCCTGTTCGGCGAGGATGTCTACGGCCGGGAGATCTTCGGTGGTCCCGGCCTTGGGCTCACCTTTGGCTATTCGCTCGATACCTATCCCATTCTGTTGATGCCGGAGCTGACCTTGACCGGAGCGTTTTATCCCGGAGAACTGGCTGCGAGCGCGCGCGCAACAGCGGGCTTTCGCGCTGGGCTCACCACCATCGTCGAGCCCAGCGTCTATGCGCATTTCGGTTATGGCGCCCTGCTCAACGACGTCGAGGTGGGGCATACCTTCACGTTGGATGCGGGCCTCACCTTGGACAAGCGGCTCGGTCGCAGTGTGACGCTGGGTGGCAGCCTCGGTTACCAAGGGTTCGTCGGTGAATTTTCGGCGCACGGGCTCACGCTCGGTTTGCACGCGGGGTTTTGGCTATGAAAGCTTGGTTGGGCGCTGGGCTCGTTGGTCTGCTTGGTTGCACAGCATCGGCGCCAAGTACGCCAGGCGGCAGCTCTGCCCAAACCAGTTCAGCCCAAACAAGTTCAGCGCAGACCAGCGCAGGGCAAGGCTCTTCGCCCAATGCGTCGCCGAGCGGCGCTTCCGCCGCTGTTTCGGCCTCGGCGGCCGCACCATCGGTGAAGCGCAAACCCGGTGCAGCGTTCGCCTGCGGCAGCTTCACCTGCACGCCGTTCGGCTCGGCGCGCGAGGCGGTTGAGCACGTGCTCACCAAAGAGAAGCCGCTAATCGTCGCGCTGGGCGAGAGCCACGCGCAAAAAGGTGATCCCAAAGTTCCATCCACCACGGCGCGCTTCACCGAGCAGCTGCTCGGCCTGTTTCGCGGGAACGCCTCAGCGATGGTGCTCGAGCTTTGGATCCCCGATGGTTCCTGCGACAAAAAGACCGAAGCAAAGGTCGCCCAGCAGCAGAAGGAAGTGACCAAGAACCAGGCAGAGGAGAACCCGAACGAGTTCGTCAAGCTCGGCCAAGCCAGCAAAGAGGCCGGCATCACGCCCTACATCTTGCGGCCCAGCTGCAGCGAGGTCGAGACCATCAAGAACGCCGGTGAGGACGCGGTGCTCAAGATGCTCGACATGATCACCGTCAGCATGCAGGACAAAGTGAAGAAGCAGTTCGCCCTCGCGCAAAAGAGCAGCCCGCCGAAGATGGTGCTCACCTACGGCGGCGCGATGCACAATGACCGCGTCCCCAAAGCAGGGCGTGAACAATGGAGCTTCGCCGCCGAGCTGGAGCGCCTCGCGAGCAATCGCTACCTCGAGCTTGATTTGATCGTCCCCGAGTTCATCAAAGACAACAGCTCCTGGCAGGCGCTCCCGTGGTACCCGGCGTACCAGCCAGAGGAGAACAGCGAGGTCAATCTGCTGATTGAGACGGCGCCGCGCAGCTACGCGCTGATCTTTGCTCGCACGCCCGCCGCCGCTCGCTGACGTTGGGGCTCCGCTAGCGCCCAAACCCGCGTACTCTCGGCTCAGCTTATGAGTGGTTCTATCGGGCTCGTGCTTTCGGGCGGCGGCGCACGCGGCGCTTATGAAGTCGGCGTATTGACCTACCTGGCCGAACATCATCCCAAGCTTCTCGATCGCATTCGCGTGGTGACCGGAACCAGCGTCGGCGCCGTCAACGCAGCGTTTATGGCTTCCCGCGGCGTGACCGTCGCGGCGGTGGCCGAGCTCGCAGACATCTGGCGTTCGCTCGAGATCGATCAGCTCGTCGGCATCGACAAACGCGGCATGAGCGAACTCTTGGCGACCGGCGGGAAGCGCCTGATCGGCCGACCGGTGACGAGCCCGCCCGTCGGGCTCTTGAGCGTGGATGGCATCACTCGCATCGTCGCCGAGCGCACCGATTGGCGGGGTTTGCGGCGCGTCGTGCGCTCCGGGCGGCTCGACGCCGTAGGCTTTGCAGCCACCGACATCGGCACCGGCAAGACGGTGTTCTTCGTCGATCATGCCGATCACATTCAGGGCCGCTGGCCACGTGGAGAGGACGCTCCGCAAGCCGAACGGGTGCTCTTGGGGCCGCTGCACGTGCTCGCCTCGGCAGCGATTCCGATCCTGTTTCCGCCCGTTGCGGTGGCCGGCCGTTGGTTCATCGACGGCGGCGTTCGCTACAACACACCGCTGTCACCGGCGCTCGCGCTCGGGGCCGAATCGCTGTTGATCATCAGCGTGCGCGCGGTTGAGGACGCCCATACCGACGCGCCGCAAGGCTCCTTCGCAGGCTTCGGGCAGATCGTCGGTAAGGTTCTCGACTCGGTGTTTCTCGATCGCATTGGTTACGATCTCGACCGCATGCGGCGCATCAACGACTGGATCGCCAGCATCGAAGAGACGCTGCCCGCCGATGCGCTCAGCGCCATTCGCGCGGCGATGGTCGCCAAAGGGCGGCCTTCCTACCGCACCGTACGCTTTGCGCACGTCCAGCCGTCGAAGGATCTCGGCGCGCTCGCGGCCCAACACCTCGGCAGCGCCAAAGGCGCGGGGCCCTTTTCCTTTGCGCGCGTGCTGCGTGCGTTGTTCCAAGACGACACCGGCACCACCGGTGATGCCGCCAGCTTCCTCTTGTTCGACGGTGGTTACGCCGAGACGCTGATCAAGCAAGGCCACGCTGACGCCGCGAAGGCCGAGCCCTTCATGCAGACGCTCTGAACCAAAGTTTCAGTTGCGCGGCGCAGCCAGCCGCGGGCCTTCATCGACGTTGAAGCCTTGGGCTTTGTACACCTGGCTCCAGCGGATCTGCGCCGCCGCCAACTCCTGATTTTCAGGCGTGGTGAGCTTCGGCTTCGGCTTGGAGGCGCACATGAGCAGCGCAAAAGGGTCGACTCGTCGTTCGCGCCGCACCTCGCGCGAGCTGGTGAAATGCGCGGGCTTGAGGCAGCTTTCGTCGAGCAACTCGAAGAAGCGATTGGCCGCCTCAGCGGCCTCCGGCACCACGCCGGAGTGGCGTTCGAGCATGGCGTCTTCTTCGCTGCCGCGAATGATCACCTCCAAGTGCAAGTGCGGTTTGATCTTGGGACCCGCGGCATTTCCGGACTTGCCGACGGTGCCCAGCTTGTCGCCAGCGTGGATGGCGGTCCATTTCTTGGGCACATTCACCTTGTCGAGGTGGGCATAGAAGAACGAAGCATGAAGGCCCTCATCGCCGCCGAGCGCGTCGGGCAGTTTGCAAACGACCTGCACCACGTTGCCGTAGCCGCCGCGTTTGTCGGCTTTGGCCTTGCCGTTGCACGCTGAGAGCAGTTTGGCGCCCTTTTCAGCGAGGAAGTCGACCCCGTTGTGTTTGCCGTGAGCACGCGGCGCCAAGAACGCGCCCTTACCGCCCTCGTCGTTGCGGATCCCGTGATCGATCTCGAGCACGTAACTGAAGGACGGATCGGCCGGGGCCCACGGCGGAGTTGGTGGCGCTTCGGGGACGACCTTCTTCAGCTCGGGCGCCGGATCCTCGAGCACAGGCGCGATCACCTCTGCGAGCATACTCGCGTGTTGGTCCAGCTCGAGCTTCGCGGCGTTGCTCTTCGAGCAGCCTGCGAGCAGCAAGACGGTGCAGCTTAGGAGGGCGAACCCTGTGAACTTGGTGTTCACCATGACGAGCGACGGGGATGCCTCAGCCGGCCCGACTGGGCCAACTAAGCTGATCGTACGACAGGCGCGCACTCACTGTTCCAACGGAGCGTCCAAAGGGAATGCCGTGCTTCTACCGACTCTCGACTTGGCGCGAGTCATTGTGGCGAGGTCTGCTAGGCTGCGCCCGTTGCCCGAACGCGGGCAAAGCGTCTTATGAAGAGTGCCCAGTTTTGTGTCCTTTTGGTTGGTCTCGGCGCATTGGCCGCAGCGAGCTGCGCCAACAACACCCGTGACTCCCATTGCACCCCCGACGAGACAGATCCGGAGACCACCGACTGTATCTACGCAGGCAAGGGTGAAGGCCCGCTGGTGAGCGAGGCGGCTTGTGCCGCGCCGGTGGGAGAAAAGCCCGCTGTTTGCCCTTCCTTCTACGAGGTCTTGGCGGTCTTCAACGACCCTGCCAAAGGCAACTGCTCGTCCACGGGTTGTCACGGCCAAGAAGCGAACGCCTCGGACGGCATCTTCCTTCCGCTGGACGACGCGGAGCGCTTTTACGACGAGCTTTTGGGCGTGCGCGGCTCGGTCGGCACGCCCTATGTGATCGCCGATGATCCGGCCACCGGTGGCAATGAGTCGCTCAGCAGCTGGATTCACTGCAACCTCCACGCAACCCCGGGCGGCGGCTTTCCGATGCCTCCTTCGTCGGGGCTGCTGCTCGAGGCGGATCGCAAGCTAGTTGAAGATTGGCTCTTGTGCGGAGCGCCCGCGCCTCCGGTATGCACCACGAGTCCCGACGACGGTGCCTGCGTTAGCTGCGCCAAAGAAGCCTGCTGCGGTCAGGTGCTCACGTGCTCGGGCGATGCTGATTGTTTGGCCTGTGTGCAGTGCATTCAAATGAACGGCCTAGGCGCCTGCGCTGCCGAGTGTGATGAGGCCAATGGTGCCGTCGCCTCTCTGCGCACGTGCCTGAGCAGCGGCTGTTCCGAGGTTTGTCCCCAATGAGGTCCTTCTGTTGTGCGGCGGCAGTCGCGCTGGGGCTGCTCGCCCTGCCAACCCAAGCTCGCGCGGATGACGTGCGCGTCAAATTCGATGCTGAGGCGTCGGGCTACCTCGATACCGACGCGACCGGCGTGCTCACGCCTGGCGTCGGTGTGGACGTCTCTTCGGTCACCTCCGGCTGGGGTTTTGGCGGTGACTTCCTGGTGGACGTGGTCACGGCCGCCTCGGCCGATATCGTCGCCACCGCCTCTCCCAAGTGGACCGACGTTCGCTATGTGCCCACGCTGAACGGCCATTTCAAAGTGGGGGACGTCACGCTCGGTGCAGCCGCAGCCGCGTCGGTCGAGAGTGATTACTACGCAGGTTCGGGCACGCTCAGCTTCTCGATCGATACGCTGGAAAAGACGGTTACGCCGGCGCTCAGCTACTCGTTTGGTTATGACGTAGCGGCTCGACGTGGCACCCCGCTATCGGTCTATTCGCTCGAGTTGATGCGGCACGCGGCCGCGGCTTCGGTCACCTTCGTGGTGAACAAGTCCACCATCTTCGTGCCTGGGCTCACCGCGGTGCTGGAGTTCGGCGACCAGGAGAAACCGTATCGCTATCTACCAACCTTCGCGGCCGGGACCACGGTCAGCAACGGCGCCAGCGCCGCCGAGGTAGACGCAGCTCGTACCAGCGTGCGCGTTGCCGAGAACTCGCCTGACGCGAGACAGCGTTACGCGGGCTCTGCGCTCGTGGCGCACCGCTTCGACAACGCCACTGTGCGCGTGGAAGAGCGGCTCTATATGGACAGCTGGTGGTTGATGGCGACGACGACCGACTTCACGCTGCCCGTCGATGTTGGTGATTCAATTCGGCTTTGGCCACATGCGCGCTTTCACGCGCAAAAGGGCGTTTCCTTCTGGAACCGAGCCTACGAGATGGAAGAAACGGCCCAGGGGCTGCGCGCTCCCGGTTTGCGGGTGGGGGATCGTGAACTCGGGCCCTTCCTCGCTGCCTCGTTAGGCGGCGGTATTCGTTTCATGTCGAATCGGGTGGGCGTGACCCTCTCGGCAGATGCCGTTTACACCCGCTTTCTCGACCACCTGTTCATCCAAGATCGTCTGGGCGGCTTCGGGGCTGTGACCTTCGACGTGGAGACCGAGTGATGGCTACGCGAACGATTACGGCACGGGTTCTGTGCCTACTTTGGGCTGCGTCCTTGGCCGTTGGTTGCATGAGTCCGGTGGAGGATGAGCAGATCGCCGAGCTCGGGCCTGAGGTGGACGGCTTGGAGGAGGGTGAGCATCACCGCTACGGCCAGCCGTGCCTGTTGTGCCATGGAGGCTACAAGGCCCCATTGTTCGCCGCAGGCGGCACCGTCTTCGCCACGCCCGATGCGGATATACCAGTACAGAGCGTCGTGGTGACCTTGACCGACGCGACGGGTGACACCATCTCGGTGCCGACCAATTGTGCCGGCAACTTCTTCATCGACGACGCGCAGTGGCAGCCCGTCTTCCCGCTGCGCGCAGAGATCGAGTGCACCCTGCCAGACGGCAGCAAGCGGCGCTCTGTAATGCAAACGCGCATCAACCGTGACGGTGGCTGTGCCTCCTGCCATGAAAAGGGCGGGCCAACGCAGACTAGTCCTGGCCAGGTTTATTGTGCGGACGCGCAGCCAGAGCCGGCGTTCGCCGTTGCCCCCAACTGCCCAGGTGGCCCCAACGGGACGGGGAACTGAAGTGAAACTCAAAAGTTTAGTCGGGCTGCTCGTGGCTTGTTCGCTCCCGTCGTGCGTATCCAGCGCTGACGCTGAGGCGACGGATTTCAGCTGTCCCTCCGATGAGGAGTTTCCCATCGTCTCGCAGGTGCTCGAGCAACGCTGCGGCACGCTCGACTGCCACGGTGACCCGTCGCGCCCGCTGCGTTTCTACGGGCGCAATGGGGCGCGTCTCTTCGCTCCTGACGTGGTCGGAGAGCAGGGAACCTCGGCGGATGAACGTGATGCGAATCGGCTCTCGGTGTGCGGGCTCGAGCCGGAGGCCATGACCAGCGTGGTCGCCGGTGAGGCTGAAGTGACGAGCCTAAGCGTCGTGCGCAAGCCGCTGCTCGATGAAGCGCACAAGGGTGGTCGCGTGTTTCTGCAAACCTCGCCGGGGTACATCTGTTTCTCTTCGTGGATCGAAGGGCAAGTGGATACCGCCGCGTGTGAAGCCGAATTGGCGAAGCCGTGAGCACGAGTACCGTCGTCGCAGGGAGGGGGAGACGTGGACTCCAATTCTGACAACCCGCAGGGGCTGCGGGTAGCCGTCGTTGATGATGATCCGGCGATTCGCAGAATCGTACGTTTGCGCATTCAGCGTGAGGGCGTAACGGTCGAGGAGTTCGAGCGCGGCGCCGATATCGTGAAGCAAGGCGCTGAGGGCTTCGACGCCGTCTGTCTGGATCTCGGCCTCGCGGCCGGGGACATGGGCGGGATGGAGGTGTTGCCGCATCTGCGCGCCGCCGCTCCCGACGTGCCGATCATCGTGGTGACCGCCCAGAGCGACATCGAGAGCGTGGTCGATGCGATGCGAGCTGGTGCCTACGACTTCGTCTCCAAGCCGATCGACGGCGAGCGACTGAAGCTCGCTCTCGGCCGTGCGCTCGATCGCCGGCAGCTCTCTCGTCGCGTCGCCGAACTCTTGCGCGAGCTCGACTCGGCGCGCGGAAAGTCTTTGATCGTCGGTGAGAGCATCGCGGTGCGGCAGATGCTCGAGACGGTGCGCCGCGTGGTTGATAGCGATGTAGCGGTATGCATCTTGGGTGAGAGCGGCACAGGCAAAGAGCTCGTCGCGCGCACCATCCACAATGACGGTCGGCGCCGTAAAGGTCCGTTCGTGGCCATCAACTGCGCGTCGATCCCCGACCACCTCCAAGAATCGGAGCTGTTCGGCCACGAGAAAGGCGCCTTCACCGGAGCCGCCAATACCCATCGCGGTCGCTTCGAGCAGGCCGAGGGCGGGACGCTCTTCCTCGATGAGCTCGGGGATATGAGCTTAGCCACCCAAGTAAAATTGCTGCGCGCCATTCAGGAGAAGAGCATTCGCCGCGTAGGCGGCACCGGCGACATCCCAACCAACGTTCGGCTGGTGGCAGCCACCCATCGCGATCTCGAGTCGCTCGTACGCAAAGGCGCCTTTCGCGAGGACCTTTACTTCCGACTGATGGTCTACCCGATCGAGGTCCCGCCGCTGCGCGACCGGCTTGATGACTTGCCGCGTTTGATCGCGCACTTCCTACGTATGTTCAAAGATGACGTGGGGCGGGACGTGACGCGTATCTCCAAAGAGGCGCTCGATGCGCTGGCCGCTCACCGCTGGTCGGGCAACATTCGCGAGCTGCAGAACGTGGTTCACCGCGCCATGTTGACCTGCCCCGGGGACGAGATCGCGCTCAAGGATTTGTCGCCTGCGATGCAGTTGCCGGTGCTTCCGCCCATCCCCGAGGAGACCGAGCCTGTTCCGTCGCTACGCACGCGCGGCCTTCCCACGTTGCAGCTCAAAGAGCTCGAGAACATGGCGATTCAAGCGGCTCTCGCGCAGACCAACGGTCATATCGCGAGCGCCGCAAAATTACTGGGTATTGGCCGCGCCACGCTCTACCGCCGTGTGGTGGAGAGCGGGATGAAGGTCGATATGACCGACGACAAAGAATGACGCTCTGAGGACCGATGCCCCCCGCTCTGACTGCCCCCGATGGGCTGATCTTCGATCTCGACGGTACGCTGTGGGACACCAACGCCGTCTGCGCCCAGGCCTGGAACCAGGCCGCTAAGAAGCTCGGTTACGAGGTTCGAGCGGTCGGCGAGGAGGACCTGCGGCGCGTGTGTGGGCTCGCTCACCGAGAGTGCATTCGCCGAGCGTTCGAGTCGCTGGATGAGGCCCAGGTAGACGCGCTCTCCACGCTGACCGAGGAGGAGGACAACGCGGCGATCGCCGAGCACGGCGGGCGGCTCTACCCCGACGTCGTCTCGCTGATGACCGAGCTCGCCCAGCGTCTGCCGCTGTTCATCGTCAGCAACTGCCAAGCGGGCTACATCGAAATCTTCCTCGCGCAGAGTGGGCTCGCTGGCTGCGTGCGCGACTTCGAGTGTTGGGGCCGCACCAAGGCCAGCAAATCGGAGAACCTGCGCAGCGTCATCCAGCGCAATGGGCTAACCGCGCCTTGGTACGTCGGGGACACCGATGGGGACCGCACAGCGGCGCGCGATAATGCAGTAAAATTCGTGTACGCGAGCTACGGCTTTGGCTCGCTCCAAGAGTGGGACGCTCGCATTGACGCCTTCTCCGAGCTCGCGGAGCTGATCGCAGCCTCTGGCTGAGCGAGCCGGCTTCAGCGAACCGAAGCGTGTTTCGCGTCGCGTTTGATGTCGAGGTGGAAGTGCGATTGATGAGCGGCGTTGAAGCTCGGCGATAACACCGTATGAAAGATGCGCCGCCGGCCTACCTCACAGAAGAGGTTGCGCAAATCGACGCGCGCTTCACTGGGCTCGCTCATCACCGCCTCCGGACCGCACGCTACCTCACCGATGCTCGCGCCCCAATCGGCGGGGGTGAAGGTGCGGCCGTCCGCGGTCTTCAGCACGGTTAGATCGATGGCCAGCCCGTGCGCATGTTGGCTGTCCTTCTTTTGGCCGGGGAGCTTGGCGTTCGGTCGATAGAAGTTATCGATCTGCAGCGAAACGATGCCGAACTCGTGCAAGACCTTGGTGAAGTCGTCGAGCGCCAACGCTAAACGACAATCGAGCATGCCGTGTTTGCCCTCGGGGACGACGAGCTTTACTTCATTGAAGGCGCCGCTGATCCGCACCGTGTCGGAGATGCCTTTCGCAGCGCTCTTGACGCGAGTGACCGCGAGCTTTCTACGCTCCACCTCTTTGCGACAATACGAGCTAGAAGCATTGGCGTTTTGCGCCGCAGGATCGTTGAGGCTGGTGACCGTGGGCATCTCCCCGCGAAAGGTCATCCGGGCGAGAAGCTCAGGCGCGACGGTGGGCGCGCTCGCTGGGCCCTCTGCCGGAGCCGCGGGCCCAGCGCTGGTTGCGGGGGCGCCGGCGGTGCTGCTCGGTGTCGGGGCAGCGCCGCCCTCCGCGGTAGCGGCCTCTTGTGCTGGGTCGGCCGAGGGCTCGCTTGGCGGTAATACGGTGACGTAATGCATGCACGCTGGGAGCAGAAAGAGCGCCCAACCGAGCATTGTGGCTGAGCGCCCGCGTGCCATCCCTGTGCCTTAGCGCACCGCGGCGTCGCGGGCGAACTTCCCGCCGATCGTGCGGCTTTGCGTGAAGGCTTGCTTCGCCCCAAAAAGGGCGTGAGCCTGAGCCATGCGCAGGTTCGGATTAGTCCTCGTATTCTTGGTTGCTTGCGGCGATGACAGCGCGACCAGCGACGGCGGCGGAGGCGCTGGAGCCGCTGGAGCCGCCAGCAGCAGCGGCGGGCAAAACAGCGGCGCTGGCTCGAGCACCGGCGGCGCTGGTGGCTCGGCGAGCGGTGGCTCAGCGAGTGGCGGTGCCGCGAATGGAGGCTCAGCTGCTGGGGGCGCAAGCGGCTGCATCGACGACGTGAGCCCGACCGAACGGCGCGTGGTTAGCTGCGGCCCGCTCACCTACGATGTAGCGATCCCCGAGGCCTGCCCGGCCCAAGGCTGCGGGCTCATCTTCGATGTGCACGGCCTCACCATGAGCGGGCCAATGCAGGAGGCCAATACCGGCCTCGCGCAGCGCGGCCGCGAGGCCGGCTACGTGGTCGTCCAACCGAACGCCACGCCGGCTCCGCCGGCCGCCGCGTGGGCCGCCGCAGAGGACGACGCCGAGGTGTTCGGCTTCTTGGAGCAGGCGATCGCTGGCTATTCGATCGACCCCAAGCGTGTGCACTTTACCGGCTTTTCGCAGGGCGGCGACATGACCTGGCGCATGTTGTGCAATCACTCCGAGGTATTTGCCAGCGTCGCGCCCGCCGCCTTCGGGCTGAGCCAGGACGAGCAGTGCTTCCGCACGGGGACTGCGCCCAGCGCGACGGTCCCCATCCTCTTCATGCACGGCCAATTCGACAATCTAGTGCCCTTTCCGCAGGCGCTCGCTGCTCGAGATGCGGTGATTGACGTGCTCGATCTTACGCTCGAGGGCGAGGTTGATTTCTTGGGTGGAGCGCCTCCGCCGGGCGGGCCGAAGCGGACGCGTTATAGCGGAGAGGGCAACGCGCTCTTGGAGTTCGTCGAGCATGGCTACGGCGGTGTATCGGCGCTCGGCGGACATTGTTATCCAGGCAGCGAGGACCCGGGCACAGCCTCCGGTCAGCTATTCACCTTCAAGTGCAACCCGCCCAACGCGTTCAATTGGGGCGCCGAGGTGCTCGCGTTTTTCCAGGCTCACCCCAAGCCGTAACCGCGGTTCGCCCGACGCAGCCTGGCATTCTTTGCTAGCATCTTCGGATGCGAGCTAATTCCCCTTGGTATCTGAGCCTCATCGTCGTCTCCTCGTTGGCTGCCGTCGCCTGTGACAGCAGTGAATCAACGGGGGGCGGTGGTTCCGGCGGTTCCGGCGCCGCTGGCGCGGCAGGAGGCTCAGGCGGGGCGGGCGGTAACGGTGGTTCTGGGGGCGGCGCTCAAGTGCCCGACTTGGAGCCGGGCTGGAACGAGTTCAAACCCGGCGGCGAGACCATCTGCTCGCGCGGCAGTGAATACGCCTATTGGGTACTGCCCGGTAAAACCAACAAGGTCGTAATCGACTTCATCGGTGGTGGCGCCTGCTGGAATGCCTTCACCTGCAGCGTCGCCGACGCGATCTTCGAGGACTCGGTCGAGAGCGTGCGCGAGCGAATCGAGGGCGGGGTGCCCACCGGCTATTATGACCATGACAACCCCGAGAACCCGTTCGCCGACTGGTATCACGTCATCATCCCCTATTGCACTGGGGACATTCATTGGGGGGATTCGGTCACCGTCTACAATGAAGGTGAGGCCAACGAGATCACCATCAATCACAAGGGCGCTGTCAACTCGCGCGCCGTATTGGATTGGGTGTATGACAACTTCAGCGCCCCCGAGCAGATTATGGTCACCGGTTGCAGCGCGGGCAGCTACGGCTCCGCCATGTGGTCCGCCCACGTGATGGACCACTACCCCGATTCGCAGGTCTTTCAATTCGGGGACAGCGGCGCTGGCATCATCACCGAGCAGTTCTTCCAAGAGAGCTTCCCGTCCTGGAATGCAGAGGGCGCGTTCCCGGCCTTCATTCCCGAGCTCAACCCGGCTGAAGTAGACATCGAGGGCAAGACGCTGCCCGACCTTTATGCGGGTATCGCCAACCACTTCCCCCAGCAGTCGATGAGTCAGTACAACACGATCCGCGACGAGAACCAGTACTTCTACTACCAGGCCATGGGCGGCGGGCCGATTGACGAGTGGACCGCGGAGATGACGGCGTCGATCGCCAACATCGAGGGCCGCGCCGAGAACTTCGCCGCGTTCACCGCCCCCGGCGAGCAGCACTGCATCCTCCCGTACGACAACTTCTATACCGTTGAGGCCAACGGTGTGAAGCTGACGACCTGGTTGAAGGAGCGTATCGAGGGCGGGCCGATCGAGAGCGTTTCCTGCCAAGGTGCAGAGTGTGACGGCGCTACTCCGTAGTTGACGGTCCCTGTCGCTTGCAGGCGACGCGTCGCCTGCAAGCGACGTCGTGCTGCCGATTGATGCGCAAGAAGCCAGGATTTTCCTGGCTTTTCCGCGTTTGTGGAGCCGGCACGGTGCATGCTCTACGGGAAGCATGCTCAGCCTACGTCGGGTTGCTTTTGCTACCGGGTTCACCTTCCTCCTCGCTTGTGATGCGGCCGAAGATACGGCGCCGAGCTGTGAGCAGCTCGCGTTGCCACCTCCGGATGAAGGCTTCATCTTGGGGCTCGCTGGGGTACCGCAGGGCACCTTTGGTTCGGCAGCAGCGCCGGACTTTGAAGTTGGCTTCAATCGTTTGGCCGATCAGGGCTTCAATCAGTTCGTCCCTGTGTTCTTGACCAGTGAGTCGGGCGCCGGCACCGAAGAGCTAACCTACTTTCTGCCGCCCTCGGCGACCGGCGTCTCCGATGAGCTTTCGTGCTTGGGGAGCCGTAACCCCTGGACGGCCAGCTCGCGTATGAAGACCGTATTACCGGGCTATCTGTTGGTACCCGAGGTCGCGCCCTCCGACCCGCTGGATTCGGCGCTGGTGAGCGAGCGTATCCAGGGCTTTGTGACGAGCTGCCTCGGGGGCGATGAGAGCTTGCTCGCTAGCGTCTATCTCCAGGACGAGCCGGCCAATAACTATGCATCAAGCTCGCTCGATGCCGATCCCAATAATGACTTCCGCCTCGAGAATGTCGCGGTGCTCGCGGAGGGGGCGCGCGCAGTGGTATCCGCGCCAGTAATGTTGGTCGAGGCGCCGATCCCGTATTTCGTACCCTACTTCGGCTTCGAGCCCGAGCTCGAAAAGCAGGTGCTCGAGCGCTGGGAGGAGGGGGTAGAGGTGACCACCAAATCTGCCGACATCTACGGCTTTGACTACTACGCAGTCGACCTCACGGAGGACTTCGGCGTCTCGGCGCAGGTCGTAGAAGACGGTCTCGCCGCTGCGCCCAAGGCCAAGCCGATCGCCGTGATCCAAGGCTTTGGATATGCCGATATGGGCATTGAGATCCCGACTTCGACGGGACGTCGACCGACGCCCGAGGAGGTAAGGGTCAATGCCTTTACCGTGGTAGCCGCTGGTGCCGAGGGGGTATTCTGGTATGGGCAGAGCGCGCTCACGCTCGATGACCCGGATCAGAGCCTGTGGCAAGCGGTGACCGAAGTCGCGGGCGAGCTGCGCAAACTCTCGGGTACCTTGGCGTTGCCGCGCGTCGCGGGCGATGTCGGCAACGCGAAGATCCGCGTGAGAGCCCACGCTGACGAGGCGGCGAGCTATTGGCTAGTCGTCAATCCAACCAACCAAGATCAGCCCATCGTGCTGGCCGGAGAAGGCGCTCTCACCGACTCCCTCACCGGCGAGCTGATCACCGACGGCGAACTCTCGACCACGCTGAAGCCCTATCAAGTAGCCACCTATCGAAGGGCTAAGTGCCAATGAGAAGAGGTGCGGATCTACAATGCGAGTCATCGGCCTTCTCGTTTCTATCGCTCGATCTCGTCCAGCCGTGCCCGTGCCCTGTACCGTTTCTTTCAGCTGGGGATGGGTTTACTCCTGCTCCCAGTGTCGTGGCGAATTCCCGAGGAGTGCCTAGCGTGCCCCGTTGCGGTCGAGAGACCAGCACCTGGCACGGACCTGCGCCCTCGG
>CAITIQ010000126.1 GCA_903892415.1 uncultured delta proteobacterium | reverse complement strand
CGTTCGATCGGCGCGACGCCCGACTGCAAGCGGGTCGCGATCGGCGATCAGCGCGGCCAGCTGCAGCTATTCGAATCGACCCAGCCGCTCTTCGTTCTGCCGGCGCATGACGGCGGTGCGGTCGTGCGGGTCGAGCTTTCATGAAAGCCCGTTTGCGCCGGAAGAAGGCTGCGCGCCGTAGTCCGCCCTCCCGCGTCGGGAGACGCTGGTCGCAGTGCCGTCGTGGTTGCGCACAAAACGACGATGAGCTTTCTGCCTTGGCAGAAAGCTCATCATCA
This sequence comes from uncultured delta proteobacterium, assembly GCA_903892415.1. Classification (GTDB taxonomy): domain Bacteria; phylum Myxococcota_A; class Polyangia; order Polyangiales; family Polyangiaceae; genus Xiheicaenibacterium. Next base: position 6,192 of record CAITIQ010000126.1, on the reverse strand, counting down.
GCCGCTGGCGCACCCAGCGAAACGTCGTTCAGCCGACGAGACGCGAGGGCGGCTTCATCGGCAGGCCCGGCTTGGAGCCCGGAGCCGAGGGAATCGCCTTCGGAATCAGCTCGCCTTCGAGCGCGGAGACGGCCGAGAAAACCCGGTCCATCCCGAAATCGAGAGCGGCCTCTTTCTGGAAGATCGACGGGACCTTCATCAGCTTGAAGCAGGTAAGCTTGCCGAGATCGATCTCGCGCTCGAGGAACGCTTCAAAGGAGCCGAAGCCCTTGGAGATGAACAGCTCACGAGCTTGGATGTCCGCGAGGACCTGACCAATTTCGTAAAAGCCCTTGTCCATGCGCTTGCGCAGCGCGCGGATCTTCTGGGTCTGGTTGTGGAGATCGGCGATCTTTTGCTTGATCTCCTCGGCGCCGTTGGGCGTCCGAATGGTTGCGCGGGCGCTGCCCGGGGGGGCCGGCTCAGCTGCTCTGGCACGCGCCTCGGCTGCGTGTTTGGCTGCGTGACGTGCTGCCCACGGTGCTGCACCGCGAAGCCCAAGCTTGCGCTTGGGGTTCAAGGGGGCCTTGGCGTCATCCCCCTTCTTGTCTGCGGCCCGCTTGGAGTCCGCGTCGCCCTTCTTAGCCTTGCCGGCACTCTTCGCTGCAGCCTTGGGTGCAGCCGGAGACGCTTTTTTAGCGGGTTTTGCAGTTTTTGCCTTGGCCATGTCTATCCGGTGCTCGCTCTCGCGGGTTTCGTTGGCGCCCCGCTCCCACGGGCCGACCCTGGCCTCGCTTAGCAAAGAAATGCATGGGACGGAAATGCCATTTCGCATTCATGTGAAAGAGCTTGGCTTCGACTAGGCTGCAGGCATGGATTCCCTTCGTGAACCTCAGGAAAACGGCGCCAAACGACCAACCGGGGTGCCGCCTGGAAACGCCAGCAAAGTAGCCGTCGTCGTCAACGGCAACGCCAAAAGCGTTACCAGCGAGGTGATCGCAACCTTGGACGAGATCCTCGATAGCGGCGATTTGTACGTCTCGCGGCGGATCGAAGACAGCGCCAGCATCGCGAAAACCCTTCTGGATCGCGGCTACGACACGATCCTTACCGGCGGCGGAGACGGTACCTTCACCGTCGTCGTCACCGCCGTCGTGCGCGAAGCAAAGGCCCGCGGCATCCCGTATCCGCGCTTCGGGCTGTTGCGGCTGGGCACCGGCAACAGCCTCGCGTGGGTGGTCGGGGCCAGTAAGACCGGCGGTGGCAAACGCGCCGCTGGCGCACTTTCGGCGGACCTCGCGCGCCTCAAAAGCGACGCTGGCAGTCGGCCGCTACCGCTGGTCGAGGTGGAGAACACGCTCTCGCCGTTCTGCGGCTTCGGCATCGATGCCAACGTGCTCCACGACTACGGCGTAACCAAAGGCTTCTTGGCGAAGGGTCCGCTCGCGCGCATCGCGCCGGGCATCGTCTCCTACGCCATCGCCGCAACGACCCGCACAATCCCCTCGTACTTGCTCAAAAGCGCGCCCCATTGCCGCATCATCAACCGCGGTGGAGAGGCGTTTCGCATCGGGGACGCTGGTCGCGTGAGGCCGGGCTCCTTCGCCAACGGGGAGGTCATGTACGAGGGGCCGGCGACCATCGCCTGCCTCTCGACCATCCCCTATTACGGCTTCGGTTTTCGCATGTTTCCGTGGGCCGCCGAGCGCGAAGGCAAGATGCAACTGCGCGTCTCCACCATCTCCAGCGTGCTCTTCGTCAAGAACTTCCCAGCGATTTGGCGCGGCGAATATCAGAACCCGGAGGCCTTGTTCGACTTCTTCGTCGACGCCGTGGAGATCCAAATGGACCCCGCAACCAACTTCCAAATCGGCGGCGACATCCAGGGCGCACGCACTCAGGTCCTCGCGCGCCTGCATGAGCCGGTGCCGGTCGTGGACTTCTACGCGCCCCCGCGCGCCTAGACAGTGCGCCTAGCTCAGCGCCTTCACTAGCTCAGGGAGCCACCATCTTCTCGGTGCACAGCGCCCAGAAGGTGGTCGTGGGCTTGTCTCCAAAGCTCGTTTCGAAGTCGACCATCTTGCTGTGCACGGTGGCCGTGCGATGGCCCTTCATCTGCTTCGGGTGCTTGCGGCCTTGGTCCAGGTAAGCACGCACGAACAGGCTGCTATCGTCCTTCGGTAGGGCCTTTACGTTGCGCACCCAGTTCTTCCAAACCTTGGGCTCGAGTAGGTATTGCTCGACGTTGGAGACGTAGAAGGTGTGAACCGTTTTGCCCTCCGCCTTCAGGTAGGCGGCGAGCTCGGGCAACGCCTTGTCCCCGGCGAAGTCGCCGACGAGCGGGATGATGCGACCTTGCGTTTGCATCGACTTGATGAACTGGAAGGACTCATCCGTGGCCAAGAAGCCGCCGAGTTTGCCGTCCGGGCTGGTGGTGGTGAACAGCTCTTTGAGCGTCGGATAGCTGCGGCCGTTCTTCTCCTTCAGCTCGAAACGGAGCGCCAGTTGGTCCTCGAAGAAGGCGCGATGCGTCTTCTTGAGCGTCTCCTTGTCGGCGGTAGAGAGGCTCACGCCGTAGCCCTCGACCCGCGTCATCAACGCAAGGTGGGCGGCCTTGAAGCTCTCTTCGGAGGCGGCGCCCTTCGCTCCCAGCTCGAGCACGCGGGCCACGCCGTCGCTCGCAGCCTCTTTCTGCGCCGGGTCAAAGCTGTGGCCGAGCAGCACCGAGACGAACTCAGCGCGTGAGCCGGCCTGCTCGAAGGCCGCGCGATACAACAGATGCAGCAACATGTTGGCGCGCCGAATGTCGACGACGAAGGCGAGCGAGGGCCGCGTCAGCGCGATGTACGAGAAATTCTGCTCGGGCCCGACGCCGAGATAAACGCCTGTCGGGTCTTTGTGGGCGTCGAGCGCCGAGGCCGTCTGCATGTAGCTGGTCTCGTTCGAGATCAGGTTGTCGGAGAAGAAGTACTCGTCCTTTTCCGAAAGCCCGTCCACGAGCTCGGAGAACTTGCGCGAGGCGTTCTCTTTGGTGCGCTCCGCCGAGGCGCTCGGCAGCGGGTCCGCGCTCGCTGGGCTCTTTTGCGATGCCTGTGAAGCGGGCTGGGCCGCGGCTTGCGCGGAGTCCGGGCTCGGCCGCGCGCCGCTGGTGGCCTCTTGGTCGGTCCCCTTCGAGGTGGTAGCGCAACCCAGGGCAAGGCTTGCAGCAAGCAGGAAAACCGTGGGCGCTCGCAACCTCGAAGTTCGTTTCATGTCGATGAGACGTCTACCGGCAACCTCGTGTTCCCGCTACGTTGAACTCTCGTGCAACGCTGCAAGTTTTTGCTCAGTTCCTGGCTCGTTGGTTCGCTCCTGCTCGGTTCGGCGCTGGTGCAGCCGCAGCAGGCCCACGCCTTCGTCTGGCCCAACGCCCCCGATCGAGCGGCAGAGTTGCTCGCTTCCAGCGACCCGGAACAGCGCGAACTCGCGATCCAGCAGATACGCGCGCTGCCAGCGCCGCTGGCCAAACCGCTGCTACTTAAGGCGCTCGCGGATGAAGACTCCGGCGTGCGCGTGGCCGCGGCGCGCGCCGCTGGCCGACTGAAATGGCCGGAGGCGACCGATATCGTCGCGGATTGGCTTGTCGATCCGGACGTCCGAGTGCGGCTCGCCGCCTGCGAGGCCATCCGCTCGGCGCCGACGGCGAAGGCCGTTACCGCGCTCGGTCGCGTGCTCTCGGACTCCTCCGAAGAGGTGCGCATGGCCGCCGTGCTCGCGCTCGCGCGGGCCACTGGTGAAGAGGCGGCGACGCTCTTGCTCGGCCACCTCGATGATCCGAGCCCCGAGGTGCGCGCCGAGGTCGTCGCCGCGCTGGGTCGGCTCGCAGACCGTCGCGCTGTGTTGCCGCTGGTCGGCCGCATTCAGGACGCGGTCCCGCTGGTCCGCAAACGGGTCGCGCGAGCGCTCGGTGAGCTGGCCGATCCAAAGTCGGTCAGCGCGCTGATGTTGGCGCTTTCGGATGGCTCTTCCGACGTGCGTGTGGAGGCGGCGCTCGCGCTCGGTCGCGTCGGCGGTGATGACGCGATCGCGGCGCTGTTGCCGCTGGCGACGACGTCGGCCGGCCTCGGCGCGAACAGCGGGCCTGCTACCGAGCCGGTGCTCGCGTTACGACGCGCCGCCCTGCGCAGCCTGGCTCGCATCGGCTCGCCGCAAGCCTTGCAAGGCATCGTTCAGGCTCTCGCCTTCGATCGGCTCGAGACCGGTCGCTCGCCTGCACGAGAGGCGTTGGTTTCGGTTGGCCCCGGCGCAGTGCAAGCGATCGGCGCCGCCTTGCAGTCCAACCCCAGCGCCAACGTCGGTGTGTTGGCCACGCAGGCCCTCGGCCAAATCGGCGATCTCACGGCTGTGCCGATCTTGGTCGCTTCATTGCGTCGGGGCGTGGTCCCCACGTTGGAGACGCTCAAAGCGCTCGAGCAGCTGCCGTCGAGTGCGGCGCTCCCAGCGGTGCTCGAGGCGCTCGAGGCCAGCTCCCCCGAGGTGCGTCTCAGCGCCTTGCGTGTGGCCATCGCCATCCTCGATCAGAACGGCGCAGACGGTCGCGTGGTTGAGCCGGCCTTGCAGTCCCTCGATGCCGCTGGCACCTCGCCCGAGGAGCGCCTGCTGCTGACCGAGCTGCTCGGGAAGTCCGGCTCTCCGCGCGTGGAAGGCCGCATCGTGCCGCTCGCTTCGGCCAAGAACCTCTCGGTGCGTCGCTCTGCGGTGCAGGCGCTGGGCGAGCTCGGCCAGGGCTCCAAAGCCATCGATGACGCGCTCTTGGCCGCGCTCTCGGATGAGTTCGGCAGCGTGCGCATGGACGCCGCCAAATCGCTCAAGCAGGTCGGGCGAGGGGAGATCGCCCCCATCCTGATCGACCGATTGATCCGCTCGGACGAGGAGGATCGCGCAGCCGTTGGCATCGCTCTTTCCGGCGTCCTCGCCAGGACGAAAGACGCTCCTACGCTGCGCGACGCGCGCGAAAAGATCGTGCAAGCGCCGGCCAGCGCTCGCGACGCCATCTTCGAAGGCCTGGGCCTCAATCCCGCCGGCCTCGCAGAACTCAGCCAGCTCGAGGGCGGCGCGCAAGGGGACCGTCAGAAGCTCGCCGAGGTGCTCGCCGGCCAGGCCGAGCGGGGTTTGCCGCTGCTGAAAAAGCTCGCCGCCGACTCCTCAGCGATGGTGCGGGCCAACGCCGCTTGGTCGCTCGGTTTCGTGGCCAGCAAAGCCGAGGTCGCCGAGCTGACGACGCTGCTCGCCGATCGCGACGTCAGCGTGGCCTCCAACGCCGCCGCGAGCCTTGGGCGTGTTGCAGCGCGCAGCGCCGAAAAAACGCTCGCAGCGCCGCTCTGTTCGACGCTCAAACACGCCTCCGCCTACGTGCGAGCGAACGCCGCTGCCGGCTTGACCTTGGCCGGCCACAGCTGCGAGCCGAAGGAGCTCGCTGCGATGTTACCCGCCGAGTCGGATGAACTCGCCCGCGTCGCGCTCGTGCGCTTGCTCTCGCAGAGCCAAGACCCAAGCACCCGCGCGGCGCTCGCGGTGTGCAGTCGTGAAGACACCGTCGCCCGTGTGAGCAACGCCTGCGAGCGCGCCCTGCGCGAGCCGTGGAAGTTTGCAGACGACGGCACTCGCGTCCCGCTGCTCGTGTTCGTCGTCCCCGACGGCGCTGATCAACCCGTCGCCGAGGCCGCCTTCACGCTGATCTTGCCGGATGGCACGCTGCGTTTGGGCGCGGCCGATCGGCGCGGGGCGCTGCTCGAGATCTTCACGCCCAAAGGCGATTTGGAGCTCGGCGTACCCGCAGCGTTTGCCTTCAAAAGTCCGTGAGTGCGCGGCTAAAGGCCGCGAGCCCACTCGGGCCGCAGCCGAATACGCCCTTGCAGCGCCTGCTCGCAAAACGAGAGCAACTTGGCTCGATCCTCGGGCAAGCGACCGGCGAGCGGCAGGTAGTTGCTGGCGTGATTGGTGCGGAACACGGCCGAGGTCGGGCGCGCCAAATCGATCATCGTCGCGAGCTCGCGCAGTAGTTGGTCCTGCGGCGGCACAGCAAAACGTCCCTTCGCTTGCAGCGTCGCCAGCGGCGTATTCGGCACCACGGTGACGGTCAGCGCCGAGAAAAAGGCTGGATCCATCTGCGTCACCAAGTCCGCGGTTTCCTCTGCGTGCTGCTGACTGCGCTCGGAGGCGATACCCAAAAGG
>CAITIQ010000125.1 GCA_903892415.1 uncultured delta proteobacterium | reverse complement strand
TGGCCATACGGGCGCGGTTGAGGACCACCCGGTTTCGCGCGAAGTCCTGAGGGTGATGGGCAATGGCGCAACGGGCAACAAGATCCGCAAGGAGCTGTCTGCGGCCCCGTTCGGGTGGCCAAACGATGCAACCGATGCGGCACTCATCGCGATGCATCGATCCGGGTTCATCCGTGCCACGCGGAACGGCAATCCGCTTGCACCGGGTCAGCTCGACCAAACCAATGTCCCGACAGCTGAGTTCAAGCGCGAACAGACGGTCGTGACCGCGGCGCAGAAGATCGCAGTGCGTGGTGTGTGCACGCACTTCAAGTGCAACGCGAAGCCTGGAGAGGAAGAATCCAAGATCGTCGAAGCATTGCGCGCCTTGGAGACCCTGGCGAAATCAGCCGGTGGCCCAGCTCCGGCGCCAGAGGCCACCAATCTCGCCATCCTCCAAGAGCTGTCGACCAAGTCTGGGGCCGAGCTGCTGGTGGGGGTCGCCGAGCACGCTGAAGCGATCAAGGGATTCTGGAACCACTGCGAGAAGAGCGCGGCGCAGATTGCGCAGCGTCAACCGCAGTGGGATCGCGTCAAGCGGCTGGCTGCGCACGGAAGGGGTCTGCCCGAGCTTTCCGATGCAATTGCGCAGCTGGAGGCGATCGAGCAAAACCGACTGCTGCTCGCGGAACCCGATCCGGTAGCGCCGATCGGGCAGCAGATTGCTGCTGTGCTGCGCGCCCGAGTGCAGGCAATGCACAGCGCCCATGACACCCAGGTAGCAGAGGCGATCGGAACCCTGAATGCGAACGCATCCTGGGCGCAACTCAACGAAGGGCAGCGCTCAACGATCCTGGCTGTGAACGGGCTTGTGCCACCGTCAAAGCCGGCGGTTGGAACGGACGAAGAGTTGACAGTGGCCCTCGACTCCGCCTCTTTGGAGGCGCGCGGTCATTTGGCCACGGTCGCGAAGGCAGGTGTCGCCAAGGCGCTTGGAGAAGCAGTGAAGTTGCTCGAGCCCAAGGCGCGTCATATGCCGATCAAGCCAGCCACGCTCTCCACGGAGAGCGAAGTCGAAGCGTGGGTCTCTGCCCGCAAGGCCGAATTGCTCGAGGCGATCAAGCAAGGGCCTGTCATCCTCGGTTGATACGCGCGGAGTCGATCATGGCAGGCAACAGTCTCTCGGCAGACCATCGCAAACTTCTCGCTCGAGCCGTGCTCAACGCGCGGCGAGAAGCGGAAGCCGGCGCACGTGAGTCGCTTCGCGCACTTGCAGTCGATCATCATGAGCCCTTCGGGCACATGGATGCCGACGCACGCAAGCTGCGCAACGCACTGCGCGCCCACGGGCGCCAGCTTGGCGATGCGTTGGATGCAAAGCGCGGCACGCAGTCGGTCGATCGCCTTGCTCACGAAGTGGCGTTCGAGCACTGGCACCGCATGCTCTTCGCGCGGTTCCTGGCGGAGAACGGCCTGCTGATGCACCCGAGCCTGGGTGCGTCGGTCACGCTGGAGGAATGCCAAGAACTCGCCCGCGATGAGGGCAAGGACCCGTGGGATCTCGCGGCGACCTTCGCGCAGGTCTCCCTCCCGCAGATCTTCCGCCAGGACGATCCGGCCCTTCGCGTCACGCTTCCTGCGAACGCGAGGACGGCGCTGGAGCGAATCGTCGGCGAGCTGCCGGCGGAGATCTTCTGCGCTTCCGACTCCCTTGGCTGGGTCTACCAGTTCTGGCAGGCGGACAAGAAGGACGAGGTCAACGCGAGCGGCAACAAGATCGGCGCCGACGAGATCTCGCCGGTCACGCAGCTGTTCACCGAGGACTACATGGTGGACTTCCTGCTCGACAACACGCTTGGTGCGTGGTGGGCCGGGAAGCAGCTCGCTGCGAATCCGCATCTGGCAACAACCGCCACGAGCGAGGCTGAGCTGCGACAGGCCGTGTCGATGCCGGGTTGTCCGTGGAACTACCTACGCTTCCTCAAGTCCGACGAAGGCGCGTGGCGTCCTGCGGCCGGAACCTTCGATGGCTGGCCAAAGTCCGCGGCCGCGATCCGCGCGCTCGACCCGTGTATGGGC
>CAITIQ010000124.1 GCA_903892415.1 uncultured delta proteobacterium | reverse complement strand
GCTGATCGACACCGCGCGGCTCAATCGAGCGATCGGCAACCCGCACCTCGAGGCCACCGCGATCGAAGGAGCAGACGGCGCGCGCTTCTTGATTCGCGGCAAGCTCGGCGGCGTGCCGGTCAGCTATGAGGAGCATCCCTTCGAGTGGGAGCAAGATCGCTTCTTCTCCTTCTACCGCGTGCTACGCGGTGGACCGGGGCGAACCGTCAGAACGCGCTACGACTTCGCCGACGAAGGGTCGGGCTCGCGGGTCTCGGTGCGCGTCGAGGCGACGCCTCGCCTGCTGCTCGCCTGGCCGATCGTTTGGGCCGCCACGACGATGGGCGTCGCTCCGTTGGTGCGCTACATCCGCGCGGTCGATGGCGAGCTTTCGAGCTCGGCGCTGGCTCCGCAGGCTGCAGCACCGGCCTCAGTGAACGAGCGACTGGAAGGGCTGCGCAAGGCCCTGTCGGAGAAACATGCTCCGAGGCTCGTCGACCGCTTGGTGGACCATATCGCGAGCGCCGATGAGTTCGACCTCACCGCGATTCGACCCTTCGAGTTGGCCGATCGTTGGCAGCTTGATCGCATTGCCTTCTTGCGCCTGTGTCTCGACGCTGTGCCCGCGGCGCTGCTTGAACTGCGCTGGAGCATGCTTTGCCCGAGCTGCAGGACGAGCGCACAAGAGTTGCTGAGTCTCGAGGAGGTTGGGGTGGAAGCACATTGTCACGCCTGTGACCTTCGCTTTGGCGTGGACCTGGATCGCGCGGTCGAGGCGCGCTTCCTCCCCCACCCTGCCATTCGTGCGATCGACGATCGTCCGATGTGTGTGGCCGGTCCAATCTTCACGCCGCACGTGCTCGCGCAAGTCGTGGTCGCAAAAGGCAGCGAGGTCAGCGTGAACGCGCCTCAGGAGCCAGGCCGCTACCGAGGCTTTGCCCGCGGAGGTGCCAGTACGGTGGTGCTCGTGAGCGCGGAGGGCGAGCCTTCGGCGCGGCTCGACCTGAGCGAATCCGGTCTTGCCCCAGCGCAGATCGAGGTGCGTCCCAACGCCAGCATCGTGGTCGAGAACCGCGAGGGCGCCACGCGCCACCTCAAGCTCGAGCGCAGCGAATGGGCCTTCAATGCGGCGACCGCCCATGACGTCGCGACCATGCCGGAGTTTCGCGCCTTGTTCGGCTCGGCCGCATTGCGCCCTGGTTTGGCGCTAAAAGTAGCGAGCGTCACGGTGCTGTTCAGCGACCTTTGCGGCTCGACTGCGCTCTATTCGCGCGTCGGCGACGCAGCAGCGTTTGGCGTCGTCTCCGACTCCTTCGGCTTTGGTCGCGCCATCATCGAAGAGCGTGGTGGCAGCATCGTCAAGACGATGGGCGACGCGATCATGGCGGTGTTCGTCGACCCAGCGCATGCCGTGGAGGCCGCCGCCGAGATGGTTCGAGGCTGGCGCGCCTTTCAGCAGCGCACCGAGTTAGCCGAGCATCTCGATATCAGAGCGCGATCGGTTCCTCGATGCCTTTCACCGCCGTCGACGTGCGCTCCAGCAGCGCGAAGCCCGTCTACGTGCGTCAGCCGTCGCGTAACCCCCCCACAATCCGCTCGCCCGTCCCGCTGTGGCCTCGATATCGCGCCTACTCCAAGGCCGAGTGCTCGCGCCATGGGGGTGTCATGCAGCGCTTACGGAAGAGGCGCCGGGTCGCTCTCCGATCGCGATCGAAGATCGGCCGCCGTCGGGGCTGGGGGCGCTGTGAGCAACGGCCCGAAGCGACGAAGGAGCCGAGGCCGTTGTCCAAGCGGCTGGGGGACGGGGGCAGGCGCGCGCGGGAGGGCGGGACAGTGGTGGGAGCGGAGCGCGCGCGACCGCCGCATCACCGATCTACACACGCTCATTCGTTGAACCAGATCGTGAGCAGCAGCGACCCCGCCTCCGTGCGCTCCTCGACGAAGCGCCACCCTTGCGCTCCCGTCAATCGACGGACGAGCGGAAGCCCGATGCCGAAGCCCGTCGAGACGGGCGGCGCTGTCTTGTCGCTCGCGAGTTCTTCGATCTTGTCGGTAGTAGGCCCTTCCACGAAGCGGAGATGGCCGCTCGGCTGCTCGCGCCAGGATACGTCCAGCGCCGCGGTCGTCGAGTGCTGAAAGACGTTGCTCAAGAGGTTTCGAAAGAGGACGAGCAGAACATCGCGCTGGCCCTCGACCTTCACGTCGTCAGCGATGGCCACCCGCACTTCGAGCTGGCGCTGGGGAAAGAGCAGCCGTTGCTCTACGATGCACTCGTTCACGAGCTGCGCCACACCTTGAGGCGAACGCACGCTACGCGTACGACCCTCTCGCGCCATGACCAGGAACGTGTGGCTCAGGCCTTCGAGTCGTCCAACGCTGCGCTCGAGGCGAGCGATGAGGTCGGCTCGCCGCGCCGCGTCTTCGGGGCCCTCCGCGAGCAAGGCGAGCGCACCCCGGAAAATCGTCAGCGGTGTTCGCAGCTCGTGACTGCAGTCGGAGATGAACCGTCGCTCACGCTCGAGCCCCTGGCGTTCTCGAGTCAGTGCGTCATCGAGCGCGCCCGCGAGCACCCCTACCTCGTCTCCCGCGCAGGTGGCAGCGAGCGGCTCGGCTGACGCAGCGTGGCTGCGGAGCCGGCGGGTAAGGCAAACGACCGGAGCCATTGCGGAGCGAGCCAGGCGCGCGCTCAGCAGCACCGCGATCAGCCACGAGAGCGCGCCGAACACCAACACGAGCAGCTCGGGACGGGGTATCTGGGCTTCGGTGTATTCGAGCGCGTCGAGGTGCACCATGGTCCACACCGTGCCCGCTTCGCGGGTCTCCACCGCAACGCGATACTCGACCTCCAAACCATACCACCAGACGTGCGCTCGATCCTTCCAGCCGCGCACCCAGCGTGCACGCCTGCCGTCTTCTGAGGCGAACACGGTGAACCAGCCTGGCTCCTCGGGGACCTCCTCGAGCGCCAGGCGCTCCCGCAACTCCTGCGCGGTCGACAGCTCTTCGAGCCATCCGGAGGTGCTCGGATCGCGCTGCATCACTGGCAACGTACGCAAGAGGTAGCGGTCAAGAACCTCGTCCTCGACCGCGGTCACGACCCACCACGCGCCAAAGGAAAACAGCGCAAGCAGCAGCGCCACGAATACGATGATGTGAAGCGCAATCCGCCTCTGGAGCGTCATCGCCGAGCGCAGGGGTCTCACCGGAACTCCAGCAATATTTGGTAACCAACACCGCGGTGAGTTCGCAACATGGGCATTGTCCCAGGCGGCTCGAGCGCCGCCCGTAGGGCGTAGATGTGCGTCCGTAGGGCGTCGCTTCCTGGGGTCTCGCCGGCCCACAGGAAGTGCTCGAGTTCCTCTCGACGAACAACCGCTGGAGCCCGCCGCACCAGGAACTCGAGCGTCGAGAACCCCATGCGGGTGAGCTCCAGCCTGCGTCCAGCCCGCTCCACGACGCGGGTCGCGAGATCGATGACGAGGTCGCCGTACGCCAAGCGGGTCGAGACGGTGTTGACTGCGAAGTCGCCCCGCCGGAGCAGCGCCGCTATGCGCGCGCCCAGCTCCGGCAGTGCAAACGGCTTGACGAGGTAGTCGTCGACACCAGCTGCGAACCCTGCGAGGCGGTCTTCCAGCGCGTCGGCGGCCGTGATCATGAGGATCGGGAGGGCGGGCGCGACCTCTTTGCGCACCTTGCGACAGAGATCGAGCCCGGTCAGGCCAGGCATGCGATGGTCGAGCACCATCATGGAGAACTGGCGCTCCAACAAGAGCGCCAGTGCACGAGCACCGTTCGGTGCGAACACCACCGGCCAACCGCGGCGAAGCAAGTACTCCTCGACGGTCACCCCGAGATCGACGTCGTCCTCCACCAAGAGCAGCGGACCACTCAGCAGTGCACTTTCGCTCATGACGCAAACATAGCAGTCCGCTGGGCATGAGTAAGCGCTGCATGCATGACACCCCATGGCCCGGCCTTGGAGTAGGCGCGATGTCGAGGCCACAGCGGGATGGGCGAGCGGATCGTGGGGGGTTACGCGACGGCTGACGCACGTAGGCGCCGTCGCGAAGGCCGGGTGATGGACGTCAACTATTCTTACCGGTCGACGACAACTATTTCTGCCGGTCGGCACCTGGTGGGTGGGTGCCGACGCCGCACGCCGACATCCCGGGTTCGTTGCAGCATCGAAGTGGTCGCATCTCGGTCCTAGTTGTCGTTGGTGGTTGTCGTTGAAGCGTGGTCGTAGTTGTCGCCGTCTCAGCGTTTCTTCGTAGGCGGCTCGGGAGCGTCGCGGTCGGTGGGGCTCGTGCTGCGCGCGCGTGCCTCGGCCTCGTCGGCACGGCGACTCCGTCTGTTGAACTCGAGGATCACGGAGTGGTGGACGAGGCATGGTCATGGGGTTCTTGAAGATGCGGTCCCACTCACCAAAGACGAGGTTGCTCATGATGATGAGGGACCGTCTCTCGTAGCGCTCGGCGAGGAGGGTGAAGAGGACCTCGACCTCCTCGGCGGCCTGCTGGACGTACCCGATGTCGTCGAGGATGAGGCACTCGAAGGCGTCGAGCTTCTGGAGCGCACAGGGCAGTGCGAGGTCGCGCTTGGCGGCAAGAAGCTCCTGGACCAGGCGGAACGTCGGCGTAAAAAGGACGGAGTGCCCGCGGCTCACCAGAACGTGGCGAGTGCGGCGGCCGCGTGGGTCTTGCCTCGCCCCGGAAAGCCGAAGCAGAGGACGTTGTCGGCGCGCTCGAGAAAGTCGCCCTCGGCGAGCTCGCGCAGCTTGGTGACGACCGGTCGTGGCAGACGAGCGTCTTCGAGAGACTCGAACGTCTTGCCCGGAGGCAGGTGCGAGGGCGAACATCGCGGCCTGGAGTCCGCGCAACATCGCCTCGTACGTCTCCGAGAACGCCAGGCAGACGAACCGCCACGTGCTGAAGCTGAGCACGAGCTGAAAGAGGACGTGCTCGAAGACGCGGCCGCCGATGGTGACGCCGAGCTCAGTGCAGTCGGTGAAGTCGAACGCACCTTCGCGCCCCGCCTTGTGCACCTGCTCGAACATAACCTCACGCCCAGGCCCGTGCAGCGCCCGCCACACGCGGAGACGGCGCTGCAGCGTCCGAGGCTGCTCGGGCCCGAACCCGTCGCCGTGACGCTCGCGAAGCGTGGCGAGGACCGTCGTCGCGTCGAGCACGCCCTCGTCGTCGCGCTCGAGCAGCGGCACGACCTCGCCCTCCCACACGCCCTCGAACGGATCGCGCCGCGTGCGCCACCTCCTCGGCTGCCTCGTCGTGCTCGGCAGCGGCCCGCTCTGCCACTTGCGCGCCGTCCGCTCGCTCATCCCGGCGATGGCCGCCGCTGTTACCTGGGTCTCTCCGTCGGACATCGTCTTCCTCAGCAATCTGACCTGCTCGTCCGTGATCATCCCCGCTCCACGGCTCGGCACATGACCGAACCCGTGGACCAGACCCTCTCACGTCGCCGCCGTCAGGACGGCTCCGAACCGGCAGAAGTAGTTGTCGTCGACCGGCAGAAGTAGTTGTCGTCGATCACGTCCAATGTCCTGACATGGCTCGAGCTTCACGGGCCAGGTGGCAGCCGCCAATGGGGGCGTCATGCAGCGGTTACGGACATGACCGCTCGCCGTCGAAGACGTCCGACCTCGGCGCGGTGTCACCTGAACTCCGAGCTCCAAGGCAGGGTGATCTTGCTTGGCCTAACCGCGTCGCTGAACACGGAGTTAACCGCGGTCTGCACTTCTGAGGTGCCCCACGAAGGTAACCCCGTGTTGGTGTTGCGGTCCCACGCAGGAAAGTCGGATGACGTGATGAGCACTCCGACGCGATGGCCCGCACGAAACAAGTGCGCCGACGGGCCTAGGTCGTAGGCGAGCTCCAAGACTTCTCCAGGGTTCACGAGCGACGGCGACGCCCGGCCGTTGCGGTTCCGCAAGCGGATCTGATCCTCGGCGATCGCGTGAGCGGAGCCGGTCGGATCGATGTCGAGGAGCTTGATCATGAAGTCGGTGTCCACGCGATCTGTCGCCACATACAGACTCGCCGTGATGTGTCCAGCGAGCACGCCATCCGACTCGAGGGGTTCGCCCACGTAGGTGAGGACGTCTCCGCGCTCGAAAAGCACCGAATGGTCGCTGATGCCAGACGGAGCGAGAAGGTTGAGACCGCCGAGTGTGGGGACCGGGAACTCTGGATCGTACACCAGCTCTCGGGCTGGCTCGTTCGAGGCGGGAGCAGAGGAGGACAACGAACCGTCGGCCGCCAGGTAGAGCTCGAGCGCCGAGGACGGGGGGGGCCACGCACTAGTGGCTTGGAGTACAGCGCCGGCGCCTTGCACCTGAAACTCAACCGGCGGCCCGGCCTCGATCCCGTTGTCTACACTGCGAAGATGATGGTCGAACCAATCGAGCATGACACGCTTTGGCCAGATGGCGGGATCGTCGATGTCGTAGTGGGTCCCGTTCAAGACCATCAACCGCGACGGTACGCCACGAGCCTGAAGGTCCTCATGCAGGTGAACGCTGCTCTTGAGGAAGACGTCTTGCCAAACGGTGACGGCATACACCGGCACCTGGATCCGTCCCGTGACATCGAGACCGCCGCGGTAAGCCGATTGATCCTCGGAAAAGGTAGCGTCCCAAAAGGGCATCAGCCGACTCAAGCTCGGTCTCTGCGCGACGGGTAATGCCATCCACTCGGGCGACGCGAGAGGATCCTCGAGCCCCCCGAACAGCGCCATCAAGTACTCCTGAACGTCCGCGAACAGCGCCTCCACCTCTCCCGGACCGATGCCTCGCGCCGCGAGGTGCTCCTCGCCCACATCAACCGCGATCGACGCCCCCTGCACCATCAGCGACTCGAGCTTGTCGGCGCCATCATCGGGCAAGAAGTCCTCGCCCATCACGTTCCCCGGGGCTACTTGAACGTACACAGCGTCCAGACTCGGTGGATTCGCAGCGGCTGCGAGCAGTGCCGAAGCGCCAGTTGCCGAGTCACCGAACAGGCCGATCTTTCCATCGGACCAGGGCTGGGCAGCGACCCATTCAACGAGATCGTAGCCATCGGAGCCATCATCGAGCCAGCTGCGGTCAACACCGCCCGAACGGAAACGACCGCGCGTGACCTGAATGACGAGCGCATATCCCGAGTCAGTGACCAGCGGCCAGCCGATACGCGCCGCTTGTTCCGGAGAAAGGTCGTCATCGTCGTCCCCCACATCGCCGTCGTCATCGTCGTCGTCGTCCCCGGCATCGTCGTCGTCGTCCCCCGCACCGTCGTCACTCGCGTATCCCCCGATCGGGCTGATGGGTACGCCGTAGAGCGTACGCACGACGAGCGTCGGGTACGGTCCGGGCCCTGCTGGCAAGTAGACATAGGTGTCGAGCGCAACGCCGTCGCGGGCAAGGTACGTCGGGTTCGCCGTCTTCTCCCCGTCTACGGTCGACCTCGGATCGACGCTCGGGCCCGGCGGGTCTTGCGACTCGGTGTTGTCGCTGCATGACATGCTTGCAAAGGCGGGGATCAGCGCTGCGCAAAGAATGGCGAGTGACGTTCGAAGGCTTCGGTTCATCAGGAGCTCCTAGGTTCGTCGCACGACGCGACCGAGCCGTTATGGATCCAGCAGCCTGAATTCCGTGTCGTGGGAACGTGAAATCAGTGTCAAATCGTACGGAGGGCGCACGCAGGCGCGACCAACCTGCAGCATCACGGTCAGCGGCCTTTCAGACGGTGGCTCGCGGCCGGCAGCCGGCTTCCTCGCCCGGCGCTCGACGCGCGCAGCCGCGCGATCGTGTAACCGTACGGCCGAGGACGGCGGCGCCCTCCGTTGACGCCGGCAAGGAGGCGTGTCGGCCAGGGTGGACTCAGGAAGAGTCTGGGGGGCGCCAACGATCCGGCAGAATCGCGTCGATGTCGGCGTTGGGATGAGTCGCGACGCGTTCGAGGACGTCGGTGATGTAGTCGACGGGGTTGATGCCGTTCTGGATGCAGGAGGCGACCACGGTGAAGAGACCGGCGAGGTTCTCTCCGGGCTCTTCATGCCCGACGAAGAGGAAGTTCTTGCGCCCGAGGGCGACGCGCCGAAGTGCAGCCTCGCTGCGGTTGTTGTCGGGCGGCAGCTTCGCGACGTAGAGGAAGCGAGTGAGCGGCTTGCGATTACGGACGATGTAGCCCGCAGCCTTACCGAGCAGCGTCTTGGGACCATGGGTCCGACGCTGGGCCCGGGCCCACACCAAGAGCCGCGCCATGAGGGGCCGCGAGCGGAGGGTGCGCATCGCGCGGTGGGTGACACTACCCTCGACGCCGAGCTCGCGCGCGTCGTGCTCGACGACGTAGACATCGCGGATGAGGTCGAGAGCCTCCTGGGCCTCGGGGTTGTCCTTGGCCTCGAAGATCTTGCGTCGGGCGTGGGCGAGACACCCTGCGCGGCGCCGACGACCCGGCATGGTGATGGCGTTGTAGCCGGTGTAGAGGTCGGCCATCAGCTCGCCCTGGCTCTCCCCGAGCACGGTGACCGGGACACTGCCGCTGCGCGTGGGGCTGAAGACGAAGCCGGTGAAGTGGTCGTCGAGGAACGTCCACACGAACGCACGCTTGTCGCTCGACTGCATCTTGATGCTCGTCTCGTCGGCGAACACGATCTCGCTCGCGGCGATACGCGCCAGGATGCGAGCGGAGATCGGCGCCAGCAGCGTGGCGCCTCGGTGAAACAAGTCGGTCATGGTGCTGCGAGCCATCGGGATACCCAGGCGCTCGAACTGCTTCTCCATCCGGTAGATGGGCAGGCCGTCCTCGCACTTCTGCACGATCAATGCGGCGATGAAGCTCGCGGAGTAGGGAGATCGGTCGGCCAGCTTGTCGGGGCACGGCGCGGTGACGATGCACTTGCCGCACGAGCAGGCCACGGTCTCGCGCTGGTAGATCCGGCGCCGAAAGTGGGCCGCGATGTAGACGTAGGTCACGCTCGGCGTGCCATTGCCGACCGGCTTCATGTCGGACTTACCGCACGCCTTGCACGTGCGCTCGGGCTCAGGCACCGGGACGGGCACCACCTCGGTCGGCAGGCTCGCGCGCGCCTTCAGGTTTTGCTGCCGGAGCCTCTTGGCGTCCTCCGCGGTCGTGGGCCGTGCCTTGCGGACCTCGCCCTCGATGGCCGGCATCTTCTCGCTCTTGGGTCCGAGCACGCGTCGCTCGAGGCTCGCAAACTGCTGTCGGAGCAGCTCGACCTCCTCGCGGAGTTGCTTCGCCTCGTCACGAAGCTTGTCGGCTTCGTCGCGCCATCGGCAGTGGTGGAGGTCGTCGTCGTCGGGAGCCAACGACTAGCTTTGATCACAGCCCGATCGTCTTGTCGATCCCCTCCGTGCGTCGACCATGACCCAGCGCGGGGGTCCACAGGTCGGGCCGCCGTACCTGTTTCAGGTCGATGCCGTCGAGCAACATCGCGAGCGCCGTCGTGTCCACCTCGACCGCGGTTCCGTCGGCCGTCACGGTGGGCGGGCGAAACCGCCCGCGCTCGAGCCTCTTGTAGTAGAGGACGAGGCCGCCGCGGTCCCAGAAGAGGATCTTGCATCGGTCGAACCGGCGCCCGAGGAAGACGAACAGGTGGCCTGCGAACAGCTCCTCTCCCCATTGCGAGCGGACGAGCGCGGCGAGCCCGTCGTGCCCCCGTCGCAGGTCGATGGGGGTGGCCGTCACGAACACGCGTACCCCCGGCGGCAGTAACCTCACGGGCGCAGCGCCCGCGCTAGAGCCGCCACGTAGTCCGCGTCCACCCCCTCCTCGAACACCACCCGCGCCCCAGCTACGACGAGCTCCAACTGGCGCGGCGTACGCGCGATGACGCTCTGTACCGGAAGCAACGTCACGCTCTCCGGCTGCGCCGCCTTCGTCCGCTGGCACCACTGGCTCAGCCTCGATGTCGACACCCCGTGACGGCGCGCCACGTCGACCTGTCGCCCCCCAGCTCGGACCTCACGAACCAACCTCTCCCAGAACTCGTGACTGTGTGCCTTCGCCATGCACCGACGATCGCAGACCGGATCGCTCATGAGG
>CAITIQ010000123.1 GCA_903892415.1 uncultured delta proteobacterium | reverse complement strand
CGTGCTTGGCTCCACTCCCGAGGGCTACGTCAACCAGCCGGGGGAGGCTGGTGGTTACGAGGCGCGTCAACGAGGTGGCTACACTCCGATCGGCGCGTTCTCCACCACGCAGTGGGCACCTTCGGCTGGGCAGAACTCGCTTACTGATTCGATCGTGGTGAAGCGCGTTTGGGGCGAGTACATGACGCCCTTCGGGCAACTGCGTTTCGGCCGCATGCCGAGCCATTGGGGCCTCGGCATGTTGGCCAACTCGGGGGACGGCTACGACAGCGACTTCGGTTCGACCTCCGATCGTTTGATGTTTGCCACCGGCATTCCGGATTGGGATCTGTTCTTCGCTGGTATCTGGGACTTTGCCAATGAAGGCGCAACCAGCGCGCTGATCTCCGAGCGTCAGGGCCAGCCCTATGATCTCACGCAAAGTGATGACGTTGGTCAGTGGGGCTTCGTGATTGCACGAAGGCGCAAGGCCGAGCTGCAGAAGTTGGATCTGGCTCAGGGGCTGCCCGTCTTCAACGGCGGTATCTACGGCGTCTACCGGCAGCAGTCGCTCGACGGCGAGGCCTCGCTCGGTTCCACGCCAAGCCAGGTGTCGACAGGGCTCAATCGGCGCCAAGCCGAGGCCTTCATCCCCGACGCGTGGTTCCAGTTTCTGTTCAACAAGTTCCGCTTCGAGGCAGAGGCAGCGCTGGTGTGGGGCGGGATCGAAAACACCGATATCCGCGGTGGCAACAACTACGACAACCCGAACGTCGCTGGGGACGAGGATGACGGCTGGGCGATCCAGCAGTTCGGTTTCACAGCGCAGGCTGAGTTCCGCGCGTTTGAAGACAAGCTGCGCGTGATGCTCGGCGGTGGCTTCGCCTCCGGTGACAGTGATGTGGAAGGGCTCGCGCCGCCTGCTGAAGGTTTTGACGTTCAGCTCACGCAAGACCGGACGTTCTCGACTTTCCGTTTTCATCCGGACTATCGCGTCGACCTGATTCTCTTTCGCAACATCTTGCAGCGCATTCAAGGCGCCTACTACCTGCGTCCGAGCGTCGAGTACGACTTCACGCGTGACCTCGACGGTCAGCGCATCGGCGGTGGTGCAACGCTCATCTGGAGCCGCGCTTCGGAGCCGGTGCAAACGCCGGGTAACTCTGCCGACCTCGGTCTCGAGATCAACCTCAAGGTCTACTACCAAGCCAAAGACGGCGCTCTCAACGATGACCTGGAGAAGCCCGGCGGGTTCTACACCCAGCTCGAGTACGGCGTGATGTTTCCGCTCGGTGGTCTCGGCTACCTCCCCGGCGAAGAGCAAGACTTCGAAGACGCCGGCAACCCCATCGATCTGAGCACCGCCCAAACTCTCCGGTGGTACCTCGGCATCTTGTATTGAGCGAGGACCAGGCCGTGAGTTCTCGCCATCGTTTCTCGCTCTGGCTCGCTGGGCGTCCGCATCCGCTGCGCAGCTTTCGCTGTTGCTCGTTGCTGCTCGCCTGCGCGGCAGCGCCCGCGTTTCCCGCCCTCGCGCAACAGGGGGACGCACCGAAGCCTGCTGCTCCGGCAGTAGAGGAGGCGCCCAAAGGAGACGGCGCGCCGAACACCGCCTACGACCAAGTCTTCGCTGAAGATTGGTTTGCCAAGTCCCGGCCCACCTTTGAGATCCACGGCTACATGCGGGTTCGCAGCGAGCTGATGGTGGACTTTGGCTTGGGTCGTTCGGATGCTCCCAGCCAGGCTCTTTGGCCGCGCCCCGCCGGACAAGACTACGACTTCGTTGGTGGTGGCGACGCGCGCAACACCGTCGTGCAATGTGGCGATGACCCGTTGAACCCGGAGGCGTGCTCGGCGTCGACGCAAGGTGGTGCCAATATCCGTTTGCGCGTGCGGCCCGTGCTTACGATCAGCGACAACATTCGCGCGTTTGCCGAGGTTGATCTGTTCGACAACCTGGTGCTTGGGTCGACGTCGGAAGGGTACGTCAATCAAGACGGAAGTGACGGCGGGTACGGCGTGCGGCAGCGCGGTGGCTACACGCCGATCGGCGCGTTCGCGACCACCCAATGGTCACCAACCGCCGGCATCAACTCGCTCTCGGACTCGATCGTAGTGAAGCGCGCTTGGGGCGAGTACATCTCGCCCGTTGGTACCTTCCGCTTCGGTCGCATGCCCAACCACTGGGGTTTGGGCATGGTCTACAACGGCGGAGACGGTTTCGATCAGGACTGGGGCTCGACGGTGGACCGCATCAGCTTCACCACCGGGATTCCCTCCGCTGAGATCTACTTCACGGGCATGTGGGACTTCGCCGATGAAGGTGCCGTTGGCGGCCCGTTTTACGGCTGTCGACGAAAGATCAGTACAACTGAAGCTGCCGACGCTCCAGAGTGCGACCCGCAATCGCTGAACGCTGCCCGCTACGATCTTGGCGCAAAGCCGTATGACCTCGTGCAAAGCGACGACGTCGATCAATGGGGCATCGCTATCGTGCGCAAGCGCGCACCCGAACGAGCTCGACTCGACTTGGCGCGTGGTGATGTCGTGTTCGACTTTGGCGGTTACGGCGTGTATCGCAATCAGACGCTGGCCTCGGCTGCGCAGATCGGCGCAAACCCCCGTGAAGTTGCAGAGACGTTCGTGCGGCGCGGCTACGAGACCATCACGCCGGATCTGTGGGGAGACTTCCGCTGGGAGCGTTTGCGCATCGGTATGGAAGCCGCGCTCGTGTGGGGCTCGATCGAAAACACCGACACGAACGGTGGTTCCAACTTCGACAATCCGAATGCCTCGGGCTCCGACGACGATGGCTTTGCCTTGCGACAATTCGGCTTTGCGTTGGAGGCCTCCTACCGCGCCATCGAGGACCGACTTCGGCTCGGCTTCGACTTCGGGTACGCCACCGG
>CAITIQ010000122.1 GCA_903892415.1 uncultured delta proteobacterium | reverse complement strand
CGTGTGGCATCGACCCCGTCGGCCAGGACCAACGTTTGGGTGGAAGAGGCGCTGCCGTCAAAGCTGTACGTCGCTCGCTTGATCAGCGGAATGAGCTCGTTCTCGCGATCAAAATCAGAATCGTCAGCCCCGGGGTCAAGCTCCGTCTCGGCCTCGAAAGGCTGGTTACAATGCATACTAAAGCCCTCCCCCGCCGCACTCACCAAAGGTGATCGTCCACCAACCGTTTTCATCCGGAGGGCTGCAGCTGTTGTCTTCGGAGCTACTGCCTTGGCAAACCACCTTATTGTCGGCCCGTAAACACAGGTGGTATAGAACCTCATCGAGACGTCTCTGAGGCCGGGAAAGCGGCCTACCGGGGTCGGCGGGAGGGCCTGGTTGGGCGGCAGTAGGTTAAACACGTCCGCACCCCAACACCAAAGCTCGTCATCCTCTGCGAGGGCGCAACCACCGCCCTGCTGGCGGAGCCATACTCGCTTAAAAGGCGGCACGTTAGGGATAAGGTGGTAGGTTGGCTGCACCCACTCGGTCAGCGCTGGGTCGGGCACGCTGTCCCCAGCGCATCGCAGTGCGCCCGCTTGGTCCAGCCAACAGGAGTCTGAATAGCCAAGGAAGAAGTCGACGGCGCCTTCAATAGGTAGCCGCGTCAAGGTCGGGAGCTCCACATCAACGCCCATTCCAAACCGACCATTTCGGTCCGGGTTACTATCCAGGCACCACACCTCGCCATTGGTCAGGCGCGCGCAGTAGCCCACGTCAGCCTCAATCGCGGCCGCTGGGCCTGGCAGCTCCAGCCGCCGAAACTCGCCCGTCGCTGGCTGGTTGACGGGCGGGTCCCGCTGCAGAAGTACCCACACTCCTCCCTGATCGTCCAACGCGATGAAGTCGCGGTCCGCTTGAATCGCCACCGGCTTCGCGCCGTTGGGCAGCTTCATCGTATGGGGGATGTCATCAAAGGTAAAACTGTCTGGGAAGAACCGCAAAAGGGTTATCGAGCTTTCGTGCGACAGCCCTGCATGCTTTGCGTTCATATCAATGCTTGTTAGGCATGGCTCATGGTTCACATCCGCAAATGGCAGATACCGCAATGTTGGGTAGCCCTCGCCCCAAAACCAAACTGTGCCGTCGGAGAACAAGGCGTAAAGGTAGCCAACATCTTCCCCGGAGATGTCCACCACAACCGGATTCTCCTTGGGTAAGTGGCATTGAGGGCCTTGCGGCTCAATCGGGACGGTCTCCTCCGTCTCAGTGGGGAAGGGAAGCTCCCCGCCACAACCCTGGAGCAGCAGGCCAATGGAGAGAGGTAAGCCCCTACTCAAGGTTGAGCACTGAGAACAAGTCGACCTCGTTATCCCAGCCTCCATTATTAAAGATGGACCTGGCTTGGTCGCGGATAGCGCCGCCCCAGGTGCCCATTGCATCGTTAAAGTCCTGCAGTGTCTGTTCGCAGTTGGTCACAAAAGCGATGCTCATGGATTGCGTGGGACCCGATGTCGATGAGAGATAGGTCGTGTGAGAGTAGCCTGACTGTCCGGTCGTAAAGTTTCCTCCCCAGGAAGCCTCGGCCTCGTCTGGAGCAGAGTTAAACTGTGAGCCGTTTCGGAAGAGAGAACGAAAGCCGAGCCCCCATCGCGGGCTGCGATCGGAGCTTGTCACTGCGTCCTGATCGCTGACGCGGTCCACTGTGCCGGATTGCCTGGCGTACATGCGCTCGAGCTGCGCCACCGTGAGCCGAGTCCCCTGCAGCGGCGATGGAGACCCCTGCGGGTGCATCGTCTGCAGCAGCCTCACCAGCGTGGCAGCCGACATGCTTAAGCCACCGGTGGGTCCCAAGGCCGAGGCGTCTGACTGACCATAGCCACCAGATACGTATTCTGGCGGCGGTTGGCCTGCGGCAGTGACGACGGTCTTTGCGACGTACGTGTCAGTCTGCACCGCTTTGGGAGCGCGGACTGGGACTTCACCAAATGTGAAACTATCAGCCTTGGTTGCCGGGACGATGCGCACCAGCTCGAGATCTTTATCCAGCGGCCAGAAGTCGTTCATGGCAGCGAAGTAGCGACCTGGGTTGCCGAACTTATTCACCCCGATAGCCTCTCCTACAGCGATAAAGCCTACGTTGCAGTAGCCCTCCGTCTGGCGCGCAGGAAACACCTCCAACTTCGGTACGGCGCCATTCTGGAACGCCAAGGTGAAGTCCCCAGCAGCCAGCGGGAGCTGCGCCCGTCCATCTTCAAACGCCGCGTTGAAGATAGCCTGGTACTTATTCGTGAGCCCGCTTGTGTTGCGCAGACAGTCTTCGACCCGGATGCCGTAGAAGTTGCTCCAGCTTTCAAATTCTTCCGGGGAAAGGTTTGCCGGAATGGGCAAGGGCAAGCCCAGCGCCGAAACCAAGGACTGCTTCAGAAAGTCCTCCCCCAAGGTCACTGCGCGAAGAGCGGTTAAGACTTTTGCACAGCTGGCGAATCGGAACTTGTGGCGCGGCTGCGTCATTGTCCAGCCGGCTTCCCCGTACGTGAGGCTCCAGACGAGCTTGAGCCGGCCGTTGACGGCAATGGCGAGTTGCGCAGTGCTAATGTTCTTGTCGCGCATGCGGGCTTCAATGGCGTCCCGCATGATTGACAACCTTTGGTTGGTCGCCTCACTGTACTCGGGGAAGGGCAACGGGTTGAAGCTGCGCGGGGATTGGGGCTGTTGTAAGCTCAGCCTAATATGCGGAGGGGCGTCTTCTGCACCTGACCACAGCCTGAAGTAGCGCGTCTTCGGCTTGAGCTTCTTGGCTCAGGTAACGCAAAAGCGAATATCGTTGCCAACGCCGTTTGCTCGGACTTCAAGTGGAACGAGCTTCTGCGAGTAGTAGCGCTCGTCAAAGTTAGAGTTCAGCTGACTCCGCCGCAGTGGCCCGTCGGTGATCGTGCCGCAGGCGAAGTCCTCCTCAAGGTTAGCGGGCCAGGCTTCATAGGTATCCCGCTTCATATGCATCATGGTCGTGCGATAGCCGCTCTTAATTCTGGGCGTAGGGATCGCAGCGTGCAAACGCATATAACTGCCGCGTGCCTTCTCCATGATGGGTGCTTCCATCACTCCAAACGTAGTATCAGCTATCCGCAGCTGCAGATTTGTGGCGGAGGCCTCGAATACGTCGTCCGGCGTCTTGTCATCGCCGCGGGCCACTGCCAAGAAGCGCTGAATTGGCTTTCCGCGTTCGCCGTTTGGCTTGATCGGCGTGTACCAGACCACGTCGAGCGAGCTGCAGCCATCCGGCTCCGTTGATTGATTACCACTTGCATCGGGCGGCGGTAGAAGCTCCTTCAGCAACAATGCACGAGTATCCGCCACCAGTCCTCGCTGCTGGGGACAGTGCCCGATCCGCCCTTCCCGGGCAGGTCATGCAGCTCATCGACCCATGTTGTTGCGACGCCTAGCTCACCGTGGCTGCTCAAGTCCCCGGTGGCCGTTACCAGCACTGGTGAGATACTGTATTGCCACTCAGCTAGCGTTGCTACGTTCTTGGCTTCCTCCGGCTCGTTTGTCGGCTGAGATTCCGTCATGAACCGCGCCGGCTCACCTCCCACTCGCGTCGACGTATGCCAGATAGCGGCATAGCGCGGGTCACTCGGTCGACCGTACGCCGCGATCGAGACCAGCGCGTCCGCCGCGTAGGGAAGACGCACTTCGTTTGTGCTCTAGGTCACGAGCTCATCCAGCGCGGCCACCGCGTCTTCTTCGTCCCAGCGTTCGCGCTCGTGCATCTCCGAACTCAGCGAGTACGCAGGTGCCCAGGTGGGAGCTTTCTACGTGCGGGAGGAGTCTGGCGAGGGCTTGAGCTTGCTGGCCAGCCACGCGTTCACCCATCGCAAGGGGCATGCGGTGCGGTTCATGCCCGGAGATGGGATCCTGGGGCAGGCTGTGTTGGAGCGCAAGCAGGTGCACGTGTCTGACCTGCCAGAGGGGTACCTGCAGATCGCTTCGGGGTTGGGTGAGGCCGACGCTCGGCACCTGTATGTGACCCCGTTGATGCTGGAAGGCGAGATCAAGGGTGCTGTCGAACTGGCGTCTATCAAGGTCTTGGGCGAAGGCGCGATGGAGTACCTGCGTCAGGCCGCTCCCATGATCACTGTAGCCCTGGCGGCCGCCACTGCCAGAGCCGTGGCTGCAGAAGCGCTGGCCAAAGCGCAGCAACTGGCTTCTGAACTGGAAGCGCAGCAGGACCGACTGCGGGCCACCAACTCCGAGCTGGAAGAGCAGACCACAGAGCTCCTGGCCTCGGAGCAAAAGCTTCAGGCCCAGCAGACCGAGATAGAGCTGGCCAACACTGAACTGCAGCAACAGAACGAGAAGCTGGAACAGCAGCGCAACGAAACCGAGCAGGCGCGACGTACGCTGGTGCTTCAAGCGCAGGAGGTGGCGCTGGCCAGCAAGTACAAGTCAGAGTTCCTGGCCAACATGTCGCACGAACTGCGTACGCCACTCAACAGCCTTTTGCTGCTGGCTCGCTCCTTGCATGACAACGCTACCGGCAACTTGACGCCAGATCAGGTGGAGTCGGCAGGCGTCCATCGGCCAGCCGGAGCTCCTTCTCATCGCGCAGGGCCGATGCACGGCGCTCTTCGGTCACGTCGCGCAGATTCAGGAATATTCCCGTCAGCACACCCTGCGCGTCGCGCCAGCCCTGCGCCTTCAACACGATGTCTCTGCGTTGACCGTCTCTGGTGCGTAATCCCATGGCGGCCTCGATGGCCTGCCCTGAGTTCTGCGCCTGTGCATGATGTCGGGAAGCCTGCTCTGGGTCGACAAACAGCGTGCTGAAGTGGGCATCCTGAAGGCCCTGCAGACTGAGACCAAACATCTCCAAGGTGGCTGCATTGCAGTCGGTGATGCGACCCTGCGCACTCGTCAGCAGCACAGGGTCACTCCCAGCATCCAGCAGGGCCCGAACCATCACGGCCTGCGCACTCGCCGCCCGCTCGGCGCGCCGCGTTGCGCTGCCGTCATGCAAGGTGACCAATAGATTGCGCGGGCCGCCATCTTCACTCGGCACCACCGCAGCGCTCAGACTGCACTCGCGAGCGCTGCCATCGGCACCCACCAGCGCACATTCGCAGTCATGGATTGCGCCGCGGGCCCTAGCCTTGTCCAGCGCGCTGAGCACCGCCTCGGCATCACCGAAGTGTGTCCAAATGGCACTGCCCAACAAGGGGGTGGTGCCGCTGGACAACAGCACCTGTGCCGCAGGATTGGCCTTGACCACCTGCCCGTTATGGCTCACAAGAAAAAGTGCGTGCGGGTAGGCATCGAACCACTCCAGGGCGCTGACGGCACGGGCAGCCACCGCCCGGGATTCAGCCTGCGCCTGGGTCACCCAGAATGCCGCCAAGGACATGGCCACCAGTGCCACAAGACCCAATGCGAGCCAATGCACTGCGCTCAACTGAGGAGTCAGCAACAACATGAGCCCTGTGACACAACCCGTAGCGGCAAGCAGGGCGCTCAGCTTGAAAAGCCAAACAATTCGGTCAGACAGCATAGGAACTCCGGAGACCAAAGAAGCCGAGCACAAGTCAGCAACCGCGGTCAAGACCCGTTACAAGCAAGAAGATCCAGGTCATCGGCGCCGGGGAGGGCCTCGCTTCGGAGCCGCGGTCGATGGAGCGACTGGCGCTCGAACGAGGTGTCGATCCGAGCCGCCTCGTGCTCATCGAGGACGGGATCGACACCGGGCGGTCGATGGCGCGAGTCGACGAGCTCGTCCGGTCTCGCGGCTGGGAGCGCATACGGGTTGTGAGCCATGGTCACCACCTGGCGCGGCTGCGGCTCACCTGTCGCCGGCTCGGGCTCCGCTGCGACGCAACGGCGGCGTCTCAGCCCGTCGGGCTCGCGGCCGAGCCCTATTTCGTCGTGCGGGACGCGGCTGCGCTCGCCTACTACGCAGCGTCGTTCTGGCCCGGCGAGCAGTAGATCGCCGTCAGCGCGGCGACGCGTCCGCTCGGTGACGCGTCGGTGTCCTCGACGCTTCGCCTGCGAGTCGCCGACGCTTGTTTCGCTGGCGCAACATCAGCGCTTGGTCATCGCGCAGTCGCCTCGCACACACCGATCGTGACGACCCGTTCGATCCGGTGGAGCCACGAGCCGCGGGCGGTGCCATCTCCGGTGGCGAGCGACGTCACCTCGACCCGATTGATCGGTACCACGTGGTCAGGGCTCCCAGCTTCGCAGGATGTGCAGGGGACGGTCACCTCACCGACGGAGGACACCGCGAATGAACCTGCGCCTGAGCCGTCCTCTGCCTCCTCTCCCAGGTATAGCATGATGTGGCCCGGCATCTGTAGGACGGGAACCCCGCAACGCGCGGCGTTCCGAAGCCTCGCGATTTTAGTCGGGCGCGTGAGCCCCTTCACGTCGGTCACCTCGGAGCCGTGACTGGCTTGGACGATCGAGTTGCGAGGCAGGGCGATCCCGAACGTGGCGAAGATACTCTGGAGAGAGCGCGAACAGTCGAGCCCCTCGCGATAGCCGCCCCAACCGTAGGCGGAGCCTAAATGCGCCAACGCGATCGCCAGAACGTTTCGCCGCGTGAACAGGAGCGGGAAAGGTTCCAGCGTTCGTCCCGGAGG
>CAITIQ010000121.1 GCA_903892415.1 uncultured delta proteobacterium | reverse complement strand
TGTCGCGTTGATGGTGGTTTCGCTCGTCCACGCTGCGGAGCTCGTCGTGCCCACGCAGTACCCGAGCATCCAGGCGGCGATCAACGCCTCCGTGACGGGCGACATCATCACCGTGCGGCCGGGCACCTACAACGAGCGCCTCGACATCGGCAGACGCAACCTCACGCTCCGCAGCCTGCTCGGGGCGAACGCGACCATCATCGATCCGCAGGGCGCCGCAGGTGTGGTGATCAATTCAAGCAACGCCGCCGCGAACGGCTGGGTGCTGCAGGGCTTCACCATCCGCAACGGCCTCGACAGCGCGCTCTACGTGAGCGGCGTGACCGCGACGGTGCGCAACTGCAAGTTCATCAACAACCAGGCGTCGCGTGGTGGTGGTGCGCACGTGCGCGCGAGCGCGAATGTGACGTTTGAGAACTGTGAGTTCAGGCAGAACCGGGCCGTTGCATCCCCTTATCGCGGAGGTGGCCTCTACGCGGAGAGTTGCGCGGTCACGCTTAGTGCGACCGTGTTCCAAGACAACCTCGTTGAAGTGAACAACACGGCGAGCATCGGCGGCGGTGCAGTGGCTTCGCTTTCGGCCCAACTCACGGTCAACGGATGTCAATTCGTGAACAACAAGGTGAGTTCGATAGCGGGGCTCTGCGCTGGCGACATGTTCGTGCGAGGTGGCGCCGCGTGCTTTGAGGGAAACTCCACGGTCAGTCTATCAGACTGTCAGTTTCATCAGAATCAAGCTTACTGCGCAGTGGTAGATGTGTGCTTCTACAATGGAGCAGCGGCGAACAGCTACGGTGGCGCGCTTTACTCGGTGGACACAAGTAGCCTCGCTCTTTTGCGCTGCCACTTCAATGGCGACAACGCAACAGCCGCAGGTGGAGTGCCGCACTGCTGTTCGGCAGCATACTCGCGTGCATATGGCGGCGCAGTTTATTCTGTTTCAGGCTCACTCTCGGTCACATCCTGCACATTCTTGGGCGTGGCCTCTGTTGCCCAGACTGGTAACGATAATTTTTCGCGCGTGTCGTATGGCGGCGCGATCTATCGCGATGGCGCGTCAATGACCGTCACTGGCAGCCTGTTTCAGAACTGCACGGCACTTGGCGATAGCCCCGACGGTCGCGGTGGAGCGATCTACTGCCTGGGATCGCTGACGCTGAACCAGTCTCGATTGGAGAATTGCCGAGCGATCTCTGGCGGTGCGATTTTCCTCCCGACCGCAACATCGCTGACCGCTCAAGCGACACAGTTCGCGAATTGCGTGGCGGAAGGGGGGTCCGGCGGAGCTGCTTTCATCAGCGGTGGCGCTCGGGTGTTCGAGAGTTGCAGCTTCACAGGCAACATTGCCCAAGGGACCGGCGACAATCGCGGGGGCGCGATACACGCGACAGATGCCGCGCAGCTCGGCTTCACCGACTGCGGTTTCACGGGCAATCGCGCGCTCTCGACTGGCGACAACGCCGACCGCTGGACCTGGGGCGGCGCCTGTGCCATGTTCGGCGTGACTCCGCGCTACACCCGCTGCACGTTCACCGACAACGCCGCGATCTCGACCGGAAACGGTGGTGGAACACGTGGCGCCCACGGCGGTGCGACCGCGGAGTACGACAGTGATGCGATCTTCACCGACTGCGTCATGACAGGAAACCGAGTGGAGGTGATTGGGAACGGATCGCAGTTCGCTCGCGGCGGCACAGTCCACCTCTGGAACAGCGATTCGGATTTCGTGCGCACGACCATCGTCGACGGCCGTGCTCTTCCATTCGCGGGTAACACGAGTGGCGGCGGCGTTTGGATGGAGAATGTCTCGCGGCCGGGCTTCACCTATTGCACGATCACCGATTCGGATGCCAACGAGGGCGGTGCGCTCTATGTCGCAAACTCCGAACCATACTTCGTGAGCACGTCCTTCCGTCGCAACACCGCGAATACCCGCGGCGGCGCCATGCTGGTCGACGCAAGCAGCACGCCGTATGTCCTTGAATGCGAGTTCGAGCAGAATGCCTCGCCGCAAGGTGGCGCCGTGCGCACGCTCGGCAGCGGGACGAATCTTCCCTTCATCGTCAACAGCTCGTTCTGCGGCAACACGGCCGACGCAATCAACGGGTCGATCCTTGGCGGCGAGGGCAACGTCACGACGACGACCTGCTCGGCAGACTGCAACGGCAACGGCACCCCGGACGCCGACGAAATCGCGGCAGGCGCTGCCGATGTCGACGCGAACGGCATTCTCGACGTGTGCCAGTCCGACTGCAACGCCAACGGGTTGCCCGACGCCTACGAACTCGGCCAGAACACGGTGAGCGACTGCAACGGCAACGGAACGCCGGACTCGTGCGACATCGCGAGCGGTCTGAGTGGCGACACCGACTCGAACGGCGTTCCCGACGAGTGCGAGCTTGGTTCCGCGCGCCTTGTTCCCTTCGAGTATCCATCGATCACGGCTGCCATCAACGCGGCCCAGAGCGGTGACACGATCTTCCTCGCGCCTGGCGCCTACTACGAGAAGTTCAGCTTCGGCAACAAACAGCTCACGCTGAAGTCGGTTGGTGGCGCCGCCGTCACCTACATCGACGGCAACGGCCAGAACGGCACGCTGCTGACGATCAACGGTGGCCAGACGACGGCGTCCGTGGTGGACGGCAT
>CAITIQ010000120.1 GCA_903892415.1 uncultured delta proteobacterium | reverse complement strand
GGGCCGCAGGCGAGGGGCAGGGTTTGAAGACATCAACGTGACGCAGCTGGTCGACGTCATGTTGGTGTTGTTGGTCGTGATCATGATCACGGCGCCCCTGCTTGCCACGGGCCTGCGGGTGGAGTTGCCGGAGGTGCAAGCCACCGAGTCTCCGCTCAAAGACACAAAGCTCGTAATCACCGTCACCAAGGAGGAGAAGATCCTGTTTGGCGATCGGGATGTGACGGCCAATGTGGAGGAAGAGCTGATCCGCAATCCGCGGATCCAGGTCGAAAAAGAGCTCTACATTCGCGCGGACAAGAACGCGCGTTACGGCGTCGTGGCGCGCGTCGTCGCTGCAGCGCGGCGCGCTGGTGTAGAGGGCCTCAACCTGCTGGTGCAACCGGAGATCGAGGGGGAAGACAGCCCCGCGGGGACGGCCACCGCTCCAGCTACCGCGGCGCCGGTTGCTCCTCCGCCCAAAGGGAAAAAGAAGTAATGGCGCTCACGGCCTTTGCTGGGGGCGCATGAGCTCGACCTTCAGCAGCGATTTCGCTCCTTGGGAGGTCGGTGCGGCGGTGATCATCGCTGTGGCCGTGCAGCTCGGCAATGGCGTTGGGCTTTATCTCGCGCGCGCGCAGCCGCCGGCCGATCTCAACGAGGTGGATAAGAGCCGCGAGCAGCCGGTGCGCGTGATGCCGGTGCTCGATGAAGAGGCGTTCGCCGCTGCCAAGGCCGGCGGTAAAAAGGCCGTGTTGCCGGACATGTGGCAACGCGCACCGACCTCGGTAAAAAAGGCCATTCAAGAGAAGCCCGCTCCGCCGCCCGACGTCGCGGCGCCCTCCACCAAGGCCGGGCAAGAGGCCTCCGCCGTTCCCGACAAGACCAAGAAGACGGAGACGGTGGAAGACGCCGGCACCGAGACAGACGCCTCCACCGAGGGCGCGGATGCCGGGCAAACCGAATCGGAAGCTGATGCTGGCCAGGCCACGTTGGATCCGGATGGCGGCAAAGCCAGCGGCAACGGGGAGGAGGGCTGTCAGGGTGAGGGCTGCACCAAAGACGGCAAAAACCCCGACATTCAAGCTGCTCAATACCAGTCGCGCCTAATCAGCTTCTTCAAGCGCGGCTTCACTGTGAGCGGGCTTGGGCTGCCTCCTGAAGATATCGCGAAGCTCGCGGTCAGCGTGAGCGTTTCTCTGAGTGGAGACGGTGTGGTTCAGAGCTTCACCATGAGTTCGAGTGGCAACGCCACGTTCGACTCGGCGGCGCGCGCCTCGTTGCAAGGCAAGGTTGGTCAACAGGTGCCCAACCCGCCGGAAGATCGACCGGAGCTTTCGCGCACCAGCCTCGGCTTTTCAATGGTCTGCAGCAAATCGTGCAATTGAGGATGCAATGACAATGACTCGCGCCAACGTGGATGTTCAAAGGGGCCTTGGGACTCGGTTTTCCAAGGTTTTTGCCGCGTTAGCGTTGGTGACGGGGGCACTCGTACTTCCGAGCAAGGAGCCTCAAGCGCAGCCCGCGCCGCCCGCAGCGGAAGACCCGATCGGTAACTTCGTCGTGCCGGCCGAGGCCTCCGAACGTCCACTGCCCAAGGTCGCGATCGCGCCGTCGCTGGCGCCCGATATGGAGGACGTGACGCTGCAAACAGTCGTGCGTCGGGATCTCGAGTTGTCCGGCGAGTTCGAAGTATTGCCGAGCAGCGCAGCTCCGGAAGGCGCCTACGAGACCGACCGGCCAATCGTACCGAAGGATTGGCAGGCCAAAGGCGCAGAGGTCGTGGTGCGCGTGATCGGTCGCAAGCTCTCCGAGTCGAAGGTCGAGCTCGTGGCCAAGGCCTACGTCCTTTCAAACGGCGGTGACCCGGTGTTCGAGAAGCGGCTCGAGGTCCCGCTCGATCGCGTGCGCGCTGAGTCGCACTACGTCTCGGACCAAATCATCGGCGCTCTCACGGGAACGCAAGGCGGCTTCTTCAGTCACTTGGCGTTCGTCTCCGGCACCGGCACCTTGCGTCGGATCTACCGCGTGGACTCTGATGGCTTTGACGCGCGTCCCGTCTCGCCGCCCGACCAGGTCGCGCTCGCGCCGGCGTACGGCAAAGACGGAGAGCTTTATTGGGCGGGTAGTGTGCAGAAGAG
>CAITIQ010000119.1 GCA_903892415.1 uncultured delta proteobacterium | reverse complement strand
TGTCGCGATGGCTTCGACGCCGAGGACGCCGTGCAAGAGGCGTTCACCAAGCTGTCGAGACGTCCCGACGTTGTCGCCGATCCGGGCGCACTTTCCTGGCTTTTCAGCGTCGTGCGCAACGCGTGTTTGCGGATGTTGCGGCCGTTCGTACGGGAGCGCCGCACGCTCGGTGAGCGTTTGGAGCAAACGGAGGCCGTCCCGTCCGAGGGCTTGGATCCCGAGAGCGCGCTCGAGCGTCAACGTCTGGTTCACGCCGTGCACGAGGCGATCTCGAAGTTGTCCCGCTCCTCTCGCGAGGTGCTGGTGATGCGCGACCTCGAGGGTCTCTCCGGCCCGGAGACCTGCTCCGCGCTCGGCCTTAGCCAGGCCACGATGAAGACGCGCTTGCATCGTGCAAGAGCTGAGCTGCGGAGTGAACTAGCTGAGCTGCGGAGTGAACTAGCTGAGCTGCGGAGTGAACCAGCTGAGCTGCGGAGCGAGCTTGAGCGCGTAGACGCTGGGATCCGGCGCGGCGCCGTGCGACCATGACGGGTCGTGACGATCGCGAGGTTCTCTTTTCTTTTCAGCCTGACGCTCGGTTGTCTCGAGCTGAACTACGGCTCGGGCGGCTCTGCCGGAGACGGTAGCGGCGGTGTCGGCGCCGGCGCCGCTACTGGGGGCTCGGCGGGAGGGCCAACGTCCGGCGGCGGTGGCAGCGGCGGTAGCGGGCCCTGCATGCCTTCGCGCGAGACCTGCAATGGGCTCGATGACGATTGCGATGGCATCGCCGATGAGCCGGATTCCGGGGCCGGGGAGGCCTGCGGATGCACTTGGCTCACCTGGAGTGACCGCCTCTACGCCGCCTGCACGACGGTGGGCGACTTCGACCAGCTGGCCTGTCCGGCCGGCACCGACCTCGTCGTGCTGGGCTCAGCCGAGGAGCGGGCAGCCCTCTACGTGCTCGTCCCCGACCTAGGTGCCGCAGCGTTCATCGGCTTGCGTCAGGACGACGATGCGCCCCAAACGGCGGTGGGCTGGCGCTGGGTCGGGCGCGACAATGGCGCGTTGGTAACGCGCGATGGCCCTCTTCCGCCGTGGAGCGCCGGGCAGCCCAATGACCGCGCTCCCTTGATCGAGACTGAGCCGGTTTCGCTCGAAGACGGGCGAGAGAATTGCGGCTTTCTTTTTCGCACGCCCAGCGGCGAAGAGACGATGACCGACGGCATGTGTTCGGGCCCGGACGTCACTCGCGTCCTTTGCGAGGAGCAGCCTGACGATTGCAGCTCGGGTGTTGCGTGCCGCGGGGTGCTCGGTTGTCCCGGCGTGCTCGACTGCACGATGCCCGAGGGGGAGCGCTGTGTCCCGTCTCCAAGCGAAGAGCTTTGCAACGGCTTCGACGACAACTGCGACGGCGTGCTCGATGACGCGGTTTGCGGTTGTCAGGCCTTCACAGACCCGGGGACCGGACGAGCCTACAAAGGCTGTTCGGCCAGCGTGCTGATCGACGGAGCGGCTTGTGGACCGGGCTTTCGGCTCGCGGCGCCCGGGACAGCGGACGAACTAACGTTCCTCGCGGGGATGGGCGCTGGCGAGGGGGATGGCAAACACGTCGGCATCCTGCAGCCGCTCGGGTCGATGGAGGTTGAGGAGGGCTGGGCGCTGCTCGACGGCACCGCGGTTCCCTCGACCTTCTGGTCCATGAAGGAGCCGAACGAGGGTGGATTGGGCGCCGAGGACGACCTACAAAACTGCGCTCGTCTAACGGCGTTGGGCCTTCGCGATGGCGAGTGTAACTCGCAGATGAACGGTTACTTCTGCGAACAGATCCCCTGAGCGTTGTCTGCTTGGTGCGACAAGCAAGGGGCAGTGCCCAAGGTCAATGCGACCCCCCTGTCCCACGGCCGCTCACCAATTGACCGAGTTGCCGCAAATTGAGCACCAAAGGGGGCTGGCACAGGTTGTGTAAGGCAGCTGTGTCGATGCGTCTGATTCAAAGACTTGGTTGGCTAACGTTGGTCGCGGGGCTCTCGTCCTGCACCGGAGAGATCGGCTCCGGTGTGGAAGACGGCCCCGAGCCGAACCCGCAGATCGTGTGCTCGGATGAAGCCCCGC
Organism: uncultured delta proteobacterium; assembly: GCA_903892415.1. GTDB lineage: Bacteria > Myxococcota_A > Polyangia > Polyangiales > Polyangiaceae > Xiheicaenibacterium. The sequence continues at coordinate 5,691 of CAITIQ010000119.1, read as the reverse complement.
TCGGCGTCCCGATGCAGCGGATCACGGCCTCACAATTTCAGCAGGTGATGACCGAGCTGTTTGGCGAGGGGCTCGACTTTGGGGCGGCCTTTCCTCAGCCGCTAGCCACCTACGCCTACTCGAGCTTCAGCGCAGCCAACCCGGTCGCCGATGCCCAGGTGAAGCCGATCATGGAAGCGACCGAGGCGATCGCGATGCAAGTCGCCGATCGCATCCCCGCCTGCAACGGCGATGAGACCTCCTGTGCCAGCGACTACCTGAGTGAGCTCGCGACGCGCGCCTTGCGGCGCCCTGCGACCGCCGACGAACTGGCGATCTTGATGGGGCTCTACAGCGGCTCACGCGCCGAGATGGATCACGCCGAGAGCGTGGGGGTCGCCGTGTTCGGCTTGTTGCAGATGCCCCAGTTCTTGTACCTGCTCGAGAACCAGCCACTCGAGCAAGCTGCAACCACGCTGGACGGCCAGGAGACGGCGCAACGTATGGCCTTCCTGTATTGGAACGGCCTGCCCGATGAAGAGCTGCTCGCCGCTGCCCAAAGCGGCGCCCTCGCCGACGCTGAGACCCGCCGCAACCACGCCGCGCGCATGCTCGCCGACCCCCGCGCGAAGCCGGTGCTGACCAACTTCATGCGTGAATGGATGATGGTGAAGGGCTTCGTCTCCGACCAACATTCGCCCGAACTCGCCGCTGCGCTCGAGGAAGAGTTGCGACGCAATCTGGAGGCCGCGCTGGTCTCGGAGAACGGCTTCGCCGAGCTCCTCAGCTCGAATCGCACCTGGGTGAACAGCGAGCTCGAGGCGTTTTACGGCTTGGCTCCGCAGAGCAGCGGTCCAGATGATTGGCGCGAGGTCGAGCTCGATCCGGCGCAGCGAGTGGGCGTGCTTACGCACCCGGTGTTGATGTCGAAGTTCGCCCATGGTGACAAAGCCTCGCTCATTTTGCGCGGCAAGTTCATCCGCATGAGCTTGCTGTGCACCGACATCAATCCGCCCCCGCCCGGCGCGCAAGAAGAGCAAGCCAAGCTGACGCCGGGGGACGCTACGCCGGAGGAGCAGTCGCAAGCCCGCCTCGACAGCGTTTCTTGCGGCGGCTGTCACGTGCTGATGGATCCGATCGGTCGAAGTTTCGCGGCGTTCGACGGTGCTGGCCGCTTCGAGCCGAGCATCGGCGGCGAGGCCGTTGCAGGCAGTATCTACCCGCCCTCCGATCTCGAGGGCGACTTCAGCGGGCCGCGCGAGCTCGGCGAGATCCTCGCCGGCGCAGACGAGGTGCGCGCCTGCTTTGCGCGCCACTGGTTGCGCTACTCGCTCGGCAAGAAGGAATCGTTTGAGGAGCAATGTTCCGCACAGTTGATCTCCCAGACGATCAGCACCGAGAGCGATACGTTGATCGATATCTTTGCGAACGTGGCTGCCGCCCCAGCCTTCGTTGATCGCGCAGCATCGGAGGTGGAGCAATGAGCCGCATTCACGTGCCCCAATCGAAAAAAGGCGCAGGTCGGCGTCGCTTTCTACGCACCCTCGCTGGCGGCGCCATCGCGCTGCCGTTCCTCGAACTCGACGTCGTACGCGCGGCCGATCTGCCGAAGCGCTTCGTGATCTTCACGACCGGTGAAGGCAACCTGCCTGCGCGATTTGCGCCGGCCAAGCTCGCCAACAACGCCCTTCAACTGAGCGAGATGTTGCAACCGCTAGCCGCCAACAAGCAGTACTTGAACGTCGTCTCGGGCGTATCCAACCTGCTGCCCGGCCTGCACACCTCCAACGGTCACAACGCCCCTGGTCACACGCTGCTATGCGCCAACCTCGTGGATACCACCGGCGTCGGTTCGTTCGATCCCGGCCTCGAGGTCAGCGCTGGCATGCGTTGCCTCGGTCCTTCGATCGATCACTACTTGGCCAGCAAGCTGGGCTCGATGGAGCCGCTCAACCTCGCGATCGGCGGCTCCGACCCGGGCGAGAACCGCATGTTCTACAAGATGAAGGGCGCGAACGAGACCGGCGCAAACCCTGAGGCGCCGCTCAACGCCGACCCGGTGGATGCCTTCAACGCGAACCTGGCCGGCCTTCCGGGCGGCCCTGCCACCACCCGCGCCGACCGTTTCCGCGCGCGTCGAAGCCCGGTGCTGAACGGCGTGATGGACTCGTTCAACTCGCTCAACAAGAACCTCGGCGCCGCCGATAAGCAGCGCGTCGAGGATCATCTCGATGCGCTCCGCGATCTCGACGAGAACTTGAGCTACGTGCCCCCGGTCGAATGCGGCAATGCCACATTGGACGTACCCCCCGGCTTCAGCGTACCGGGGTGGCCCGACTATTCGTACATGAAGGAACAGGCGGACATGATGGTCGACATCATGGTCAACACGCTCGCCTGCGGCGCTCGTCAGATCGTCACGCTGCAAGACACGGCCTACGATGGCCCGCGCTTCGACTGGCTGCCCGAAGGCCCGATGGAGGGCTGGCATGCGCAGGTCCACAACGACCCGGCGCTCGGCCTCGGTTTCGGCAGCAACAACGACAACCCCAACCTACGCGCAGGCTTTCTCTACTACGCCAGCGTCTACAATCAGATCCTCACGCGCATGGCGGCGATCGAAGAAGCCAACGGCATGAACATGCTCGAGAACAGCGTTGTGCTGTGGATCAGCGAGTTCGGCTGGGGCCAGACCCACGAGACCCACGACCTACCGATCGTGCTCGCCGGCGGCGCACAAGGCCGCCTGCCGATGGATCGCCATTTGGTTCGGCCCGGCGCCACTATCGGCGATCTTTACACGTCGATCCTCCAAGCCTTCGACCAAACGGATACGTCCTTCGGCTACGACGAGGAGGCAGGCTTCAACAACAGCGGCATCAACGGCCTCGTGACTTGACCTTCGGCGAGGGCTTGGTCGGGGTAAGAACGCCTGGTAAAGGAAGTTGCGCGCATCCACCGGTCTACCGTTGAGCGCGCTGTACCAGGCCCATTTGCGCGCTGTCTCAAGGTCCGCCGTGCGTGTTTCAACCTGTTCGCGCCAGGCTTCGGGGTCGCCGCTGAGGTCGGGCGGTCCCACTGCAAGGACCTTGTTGAGCAGGTCGAACACCGAGGTCGCCACCTCGCCATACGCACGGAAGAGTCGGGCGAAGTTGGCCGGCGAGGTTCCCTTGAGCGCCTTGTTGGCGGCGACCGGGTCGTCGAGTCGCTTGAGTAGCGCCAGGACGTAGGCGGCGAACAAAAGATCTCGTGAGAGGGTGCGCCCATCCTTCAGTTGAACGGACTGAGTTGGCTCGTTAACGGCCTTCATCAGTTGGGGGACCGAAAGCAACGGTCCCTGCGGCAGTGGACCCGGGAGGTTGAATGGGTACCCGAGCTCTTCAGCTCCATCTGCCTCTTCGTCGTCTTCCTCCTCCTCCTCGGGCTCCCCCAGCATGTCGCGCCCATCGATCGTGCGGCTGATCCAGCGCGCGTTAGGCGGTAGCTTCTTCGGCTCACCAAGGTAGTCGGCGCGCCGAAGCCCAGTAAAGGAGCGGAAGAGCCAGCGATCGAGCTCATCGCCCAGTTGGTCGTAGTAGTCGGTGGCCTCGGCCGGTTCTCCAGGCGGATTTGCGCCGAATTCAACGTGAAGATGCGAATCCGACGCGTCGGCGATGAGCAGCCACCTCGTGGTCGTGCCCAGCGACTTGGCGAGGTGCTTCGCCAAGCCAAAGTCCGCGTCATAACGATTGCTGAAGAGGATCGTCACCCACTTGACCCGGTCGCGCTCCGGCGGCTCTGCACGAAAGGCCAGCCCGAGCGCCGTCGTTCGAGCTTTGCCTTCACGCAGGTGGTACGGCTTCAGGTCTTCCCGCCAACTCGCAGGCCCCTGCTTGGCGCCGAGCCCAAGGTAATAGTTCTCCGTTGCCGCGATCACCGTCTCGGTTTTGATCCCTCTGCCCAAGCGCACGATCACCGAGCCAACGTTGGTCCCCATCGGCGGCATCTCAGCGCAAAACGACCGCTTCGTGAAGCCCTCAGGAACGGCCTCCGGATCGCAGAATCGTGCCAGTGATTTCTCTCTGTCAGTTGTTGCGCGGCGTCCCGTCGGGTGTGCGCGGAGGCGATCATGGAATCGATTCTGGTTGAGATCCGCGCTGCAGAGGGCGGCACAGACGCAAAGCTCCTGGTGAACAAGCAGCTCGCGGCGTATCAGCGCGCAGCCACGCTCCATCGTCTTTGAGACCACGCTCGTCGATCAGCGGGAAGGCTTTGTCAGCGTGCTGTATGAGGGCCGCGGCGCGAAGAACCTCTTCGCCCTGGAAGCGGGTGGGCATCGTTGGCAACGCATCCCGCCCACCGAGCGTCGAGGTCGCGTGCATACCTCGACCGTCACCGTAGCGGTGCTCGATCCGTTGCAACGAACGCGCTTTGCGCTCGATCCGAGCGAGGTCGAGATCAAGAAGTCGCTCGGCACAGGCCCTGGTGGGCAACATCGCAACAAGACCGAGTCGTGCGTCACCGCGACGCATCGGCCTACTGGCCTGGCCGTGCGCGTGGACATGCGCTCGCAGCATCAAAGCCTAGCGATGGCCCTGGCGATCCTCACCGCCAAGCTCGCCGAGGGCGAAGAGCAGGCTTCGCTTGCAGCACGCAATCAGGCCCGGCGAACCCAAACGGGCTCCGGCATGCGCGGCGATAAGATCCGCACCTACCGTGAGCAAGACGACCGCGTAACAGATCACCGCAGCGGGCGAGTGAGCTCCCTCGCGAGCTGGCTGCGAGGTCAGTGGTAAAACGCTACGGCACGCAGCCGAAGCTGCGCACCATCACCGGGTTGGGCTGCGAGTTTCCGGCGCTGCCGTGCCAAACCACGATGATGCGACCGTCGACGCGGGCGAAGTGAGGATCAACGAACCAGCCGTCGGGGTTCCCTGGTGGCCCCGACCAGCCGCGCAGCACGTTTCCCTGCGCGTCGAGAAACTCGACGTGCAGGTCGCCGCCGAGCGGACCTTGCCACGCGGTGAGCACCTCCTGATCGGCTGGGAACGGCTGAAAGAAGTCTTGCATCCCTGAGTCCTGCAACGCACGCCCATCGGCGAAAGGCTTGGCGTCATCGAGAGGAGTGCCGTCTTCGGCGAGTCGTTGCCGGGTCGACGGCTCGCCGAACTGCGTGGGGCGGATGTGCAGCCAGCCTTCCGCGGTGCCCACGAGCCGCTGCCAGGTGTTGTACTCGACGTCGATCTGCCTTGCCGGAACGGTCAGCTCTCCTAGCGCGTTCAGCGAGAGGAACCATTGATCGCGGGTCTCCGGCTCGCGATAGCGCGACACCAAAATGCCAACGCGGTTTTGGTACACGCCCATCGTGATGGCGGCCGGCCGATCGAGCGGATCCACCGGGACGCGCCGCTCTTCTTGCCCGTTCGCGTCGAGTACGGCGACCTGAAGTTCGTCATCCTCCTCCCAGGCGCTGATGAACCGTTGCCCCGTCCAGACCGTGGTCGGCGCGCCATAGGGCCCTTCAGCATCGCCAGCCACCAAGTCGCTGACGTTGCCTTGGCCGTCCACGAACAGCAAGCCGCCCCTATCGGAGGGATCTCGCACGACGGCGGTGATCGGCAGCCCGCGGACTGGCAGTGGAGGCAGAGAAAGCACGCTCTTGAGGTACAGCACGACGTCGGAACCGAGCGAAGTTACTGCCCCCGTCGGCGCGCCGAAGCCATCGATCGTGCG
>CAITIQ010000118.1 GCA_903892415.1 uncultured delta proteobacterium | reverse complement strand
GGCGCGACGGAGCGAGCGGCGATCAGAGACCTCGAGCCAGGGCACGCTGTGCTCGGCCAGCGCGTTCTCGCCACGCTCCAGTGTCACCCACCACGCGACCCGCAGGTTGTCTTCGACGTGGCCGCTGCTGCGTTCGATGGCGGCCCGGATGGCATGCTCCAGCCGCTCGCGCGACGTCGTGAACATCGTCTCGTCAAGCCGCGTACCCGCCGCGTCCACGACGGTGGTGCGCTCGAGCGTGTAGTAGGCGACGGCCATAGGCGAAATCTACGTTTCCGCGGCCGCGGGCGCTAAGGTGCGCGGGGAGGATCGGCCTGCGAACTGGCGCCTTTGTTGAGTTCGACCGCCGATCCCCTGCCGATCGAGGGCGCAATTCAACAAAACGTCCAATTGGGCCGCCCATCCTCCGGCGGTGTGGCCGCCCAGCTCGCGCCTCTCGCCGCTCTCGTTCTAGAGGTCGTCCGCTAGGGTCCAAGCGACGACCATCATTTGTCCTGACGCTGAGCTCATATTGGCGGTAGAGCTTCCTCCTCCCAGTCCACGACGATGCTCTGATCGGAGCAGTCTTCAACCGTGGCGAATCCGTCCCAGTCGCACCAGGGGCTTGCGTAAGCCAAGCAATCGCACCATCCCCATTCGTCCGCATACTCGTCGAGGCACTCAGCAGGCATGGCAGTGCACTCCAGCTCCTCGTCGAAGTGGTACCCACCGTTGGGGTGGTACCTCAAGACGACGCAGAGCTCGCCCGTCTGGCACTGAATGGGGCTGCTCTCAGCCCCCGCGCACTCGAAGGTCGGCGGGGGTAGGGGCTGACCGCCCACATCCGTCGTACTCTCCTCGCAGGCAATGGAGAGCGATGCGACGAGTAGCATTCCACCGGCCAAGGCGCGCATAAGTACCCTCTCGTAAAACCCACCGGCATTCTGACACAGATGGTCCGTCAAGATCGCTTCGATGACCGGGGTGCCGTTGTTGCTGCCTGGGTGAGACGCTCTGCTAGAGCTTGGTGGTGCAATCCGAAAGAAGCTTTCCCGAGCTGCCGGCCGGGCTCACGGCGTACAAGCGCACCGCTGAGTGGACCGAGCATACGGTGCCCAAGGCGCTGCTTCGGGAGCACACGACGAAGCCGGATGTGTGGGCAAGCATTGTCGTGCTCGAGGGTGAACTTCGTTATGTGGTGATGGCGCACGGTGTGTCGCTCGTGCTCTCCGCCGGCCGTCCGGGGGTCGTGCTTCCCGGCGTGGCGCACCATATTGAACCGTTGGGCGCCGTTCGGTTTTACGTTGAGTTTTTGCGAGAGAGCCTCGAGGGCGACCCGCCGAAGCGCTGACGGCGGCATTCCACCGAAGGCAACCGCCCATTCGGCCCGAGATGGTTTATCTCCGTCCGAATGGGCATAGTGCCGGGCGGCTATTGCGTCCTCGGCGGCCTGCGCGCACCGAAAGCCGCGGACTTCGCGCGGGATATTGGAGCGTGTGGCAGCTGCGATGGCGCTTCGTGCCTGAGATAAACCATCTCGGGCAGAAAGGGCGTGTTCCCGCGTGGGGCGCGCGTCCATGTGGGGCGCGCTTCCTCGTGGGCCCGCATGGGGCGGGCTGCTATGGCGCCTCTGCCCCGGAAACGAGCGACTCGAACTCCTGCGAGAGGCGCCCGGCGGTGTCGGGGCCGAGGGAGTTCTGCTCGCCGTATTGCGGATCGTCGGTCTCGCCGTAGGCATACGGCACGACGGCGTCCCACTGGGTCTTGGGCAGGATGTAGCCGAGGGAGTCGTTGCCGTTGTTGATGATGACGGGGACGACGCCGGGCGGGAGCAGGGATTGGAGCTGGAGCTCGAGTTCGGCGTCGGGGAAGTCGCCGCCTTCCGGGCGCTCGATGAAGCTGCCGCCGTCGGGCTTTTGTAGCCAGAGCTCGGGGTAGAGTTCGCCGGGGACGGTGACGATCGCGATGCTGCCGAGCTCGACGAGGTTGAGTTCGGACTGCAGGCCGATGGTGTTCTCGAGCAGGGTCGTCGGCGCGAGTACGTCGACGTCCTTTTGGGTGAGCTGCTTGCCGGTGTCGAGCCAGAAGAGGTTGCGGGGCAGCAGGCCGATCCAGAAGGCGAAGGCGAGGCTGCCGTTGGTGGTGGTGAGGAGGAAGGAGCGCCGCGTCACGGCGAGCGAGGCGTCGTCGCCCTCAAGCACCTGCGCCGAGCTCGCGTCGAGGGCGTCGGCGGCCGCCGCTGCGGCACCGCGGCCGATGCGCTCGGCGCGCTCCCAGGTGCCCTGCGGGCAGGTCTCTTCGCCGCTCGCGTCGGGGCACGCGAGCACGCCGATCGTGGTCGAAAGCCCGCCGAGCGAGCCGTTGAAGAACACGGCCGGCGCGCCGGGGTAGCGCACCTCGAGTTCGTCGCGCAGGTAGTGGGGGAAGTCCGAGGTGATGAGCGTGTTGTCGGAGCCGAGCGCCTCGGGGTGGTTACCCCAGAAGGCCATCGTCGCGAACGGATCGTTCGTCGCCGGGTCCTGAAACTGCATGAGCGTGAAGGCTTGATCGATCACCTCGGGCAGGCGCGTGTCGTTCACGAGGTCGGGCGCCTCCCCGACGGCGACGCGCAGCTTGGCGGGGCGCAACGATGCGTTGGCTTCAACCAAGGCCTTGACGGCGCCGGCGATGACGACGCCCTGCACGTACTCGGGCGAGTACCCGCTCTCTCCAATCGCGCGTCCCCAGATCCCCATCGTGTCCGGCCCCTCGTGCGTGTGCGTCGAGGAGACGACGACGTGATCGAGATCGAGGCCAGCCTCCTTGGCTGCGACGCGCACCGCGACGACGTCGTCGTGGAAGAAGCCGACGAGATCGAGCGAGACCATGCCGATGCGGACGTCGCCTTTCTCGAGCACGATCGCGCGAGCCCAGACGTCATCGTGTACGCCGGTCGCGGCGCGCCCGAGCGAGAAGCCGGCGATCCAAACGCCGTCCCAGACGCCGTCGCCATCGAGATCATCGAACGGCTCGCCCTCGTCCCATTTCCCGCTCCCGTCGAGATCCTCGAAGGGCTCGACGACCGGCGTGATCGGTTCGGCCGCGACGCCCGCTCGGAGCTCGCCCGCCGCTGATTCGCACCCGGGGGTGCCAGGGCACGCGAGGTCGGGGACCCGGCCGTTCGCGTCGAGGATCGGAGGGGGCTCGACGACCGGGACGGGCTCGAGGCGCTCGTCGGCGCAACCGAGTGCGGCGAGCAAGGCGAAGGGCAGGACGAAAACGTTGCAGATTGGGAGACGGGGCTCGCTCGAAGATTGCACCACGCAAGTCTAGCTCACGACCCGAGCGGTGAGATACGGGTCCGAGCTAGTCTCGTAGGAAGGTCACCCAGGTGTGCCGAGAGTCGTACCATTCGGCGACGACTTTCTCGCGAAGGATGGAATCCAGCTGAGGTTCCTCACTTGGGTGCGCCCGTCTCCGTGACGAGCGGTGCCGTAAACGCGCGCAGCATCTCACCGAGGGCCCTGCGCACCGAGCGATCGAACCTGATCGACGGCTCCCGGCCGAGCGCCGCCATCCACCCGTTGCGCGCAACCACGTACCCGAGGACCGTGCTGCCTGCGACCACCATCGCTTGCTCGATGCGCCGCCGTGTCTCTGGCCGGTGGTCGCCCAGTCGCTCGGCGATGGCGTCGGCTACGACGCGCATCCCCTGCACTTGCAGTGGAAAAGTCTCGCTCGCCGAGGGCCGCTCCACCGCCAGTGCCCACAGCGTGAGGCGCACGAAGGTGCGGTCTGACAGCGCCTCGAAGGCCGCGTCGATGAGCTCGTCGGGGTCTACAAGGTCGGCCTTCGCGATGCGCGCCGTGATTCGATCTCGCACCGCTGCTCTCCGCCGCTCGAGCACCGCATCAACCACGCCCACGTAGGTGCCGAAGTAGTGTGACACCAGCGCGTGGCTCACCCCAGCGTCGTGCGCAATGTCGGCCAGGCCCACCTCGTCGGGCGGGCGTAGGGCCAACAGCCGATCGGCCGCGTCGAGAATCTCTCTGCGTGCTTCTTCGGGGGCACGCCGTCGTCGGGGAGATTTCATATTGGCGTCTTGACAATAACTCGGACCCCTCTATTGTCACAGTGACAATAGTAAGTCGAAGGAGGCTTTGTCATGACCCAGTCGATTCCCACGGTAACCTTCAGCGAGCGTCTGCGTCTTCGGCGACAGGAGACACGCATCGACTTCCTGATGACGGTTCCGCGGCGGCACGGCCCGATCGCGCGCATGTCGATCTGGGGTGGCTTTTTCAAAGCCCATTTGGTGACCGATCCTGTCCTCGCGCACGCGGTGCTGGTCGAGCAAGCCGACGCGTTCACCAAGGGGCCGGCGCTGACCTACTTCATGCGCCCGATGCTCGGCAACGGGCTGCTGTCGAGCGAAGGGGAGTTTCACCGCAAGCAGCGGCGCATGCTGGCGCCGTCGTTCATGCCGAAGCGCCTTGCCGAGTACGCCACGACCATCGTGGCACGCTCCGACGCTGCGCGGCGCTGCCTACGCGACGGCGAAACGGTCGACGTGAACAATGTCATGATGCGGCTCACGCTCGAGATCGTCGGCGAGACGCTGTTCGGCGCAGAGGTCGGTGCTGAGGCAGCGGAGGTGCACGAGGCGCTCTCGGACGCGATGGAGCAGATGAGCAGAACCGTGCGCGCCGTGATCCCCGTTCCGCCGACGTGGCCTACGCCCGGCAACCGTCGCGGCATGCGCGCCGTCGCGCGTCTCGACCGTGTCATCTACGGACTCATCAACGAGCGGCGCCGCTCCGGCGTCGAGCGCAACGACTTTCTCTCCATGCTGCTCGCGCTGCGCGACGAGGCGGGCGGATCGATGCCCGACAAGCAGGTGCGCGACGAGGCCATGACCATCTTTCTCGCGGGCCACGAGACCACAGCCAACGCCCTCACTTGGACGTTCTACCTCCTGGCGCAGCACCCCGCCGCGCGCGAGCGTCTGGAGCGCGAGCTCGACGACCACCTCAACGGCCGCCTTCCGACCATGGCCGACTTGTCGAAGCTCCCCTACACGATGATGGTGTTCAAAGAAGCAATGCGGCTCTATCCGCCAGCGTACGTCATCGCGCGTCGGGCTCTGCGCGACGTCGAGATCGAAGGGCGGCTCATCAGCAAGGGCAACCTCGCGATCATCAACATCATCGGGATGCACCGCGACCCAGCGCTCTTCGCCGACCCCGAGCGTTTTGATCCCGAACGCTTCTCCCCTGAGGCCGAAAAGACAATGCCGAAGAGCGCTTTTCTCCCTTTCGGCGCAGGCCCCCGGGTGTGCATCGGCAACCACTTCGCGCTGATGGAGGCACATCTAGTGCTGGCGACGATCGCCCAGCACCTTCGCTTCGAACGCGCTCCCTCAGCGCCGCTCGTTGAGGTGGAACCCCTCGTTACGTTGCGTCCCAGAGGCGGCATGCCGATGACCGTACGCCGCCGCACCATCGAGGCATAATCGTCGATCTCCTCGAAGAGCAACCGTCGGAGCGGCCGGCCCCTACCGGGTGGTTCCGACCGGTGAACGAGAGGCTGCTCCTTCAGGATCACGCCGGAAGTCGAGCGCGTTTGGCATCGAGCCAACCTCGACACTTGGACGACCAAGTGCGACCTCGGTGGCTACATGACCGTTGGTATCTCCTTGCCGCCGGGCTCGTTGGCGGAGCCTGCGAACATCTACCTTGCAGACGACGGCGCAGTGAAGCTCCTGGATTTTGGGGCCGCGCGCTACTCGACCGGTCATGCGACCAAGATGTTGTCGCAGATCTTCACGCCCGGGTTCGCGCCGATCGAGCAGTACCAGGAGCGTAGCCGACAAGGGCCGTGGACCGACCTCTACGCCGTGGGCGCTTCGCTCTACTACCTGCTCACCGGCAAGCTTCCGCCCGAGGCGCATGCCCGCGCGCACGGAGCGCCCCACGTGCCCGCGCACCAGGTCCCTGGCTGCGACGCGAACGAGGCGCTCGCCGCGGCCCTCGAGCGAGCGCTGCAACTTTCGTCCTCGGCTCGCTGGGCGACCGCACGCGAGATGCAAGAGGCTCTCCGCGCTGCGTCACAACCCGCACTTCGACGCACGATCCCAGCAGCGCCGCTCGTGCGCGTTGCGAGCGCGCTGCAGCCGAGCCCTGCCCCGACGTCCAAGTCCCTGCGCTTGGGCCTGATCATCGCAGGGGGCGCGCTCGTCTCGCTGTGGCTCATCTCCTCCTTTGTCAGCGGCTGGCGTGAAGCGACGGCCTGCCCCAAGGGGATGCTCAAGGAGCAGGGAAGGTGCGTGAACGCTGCGGACGAGGAGGAAGCGGAAGACGTCCTCCATTGTCCGCCGGGCACGCAGGCTTCGGGCAAGCGCTGCGTGCCTTCCCCCAAGACGTCGTCTCGACCGCCTCGCTTGGAGCCTGACGTTCCCGTCGTTCCCGAGGTCCTCGGCAGCTGTCCTTCCACGATGATTCGTATCCCAGGCGGACGCTTCGTGACCGGGGAGAAGAAGGAGGAGGCGACGATCCGTCCGTTCTGCTTGGATCGAACCGAGGTAACGGTGGCCGACTTCCAGCGGTGCGCCTACTCAAAAGTAGCCTGCGGCTTTACTGATAATTAGGAGGAGGGCACGTGCGCGAAGCTAGCCCTGGGCAGTTCGCATTGGTGCAACTTCGGGGTCGCGGGTCGAGAGCAGCACCCCATCAACTGCATTGACGCGACCACCGCTGCCGTCTTCTGCTGGGCCTACGGAAAGCGACTGCCGCAGGAGCAGGAGTGGGAGTGGGCTGCGCGAGGCGGGGATGCGGGACGCACGTTCCCATGGGGCGATAGCTCGCCAGGGAGCGGCCTCGTGTGTGAAGGACATAAGACTGGGACCTGCGCGGTGGGAAGCCACCCTGCCGGGCGCAGTTTGCATGGGCTGATGGACATGGCCGGCAACGTCTCGGAGTGGACCGACACCGACGTGTCGACATCCTCGGGCACAGACCCGGCGAAGGTGTACCGCGGCGGAGACTTCTTGGACGCAGCCCCCCGGCTCACGGTCTCGGTGCGCTACTGGGACTCGCTGACGCACCAAGCTCCCACGCGCGGGTTCCGTTGTGCACAGTGATCGCTTGCTCGATGACGACCGACAACGACGAGCAGGACGACGATCATCCGGCCGGCGCTGCCCACGGGCCTTCCAAGTTCCACAGTTTCACACGGAGCGAACTCGATGGTTTGGACCCTGCGCGAAGCCAGCCGAGTGAACGAGGTCAAGCGCTCGTCGAGCTTCAAAACCCGAGGGCGCGCGAGAGCGTCCAGTTCTGCTTCTGCTGCACGCGGAGGGATCGGTCTCCCGCGGACCCCACCGGCGTGGCCCTGGGGACCGCGTTCTCCGCACGCTCGAGCGTCTCGAGCTGTCGGTTGAAGTCCGCGGCGACGGCCGATGAGCTCGTGAGCGCCATCGCCATCGCTGGGGCGCGTGCCGTGCCAGCGATCGCGGCGCGCGCTGAACCCAGCGTTGCCCGTGCCGCTTCGAACTTCCCACGCGCCATCAGCTCATTGGCCTCACGCAGCGCGCCCGCAGCTTGCGTACGCGCCGCTCGCTCTGCCACCGCGGCGTCAACCTCGCCCTCCGTTGCGAGCGCGAGTGTGGAGCTGCTGTCCACCATTCGGCGCGTGCTGGCGTCCTCGTAGCGGAGCGTCGCGAACAACCGCGGATCGATCGCGCGCCGTCCCCCGCGGACGCGAACCAGGATCGTTTTGCGCTCCCCGCGTGAGAGGGGACCCAACGTTACGCGCACGGCGTCTCCTTCGCGCGTGAAGGCACGATCGACCACCGTCACGAGCTCGACCGACGGCGGGAGCGTGAAGCTCACTTCGGTCTTGTCGGCGACCGACCCCGCCAAGCGATCGGCCTCCTGCGCGAACACGGCGCTCAGCTCCTCCGGCCGATCCGAGAAGATGTGGCGCCCGTTGGAGGCCTCCGATAGCGCGGTGAGCACGCGCTCGTTGTAGTGCACGTCCAAGCCCACGCTGGTGATGCTGACGGCCTCACGCGCGGCTTGCTGTCCAAGACGTTGAAAGTCCTCGATCGTCCGTATCCCAACGTTCGCGTCGCCATCCGAAAGCAGCACGATGCGTTTGAGACCTGACTCTGAGGGCATACTCTTGAGCGCTTCATTGACCCCACACGAAACGCAGGTGTCGCCGCCGAGCGCTATTTTGTCGATCGCATGGGCCGCTGCGAGCCGCGAAGCGGCGTCGATCCTGCCGCGAAAGACCGTTTCGGCCGCTGTATCGAAGGTCACCACGACCACGTAGTCGCCTTCGCGGAGCGCAGCGATGGCAGCCTGGGCCGCGCGTTTTGCGTTGGTGATGCGGGCGCCGTTCATCGAGCCGCTGCGGTCCATCACGAGCGCGAGGTTCACGCCGGCGGCGGTGCTCTTCGCCTTCTCATCGGTGGAGATCTCGAACAAAACGAGCTCGTCGTTTGAAGCCGCGTCGATCGACGAACGCCCGGCGAAGCGTAGCGGCCCTTCGAGTTGAAACGCCGTGTTCGGATTTGGCGCCGGGCGTGCGGAAGGAGGTGCAGGTGCGTCCGCGAGTTCGGCTTCCGCCTCGACCTCGCGCTGCTGCGGCGTCTGATTGTGCGGAGGCGCAAACCAAGCAACGCCCAACGCACTCACCGTGCAACAAAGAAACAGGAGCAACAGGAAGCGTCCGACTCTCATGGCAGACTCATCGTGCAACCCCAGCAAGTGTGACTCCTGCTAGATCGAGCTATGGCCGAATGGCACCAGGAGTTGAGCGAGCGGGTGGAGCGACTGCTCGGTGACCGCGTGCTGACGGCGGTTGCTGCGGCGGGCGGCTACACCCCTGCGGGGCGATGGTTGGTCCGCTTGCAATCGGGCAAGAGCGTGTTCGCGAAGCTGGGCACCACGCCGTACACGGCTGACGCCCTTCGACTCGAATCGACGGCCTATCACGCGCTGCGGGCGCCCTTCATGCCCGCGCTGATCGCTTGGGAAGACGATGAAGACGCGCCGCTGCTCCTGCTCGAGGATCTGAAGGCAGCACAGTGGCCACCGCCGTGGAGCCTCGAGCTCGTGAACGAGGTGCGCGCGACGTTGCAGACCATCCACGCCACGCGAGCTCCGCTGCGCGCCTTTGCCGAAGTCCACGGCAACCTCGGAGATGGCTGGCAGCTCGTTGCCGACGATCCCGTGCCGTTCTTGGGGCTGGGGCTCGCGAGCTCGGATTGGCTCGAAAGCTCGTTGCCGGTCCTGAGCGAGGCGAGCGCCCGAGTGGTGACCGAAGGGGAGGAGCTCTGTCACTTCGATCTGCGCAGTGACAACCTTTGCCGGACGAGCCGCGGCGTGGTGCTGATTGACTGGAACTTCGCCTGCGTTGGCAACGGCGCGCTCGACACGGGCTTTTGGCTCCCGAGCCTCGAGGCGGAGGGCGGCCCCGCTCCGGAAGCCACTCTGCCGAGCTCGCCGGAGATTGCCGCCTTCGTGAGCGGCTTCTTCGCCGCCCGCGCTGGCCTGCCCCAGGTCCCGCTCGCCCCGCGCGTGCGCGAGGTCCAGCGCCAGCAACTCGTACCTGCGCTTCACTGGGCGGTGCGCGCCCTCGGGCTGCCACCGCTTCACGGGCGCTGACGGCTTCGGGCCACCCAGGCGGCTCACGTGCGCGGCTGCGACATTGGGGCGCGCGATAAACCATCGCCCCGCTCAATGTCGCTCCGCTTAGCCGCGGGGATCGAGGTGCGCCCCGCGAACGAGGGAGGCGCTTGCGGCCCAACTCCGATTCCCACGAAGAATCCGGCCAGGTTCGGGGCCCAGCGCTGCATACCGAACGGAGGCTGCGACATTGGGGCGCGCGATAAACCATCGCTCCGCTCAATGTCGCTCCGGGGGGCGGGCGACGACGGGGGCGCGCTCGTGAGCCGGTCGGCGGCGGGTTCGCCCCGCTTCACGGGGGGCGGCGGGTTCGCTCCGCTTCAAGGGGCGGGGGTTCGCTTTGGGACGGTGACGGCGTCGCTTCAAAACCGCCGTTGACACTGCCCTCCCAACCGCGCTATTCCTGGTTGGTCATTCAACCAACACGAGGCAAGATGCGTCGCTTCAACACGTTTGTCGGCATGGTTGCGCTGGTAGGAGCTGCGGCCTGTGGCGAGGAGAGCTCGCCCGTCGATCCCACGCCCCCGTTGCTCGAGCCGCCCGCGGAGGGCAAAGGCATACAAGTCTCGATGGTGACCACCGTCGAGGCAGGGACCGAAGTCGAACATTGTCAGTTCGTGAGAGCTCCCGCGGAGGGCATCAACGTCAACCGGGACGAGGTGAAGTACTCCGGCGGCAGTCACCACGTGCTGCTCTACAACACCGAGTACACCGAGATCCCGACGGTTGATGAGCAGGGGGACGCTGTTGATACCTCCGGCGTGTTTGATTGCTCGGATGGCGTGAATTTTCGCTGGAGGCTGACGAGCCTGTTGGCTGGTTCACAGAACGCCGACGGAGACTCGTCCATCTCCTTCCCAGACAACGTGGCCATCAAAGTAAAGCCCAACGCGATCCTGTTGATGAATGCGCATTACATCAATGCGTCGGGAGAGCCGGTCCAGCCCGAGGCGGCCATCAACCTACACTCCATTCCGGATGAACAGGTCGAACATGAGGGCGGGCTTTTGTTTTGGTACAACCCCTTCATCAAGGTCGCGGCCAAAGGCGACGGTCTGGCGCAGATGACGTGTCCGCTGCCCAGCGACATCACGCTCGAGAACGCCCAAAGCCATATGCACAAACGCGGCATGGGCTATGAAGCGAGCTTGATCGCGCCCGATGGCACGCGCGAGAAGCTTTACGAGAACAGCACCTGGGAGGCCGTTCCGGTCGAGCGCTGGGAGGGCGGCTTTCCCGTCAAAGCCGGTAGCCAGATCGAGTTCAAGTGCGACTACCAAAACACCGAAGACCGGACGATCTGGCAAGGGCCACGCACGAGCGACGAGATGTGCATGTTCATCGGCTCCTACTGGCCAGCCCAGGACCACATCAACCTATGCTCTTCCGATCCCGAGAACGCTTTGGAAACGCAAAGCATGGCTGCCCAATGGGAGGGCTTCGGCGAAGCAACGTGTGGAGACACGCTCGGCTGCCTGCAGAAGATCGAGCAAGACGCCTCGTTCGACGAGTTCTTGCAGGGCGCGACAGACTGCATCTTCGCGTCGGCGCCGGAAGAAGGCCCGTACGTATCGGCGGGCATTAGCTGTCTGCTCACCCACGCCGATCCTATCAACGAGTGTTCGGCCGAGCTGCAGGCGTGTCTGAACCACGACTGAAAGCGGCGAAGCCAGGTTCCGCGAAGGCCGACAGCATCGTGCGGGCGGCCTTCGAGGTGCTGGCCAATCAGGGCAGCCACGCAGCGTCGATCAAGGAGATCGCCAAAGCGGCCGGCGTGGCTCCCGGCCTGGTTCATTACTACTTCGCGACCAAGGAGGCGTTGATCGTCGAGGTCGTACGCAGTTGTTGTGAGCAGTTCCGAGTCGACATGGCCTCGGTGGAGTTGCCGGCCGACCCAGTCGAAAGGACCAGGCTGTTGTTCGCCTGGTCCCGCGAGCGAGCGATGGCTCAGTCGGGTTGGTACAAGGTGCTAACGGACCTCACGGCGATGTCGCTGCGCGATCCGGCGCTGGCCCAAGAGCTCGCGCAGTTGACCCGCGAAATGCGGGCGCACCTGGCCGGTCTCGTGTTGGGCGTAACCAGCAGTTTGAACGAGCCACTTCCCGTCGGCGCAGAAGGGCTCGCGGCGGTGCTGATGGCGGCCTCCGACGGCCTCGTGGTTCGAAGCATGATTGACCCGACGCTCGACGCCGACGGTGCTCACGCCGTACTTGAAGCGCTCGTGATCGGGCTGCTCACGCGCTGAGTCCTGGCCGGGATCACTCCCCGCGCCGCCTCAAAGCCGCTCGACCGAGCAGAGCCCCAGCCCGTTGAGATGCGCCATCGACGCCGTCGAAAGGAGGATGAACTCGTAGAGGTTTTTGTCCGGCAGCGGCAGTGACCCCGGGTCGTAGACGAGCGGGGCACCCTCCTCATCGAGCAGCGGAGCGCCCTTCGCATCGGTGAGGGCGCTGATCCGTTGGGCCGAGAGCTCCTCTGTCGTGACCTCGCCGTTTTCGTCCACGTCGGCGCCCCAGATCGGATCGAACCGCAGCTCCGCCTTCTCGGTTCCGAGCGTGTCCCAGAAAATGTGGTCCATGTGGACGGTGATCTCGGCGTCGGTCGCGCTGTTCTCGCGCACGACGAGCCCGGCCGTCCCGTCGACGCCGTTGGTACAGTTGCGGTGGCGCACTGCGATTGGCAACCCCCACTCGAACGAGATGGTCCCCCGATCGGGGTGCGTCGCCGAGCCCACCACGAGATAGCCGAGCCCTTCGCCGACCATGCGCTCGAGATCGGCCGAGGCGACGCCGTCGCCGGGCTCGCTCGCTGCCGTCGGTGGCGCGATCACGAAGCCGAAGGACTCCCACCGCTGCGGAGCGAGATCGGCCAGCTCTTCGAGCTGGGGATCACCGAGGTGCAGGTCCACCACCCAGCTTCGGTCGCTCGCTACACTGTCCTCACCCGCGGCGAGCTCGAGTTCGCTCAAGCTGACGAGCACCTTCTCGAACTCGAGCGTCCAGCCATCGACGAACGCGATCTGGACGCCTTGACGATCGTACGGATAGCCGCTCTTCGCCGCGCCCTCACCACTCACGCGGACGCGCGCGATGCCTGAGCCCTCGGTCCCGGAATCTCCGCATGCGGCCCCGAGCGCGACCAGTCCAGTAAGCGCCCACGTCCGCGCGCTCAGCAAGTGCGAAAGAGCGCTCATCGTCCCACCTCGAGGCTCGCGGCGGCTGCGCTCGGTGACGCTGTCCCCGTCGTGAGGCTCCGCGCGCCGATCTCCCAGGCCGCCGCGATCGAGCCGTCGACGGGGATCGTTCGGAAACCGTCAGCGTCGGGCTCCACCGCCGAGAGCTCGGAGAAGTCGACCTCGATGAACCAAGCGGCCGGATCGATCACCAGCGCCACGTCGACGTCTTCGTCCACGTCGCCCTCGACCGGGATGCCGTTGATCTCGCGCCGCCCGCCCTCCGGAGGGAGCACGATGCCGCCGACGAAACGCAGGGCTTGTCCGTCCTTCGTCGCCGTCCCGCGAGCGCGCAGGTGGTCGCCGTTCAGCAGCGCGCCTCCTTCCAGGTCCGCGCGCGGCGGCTCGAGGTGGATCGTCACCGAGCGAGCCGGCCCCGCGACTCCGGGGGCGGCGAACCGCTGCGGCTCCGGCGACAGGGCGTCGAGCAGCGTCTGACCCATCCACTCGGCCTTCGCGTTGCCACCGTTGAAATGCGTGTCGCCAGGGTGCGCGTGCGCGTCCGGGACGAGCAGGTCCCAGAGCGTCGACGGCTGCGCCGCGGGCGCTGGGGACGGCGCGCTCGCGAGCGGAGGCGGGTTCTCCCACACGACAAAGGGCCCGACGGCTACCCACGCCTCCTCGAGCTCTACCTCCCATCCCGCGAAGGTCGCGAAGCGCCGCAAGGGGCCGTCGGAGGTCAGCTCGTCCGAGGCTCCGCGAACCGAGAACGTGACGTCGACTGCGCGCCCTCCGGTCGAGGGCTCACACGCGAGGACGGACAAGGTGAGCAAGGCGGCAAGAGCATGCTTCATGGTGAGGTCTCCCGTGCGTCGAAGTGGAGGGTCAGGGTGCCTAGGAAGGTCTGCGGTTGCCCGGCGATCCAGTGGCGCGCCGCAAGCTGCGACGCCGGTGCGGAAGGCTCGGCGAAGTTCGACGGGTAGTAGAGCTCCGCCTCGCGATTCCGCCGGTCGAGGAGGTTCTGCGCCTCGATGCCCAGCTCGGCGAGCCGCCATTTGAGCTTCACCGCCGCGTCTACCGAGAACACCGGCGCGCCGAACTGCTCGAGCGGAAGCGGGCGCTGATCCACGAACAGCAGCCCGAGCGCGCCCGTCACCCGCAGCTTCTCCCCGAGGATCTCGAACGGGTAACGCTCGGAGAGGTCCACGCGCGCAACCCAGCGCGGGACGAACGGCAAGCGAGGCCCGACCCCGACATCGAAGATCGTCTCGTCCTCGGCGGAGATGAAGGCCTCGGAGAAGGAGAAGCTCGTGGCCACGTCGAGGCCGAGCGCGGTGTCGGTCAGCCGTCCGAAGGCCGTCACGCCGTAGCGGTTCGACGGACCGACGGGCACGTTGCGTCCCGCTTGCTCATCGAAGACGAGATCGCTCGTGACGCGGGTCGCGAAGGCGAGGAGCCGCGCCTCGGCCGCGCGCGACGGCGTTGCTTCGCGGGCGACGAGCCCCGTCTCGGTCGCGATCACGTTGGCGAACGGTGCGGACTCACCATCGGAGAGCGCCTGCGAATCGCTCGAGCGTGTGCCGAGCCCGAGCGACGTCATCCAGGAGAGCCAAGGGAGAGGGATGAGGGTGACCGTGCCCCGGGGCTGTGGCGCGATACCGAACGCTTCGCGACGACTGGTCGGGAGCCTCTCTCCGGTCCGGTCGACCTCGGGTACGTTCCTGTCCTCGAGCCCGAAGACGAACGAATCCAGACGGAGGCCGCCGCGGACCACCAAGAAATCGAGCGGCTGAAAGCGGAGCCCGCCGTAAGCGCCGAGGTTCGTCGTGCCGACCTGTCGATCGAAGTCGGAGCGATAGGGCACGCCGTCGGCGGTGCGAAGGCGGTTGAGGATCGAGTCGAAGGTGTCGTAGCGCGCCACGAGCCCGACCTCGACGTCGTGGGTATGATCGAAGAGCTCGAAGTTCGTGACGTACTTGCCACGCATCCCGACCGTGATCGACTCCTGGATCTGCTCGGAGCCGTCTCCACGCTGCGGCGATCCGTCCGACTGTCGATCGAGTACGAATCCGGTAAAATTCTCGCGCATGCGCGTATCCTTGTAGGTCGTGAACGCGCTCGCTTCGAGCTTGCCCAGCGAGCCTTTGTGATCGAGCGTTGCCGAGAGCCCGTGGCGCTGGGTGGCGCCGCCTTGGTTCGCGTCGTAGGTGCAGAAGAACTGATCGTCGAAGTCCGCGCCGCAGCCGGGGATGCGCCCCCGCGTCACGTCATCGGCGCGCACGACGCCTGCGCTGTCGAAGCGGGTTGCGTAGGAGGTCCCGAGCACCTTGAGCTTGGTGTCGTCGTCGAAGGAGTGGGAGATCTGGGCCATCCCGCGGACGGCCTGGTGCGCCCGGTTGCGGCCGAAGCCGTCGCCGCGCACGAGCTCCACACCGAAGAAGGTGTCTTCGTCGAAGCCGTGCGGGCCCCACAGCACCGACAGCTCCGCGCGGTGAAAGGACCCGTAGGCTGCCCGTGCGATCACCCCGCGCGCGGGCAACCCGAGTTCGAACATCGCGCTCCCCGCTACGGCGAAGTCCCCCTGGGAGACGTCGAAGGGCCCCTCGATCACGCGGACCCGTTCGACCAAGGCAGGGATCAGGAAGTTCGTGTCAGCGTAGCCGTGCCCGTGCGGGTGCGAGGGCTCGTTGATCGGCACGCCCTCCACGCGCATCTCCAGGTCCTGGCCCTCGCCAGCGTCGAACCCACGGAGAAAGATCACTGACGGGTGGCCTTCGCCACCGTGGTTCGCCAGCACGAGGCCGGGGGCGAGGGTCAAGAGGCGCTCGGCTCGCCCGCGCGGTACGTCGATGAGCTGGCCGATCACGAGATCGAAGTCCCCGCCAGCCTTCGGGGCGGCTGCGCGCCGCGAGCCGTTCACGGCGACCTGGATCGGCTCCGACGCCGGGTCTGCGGCGGCTTCCGCGGCTTTCCCCTCTGCCGGCTCCACCGAGGCCGCGGGCTCGGGCTTGCCCTCGGGCTCGGGCTTGCCCTCGGGCGAGCTTGGCTCTTGCTGCACGGCCTCCTGAGAGAGAGCCTCAGCGACTGGGGTGGCGAGGCCGCCGAGGAGCACGATCGCGCCAAGCAAGCTCCCACCGGATATGCAATCGCGTTGCAAGAACAAAGTCGCGGTGGTATGGCACGAGGGTGAAACAGCGGCAAGCGTCGTGTCCCATGACTAGAGGGTCTGCTGTCGGTTACGGCTCAATGGGGCTCTTTCCCCTCGTTACGGCCTTCGCTCTGATGCAATCCAGTTGCAGTGACAGCAGCGACGCAGGAGGCGGCGGAGGCGGCGTTTGCGGAGGGTTCGCACTCACCGAGGAAGAGGCGGAGCACGCATGCGCGCATTTGGTCGAGGGGCCCTTCGGAGAGCTCGCGAACGGGGAGCCTCTCGCTAACCTTCACATGTTGTACACGGTGACGCTCGAGCCCAGCGGGGACGCGTACGTCGCATCGCTGCCCTTCGTCCCGCGGGAGGCCGCCGTTCACGCCTTGATCGTGCTGGAGGCCGGCGTCCCGGTGCGCATCCTGCAGGGGGATACGGAGCTCTGCCTCGAGCCGAGCGAGCCCGAGGGTTGTGCCGATATCTCGGCGGCGCACCTCGTCGAGCTCGACCGCAATCAGGAGGTCACGATCGAGATCGGGCCAACCTCGAGCCCAACCGTCAGGCTCGTCGCGGAGCGCCAATGAGCGCGCGCACGTCGCTGATCGGCCTCGCCACGCTCGCAATGGCCGTCTCATGCGGTTCGGAACCACTTCCTCCGCCCGCAGCCGAAGACCCGCCGATGCACCCTGCGTGGAGGCGAGCAAGAGTCCTGATCACCGACGCCGACGAGCCGGTCGTGCACGTGTACGACGTCGAGTTCGAAGAGATGGTCGAGCCGGTGGCCCTCCCCGAGCCGGCGCGTGAGCTCGTCTTGGCAGACGGCGGAGAGTACCTGTTGGCCCAGGGGCCCAACTCGGTCACGCCGATTTACGTGGGCGTGTCGATCCTCGATCACAGCGAAGGGGCCTCGGACTCGAAGGTTCCTCACCTCCACGTCTACAAGTACCCGCCGACGGTGGTGGGAGTCGATCTCTCGGGCGAGGGCTCGTCGGGCGGCACTCCCGCGGTCGGAGCGCCGTTGGTCGGTGCTTTGGGCCACGAGCTTGCGATCGCGGCGACGGACGGGGCGGTGACCACCGTCGTGCGCTTCGAGGACCGCTCTCTGCTGGACCCGGAGACGTTCGTCCCTTCGAGCACCACGTACCCCGACATGGCTCCGGCGTCGCTCGTCCCAGTTCCAGGCGGCGTGGTGATCGCGGAGGCGAACGCGATCTCCGCGCGAATCGACGGCGTCGACGGTTCGGCGGTCACCACCCCGTGTCCCGAGGCCTTCGGCGCGCTCGCCTCGACGGGTGGCCGAGCGGTGTTCGGTTGCTCCGATGGGGTCGTCCTCGTCTCCGCGGACGGCGCTGCCCCCAGCCTCGAGCACTACGCGTCGACGCGACCGGAGGCGGTCGCGTTGCACGTGGACCGTGACGAGGTCGTCGTAGCCGACGGCTCTACGGGCCTCGTCCGCTTCGACTCGACGGGACCTCTCCCTGCGTTCGACGCCCCGGCAGCGATCTGCGACCTACTGTACGAACCGGGGCACGGCGAGGTGCTTCTTGCGCTGTCGAGCGACGGCGCGCTGTACACCCTCGATAGCGTTAGTGGCGAGGAACTCGCGGTCGCGCCTCTCGCGGCCCCGTTCGCGTGCGATGACGAGCGTCGGCCTCGGCTGTCCGCCATCCCGGCGCGCGCGTACGTGCTCCTCCCCGCGGCCCGAGAGCTCGTCGAACTCTGGGTGGACGCAGATCTCCGGGAGCTGACGCGGACCGCGCTCCCCGGCTCGCCGTGGACGCTGCGCACTGCGGGGTTCGACCTCGAGACGCGCAACCTGGGCGATCTTTCCGACGTCGAGTAGCGCGCAGCCCCCTGTGAGCGTGAGGGTCGACCTTCGCCGAGGGTAGATGCAACCTAATTGCATCAGCGCCCTGATTTGGCTAAGGCGTCTGCATGAAGAAGCTGCTGTCTTTGGTTCCCGTGGTCGTCGCTCTATCGCTTGGCTGCGGTCACAGCGACGTACCCGACGCGGAGGCCTGCGAGCATTTCCCCGAGGGCCCGTTCGAGCCGGTCGCGGCGACGTCCGAGCCGGCCGACGCGCCCACGGTCGACCAAGTTCACGTCGCCTACCAGATCGATCTGTCGCCAGACGCGCCCGTCTACGTAGCCTTCGCAGCGGACGAGGTGAACGAGTTCTTCTTCTACGCGAGCGCGGCCGTCCCGATGGAGTTCTTGGTCGGCGGCGCCTCGGTCACGCCGGAAGAGTCGTGCGAGACGGGCGGCTGCTCTGAGGAATGTGACTTGATCGAGTCGCGCGCCGTGCTCGATCTCGAGGGCGGTACGGTGACCGTAGGGCTCGGCCCTGGCGAGGGCATGGTCATGCTCTTGGTTGAGGAGGGTGGCGCTCACGAAGACCACGAATGACACGACCTGTGCTCGTTTGCAGCTGCAACGCTGTTGCAGCTGAGGAACGTGTCTACTGCCGCCACCGCGTGAAACCAACGACGCCCGCCTCACCGCAGTCGAAGTCTAGTTGCAACTAAGTTGCGATATCGATTTCTGTTCGCCAGGGTTTGAGCTATGACCAGCGTGGAGGTCGAGATGAGCGTGGGTCGATTTTTTGCTGGGCTGCTGGGTACGTGCACGCTGTTGGCTTGTGGAACGAGCGCGAGCTCGAGCAACACCGGTGGTTCGCCGGAGGGCGGTCAAGGCGGCGCCGGGGCGGCTGGCGGCGAGAGCAGCGTGGCCGGCGCTGGTGGAGTTGCCGGAGCCGGGGAGGGTGCTGGGGGTGCGACTACGCTGCCCGCAGGCTGCTTTTCAGGGCCGATGGAGTGCGATCCGCGCACGAATGCAGGCTGTACGATGGGGCAGGCGTGCGACCTGGGTCAAGAGGACGGTGAGGTCCAACTGCTTTGCTACCCGCCCCCGAACGAAGCGCAGCTCGGTGCTGAGTGCAACTTGACCTACGGTCCTTACTGCCAAGGCGGGCTCGTTTGTGGCCCGGCCGGCGCCTGTATCCCGTTCTGCTGCGGGGACGATGAGTGCACCGGCCCCAACGAGATCTGCAACCCGGTTGCATCTGAGCTCGGCACGCTTGGCGGATGCATCGATCCCGATACCATCCCGGACTGCAGCCCCGCCGGCGGCCCCTGCGAGACGGGCGCCGACTGCTGCTCGAACGACTGCCACAACGGCCACTGCCACTGATCCTGAGACCGGCGTGAGTCGCCCAGACATGGTGTAGCAATCACTCGCAGCGCGCGCGTGCGATGCGCAGTGTGCCCACGCCTTGTTCTCCGTACGCGACGAACACCGTGCCCGAGTTGGTGTCCGCGTAAACGGCGTAGGGGAGGCCGATCGGGAAGTACGCCGGCAGCGGCTCCGACACGACGACCGCGCCCGCTCCGTCGAACACGTGGAGGAACAGCTCGGTTGAATTGCTGGCGTAGAGCGATACGACCGCCATGCCATCGGCCATCGGGGCGGCGGTTGGGATGATCATCTGGTCGAAGAGCGGGGAGGTGATCCAAGGCGTAAGGCTGCCGTCCAACTCGACGTTGAAGATCCCGGTGACCTCTTGGTCGAAGGTCACGAGGCCCTTCGGTCCGAGTTGCACCGGCTGCGATGCCGGCAGGCTCATCGGGGTCAGCCCAAACGCATCCACCCGCCATGATTCGGTGCCGAGGTCACCGCAGGGATTGGTGCGCATGATCACGCTCTCGCCAGGACCTGGGTCGAGCTCAGTGGCGGTGCATCCTTCGGGGACGAACGCGACGACGTCGCCCTGAAGGGTGACCCATGACTCCTCGGTATCGCGAAAGAGCCACGCTTCCTGGCCGAGTTCGGTGACGGCGATGCTCTTGAGGAACGGAATATTCCCGATCTCCGCGGGGCCCGGCGCGAGCAGGTTTGCGATGGCGCCGTTGTCCCCGTCAGGGCCGAGAAACACCCGGTACTCCTTCGCGCCCGCCGGCGTGAATACGAAGGGTCTTGTTTTGAAAGCCGGAGAGTCGGGGAGGGGGCCGCCGGGTTGCGGCTGTCCAACCGCTACGGAGGCTCCCCACGGATCCGAAATCTCGGTGGTGAAAAGGTCCCACTCGGCGAACGAACTCCTCTGCACGGACACGAGCGCGAAAGACGCGCCTTTCGCCGCAAACGCGAACCTGTGATCGGTGCCGACGAACTCCGAGAGCGCGACGGGTGCGTCGAGATCCCAGGTAAGGCCTTTGCAGAAGGCAGGCACGTTGGGGCCACCGCCAGCACCGCCGGCGTTGCTATTGCCGCCGTTCGCTCCGACGCCGCCGTCCCCGCCGTCCCCGCCGTCCCCGCCGTCCCCCGCGGTGCCGATGGTGCTCGACGTCGAGCCGCCATCGCCGTTGGGCTCCTCGAACACGACGATCCCACCGCAGGCGGCCACACACGAAGAGAGCGTCAGGACGAAGAACCGCGAAGCTGCCTTGGTTACCACTGGCCAAAGTTCTCATAAGGCGTGGTCGGCGTCACGCAGGCTGCTCTCGCTCCTCGAGGTTGGTGCGAAAGTCGGTCCACGCGAAGAGCTGCTCGAGCGCCTGTCTCTCACGGCATGTTCGGATAAAGGAGCCACTTCCGGTTTAGCTCGCTCGCGTTGCCGCTCACGACAAGGTCCGGCCGACCGTCGCCCTGAAGGTCGAAGACCGACCATTCGTAGCTTGCAAGCGCGCTGTAGCCGTCGTCGCCTGGTGCATTCTTGGGCAGCGTCCACACGACAGGCTCCTCGCTGAAGCCGGAGTCGTTGTTTTCGTAGAGCAGCCACTTGCGGTTGTACTCGGTGGTGGAGTCGTGCACGACGAGATCGGGCTTGCCGTCGCCGTGAAGGTCGAGCGTCGTCCAGCCGTACCCGGCACTCGTGTTGTAGCCGTCATCGCCTGGTGCGTTCTTGGGCAGCGTCCACACGGCAGGCTCCTCGCTGAAGCCGGAGCCGGTGTTTTCGTAGACCAGCCACTTGCGATTGAACTCCGTGGTG
>CAITIQ010000117.1 GCA_903892415.1 uncultured delta proteobacterium | reverse complement strand
GCCTTCGGCGCGTGCCCCGTTCTTCTTCATCTCAGGCCGTTAAGAGAGCTTCGACGCTCGAACGCCCGAGCGAGCCGGGCGACCCAAGCGTTGGAGCTGACGATGAGTTTGGTCGCGCCTGGCGGCGCTCCCGCACTCCTCGCAGCTCAACGCCGGCGTTCGCCGTTGAGGATGCGCGCTCGATCTCGAATGCGCGCCGTGGTGCTCTCTCACTGGCCGTTCTTATCGTCACCGTCGTCGCTCTCGGGCGCAGGCCCAATGCCCGCGTTCACCCGCGGAGCAGAGGACGGAGCGCCGGCTTCCGGCGCGACGGACGGAGAACCGTCGGGTGCAACGCTTGATTGGGCAAACAATCGGTCAACCCACACAAGCCGTCCTCGAAACGACTCCCAGAGCTTGGCGATGTCGGTTACGGCGCCCCCATCCGGCTGGAAGCCGACACTCATCGAGCATTCTGTGCTCGCTCCAATTGGCGGCTCGAGAAAGAAGCTCCAAATGGTGGCAATACCGTTCACATGCTCGAAGCCACGAGCCAACGAACCGTCTATCGACGTCTCAAGCTCACGAACAACACCATAGGGCGCCCGAGCGTCAATGGCCGCGTCTCGCACACTTTGACCCTTCGCGGGTTCGTAAGTGCGAAGCACAAGCGATATTGAACACCACCCAGGATCTCCTCCCACGCGCTCAAGCTCCTCTTCACGCACGTAAACGCGGCCGTCTGGCAGTTCAACACCAGTCCAACCGGATGGTACTTCGAACCAGAGTGTGCGCTTCTCAGTTGCTTTCATACTTGTCATGGCTTGGTTGGGTAAATGATTTGCCGGATGAAGATTGGTATCTCGGACTGAGCCCACGCAACCCCGTTGACCCCTGGGTTCACTTCAGCTGGCGCTAGCGGAGTCTCAAAGACGATTGCAGGCACCTTCATCTTGGTTGGGTTGAGCTTGGCTGGATCGTCCAGGTAGGCTCGAACACCGCCTCTCCCAAATCCTGCTGAACCTTGATTGCCGCCCTTGAGAAGGCCCTGCGCTTGAATCTTGTCTAATCCGCCGTGATTAATGTGGTGTACGTACGGTCCGTGGAGGACCAACACGGCGTCATCTGCTGCAGCGATGAGCGCGTTGTCGCCGACCGCAATGAGCGCGTCATCCACCGGTCCGACCGCGAAGCTGGTTTCGATTGCACCTAGTTCACCGGCTAGCTCCGCTGCAAAAGCTTCGTCCGCGGCTCCAAGTGCTCGCAAGCTTCGTACCTCAGACGCAACAAGTCGTCCGCCGGCGGCGGCGGCGCTCGCCATACCCGCCGTGGCTAGGTAGAGTTCGACATCGCTCGTCCCAACGGGAAGGCTGAGGTAGCTCGTCCTAGCCCACTCGCCACTAGCGTTCTGTTCCCAAAGTGGATTGCCGCGTTCGCTAAGGGCGGTGTAGTCCCGAGCTTCAAGGATCGCGTCCTCCGCAAGTATGGCCGAGACGTCGCTTGCGCTGATTAGGTCCGTCGCGTTGCCCGTGTTGCCGGGTTCCATCGCATTGACGGGGCGGTGGGTCTCATTGAAGTGAGCTAGTTTACCGCCTGCTCCCATCTCTTCGACCGACTCGGCCGGCCGCCCATGAATCGGGTTCTCCTCTACCCAGTTGGGTTCGGTGTCGGTGCCTTGCGAGGCCTTCGCCTGCGCTACGAGAGACGAGATGCTCCACTTACCGCCAGGGTCGACCAGGTTTACCGGAGAGCCACGCGTGTAGTTGTACACCCCCGGCCCATCCGCCCCCACGCCGAGCGGGTCGGCGCTCGTCCACCGGCCGAGCCACGCGGCGTAGTACCGCGCGCCCATGGAGTACAACCCGGTCTCGTTATCTAAACCGGACTCTTGCGCTGTTCGACGCTCAAATGCCGCGTTTACAAGCAGATCGCGTTCGATATGAGGAGCCGGGAATCGTTGAAGCCTGCGACGCGAGATTTCGCTTCGAAGGTCTAAACCGGAGATCCGAGGTTGCTCGTCGCCATCGCGTCGTCCTCCTCGGACTCGGCTTCGAGCGTGGCCAAGAGCTGCTCGGCTAAGGGCTGCGAGGTTCGATCCGGCGACGTGGGTGCAGAGCTCGTGGTGAGTCTCGGTGAGAGCTTGCTGACGGGGTGAAATTGCTCGTGCACAGCCTTCAGACGCCGCACGGAGACGCGCGTGTAGATCGCCGTGGTACTCATGTCGACGTGGCCGAGGAACTCCTGCAGATGGCGGATGTCGCAGCCCGCCTCGAGCATGTGCGTCGCCATCGAATGGCGGAAGGCGTGGCATCCGCCTGTTTTGCCGCAGTCGCTCGCAATGATGTATTCGCGCATTCGACGCGTCAGCCAATCGAGCGAGACGACGGTGCCGCGCTCGCTCGTCCACAGAAAGCCGTCGTCGGGCAGCATGATCAGCTGAGGCCGGCTCTCTTCGAGATACCGCGTTACCCAATGCAGCGCGCGCTCTCCGATCGGAACGACTCTGTCCTTCTTGCCTTTGCCAAGCCGCACGAAGACTGTCTCGCGCCCGTAGTCGACATCCTCCGGGCGCATGCCTCGCAGCTCGTGTCGACGAATGCCTGTCGAGTAGAGCACCTCCATGATGGCGCGGTCGCGCAGCTCCACGGGATCGGTGAGGTCGGGAAGGGCGAGCACCTTCTCGATCTCCTTCTCGCTGAGCACGGCCTTCGGGAGGCGCTTCTCCATCTTGGGCATCTCGAGATCTGCAGCGGGATTGGAGAGGATGACGTTCTGACGCGCGAGGAAGCGGAAGAAGCCGACGAGCTTCTGCAGCGAGAGGCGTTGCGACGAGACTGCGAGGGGCTTGCCGTTCGGCTTTCGTCGATAGAAGAGCCAGCGCTGGAAGGATTCGATGATCGGACGTGTGATCTGCGTCGGCCGCCCGAGGGAGCGGTCCTCGGCCCAGGCGATGAACATCCGCAGGCCGATCTCGGTTAGGCGGATGGTCTCGTTCGAGTAGTTCCGGACCTGCTGATGCTCGATGTAGCGACGCGACCACACGAGGAGCCCATCCGGGTCGTTCGGGTTGCCGACGACGGGCAGGGGCGTTCGCGGCTTCTTCACGACGAGCGCTTGAGGCGGAGGGCGTGCGATGTTGCGCCCATGGACGTGCGATCGGGATGAGCGGAGTGCTGTCGTCCGTTTGGAACATCGGAAGCGGGCTGGATGATAGACGAAACGTGCAAGACGGGTGGGCCGCCCGAGGTCCGACCGGAGGCCGACCAAAGCCCGACCGGAGGCCGAGCAAAGCCCGACCGATCAGGATCGAAGGAGCATGCGAGCTCATAGACGAGGCCCTTTCCCGAGGGCGCGCGGCGAGCGACGAGCAGCTCGGCGTCGAGCAGACGGCGCACGTGCACTTTGAGTTGGGTGTCGCCGAGGCCGAGGGCTTCGCGGAGATCTCGCCTTGAGAAGGTGCGCTCGGCCGCGGTGAGCGTGGCCACGTACGCACTGATCAGCGCGAGCACGTTGAGGGTCTGCGGGGGCAGCTCGTGCACGCCAACGAGGCCGAGCGTGCCGAGGAGGCGCGTCGCGAGCGCGATGTCGCTCCTCTCGACCTCGATGTATTCGACGGGCTCGCCTTCGATCTCCAGCGTCTTGACCGTGCGCTGGTGCTGGTGAAGAAAGGCGATCGTTTCGATGAGCGTGAGCAGCTTCTGATGGTCGCGCCGAGCGCGTACGCGCAGGTCCGAGAAGACGATCTCACGGATATGCGGATTGACGATTCGCAGCGGCCGAAGGAGGCGCTGGGCGTTCTGGTGACGGCGTAGAAGCGCGGTGTGGTCGCGCGAAGACACGAGCCCTTCGAGGCTCTGGAGCTGCCTCTGGCGCTCGTGGATGCGGCGTGTCTGCTCGGGGCTCTCGTCAACGGTGAGCACGATGCAGCGATTGAGCAGCTCCTCATCGACCTCGATGGAGGTGGTGGTCAGCAGCAGGGCGACGGGGCCTTCAACCTTGTACTCCTGCGAGACCAAGCGGCCGCTCGACGGGTCTTTGCCGGTGGATGCGATCTTGAGCGAGCCCTCGGATTGAAGGAGTTTCAGCGAGTAGGAGGCGCGAGACGCGCCGGACTCCTCGGCGATCGAGAGGACCTTGTGACGTAGGTCGGAGCCTGGGGCGTAGAAGAGGCTCTGGCTGGTCAGGGTGCTGTAGGCGAGCTGATCTTCTTCTGGGACGACGGAGAGCATCGCGCGCATGAGGCTCGACTTGCCCGCGGCGGACGAGGATTGCAGGACGACGCCGAGCGGCCGGGTGAGCTTGCGGCTCGTGACGGCCAGAAAGCCGAGCAGGAGATTGTCGCGCTCGCCGACGAGGCCCTGTTGCTCGAACACGTCGAGGACGAGCTTGAGCAGAGCGGGATCACGAAGGAGCTGCAGCGCGTCGTCGTGCTCCTCGCGCGTGAGCTCCACCTTCGTGGGCTTGGGCGTCTCGAGGCTGCGGAGCATCTCGGCCTGAGCTTGCTCGAGCTCGAGCAGCACGGCTCCGATGTCTCGGCGAAGCTGGCCCTCGTCGACGCCGAGCTCGTTCGAGGCCTGGCGCATGAAGGCGACGCGATGGCGCGCGCTGTAGAGGTCGAAGGTGTCGACGTGGAACCCGCCTGCTTCGCGACTGACGAGCAGATTGATCCGAAGCGCGCCGTGGCTGCGGTTGCCCTTGAGACCGCGCACGCGCCAGCGGCGGTCCGCGAAGATGAGCACGAGCTCGTCCGCCGAGTTCGCTGGCTGCCCTTTTAGGAGTCCGGCCGGCTCGGCCAGCCGGTGGCCTGCGCTGGGCTCGGCAAGGCCGTGAGAGGCGCCGGTAGGCGCCTTCTGCGGCCTGTTGTCGTCCGAGACGCCCGCGACCCACTCGGCCGAGCGGACCACCTGGAGCAAGGCGTTTGCGGGCTCGTTTACCGTCGCGAGGTAGCTGGCCAGATCCATGTCGTAGGGCAAGAGCGCGCGGAACACGACGACGCCGAGCTTCGCGAGCTCACTCGATAGCGACTCGGTCAACGCGTGCGAGGCCTTCGTGCGACGAAAGAGCCACGTGAGCTTCTTCGTCTCCGACTGCTTCACGGCGGCGAGCAGGTCGTCTTTCGCCTGCTCGGTTTCCAGCATCGTCGTGACGTTGGCCTGGCCGAGCGACCATGCGAGCAGCGCGTCTGTGATGGAGGAAGTGATGACAAGATCACGAGACGAGAAAGCCTTCGGATTGAGGAGTCCCCGCTGCGAAGCGTCGGTCCAGTTGTGCTCGTCCGAACCACGCCGAGCACGGTCGATGCGTCGACCGTATAGGTTGACGACGTTGCCCCCGACATCGAAGAGCGGGACCACGAGACAACCATTGAGCGCTTCGTGACCAGTGCTTCGCAGCACGCCCAGATCTCGGAGCCGTACTCGCAGCGCGCCTCCGGCAAGGCGATTGGACCTGGGCATGCGCAAGACGAGGGTCTTGTTCGCGAAGCCAAGCTGAAAGTGCGCGGCGAGTCCGGGGTGCACGAGCCCGAGTTCCTCGAGGAACGCCTTGCCTTCAGCGTTCTTGTCGAACACCTCGCGGTACATCTGCGCGACACCCGCAAGGACCACGCTATCGGCGTCCTCAGCCTTGAACGGCACATCGAGAGCGCGCACGGTCGTGCGTTGCTTCTTGGTCTTCAAGTACGAGCCTTTGATGAATACGAAGAGCCCGAGAGGGAGACACCATCCACAAACGCGTTTTTCGCCACACTCGAAGCATGGGTGCCGTTGAGAGCCTTTTTGATGCTGAATTCGTGCACATCCGCGCCCCGTTTTCGGCCCGATTCTGGCCCGATTCCGCCCCGATGAGCCCCCGACAACGCCCTGCTTGACCCCGATTCCGACCCCACAGCCCCGACGCGCTCGGCGTCGTAGTTTGCTCCGTTGCCCATCGGCTCAGCGTCCAGATAGGCAAGTTCGTAACTCACAATCGGACCGCGCCCACGATGGGCAATCAGGTACTCGTGCTCCTCAAGCCGCTTCATGTGCATGCGCACCTGCGTCTGGCCGGAGTGCGTCCACTCGCGCACGTGGCGAGGCGTGAATCGCACCGCTCGCTTGTCGATCCGTTCACGCCCGGCCCAGGCCTCGACCATCGCGAGGATCTGCTCGAGGAGCCGACGTGTTTGCGGCGCGAGTTCATCGAGGCTTCGCCCGAGCACCGCGCGCGCGAGCTTGGTCGCGAGTTCGACATCCTCCTTCGTGCACTCGATGTACTCGATTGAGCGGCCGCGATGCTCCGTCGTCTTGAGCGGCCGCTGGTACTGAAAGAGCAGTGTTACGGCTCGGATCAGCGTTAGGTACTTCATGTGATCTCGCCGCGTCCGCGTGACGTGGCTCGCAAAGTCCAGCGTCGGCGCGAGCGGGTTTACGACGTAGAGCGAGCGCAAGAGGCGCTGCGCGTTGCGATGCACGCGGCGCACGTGCGTGCGCTCGTCCCGGTCGAGCAGTCCCTCGAGCGTCTGCGCGCGCCGCTGCCTCGTGTGGATCGCGAGCGTCTGCGCCTCGCCCTCATCCACCGTCAGCACGAGGCAGCGGTTCAGCAGCTCCTCGTCCACCTCGCTCGCCGTCGTCGTCAGCACGATCATCACCGGCCCTTCGACCCGGTAGGTCTGCGTCACGTGCCGCCCCGTCGTCGGATCCTTTCCCGTCGATGCGATCGTGAGCTCGCCCTCACTCTGCAATAGCTTGAGCGCATAGGCCGCGCGCTCGGCACCCTCCTCCTCCACGATCGCGAGGATCTTGTGCTTGAGGTCCTGGCCGCTCATGTAGAACAGGCTCTGGCCCGTCATGGCTGAGTACTGCACGCGTTCCTCCTCGGGCATCAGCGCCAAAACAGCCTCCATCAAGCTCGACTTGCCCGCCGCGCTCGAACTCTGAATCACCACCGCCAGCGGCTCCTCCAGCTTGCGGCTCGTCGTCGCCAAGTACGTTACGAGCTTGTTCGTCTCTTCCCCGACGATCCCTGCTCGCCCGAGGTCCTCGACGATCCGCGTCGCGAGGTTCGGATCGCAAAGCAGAGCCATGGCCTCCGCGCGCTCCTCATCGGTCATCCCTTCGGCCTCGGGCGCAGGCGGCTTGTCGTCCTTTGCGCGCTCGAGCTCGAGCGCCTGCACGACAGCCGTGACCTCGCAACGCAGCTCGCGCTCGTCAGCGTGAAGCTCGTCGGCCGCGTGCTTCGTAAACTGCACACGCTGCCTCGCCGAGTAGAGATCCAGCGTGTCGACGAAGTACCCGCCCCCTTCGCGCTCGTCCGACACCACCACATTCATTCGAAGCTCCGTCGTCGACGGCTTGCCCGCGGCGCGCAGACGCCAGCGCCGCAGCCCGAACGTCGCGAAGAGGTCCTCGCCGCTCTGCTCGAGTTTGGCTGGTGATGGCGGCACCGAGGGCTCCGGACGCGAGGCTTCTTCTTGCGTGGGGCCAAGCTCGGCGAGACCCAAATTCGTCTCGAGAGAGCTTGGCCCCGCGCACTCCTGTGCTTGAAGAGCCGCAGCAGTCGCACTTGGCGGCGCCGAGGTCTCGGACGAAGAAGACGGCGAAGAGGACACAGAGGGAGCGACTAAAAAGGGAATGTCCCTCGGCCTCTCATCTGCGCTCGCTTCGCTTTCAACAAGCTCTTTTTCGGCGACTTGTGTGCTCGGTGCGGCGTCGCTCGCACCCGCCATCCACTCCGCCTTCGTGAGCGCGATCTTCAGGCTCGCCGCCCCGGGCGCCACCTTGCGTGCATATTCGTTGGCGTCCATTCCCTTCGGAAACAGCACCCGATACGCCTCAAGCCCTCGCCGCGAGAGTCGCTCCGCGATCTTCTCCGCGCCCCGATCTCCCGCCTCATCTCGATCAAACGCGATCTTTACGACCTTCGCCCCGCTCGCCACGATCGCCTCGAGCACCTCCTCGGTCACACCTTCAATCCCATACCCCGTCGTCACGTTTCGAAACCCGTGCACCCAGAAGGTCATCGCGTCGAAGATCGCTTCGCACAAGATCACCTCGTGCGCGCCCGCGAGGCCTTCGCGGTTGAACACGCCGCACTGTGGCCGCGGAAGGTACAGATGATGCGGACGGTAGTGGATGTCGATGCGGCGCCCGTAGAGCTGCACAACCCGGCCATCGATGTCCGTCAGTGGGACGACCACCATCCCTCGAAAGTGCTCGTGGCCCGTCTCGCGCAAGATCCCAAGCTCGCTCAGCCTGCTTCGTAGCGTCGTCTTGTCAGCCTTCGGGTTCCGAGGTGGCAAGCGGAAACCCAACGTCCGGTCCGCAAATCCAACCCGAAACTGCGCCAGTAGCTCGGTGCTCGCGAGGCCTCGCGTTTCGAGGTACTCGAGTGCGTCAGGGCTCTTCGGCAGCGTTGCGTGGTAGTGGTCCACGACGCGCGAAAGCAGCTCACTCTCGTCGGCGTCCAGGCTCGCGAGCGGCTCGAGTTTGCGCCGCATCGGCGAGCGCTTCTCAACCACTGAGTCTCCAGGCCCGACGCTCAAGTCCGCGCCGCCTTGCAGCAGCTCCACCGCGTGCCGGAAGCTCGCGTTCTCGACCCGCATCACGAAGTCGATCACGCTCCCTCCGGTCTGACATGCTCCGAGGCAATGCCACAGGTTGCTGCTCGGCGTGATCACCAGCGAGGGCTGGCGGTCGTCGTGGAACGGGCAGAGGCCGAGGAGGTTGTCGCCGCTCTTGGTGAGCACGACGCCTCGAGAGCGAGCGAGGTCAGCGACCGAGATCTCCTTCTTTAGCCGCTGGATCTCGTTTTCTGGGAACCGAGCCATTCGCGAACTCCTTGAGAAAGGCCGTCAAGCGGAAACGCTCGGAGGCTGCGCGCGGTAAAACTTGACGAACGTTAACGGCATGCCGTTTACTTGATCAAGCTCCATCGTGTCCCGAACCGAATCTCATGGAAAACCGCGTCTACAATCGAGGCATGGGTCGACCCATCTCAAAGCCTCGTCCAAAGCAAGGGGCCCGCCTCGCCGCCTTCAGACAAGAAGCCGGTCTCAGCCAAACAGAGCTTGCTGATGCTCTCGGTGTTACCCAGTCCAGCGTCGCCTACTGGGAGACAGCAGCGAAGCCGCCGCGCTCCGACGTCCTCTCCAAGATGGCGAAGGTCCTCGGTGTCCGCGTCGAGCAGCTTCTCGAGGGCTCGTCAGCTCCCGTGCGCCTCGTCCGTAGAACGGGTCCTGTCGGCAAGCTTCAACGGATCCTCGAGGAAGCCACGACGCTGCCCAGAAGTAAGCAAGAGCTCGTCGTCCAGTTCGTCACGACCTTGCTCGAACAGCACAAGAAAGCCTCCTAACCCTCTGCGTGGTACCCTTGCCCTATGACCGCTCGTGACATCCTCCAGGCCGCTCTCGCCCTCCCGATCGAGGAACGCGTCCACCTCCTCGAAGAGCTCGAAGCCAGCCTTCCGGACGACGCTGAGGACGCCTTCATCGACATGGTCAACGCTCGTCTCGCGGCCTCAGAGGCCGGCGCTCCGGCCTATCCAGCCGACGAAGTGTTCGCGCGTCTCCTCGCGAAATGAAGCTCGAGATCCTTCCCGAAGCCGAAGCTGAACTCGAGCACGCAAGAGAACACTACGAAGCAGAACGCCCCGGTCTTGGTCGTGACTTCATCCACGAGATGCGCCTGCTAACCGAGGCTGTCCTCGAGGGACCGCTCCACTTCGCCAAGCTCCGTCGCTCCCGAACGCGCAGCGCCCTCGGCACTCGATTCCCCTACCGCATCGTCTTCGCCATCCTCGGCGACACCGTGCGCGTCCTCGCCGTCGCCCACCAGCATCAGCGTCCCAGCTACTGGCGCGGCCGCACCTGAGATCGCTCTCCGCGCGCCCGATCCCTACGCACACAAGGCTGGGGACAATGACGTGGCCATGGAGAAGTGGAGAGCCGCGCGAGCGCGGCCTTCGACTCTTCACGGCCCTTCGTGCGCGCCTCACCACTTCACCACAGCCACTTGGACAATCGCTTCGCGATTGCCGCACATTGCCCCCAGCCTCGACCTCGGCATTTCTTCGATCTCTTTGAAGAGAGAGAGCGAGAGACAG
>CAITIQ010000116.1 GCA_903892415.1 uncultured delta proteobacterium | reverse complement strand
TCGTGAAGATCGACGGCGACCAAGCCACGCTCTCGATCGAGCTGCGACAATACGCTGCCGATCCTTCGTCGACGTTGCTCGCGGCGTTGGGCATGGCGGACGCGGTAATGGGTGCCTACGCAGTGGACGGTAAAGGGGTGACGCTGGTCGTTCCGAGTTCACGCTGGCCCAACCAGGGTCTCTTGCAACAACGGATGGCCGCTCAGGTCATGCCTCCGGGGGCTGAGCCAAACGCGCCCTCCGCTCGTGAGTTCCGCATCGAGGTGAACGTGCAACTCGGTGGGGAGGAAGAGGCAGCTCCAGGTGCGCCTGCGCCAGGCAAGCCGCCCGCAGGCGGCAAGCCTCCCCGTTGATGCGACTGGCCGCCGCCAGGCCGATCGCCGCAGCGCTGCTTGTCGCTGCGTGCAGCGGTCCCGCGGTCGCGCCGCAGAACGCGACGCCGAGCGCGGAAGGAGCTTATCGGGCGGCCGTCGTGCCCGAGCCTCAATCCCTGCGGCTCGACGGCCAACTCGATGAGTGGCCGGCCGCGGCCAGCCCCCACGTTCTTTGGGTCGCCTTCAGCGAATCGCAGCTCACAGTCGCGGCGAGCTTGGTCGGCCCAGCGGAGCAGGTCGAGTTCGCGTTGGCCACGGTCGTGCCGAGCCTGCCTCCGATCGGTTGGTCGCAGCGTGGAGGTTCCACCTACGAGTTGACCGCGGAGGGTTGCCAGTACGAGCAGGTTCCGCTGGCCGAAGCTCATTGGGCGCGAGGCAACCCCAACCCGCCGGAGGTCGCTTCGGCGTGCCTCCAAGTTCTTGCGCGGCAGCAGGCCTTTCGAGAGCAGTTCAGCGCTCGTTTCGTGCGTCGTTTTCGGCTTACGGTGCGCGGCGTTGAGGAGCTGCAAGGCGAGCAGGTGAGGCCGCTCGATGGCGCGCGCTTCGAAGCCAGCGAAGGCGCCATCGAGGTCCAGCTTCCGCTGGCGTCGCTGCCCGAACTTGCTCAGTCGCCCTTGTCGGTCGTGTTTCTCGCTGTAGGTCGCGAGGCGGAGTCGCTGCCGCCTCCTACACAAATGGAGAGTCCGGGCTGGTCACGCTTCGCGCTCGCACCTCCGATGCGCTTCGGTCCCTCGGCCGAGCTCTTGGCTGCGGTGTTGCGCGCGAGTGACGAATCCCCACGCACGCGGCTCTCCTACCATCCGAGCCAACCGGAGCGATTGCACGCCGTACAACTCGAACAGCTGGAGCGCCCGTGGGAGGGCTCGCCGCCCGCCGGCATCCCTGAGGCGATCGCCTCGGCGGTCCCGCCGGATCGACCGCGCTTGTTGCAAGAAGAGCGCGCGCTGCTCGAACCACTCGCAAGCTTTGGGCAGGTTAGCCTCGGCTTGACCGCGGGCCACGAGCCGCACCTCGCGAGCCTGATGGGGGAAGAGCTGCGAGGTTTTGAGCCGTTCCCGCGGCCGAGCGGGGTCGTACGTCGCGGTGACGAGCTGCACGTCCTGGCCTTCGAAGCGCACTGCACCGCTGAGCTCCCAGCCGAGCAGGCCGTGCCGATTTGGCGAGCCATCGCCGTGCGCCCAGACGGCAGCCTGCGGCTCGACGTCGCTGATGACGGGGTCGACCCGTGCGGCGTTGCTTCTCCTTGGGACGGCCCGCCAACGCCTTTCTCTGCTGCCGATTTCGAGAGCTTCGGCCTACGCGGGACGCGCGACCGCAAACCTCAGACCGTGATTTGGCGATGGAATGCGGGCGAAGCTCGCTACCGCTCGAGCCTGCAAGCAACGCGTTAGCCGCTCATGGATCGCATCTCAACGTGCGACGAACTGCGAGAAGAAGGCCCACATGGCTTCACTGCCGAACGCAGGCCAGATGTGGCCATCCGGATGCTCGCAATAATGAACCGGGGTCGCGCTAGCGCAGTCGTCGTACGCAACACATGGGCTCGGCTCTGCGTTGACCGAGCTCGCCGAACATCCAGCGCTGTCACGGAAGTAGTCGCGGAAAGCTTCACGGTCGGGGGTCAACTCCTGCGAGCCGATCGTGATCCAAGCGGCCGGGCTGTTGATGCAATCGGCTTCGTCGAAGTAGATCACCGAGCCACCCACAGCGATCGCGCGGATGTCGCTTCGCCGACAGCCGAGCACACCTGAGAAGGAGCCTCCACCGCTGAAGCCCATCGAGAAGATCGCGTCCTCTTTGATGCAGAGATCGGCTCTGACCTGGCTCAGCACCTGCTCGAAATAGAGCAGCTCGCTCTCCATTCGCGCCGGCCAGCTCTCTGGGGGCATGTCGTAATCGCGCCACGCGCCGTCGATCGCCTCAGCGATCACGAGGATGGCCTCGTTCTCGAGCACTCCGCGGATGTTGCGCTCACCGCTCGTGACGTCCCAGTAACTGACGCTGCCGCCGTTTCCGTGCAAGGCCAATACCAGCGGCCAGGACTTGTCCTTCGTGTAGCCCAGGGGCAAGCGCAGGACGTAGCGCCGCGCTCTGTCCTCGAGCATGAAGCTGTGCTCGCCCTCGGCTAAGCCTTGCCCGTCTACGCAGCCCTGGCTTGTCGGAGGCTCCACGCGGCTCCCACCACCACCCTCGGCTACGCCTCCGGCTCCGCTTCCGCCCAAACCTCCGCTTGCGCCGGTGCCCGCAGCCCCGCCAGCTCCCCCACGGCCGCCGGCAGCCACGCCGCCGCTACCACCGATTCCAGCCGAGGTCGCAGCCTCGTCGCCACAAGCAGAAAGCAACAGCGCTGCGGCTACGACGCGGGCGACGACGAACTTCATCGTCCGAAGCTATCTCAGCTTGAGGCAGTGATTCGCGACATCCAGCGTCGAATCGACTGCTGTCGCGCTCAGCGCTTGGCGTCTGCCGCGATCAAGATCTGCTCCTCGGCTTGCGTGGCGAGCTTCTCGACCGCGAGCGCAGCTTCGGAGGAGGAGAGCTTTAGGAAGAAGCTGAGGAAGTCCTGTTCGGAGCCTACCTTCACCTCGCTGAGCACCAGCACCATCGGTACGGCAGGCTTCTCCAGCTCGGTCAGTGCGAGCACTCGCTCGCGAAATCTTGCGACGCTGCCGAGGTTGCGAGTGACCAGCTGGCCGAGCACTCCGAGCAGAACCCCAAGCATCACACCAACCACGTACCAATCGGCGTCGACGCGACCAACGAAGGCCGCAACGAGACCAAGCAGGGCAGCGCCGATCACGATCCCAGGTTCGCCGCCGTTGGCCTCGGTCGCGAGGCGAATGATGGTTGCAGCTTGGATCCCGCGTTCGGGCGATCGAACCGCTTTCCGATACGGCGCAAGGGCCGCCTCTCGCCGAATCGAGCGCGCTCGAAGACTGAAGAAACTGAGCAGCAACGCCACCATCGAAAGCAGCACTCCCGAGAACATGGCTACTTCCCGTCCGAGCAACCCCTTCGGAAGCGGTTGACGAACCAACGTGCCATTGGCGGTCTCGCGCAGGGTTACCGCGTCTGCGGACGCCGTCTCGAAGGCGAAGGTCACGTGATCGACAACGGCCTCGAGCGGGGCCTTGTCCACGGCCGCTAACACACGTTTTGCCGCCGAAAGCTGATTGGGGCTGCCCACCGAGGGTGAGTCGATGCCTTTCACCGACTGCACAGCAGCCCAGCCGTCTTTCGCGACCTCGTGAGGGGTGGCGACCGCATTGGCCGTCTCTTGGCAGGCCAAAAGACGCGTCGCGGCAGCGTGGGTGTTTTTTGCTGCCGACCAAGCTTTGTCCGTCGCGACCGGCGGGCGGACCTTCGGCTTGGGTTTCGGTGCGCTGGGGCTAGCGCTTGAAGCCGGGGGCGGGGATTCTTCTTCGAATACCTGGGACGCGGCCGCCACGTCGCGAAAGACCGTGACCTCTTTGGTCAGGGCCTTCGCGGCCACGACACACTCTTCGAGCCCTTTGGCGCGCGCTTCAGCTTGGGCCGCGAGCGTCTCGGCCTCTTTGCTCGCGCGAATCGGCCCTTGGGCCGTCATCAGAAGACCAAGCGAAGCCGCCACTGAACCTACGAGGAGGACAGCGGACACCAACATCCACCGAACTTCTTCGCGCCGCGTGTATTCGTTCACGAACTCACGGCGATGAGTACGAGGCTTTTGCGGTGCTGTCCATGTTCTAGCGGGTCTTCTGGGACAAGTTGGCCGAGAGACCCCAGAAACGGGCCAATGGCTGAAGTTCTGAGGAAATCTTTGGCAAAAGTCTGGCTTCGTGTATCGCCATCGACGATGGAGGCCAGTCAACTCGAGCGAGTCCCTCTGGCAAACCTGCGCTTGAAAAAAGAAGGCCGATCGCTGCTCTGGCTTCAGAGTCAGCCCCTGGTGTGGGTCGCCACTACCTATTTCGCCGAAGGATTGCCGTATTCAATCGTGCATCAGGTGGTCGGCCAGCAGTATTTCACCAGCGCTGGCTTCAGCGCCCAGTTGGTTGGGCTTGCGTCGCTGCTTCACGCGCCCTGGCTGGTGAAGTTCTTGTGGTCACCGCTGGTCGAACGAAGGGCCTCCACCAAGCGCTGGATGATCGGGGCGCAACTTGCGCTGGCGTTGGTTTGCCTGCTCTTGGCGGGGTTGGTCAGCGTGGGTGCGCCGCTCCCGTTCTTGCTCGCGGCGCTGATCGCGGCGGCTTTCCTTGCCGCCACCAACGACATCGCGATCGACGGCTACTACCTGCGGACGCTGGAGACAGCGAAGCAGTCGTCCTTCTCGGGGGTGCGGATCAGCTCCTACCGCGTCGCGATGTTGGTTGGTTCCGGGCCTCTGGTCGCGCTTGCCGGGATCTACGGCTTCGGACTCGCCCTGGTCGTGCTGGCTGGCATCCTGACACTGCTCGCGGTCGTTCATGCCTTCCTCCTCGTGCGCGATTCGGCTCATGCGACCGCTGCCAGCAGGACCAGCGTTGAGCCCGCCGAATCGACAGCTGCGCCAACCAGCGGCGAGGCCGCGCGCGCTTTCCTTGCGCAACCGCTCGCGCTTACCTGCATCGTGCTGCTGCTGACCTACCGTGCGGGCGATGCGCTCCTGTTCGCGATGAACGCCAAGTTCCTCGGTTCGCTCGGGCTCGATACGACGCTGCGTGGCGTGGTGAACGGCACCTTCGGCACGGCCGCTTCGATCGCCGGGTCGATCATCGGCGGGGTGGTGCTGGCGCGCTTCTCCTTCCGCAAGCTGTTCGTCCCCATCACCGTGCTTCAGAGCACGGCGATCCTGCTGTATCACGCGCTTGCACACGCGGGCGCGCACGTCTCGAACGCACCGTCGCTCTCGATCGCTGGGCTCACCGTACCGTCGCTCTACTTGATCAGCGCAACCGTCGTGCTCGAACAGTTCATCGCTGGGATGGGCACTGCAGCGTTCACCAGCTTCATCCTCAAACTGTGCCACGGTCGCTTCAAGACCATGCATTTCGCCTTCGCATCGTCGGTGATGAGCGTTGCGGCGATGGGGCTCGGCGCTTCCAGCGGCTACCTGTATGAGAGCCTCGGAGCAGGGCGCTTCTTTTTCGTGGCGTTCCTCGCCACCCTGCCCGGGGTCGTCGCAAGCTTGGCGGTTCG
This sequence comes from uncultured delta proteobacterium, assembly GCA_903892415.1. GTDB lineage: Bacteria > Myxococcota_A > Polyangia > Polyangiales > Polyangiaceae > Xiheicaenibacterium. The sequence goes on along the minus strand of CAITIQ010000116.1, from coordinate 20,852 downwards.
CTTGAAGTGAGGGTTGCTTTGCTCGCCCCTTTGCATGAATCTCCGCGTCATGCGCAGGCTGTTGCGAGTCGTTCCCGCGGTGCTCCTTCCGATTCTGCTTTCCGCTCCGGCCTCCACCGGCCTGGCTGACCAAATCGCGCCTGCCAAGCCTCGGCCCGCGCCAACCAGTGCAGCTCCGACGAAGCCGCCGGTTGGTGGCTCTGCGGGCTTACCGTCGATGCCCCAGCCTTTGCCGGTTCGGCGGCAAGAGGCCGCAGGCGAGATCGCCATCCCGTTCGAGAAGTACAAGCTCGATAACGGGCTCACGGTGATTCTCTCGCCGGACCCGGACATCCCGATGGTGGTGGTGGACATCGTAGTCAAGGTGGGCTCGCGCTTCGAACGCAAAGGGCTCACCGGCTTCGCCCATCTGTTTGAGCACCTGATGTTCATGGGTACGGCGCGCGTTCCCACCGGAGCCTTCGACAAATGGATGGAGGTCGAGGGCGGTGCGAACAACGCGTGGACGAGTGAAGATCGCACCAACTACTTCGACTTCGCGCCAGCCCACGCCCTGCCGCTACTGCTCTGGCTCGAAGCGGATCGACTGAGCGCCCTAGGGGAAAACATGACCCTCGAACGACTCAACGCGCAACGCGGCGTCGTGCGTAATGAGCGTCGTCAGACGAGTGAAAACCAGCCTTATGGCAAAGCGGAGCTCCGCCTGCCCGAGCTGCTCTATCCCGAGGGCCACCCTTATCACCACCCCATCATCGGCTCGCATGAGGATCTCGAGGCCGCCAAGGTCGAGGATGTGAAGGCCTTCTTCGCGACGCATTATGTGCCGGGCAACCTCGCGCTGGTGGTGGCTGGGGACTTCGAGGTCGAAGAGACCAAGGCCAAGATCGACGAGTGGTTCGGTCTGCTCGAGGCGGCAGAGCCCGCCGCCGCTGTCGAGCCCGCCGTCGAACCAGCCGCCCCCAAACTCGGGCGGGTCGTCCGTGAAACCTTGACCGAGGACAACATCCAGCTCGGTAAGATCATCATGTCCTGGCACAGCCCCAAACGCTTTGCGGCCGGTGACGCCGAGCTCGATCTCTTGGCGAATACGCTCGTTCGCGGCAAGACCAGTCGGCTCTATCAGGCCCTCGTGTTCGACAAGGAGCTGGCTCAGTCGGTGCAGGCCTCACAGAGTTCGCAGGATCTATCGAGCATCTTTTCGATCGAGGCCACCGCACGGCCCGGCGTCACGCTCGACGCGCTCGAGGCCGAGATCGATAGGGTGCTGACCACCGTCCTGGACAAGGGGCTGACGGCGTCTGAGGTTGACCGCGCCAAGGTCGAATACGAGACGTCGTTCGTGCTTGGCTTGGAGTCGCTTCCCGAACGTGCCTCGTCGCTCGCGCTCTACGAGTCTTTCGCCGGGGATCCAGGTTTCATCGGCAAAGATTTGGCTAGGTATCGCGCGGTAACCACGGCCGGGGTCAGCGCCGTCGCCAGACAAACGCTCGACCTAAACTCGCGCGTCATTCTGCGGATTGAGCCGACCAAAAAACCTGAGGCGGACGCCGTGACCACCAAGCCGAAGTCGGGAGCAAGCAAGTGAAGCGCGCAGGTCGATACGGAACGCAGGCGGTTCTTGGCCTCATCCTGCTGGCGGGCTGTGACTTCGGGATTCGGCTTTCGGGGTCGCCCCCGGTCGCCAACGTCCCTGCGAGTACGGCCAAGCCGGTGGCATCTCAGAGCGCTGCTCCCGCCGCGGATCCGCTCGGAGAGAAGCCGGTGTTGGCTGCGGCCAAGGACTTCACGCCTCCCTCGGTGACAGCGTTCCAAGGTCCTGGTGGCATCACCGTTTGGCACCTCGAGCGACCCGAACTGCCGGTCGTCTCCGCGAGCTTCGTGATCCCGTACGGCTCAGCGAGCGACCCCAAGGGCAAGCCTGGAACGATGGCGTTGCTCGCCGACATGCTCGACGAAGGTGCAGGGAAGCGCTCCGCGCTCGAGGTGAGCGAGACGCTGGCTTCGCTGGGCGCGTCGTTTGGTGTCGCACCAACGCTGGATGGAACCACCGCCTCGCTGACCAGCCTGCGCACCAAGTTCGATACGAGCTTCGAGATCCTCTGCGACATCGTGGCGCGGCCCAAGCTCGGCAAAGAGGACTTCACCCGCGTCAAGAAGTTGTGGAAGAACAACCTCAAGAAGCGCAGCGACGATCCGATGGCGGTAGCCGCAACCGTGATGGCCCGAACGATGTACGGCGCAGACTCGCCCTACGGGCATCCGTCCGCGGGCCTTTTTTCGAAGGCGGACGCGGTGGAGTTGAGCGATCTCAAGTCAGCTTACGAGAAGGCCTGGCGGCCCGATCGCCTGACGCTCGTGGTGGTCGGCCAGATCACGCGCGCTGAGCTCGAGGCGGCGCTGAGCAAGAACCTCCAGAATTGGACGCCGAAAGGAGAGCCGCTGAGCGCGCCCGCGGCGTCCATGTTGCTAACCAGCCGTCCCCAAACCATCGTCGTGCACCGTCCAGGCGCGGTGCAAACCGTGGTCATGGTGTCGGGCCCTGGGGTCGCCGCGAGTTCGTCGGAGGGGGCACCGCTGTCGCTCATCAACGACGCTGTCGGTGGCTCTTTCACCTCACGCTTGAACCTCAAGTTGCGCGAGGAGCTCAATTGGACCTACGGCGTGGGTTCGGGCTTTGGGCTCGCTCGCAGCCAAGGTCTGTTCTCGGTGCGCACCAGTCTCGAGGCTGCGTACACAGCGCCGGGCTTTGCCGAGATCGTCAAGACGCTCGATGATGTTGCAACCAACGGCCTCACCAGCGATGAACTGTTGAAGGTCAAAGCGCAGGACAAGCGCGATCTGATCGAGACCTTCGAAGGCTCAACCAGCACCAATGGGCGCTTGGCCCAACTCGCGTCACTCGGTCTCCCCGCCGGCTACGACGCTAGCGCAACCAAGCTTCGCCAAGCAGCGGACGCGAGTTCACTTCAAGAACTCGCCAAGACCTTCTTCGACAGCTCCAAGATGACGGTCGTCATGGTTGGGGACCGCGAGACGATCAAGGCGTCCTTCGACAAGGAGAAGCGCGTGTTCGAGCCTGTTGAGCTCAACAACGAGGGTGAGCAACCTGATGCAGCAAAGCCAGCCGCTCCCGCGAAGCCAGCCGCTCCTGCGAAGCCAGCCGCTCCTGCGAAGCCTGCAAAGCCCAAGTGAGCGTTTGACGTAAAAAGACACGGGCCCTGCTCAGGGTGAGCAAGGCCCGCGTTCAGCCAAAGGCAGCGCTCACGGGATGAAGAGCGTTGGGTTCGTCGGCAGGCCCTTCAGGATGGTGCCGTTGGCGACCCAAAACACAAGACTGCCGTCGAGCTGCCCGTCGAGCCAAACCTCGATTTCGACCGGTTCGCCTGGGTTGGTAGCGAACAGCATGCCGTCGAAGTCGACAGTGGTATCGGCTGAAAGTTGCAGGCTGTTGAAGTCCTCGTACAGGCCGTCGTCAGCCTCGAGGTCGTCTTCTCCCGTGGCGATGATGCCATTGGCGGTCGCATAGATATCGTAGGCACAAGAGCGGCCCGTGAGCTCGGTATCGCAGGTCAACCAAACGTTCCACTGACCATCACCGAGAAACTCGACGAAGACGCCGGCTCCCTCACCCGGGTCCGCGGAGAGCCCGCTGCCAGCGTCGATCGGCACTGACTCGATCACCGGGTCATCGTCGACGATGATCACTTCCTCGTTGGGATCGTAGTAGTCCGGGTCATCGTCGACCACGATGCAACCCGGAGCGGCGACGCTTGCCAAGATGGCACACGAGGTGAGAACGCCGGTCCACACTCGGCGAGACGTCGCGGTCACACCGCTCAGCAGTTTTGCCGCTGTTGTCTTGGTCTCCGCGCTCTCAATCACGTGATTCATCGTCGGTCTCCGGGAAGTAAGGGTTGGTTTCAAGAGTTACTTTGCAAGAGTCTGGCCAGTCCTAGCGACGACCGCGGCCGCCGCCACCACCACGTGAACCGCCACCACCACGTGAGCCGCCACCGCCGCGTGAGCCGCCAGAGCTCTTCGGCGCGCTGACCCTGGACGGAGCGGAGGCCCTTGAGCTCGAGCTCGAACTTGGGCTCGAGCTGGAGCTGGGGCTCGGTTTGCTGCTGCGACTCGAACGACGCTCGGTCGAGATGGTTTCGGCTGCCGGCGCACTGGAGCGCGAACCGCTGCTTGTTTTGGGCGCCCTATTGCGCGGCGCCGAGGTGGTGCTCGGCCTGGGCGCTCGCGTCTTCTTTGTTACGACGCGAGTGCCGGTTGTCTCCCCAGCCTGATTGCTCGTGCGCGAAGCCGTTTCAGCAGCGTTGCTCGAAGACTCGCCAGCGCGCCTGTTCGACTTGGGTGCGCGAACCTCGGAGTCATCGCCACCCATCGAAAGGCTGGAGGACGAGCGTGAAGAGGTGGACGACCGAGCCGGCGCCGACGCACGTGACTTGGCCTCTTCCTGGCGTACGCGGGGCGATACGAAGCTCGAGCTCTTCGGTCCACGCGACTCACTTGCCATCAGCGACTTTTGCTGGTTCGAGCCTGCACCGCGACTCGCCGAGCTCGACTTCTTCGCAAGCTCCATCGCTCGCGGATCATGCTTCGCGATGTTTTTCGGAGCGCCGCTCTTCGGCACGCCGGCTTGCTCGAGGGTGGGCGACGCAGCATGGCGGCCGTTGCCGTTTATGGTGGGCTGCGCTTCATAGCGATGCGTGCTTGAGGCAGCCTGCTGCACCCTGGCGCGATCACGAATCACGACGGTGTGGACGTGGTGATGAAAGACGTTGGCCGTCGGGCAGAACATGAACGCGGCCGGGTAGGGTGAAGAGAACCAGAAGTAGCTGCCGCCGACCCAGTAGTAGCGGGGAGGGAGGGGAGCCCAGCCAATGAACCCGTCTGCCCCAACACGCCAGGTTACCCAAGCCGGAGCGTAGCGACGACCCGGAATCCAGCCCCAACCAACGCCTTCACCGGCCCAGATCCAACGGCCATAGTGAAACGGGATGTAGCCCCAGTCATAGTCGCTGACCCAAAGCCAATCCCCGTCCTCGGTTAGTTCCCAGCGCCCTGCAGATGAGTATGGCTGGAAGTCAGGCCCGACCGCGTCGGAGTTGGGTACCCAGATCGTTCCGAACTCGCCGTGGTCCACCCAGCTACCGTGGGGGCTGAGACGGTCCCGAAAGACAACGACCGCGCTCGCGTCGGTGTCTTCATACTCATCGTCCTCCGAAGCTTCCTCGGCTTCCTCGGTGGTCTGCTCCTCCTCTTCCTCATCAGCGCGGACGGAGGTCGAAACGAAGACGGACGAGAGGCTCAAGGCGGCGGCAAGGGCGATGAAGGGGAGCTTTCTCATATACCTCATGATGGCTCGGCTGTTTCAGGGCGCAATCCCCAACGAACGGGGTTCACAACTTCGCATACGCAGCAGGCTTGCGGTGCTGCCTTGAAGAGCACGGACTCGACGCCGCTGACGAGGTGGCTCATGAGGTGTAAGGTGAGGCTGTGCGTGTTCGCGGTTTTGCTGAGTTGGTGTTTCGAGACAGCGCGCGGCTGGTGTTTGCCCGCGCTTGTGAGGCCTGCGCTGTCGACGTGACCCTGGACCACCCGGAGGCCTGGGTGGTCGACGATCGACGTATCTCTTTTGCGCTCGACCTCGACCTAAGCGAGGCGGAATTGTCCGCTCACGAGGCTCTTTTGCTGGATCTGGCGGCCGAAGCCGCCAGCGGTGAGGTTGAGCTCCTTCCTCAGGGCGGCCAGCGAATTTTCGCGTTGGCTGGGCAACTTTCGAGCGGTACGCCTGTGCGCGGCAGCGGTCCGCACGAGGTGGTTGCTGAAGCCGGCTCACCAACGATTCCGGTCAGCAGCCGACGACGCGGTTGATGTTGCACTGCCCTTTTGTCAGGCGAAAGCCAGTCTCCTTAGCCAAGCTGACACTTGTCGCAGCTTTTCAAGGAGTTGCGGGTCGGATTTGTTGCAGGGAAGCCGTTGGCACGGAGGATGCCTGATGTTGTTGACGATGCGTTCGTTCACCTGGAAGTCGGGCCTGACCCGTTGTGCGTTTCGGGCTGTGAGTGCCCTCGGTCTCTGTTCGATAATCGCTATGACTTCAGAGGCTTACGCTGGAGATAATATCCAGATTCTCACCCCTGACCGCGAGGGTGAGGGCCATGATGGAACCTTCGCGTTTCACGTGAGCCGAGCTGACTGTGAAGCTGATGAACTCTTCACTTTTCCGTACACGGCCTCGTCCTTGACCGGCGTCCAGGCATTGCAGGTTTGGCTGAGCGAGGGAGACGACTGCTCCCTCTCGGAGGAGCGCAGCGGCGCCGACGCTGACTGCCGCTTAGTGATCGATTCGATCACCAACCCCGAGGCCGCCGCCGACGTCGAGATCACCGCTCGCGAGATCGCTGAGGCCGTCGAGACGGTGAGCGACTGCATCGACTCCCGCTCCAACTCGAGCCCGCACCTCACGGTCCTCTACTTCATGCTCGTGCGCAACGAAGGGGCCAACGTCGAGGCTGCGGACTACTTCGTCTGGTCGGACACCCAGGTCGATCTGCTCGGGCCCGGTACACCCTCCGACCTGACCTTTACGGCGGCAGATTCAGCTGTGGTGGTCGAGTTTGCCTCAACCACCAACGACGATGCCGACGGCTTTCAACTCTATTGCAACCCGCGACCGACGGACCCAACCGACGCCGGCACCCAGGGAGGCCTCACAGGTGGGGGAGGCTCTGGCACTGCAGGTTCGGGCGGTAATGCAGGCTCGGGCGGTGATGCAGGCTCGGGCGGTGATGCAGGCTCGGGCGGTGATGCAGGCTCGGGCGGTAATGCAGGCTCGGGCGGTAATGCAGGCTCGGGCGGTAATGCAGGTTCGGGCGGTAGTGCAGGCTCGGGCACCGTCAGTTGCGACGCTGGTGAGATGGTGGCCGCCGAGCCGCCTCCCACCGGGTACGAGTGCGGCGACAGGATCACCGGGGTCAAGGGCACGATCGCTGGCCTGACCAACGGCCAAACCTACGCGGTTGCGCTGGCTGGGGTCGATGAACTGGGCAATCCGGGAGTATTGAGCCCAATCGAATGCGTTACCCCAGTCGACGTTGACGACTTCTTTGACGAGTACCGTTCGTCGGGCGGCAAAGGTGGCTGCGTCGGTGGTTGCGCAACCGCTAGCGGTGGCCTTAGCAGCAGCTTCGCCTTCGCGATGCTCTCGGCGCTTGTGTTGGTCGCTCGGCGTCAACGCCGGCGTGCAGCTAAGATTGTCGCGGCGCTCGGAATGCTCGGTTTTGTGGCCACGGTTGCCCTCCCTGCTCACGCCCAGACCTCGGTCTTGGACGACACGAACTGGAGGCAGAGCTCGCGACCGCACACCGAGCCGGCGGATACTCAGTTTGCTTTTGAGACCCGTTTTGGCCCGTATTGGCCGCAGGTGGATAGCGAACCGGGGCTGAGCGGAGCTCCGTACGAGCGCGTGTTCGACAACGACCCGCAGTTCTACTTCGGACTCGAGTTCGATTGGATGCCGCTTCGTATTCCCTATGTTGGCACGCTCGGCGGGGGCGTTGGCTGGGCCTACACCTTCGCGTCGACCAAAGCGAAGATATCCGGGTGCGTTGAGAGCAGTACCGAGGACTGCCTCTCGGACGACACAACCAACCTCGACATCATGCCGATGTACGCCTCGGTGGTCTTGCGCGCCGACGAGTTGATGCGACGAACCGGCGTGCCCTTCGTTCCCTACGGTAAGTTCGGCTTCGGATTTGCCTACTGGAGCGCAGGCAAAACGGCAGGCCAGAGTTCAGTGACCGAAGGTGGAGAAGAGATTGCGGGGGAGGACGTCACCACCGGTCTTCACACGGCTTTGGGCTTGGCCTTCGCCCTAAACTGGCTCGATGGTCGCAGCGCCGGCGCTATGCGCACCTCGTCGGGTATCGCTCATGCGTATGCCTTCGCCGAGTGGTTCAACGCCATTCTCGACGGCTTTGGCGGTGACCAAATGCGCGTCGGAACTTCCACCGTCGTCGCTGGCCTCACGCTCGACTTCTGAGCGAGTCAGAACTCGCTGACGTCATTCGGCTCGCCGCTGTCGCCGCCAATGACCTTGGTCTCGAAGCGCTTGTCGCTCTTGCTCGAGGCCTCGCGGGTAGTCGGGGTTTCCATCGTGCCCGCCTCGAGCTGACGGCGGGTATCAGGCGTGGGAGCACCCAGAATGCTGATCACGATGGAGGACGGCTTGCCGTCGCGTTCGTAGGCAATGCGCACTTCGGCGGCATCGGCCACGGCGAGCCAAGAGGACCAAAGGTCGTCGGGCTTTTCGAGCATGACGCCGTTGATGTCGACGATCACGTCGCCCGGCTGTAGGCCAGAGCTGTCCCATTCGGCAGGGAACGCGGCCAAGCGCCAGCCGACGAACTTGTTTTGGCGGATCACTTCTTCGATCTGCACGCGGCCGAGCAGCCAGCCTGGCCCACGCATGAGAAACTTGTCCACGTCAGCCCGCCGTACCGTTCCTGGCGGGAGCGGAGCCGCAGCCGGCGTTACAGGCTCAGCGGCGTTGGCCGAGGCTGTTGGCGCCACAGGCGTCTTTGCCTCGGGATTGCTGCAGGCAACCAGCAAGATCGAACTGAAAGCGAGCAATCCGAGCGGCGCGATAGCTGAGGTCCGTAGCATTTTTTGACTATGTCTCGGGCAAGTGAGGTCGGCCAAGATCTTGGCCGTCACAAACCTCCTGGTGGTGGTCACTAGCTTCCGACTCGGCCCTGCCCGCCCTCCCAATGCGGGAGGCGCACGGCGCCGCACGGCTTCCACGAAGCTTGGTCGCCCGCTCAGTTCAGAACACAAGCACGGAGGATTCATGCGTCGTTTCATCGCCCTAAGCCTGGCCGTCGTCGGCTGCTCACAACAGGTCCCGCTCGCCTCTGCGCCAGAGTCGCGGCCGAGCGCGCTGGTGGCAGCCGCCGACTCGCCTGCCGTGGTTGCAGCGCCCGAGCCGACAAATCCGAACGCGCTCTGGGTTGGAGCTGCGTCAGGGAATGACGCCTTCATGCCCGGCGCGCAGGAATCTTTCCTCGCGGTGTGGGTCGACGTTCCGAACGCGGTGGCAACGAAGCAAGCACCCGCTGCCGTCGCGTTAGTGATCGACACCAGCGGCTCGATGGCGCAAGGCAACAAGATCCAGCACGCTCGCGAGGCCGCGATCCGCTTGGTCAACAGCATGCGAGACGGTGACATCGTGTCACTGCATAGCTTTAGCGACGAGGTGCGCGAGCGCGTTGCGCCGACCAGGCTCGACGCGCATTCGAGACAACGGATCGCTGGCATCATCGCGGAGCTTTCGGCGGTCGGTGGGACCAACCTGTTCGAAGGTGTTCGGGCGGCCGGGTTTGCCGCGATGAGCAGCCCATCGACCCACTCGGTTCGCCGTGTGGTCTTGCTTTCGGACGGTAACGCTACGGTTGGTACCACCTCCACCGAGATGATCGGCATGCTCGGTGAACGAGCTGCAGACCGCGGCGTGCAGGTCACCTCGATTGGCGTTGGGCTCGACTACAACGAGAACGCTCTCAATCAATTGGCGCTGCGTTCGAGCGGCAGGCTCTACCACGTCACGGATAGCTCCGGCCTCGGTGAGGTGGTTGAATCGGAGCTGGCGCTGCTGAAGTCGACACGGGCGAGCGACGCACGCGTCGCCATCGTTCCGGCACCTGGGGTGCAGCTGACGTCGGTCTCGGGGGCGCGCTTCGTTTCCGGCAGTAACGGCAGCTTCGAGATCCCGCTGGGGGCGATGTTCGCCGGACAACACCGAGAGTTCCTCGTGCGCGCGCGCTTCAACGCACCAGTCGAAGGACCCGCGTCGCTCGCGAGTGTGCGGCTCGTTTTCAGCGACCCGAATGACGGCAATCTCGAGCGTGTGCAGGAAACCGTGGCTCGCTACGACGTAACGTCTGACGCCAACGTCTTTGCTGCGCGGAAGAACACACGCGCGCAAGGGGTCATGGCCATGTTGCTCGCGTCCGAGTCGACGAGAGCGGCCTCCATCGCTTTCGATCAAGAAGACTTTAGCGGCGCTGACAAGCGGCTGGCCGAGGCGGAGGAGAGTCTGCGGCAGTTGGCGGCAAGCGCAGGCAGCAAGGAAGAGAAAGTTCGCTTCCAGAAGTCGGCCGAGCGGGTCGCTAGCACCCGCGGGGCTGGAGCCGCTGCCTCGCAGGCGCCCGCCGCTGCTCGCCCGGCTGCGAAGCGCAAAATGTCGCTTGAAACCAACGACGCCGCGATGGACTTCTCCGGCTTCTGACCTGTCGAGAGGCGGCTGCGAGTTTCGGATTGAACGCTTCGGGGCGCAGGGGTAACTGGGCCGCCATGCGTCGACTCCTTGTAGCCGCCACCCTCCTTGCCCTCGGCTGTGAACCCGGACAACAGAATACCCAGAAAACCTGGGCACCGTCGCTACCGTCATCGTCGGCAGCCAAGCCGAAGGCGGCCGCAAGCGCACAGCCCAAGGCGAAGGCCGCTTATGCCGAGCTCGACCGAGCGGCGTTCAATCGAGCCGCCTCGCGCCTCAATGCGCCCGTCTACTGGGTTCAAGACAAGAACCAGAACAAGGCCGTGGACCCGGATGAGGTAGCGTCGTTGCTCTTCTTCCCGACCGCCGGCACCTGGACGAAGGACGGCAAGTTCACTCCCGAGTTCGAGAAGACCTACAAAGAGTTGGTCATCGCCTCCAATACCAAGTCGGCAGGCCGAGAAGGCTTGGTACAAGGCGAGCTCGATGCTGCCGATACGGTGCTCGTGCACACCGACATGCGCAAGGCTGAGGCCGCAGACAAGGCGTTCGTCGCAGAGATGCTGCAGGTTTCGCGGGCGCTCGATGAGCTCTTCGCCATCCAGTCAGGTGCAGCCGCCGTCGCGCCGCGCGTCGCCAAGGATCCTGGCAGCCAGTCGCTGTTTCGGCGCAACTGGGGTCCAGGCTGCAAGACGCCCGCGTTCGAGAAGAACGCCGGATGTTCGGCTCTCGAGGACGGCACCACCACCATGCCGGTGGGCGTGTGGCCGGCCGAGCTGCAAGCCAAGCCAGATTTCTGCGAGTCGCTCGAGTCGAAGGACAACTTCAAGAAGCTGTCTTCGCCCTTTACGGTGGTCAAAGCCGATGGGGACAAACTCTCGGCCGTCGGCTACCAAGACGCGTTCGGCGAGCCGATGAAGAAGGTCGCCGAGGCGCTTCGCAAGGCGGCCGCAACGTTGCCCGCCGACAAGGAGAAGCCGTTCATCGAGTACCTCGAGGCCGCTGCCAAGGGCTTTGAAACCAACGATTGGGAGCCGGTAGACGAGGCGTGGTCGAAGATGAGCGCGACCAACTCGAAGTACTACCTACGCATCGGCCCGGATGAGACCTACTGGGAGCCCTGCAGCCACAAGGCTGGCTTTCACATGTCCTTTGCAAAAATCAATCTCGAGTCGCTCGAGCTGCAGAAGAAGCTCACCGAGCACCAGCAGTTCTTGGAAGACGAGCTGGCGAAGCTGATCGGGGAGCCGTACAAGGCGCGCAAAGTTTCCTTCAAGCTGCCCGACTTCATCGACATCGTGGTCAACGCTGGCGACAGCCGAGATCCGGTGGGCGCAACCGTCGGTCAAAGCCTGCCGAACTGGGGCAAAGTCGCTAACGAGAGTCGCGGACGCACGGTGGTGATGACCAACCTCTACACCGACCCCGACAGCATGGGCGTCCGCAAGCTCAAGGCCGAGAGCCTGCTCAGCGCCGAGTCGATGAAGCACTACAAGAATCAGGGCGGAGCGGGCTTGCTCTCCACCGTGCTGCACGAAGCGACGCACAACCTCGGCCCGAGCCACGAGTATGAAGTTGGTGGCAAGAAGGACCGGGACGCCTTCGGTGGCGACCTCGCGTCGATGCTCGAGGAGTTGAAGGCCCAATCCGGCGCGTACTTCTACTTGTACCTGCTCGCGGACAAGGGCGTGTTCACAGAGGCTCAGGTCTCCGAGACGCTGGTGGACAGCGTGGTGTGGGGCCTCAATCACATCTCCCGCGGCATGTACACCGCGGGTGGCCAACGCAAGGCCTACAGCCAGCTCGCCGCGATTCAGATCGGCTTCCTGATGGAGCAGGGCGCCCTGGTTTGGGATCCGGCTGCCAAGGCAGCGAACGGCAAAGACGTCGGTGCCTTCACCATCAACCTACCCAAGATGCGCGAGGCAGCCATCGCGCTGATGAAACTCTCCGGAACCATCAAGGCCAAGGGTGACAAGGAGGGCGCACTCAAGCTCGCCAATGCTCACGTAGAGGCCGGCACCAAGGTGCCCATGGACGTGATCAAGGAGCGCATGTTGCGGTTCCCGCAGCCGAGCTTCGTTTACTCCGTCGAACTCTGAGCTGACGGCCTGAGAGCCTGCGCTCTCACGACGCGAAAGGCCGGCATTCCCGAGGGAATCGCCGGCTCTTTCGTTTCTGCTTCCGACCGTGCGTCTTCTCGGGGCTAAGGCTTGACGGCCAAGGAGAAGACCCAGCGGTCTTGTCCAGCGTCATGATGCAGCGCGACGATCTCCACCGCGTCGCCCAACGCGCAAACGCGGGCTCCAGTGCCACGGATCTGCAGCGTCGCTCCCGACGCGCCGACCTCCAACCACGCTCCGCCGAGCAAGCGTCCGAGGTCGCGCACGTAGAGCTTCACGTCCATCCCGACCTCGTCGAGCTCCACGTGGAGCTTGGAGCTGGTGATGCCCATCACGGTTCCAACGTGCACCTTGCGAGACTCCTTCGGCACCGCGAGATCCGCGCGAAAGAAGTCGTCCATGGCGGCGCGATTGACCTTGTCATTGAGCTTGCGTTGCGTGTCCCGCGCGCGATTGGCCGAGACTACGACCTCCTCACGCAAAGCCAGATCCACAGCGTTCTCGTCGTGGGTTTCGGCGCCTACGAGCTCGAGCATTTCCTTGTGCAGGAAGATCCCGACGACCTCTCGCATCGGCGCGCTGAAGCGCGCATACACTTCGGCCCCAACGCCGAAGTGGGCTGCCGGCTCGGTCGAAAGGGCGCTGCGCATATTGACCAGAATCGCTTGCCGTTCGAGGGCGCGGGCTACCCGCGGGTGTTGCTGATCCTGCGCAAGGCGCTGTACGAAGCGTGAGAGCTTTTCATGTTGGTCGAGCGCCCAGACCTCGGGAGGCAGGCCCTTGGCTTCGGCTACGCCTCGCGAAAGCGCGCGCAGAGTTTCCAGCTTCTCGGGATCTGGCGCGGGGTGAACCCGGTAAACCGGCTGCAGCCGCGGATCCTTCGACTCGAACAAGAGCCGCCCGCCTTCGCGGTTCACCAACAACGAAATTTGCTCGTTGTAGAGCTCCACCCGATCGCGCACGGCCTCGACGACCACCAGATTCTGCGCCGTGCCGGAGGGCGCCTTCACGTCCAGCTCGCGTCTGCGGTAGCGCACGACGTCTGCCAATTGCGAGAGGGCGAGCCTCTTTTCACCGACCTCACGAAGGAGCATCAAACTCTCGTGAAACGCGTCGCTCGTGTCGGCGTTGGCGCCAGCATCGTATCGCGCCTGTACCTCGCCGAACGTCATCTTCCGCCGACTTCGAATGCGGGCGCGTTCCACCACCGTCGACAGAACCTCACCGCGAGCGTCGAGCTCAGTCAAAAATACTAACGCTCGCCTGGTCACTTCCGGATTGAGCGAGGTGATCCCGGACGAGAGCTCATGCGGCAACATCGGAACGGCGCAGCCCGGTAGGTAGTACGTTGCTCCGCGCTTGAGGGCCTCGCGGAAGAGTGCGCTTCCGGGCGGCGCGTAGAAGGCCGCGTCGGCAAGCGCGTAGTAAACCTTGTAGCCACTCCCAACTCGTTCAATGAAGAGCGCCTGATCGAGGTCGGTCGAGGTTGGGCCGTCGATGGTCACGAAGGGCAGGCCCTCCAGATCGCAAAGCAGCGGGTCGTCGAGCTGCGGGTCCTTCAGCCAGCGGTCCGTTTCGGCGAGCACGTCGGCGTTGAATTGGGTCGACAACCCCTCTTCCTCAATGATTGCAGCGATCCGCGGGTTGGTTTGTACCCGCGGTTGACGGTCACTCATGAAAGCCGCCTCCTGCTGGCGACCTTAGTACATCCGGCCCGAAGCATGTAAGCTGCCCTGCTCGAGGGGCGTTGTTCGCTCGGCCGTTATGCATCCGATCAAGCTTGGCTCACGCTGGTTCTTCCCACTTGCCACCGCCGGGCTGTTGCTAACGGAGAGTGGTTGTATGGATATCCGGACCACGCGGGTTCGGACGACCGAGGAGGTCCTTTCCACTGTGCCTCGTGTGTCGGCCCAGGCGCGCTTCAAGGCCGAGTCACAGCTAGTTGGAACGGTGCTGCGGATCGAGGTGACGCCCCGTTGTGACGAGGTTGCCTTCGAGACGGTCGAGGTGAGCGATATCTCCGACAAGTATCTCGGAGATGACGAGGTGGCGTTGCTTACGCTGCTCGCCATCGTTGGTGCAGTCCCGCTCGGTACGGGTACAGGTCTCCTGGCTGACGCACCGAACGTCTACGCCTCCGATCCAAACGCGCGGCTGTACAACGCAACCGGCCAAGACTCGCTGATCGCCACCGGCGTCATCCTCACTTCGGTAGGTCTCGCAGCTTCCCTTCCGCCGCTGATCAATGGTTTGCGCGCGGTCGGCACCAGCGCAGAGAGGCGCACGCTCGAGCGCCAAGGCGCCACTTTGCGAGAGAACGTGCCGTGTGGTGGGGCCGAGTCGGCCAGAATGTACAGCGTGTCCGTTCGGCTCGGCAGCGAGGTCTTGTCCCTGGGAATGGCCCGGCCGAATGACCCGTTCGACGTCGATCTTGTCGCCACCGTCGTACCGCGGCTTCGAAGCATGAGTCCACCACCGAGTGCCTTGGCGCTCTGGATCGACGAGAGGTTTCAACGGGAGTTTCCGGTGGAACCACTGCTCGTGGCGATGAAGTCGGAGGCCGAACGAGTTGACGAGGCCACCTGGCTTAGCGCAGAAGCGAGCGCCTGCGCCCAGGCCAGAACGGCGTGCGCGGGCGTACAAGATTATCTGTCTCGTTTTCCCGATGGTTTGCACAGCGCCGAGGCGCGCAAGTTACTCACTCAAGGCGGTTTGACCGTCGCGAGCGGCGGCAAGTTGCGGCCTGCCGTCGAGGCCGCGCGCACGGCTCGAGAGAACGCTAGATCGAGAGCACAGAGCGATGCCCAACTTGCGTTTGAGCAAGCGGTGCTCGAGGCTGAGCGCAAGGGTCAGACGGCGTGCAAGAAGGAATGTGCAAAGGTCTGCGCGAACGACGCCGTCTGCAAGGAGCAATGCGGGCTGGAGGCGTGCCAGTGACTGATTCGTGCCTAAGTCAAAGCAGCAAGGTGCTCACGCCTTCCGTTAAGCGCCCTCAGGGCTCTTGGAAGCGGGGGCTAGCGTTGCTGTCGGTTCTGTTCGTTGGCTCCGCGGGGGGGCACTGCTCGCTCACCAATCAAGAGGGGCCCGATGCCACCTGTGCCCTCCTCGAGTGCGGCCGTATCAACGCCTGCAAGGACGGCATCATCGCCCAGTGCGCGGACGGCAAGTCGGTTGAGTATCGGGTTTGCGGAACCGACGATGTGTGCGGTGAAGAATGGCAAGTCACCGGGCAATATCGTTGCAGTTCGGACGCTACCGATTGTGAGGGTTGCCGACCCGAGCGCGATGGCTGCGAGGACCCCGAGTTAGGCGGCGGTTCTGCGGGCGGCTCCTCAGGCAGCGCGGGTGGCTTCGCAACGGGTGGGGCCGGCGCAGGCGGCGCAGGAGGAGCTAGTCCTTAACGCCCCGTGTAGCGCGCTCGCGGTCGCAGCAGCACGCCTTGTTCCGTCTGCTCACGTGCGTGCGCAAACCAACCGGCCATGCGTCCGATCGCGAACACGAACGGAGCGAGCTCGGCTGGCGCACCAAGCGCGAGGGTGAGCGCAGCCAATCCCAAGTCGACGTTGGGTCGCTCGTCTCGTGCTCGAGCAGCCCAGCGAATCAACTCGTTCACCCTTTTGAGGGCGCTCGCGCGCGGAGCGATCCGCAGTGAGGCCTCGAACAGCGGAGCAAAGCGTGGGTCTCCCTGGGGGTAAAGCGGGTGCGAAAAGCCAGGGAGCGCTTGGCCAGACGTGCTCAACGCCTGGAGCAGCTTGAGCGGCTTGAGTCCCTTCGACTGGTGAAGGAAGGCTATGACCACTGACGAGGCTGCCCCGTGTTTGGGCCCGGTGAGCGCGGCCAACCCGGCGAGAAGTGCGACTTCCTCGCGGGCCCCCGTGGAGGCAGCCACCCGGCACGCGAAGGTGGATGCGTTGAGTTCATGGTCGGCGAGCAAAACCAACGCAGCTTCGAGCGCCTCGAGCTTCAACGGCGAAGGCTTGATCTCGAAGGCGCCAGCCACGGTCGCCGCAACGGACCCTCCGGCTTTGACGATCGCTGGGCCACCGTAGCGCGCCGCAAACCTTATGAAGTCGATCGGTTCCCAAACCCGGTCGGACGTGGTGGCAAGCCAGGCGCTTACTCGAAGCAGACGTCCCAGTCCGTCGCAGTCGCTGCCACGAGCGGCGCGCAAGCCTGCGGTCGCGCCGTTTGGATTGCGCCGCCGCAGCGCGCTCTGCTTCGGCTGGCCCCACAGCAGTTGAACGACCTCTTCGAACGAGGCTCTACGTGAAACCAGCGCTAACGCCGACTCGCCGCGATAGTGCGGACCGTCGGTGTGGACCTTGGTCAGCTCGCTCGAAAGCACGGGGTCGCCGAAACGCAGCGCGTGGACGGCGACAGCCGCGTGGCCGCGGCGCGCTCGAACTCGTTCGGCCAAGCGGTCAACGTCGGAGAGCCGGTAGACGTGGCCGCCCGCTCTGGACGCACCAGCACTCGAAAGAAGCCCTCTGCTGACGTAGGCGTACAGCGTTGGCAACTTGATGCCGAGCCTAGCGGCAGCTGTCACAGAGTCGATGAACTCGCGTTGGTTGATTGTTGAATCAATATTGATTGGCCGAGCCATAGCCCCCACGTTAGCCCAAGGAGGACCAAGACTATGTCTGGCAAAATCAACGATGGGCTCGAAGGAATTGTGGTGGCAGAGACTGAACTCTCGGATGTCGAGGGGGAGGCTGGTCGCTTGACGATTGGAGGTTTTGCGCTCGAGCAACTGGCGGGCCTGCGAACCTTCGAATGGGCCATCGCGCTCCTGCTCGATGGCGCGCCACCGAGTGAAGCCCGGGAGCATGCGCTCAGCCGCGAGCTCGCAGCCGCGCGGGTCGAGGTCTTTGATAGCGCTCGGCAGCGCATCGATCCGGCTAGGGACGGTATGGACGCTCTCCGTGCCTCGATCGCCGGGCTGAATGGAGATCAGGAGAACCCAGTACGAGTGATCTCCTCAGTGCTTGTGTTCGTCGCGACGTGGGCGCGCACTCGATGTGGTCTCGAGCCCTTGCGTCCTTCCGCAACTGCCACGATGGCGGAGGACTACTTGCACCTGATCACAGGCGAAACCAACGTTGAGAAGGTTGCCGCGCTCAACAGCTACTTGGTGAGCGTGATTGATCATGGCTTGAACGCCTCCACGTTTGCCGCGCGTGTGGTCGCGTCCACCGGCTCCGACCTCGTCAGTGCTGTCACCGCTGGTATCGGCGCTCTAAAGGGTCCGTTGCATGGCGGTGCGCCTGGTCCGGTTCTCGATATGTTGGACGCGGTGCAAGCCTCAGGCGACGCCGCAGCGTGGCTTGCCAATGAACTCGAACAAGGGCGACGTATCATGGGCATGGGGCATCGCATCTACAGAACGAGGGACCCGCGCGCGTTCGTTCTCGAGCGGGCGCTTTCAAAACTGGCGGCGGCAGGAATTGCAGCGCCTCGTCTGGCCACCGCAAAGCAGGTGGAGCAGGCTGCTGCTGAGGCACTGAAGCGCAAGTATCCCAACCGGTCCCTCCAGACCAACGTGGAGTTCTACACTGCGGTCTTGCTCGACACGATCGGGCTCCCGCGCTGGGCCTTCGCACCAACCTTTGCCGTCGGCCGAACGCCCGGTTGGTGTGCGCACGTGGCTGAGCAGAGACGCAAGGGCAGGCTCATTCGGCCCGCCTCGGTCTACGTTGGTTCACGGCACGAACACGGGCCCACCGTGAAATCCCCAGAAGCGCGCGAGCCAGAATGGAATCATGGCCAACAGAAGTGACCCCCCGATCCAGGTGAACCGTCGAGCAAACCAAGCGGGCAGGCGAGCGTCGCCATCGCGCACATAGCTGATCGTAGCGAACCCCGCTGCCGCTACCAGTAGCGGGCTCAAAACGAAGGCGAACGGATGCATCGACCAGGCTCTAGCAAAGTCAAAGCGAGCGATCGCGAGGGTCGCTCGCGTCAGTCCGCAACCAGGGCAGGGGTGATGAACGGTGGCGGCAACGGGGCACAGCTGCAGAGAACTCGAAAGCAGCGCCACTAGCGCGCTTAGCAGCAGCCCAACGATCGCTAAGCGATGCGGCAGACTACGTTGGGAGCGAAAGGTTGCTTGAGCTTGCATCGGGTCGCACAAACAAAATGAAGAGGCAGCCGGTCAAGGCTGCCTCTTCGCTCGGCTGGCTGCAATCAGCTCAGGCGAGATCGTTCAGGTCTGACGAGAACGCAAACAGCGGAAGGATCAAGTACATCCAGTTCGGCTTGGCCGGCGTTTGGAGACCCCGCTGCTGACGAGCACGCTCCATGAGCGGGTGAACCTTGAGGAAGGCCATGATGTTGTTGAGACCCGGAATCCACATCATGATCGGTGTGATTTCCGTGTCCCCAGTCACCGACTTGAGCTCACCCAACATCTTGTTGAGGAACAAGCCTGAAATCACCAGACCGGCGAGCTGCCCGAGGTTGCCTAGATAGGCAAGTGCCACCACCCCGGTGAGGCCAGCAAGGAGGCTGAAGACGAACCCCGAGATGAACATGATTCCCCACGGGATCAAGAGCGTCACGATGGGGTTGCGCTTCTGCGGTCCAGGTCCGCCACCGCCCATGGCGGAGGCCATCATGCCGCCTGCAGCCGGCCCCAGAGCTCCAAATTGGCCGCCAGGTTGCCCTGCCGGAGGCGGGCCACCAAAGCCGCCCTGTTGTTGTTGGCCGTAGCCGCCACCGCCGTAAGGATCTTGCGGCGCCTGGTTCATTGGCGCGCCCATCTGCGGGATCTGGTTGAAGTCACCGCCCGGAGGGGGGCCACCGAAGCCGCCGCCCGGAGGACCACCGAAGCCACCGCCCGGAGGAGGACCACCGTACCCGCCACCTGGAGGAGGACCGCCGAAGTCGCCGCCCGGAGGGGGACCACCGAAGCCGCCGCCCGGAGGGGGACCACCGAAGCCGCCACCCGGAGGGGGACCACCGAAGCCTCCGCCCGGAGGGGGACCACCGAAGCCACCGCCCGGAGGGGGACCACCGAAGCCACCGCCCGGAGGGGGACCACCGAAGCCGCCGCCCGGAGGAGGACCGCCCATGGGCCCTGCCATCGGGGAGCCAGGATCGATTGCCATCGTGCCGCCGAGCGGGTTAACGCCCGGCTGGTCGTAGCCGCCGCCCGGAGGAGGACCACCGAAGCCGCCGCCTGGAGGAGGACCACCGAAGCCGCCGCCTGGAGGAGGACCACCGAAGCCGCCTGGGGGAGGACCGCCATAGCCGCCTGGAGCGGGAGGTCCGGGGGGCGGGCCCATGCCCGGCCCTTGGCCCATACCTGCGGGCGGTACACCAACGACCGTTCCCGCTAGGTGCGGGTTCATCGGCTGCTGCGGCATCATTCCGGGCCCTGGCGGTCCCGGTGGAGCGCCCATGTTCGGGGCCATTGGTTGCTGACTCATCAGCATGGTGCCCTTAAACTTCGGGGCTGCAGCGCCGCGCAGATTAAAGCCACACTTTACGCACGTTGACGCGGCCTCAGCATTCTGCGTTCCGCAATTGGGACAAAACACGCACCACCTCCGGAGGGGTCTCTGGTCGAACTCCACCCGTTAGGCCTCATTCAAGGCCACCGATAGAGCCCCGCTTCGCGCAGCCGCACGAAGTCCGCGGAGACTACTCGCAAGCTCGGCGCGACCACAAGTGAAATGCCAAGTTCGCAGCGCTTGACACGAAGGGCAGGCCAACCCTAGCGTTCGCGCCGCCAGCGCTGGTCGGAAGTTCCGTGACGTCGCAGAACGCCCGGCCCTCTGCCGCGACGCAGCTCGCCCGAGTATGTGAGCCCGGCAAGTTGGAGCCTAACGAGAAATAGGTCGCAATGGAAACAACCGCACAAGGTTCGCACGATTCAGGTGAGTTTCAGCTCTCCGCCGCAGGAGAACAAGAACTCGCCCGCCTCATGTCGCGTTACCCCAACAAGCAGGCCGCATGCATTCCAGCGCTTCACCTCTGCCAGGATGAACATGGTTGGGTGAGCCCTGGGGTGATCCAGTTCGTGGCCGATCGGCTGGAACTCTCCACCGCACATGTTCAGGGCGTCGTGACGTTTTACACCCTGTTCAACCAACACCCGGTTGGGAAGCACCAACTCTGGGTGTGCCGGACGCTGTCCTGCGCGCTCCGCGGGTCAGACGCCATGCTCGCTCACTGTGAGAAGAGGCTCGGCGTCAAAGCAGGTGAGACCACCAACGATGGAAAGGTGACCTTGCGAACCGCGGAGTGTCTGGCGTCGTGCGGCTCAGCTCCGATGGTTCAGGTAGACAAGGACTACTTCGAGAACCTGACGATCGACTCGCTCGACAAGATCCTCGATCGTTTGACTCGCTAAGGGGAACCCATGCTCGTTCGCACCAACTACCTCTCCAAGCGCTACTCCGAAAAAGACGGGCACTTGCTGGGCCCCTACGAACGTGACGGGG
>CAITIQ010000115.1 GCA_903892415.1 uncultured delta proteobacterium | reverse complement strand
TCTAACTCCGAGAATCGTACACCCCTGGCCCGAGGAGCGCTTTGCTCTCCGTTGATCCGAGGTGGGAGCCCGGTGCGGGAAAACCGCTCGCCGGGTTCTGTCCGGGGGGCGGCTCGAAAGAGCCGTCCCTACCGGGACAACGTACCCCCAACTCGCTCAGCTCCTTTTTTAGTCGTTTGACGTAGTCACTGCCGTTGATCGGCTTGAAGTCGTCCGGTTTGGGCGCTTGCCCGGCCCGCCAACGTTCGAGGATGGGCGCAAGTAGGTTTGCGCGTTTGGCGCGCGCGGCCTGCACTGCGTCGTAGGCCTTTTGGTAGTTGGGGTCGGGGACCACCTTGCTATCGCGGATGAAGAAGCGACCTTCGACGCGTAGGGTTTCTTCGCGGGGACGCTGTTTCGCCCGTGCTACGCGTTCGGCGATAACCACGTTGCGCATCAGCGGGGCGCAGCTGTCGCAGCTCTCTTTGCTGGCACTGGTTACTTCTGCGGCTTTGGGCTGTTGAGCGAGATCGAGCGCGCGTTGTGCAGCTGCCGTATCGGGATAACGCTGGCAATGCCGCTCGAGCGGTTCATTCTCGGCATGGAGCTGGTCGGTATCGTCAAGGGTGGAGGAGGCTAAGCGCAATTCGAGGCCGGAAACTTCGAGCTCGCCTGCACAAGGCAATAGCGCGTTGAGATCCTCGAGGCGTGGGTGAGGCTGCGTGCCCTTCTGTGCCGCCAGTAACTCGGTCAAACCGCCTATGCGACCAAACGCCCACCACGTTTGTCCCGGCGCTGCTTCTGCCGGCCATTGTCCAATTGAGTCGGATAACTCGGTACAGGGCTTATTGGGGTAAAGCTCAAACTGTTGACAGCGCGCCTTGCGAAGGCCGCTCTGCTTGCTAGCCTCGTGGACGAAGCGCGCCGTCTCGGGCAACTCGAACTCGGGGAGCTTTAGGAAGGTAACCGTCTCGTGGCTCGAGCCCGCGGTCTCGAAGGTCACGGTGACCGCGCTGGGCTCCGCTGCAGCGAGCCGCTCGCGCAGCGCCTTGCGGCACACCAGCACCTCGCGGGTCGCCTCCGCAAGGTAGAGTGCGCGGGCCATCGCGCGGACGCGCTCCTCCGGGATGTCCGCGAGCGCAAAACGCTCAGGATCGATGTCACCGCATGCAGCATCGAAGAACTCGCGCTCGACCACGCGAAACGGATGGCGGCGTATCGCTCGTAACCCACTCGGGAATTGGTTGGCATTGAGCGGTAAGAATTGGGGGGCAGGCCAGCGCAAGACCGGCTCGTTGCTCGCAAGGGGCTGTTCCTTCGCGACGGCTGGTTGCGTGCTCGCCCCCGCCGTATTCGGTCCCCGAGCGCCCGGCCCCGCAACCTCCGCGCCCTCCGCGGCCAGCTCGCTCTTGGTCGGACCCGCTGCACAAGCGGTCAAGGCGGCCCAGCCGAGAAGCCACGTAAGCCCGCCGTGTTGCCTCTTCATCGGGCCAGTTTCGCACCGGCGCTCAACAAAGGAGATCGATTTGCGCCCGACCGACACAGCCCGGTTATGCGAACTTCGATCGACGCGTGGATGCTTGGAATGACCCGCTTTGGCGCGGTGGCGGCTTTGTTGGCGGCCTGCGGTGATGACAGTGGTTCGGGCGCGAGCGCCGGCACGGGCAACGGAGGAGAAGGTGGGACCGGCGGCGACGGTGGGGCAGGGGCCAGCGTGCAAGGCGGTGGGGGCGACGGCGGCAGTGGTGGCGCCGATGCGGCTCCGACCACCAGCTTCGTCAAGACGCCATTGCCCGGTCAAACCAACGCCGTCCCCAGTGCCTTTGAGCTCGCTTGCGATGAGGCGGTATGCACCTTCGAATGTAGCCTCGACGGCGCAGCTTTCTCAGCGTGCGACTCGAGCTTCGCCTTTAGTCCGTTAGCGCTTGGTAGCCACTCGCTCGCTGTGCGCGCCACCGATGCTACGGGTAATGTAGAAGCTGAGCCCAAGGTGCATGATTGGACGTTGGGCTTTGGCCTGCGCAGCGTAGTTGCAAACTACGATGCAGCCTGTGCCATCTCCGGGGACGGCGCGCTCTATTGCTGGGGCAGCGACAGCGATGGGCTGCTTGGGGACGGGCCCGCAGACGTGGGTGAAACCGCGACCCCGTTCCAGATTGGTACCGACTCGGATTGGGAGGAGCTATTCCTCGGCTACAACAACTTCTGCGGCCGGCGCAGCGGCTCTATTTACTGTTGGGGCTACTTCTATGCGCTAGGGGATGAACAATCAGGGTCACCAGTGGTGGAGCCGACGCTCTTCTCCGATACGCTGGTAACGATGGATTCCGGCTACAACGCGAGCTGCGGGCTCGATGCTGCGGGCACGCTTTACTGCGTTGGCTGGGGCAACCAGGGCCTGCTCGGCGATGGTAATGACCAGCCGCACTATGTTGCAACGCCTACCGCTGTTGGTAACGATAGCTACGTAGAGGTCGCGATCGGGGATGCGCATGCCTGCGCTGTGCGAGCGGATGGCCGTTTGCTTTGTTGGGGCTATCAGCCAGTCGCCAATACGGCGCTCAGCGTGCCGACGCTCGGTAGCGACGTCGGACCCTGGATCGACGTTGCGGCGGGGGAGGCGCACACGTGTGCGCTCAAAGCCAACGGCGAGCTCTACTGTTGGGGCGAGAACTTCGATGGGCAGCTGGGCCTCGGTAACTTCGACGCGGTGGTGGAGCCTACGCGGGTGGGCACCGATAACGATTGGGTCGCTGTGTCGGCCAATGAGAGCAGCTCCTGCGCGGTAAAGAGCGATGGCCGCGGCTTTTGCTGGGGTGCTAACTACGATGGGCAGCTCGGCTCCCTAACGACGCCGTTGCTCGAGACCAATGCGCCTGTGCAGGTCGATACTGAAGTAGGGTTGCGTGCGATTGTCGGTCTTGGGGATACGCGCTGTGCCGAATCGGAGCTCGGCGAGGTGCTGTGTTGGGGGCGGAATGAATACGGTCTACTCGGTCGCGGCGTACTGCCCAACCAACCAACCATGGTGCAGATCGACGACCAGTTCGATCGCATCGCCACCACACCGTACGGGGGTTGTGGTCTCGCGAGCGGCTCGCTCTTGTGCTGGGGTAAAACGCTACCGAACGGCGATCCTGACGGCTTGCCGCGTGCGACGCCGACCGCCGTTACCGCCGACAACGATTGGACCGACGTCACCATCTCCGCACAATACGCTGCTCACGCCTGCGGCATTCGGGCGGAGTCGCTCTACTGTTGGGGTAGGAACGACTTTGGTCAACTCGGGACCGGCAACACCGATCCATCGCTCGTGCCGGTGCAGGTGGTGGCGGTACCAGGGGTAGCCGGCTGGAGCCATGTCTCGGCGGGCGTTATGGCGACCTGCGCAGTTGCTACCAACGGTGACCTCTACTGCTGGGGCTTCAATGAGTATGGTCAACTCGGTATTGGTAACTCAGATACCCAACTGCTACCGACCAAGGTGGCCCTCGGCGGCTGGGACACGGTAGAGATGGGGAACTATCGCGCGGGCGCGCGTCGCAACGACGGCTCCTTCTACTACTGGGGCGTCAACGCAGGCCCGAACCCCACGCAGGTGACCGGTCAAGATTGGGCGCTGGTAGATAATACAGGGTTTGGCGAATGTGGCATCAAGACCAACGGTACATTGCATTGTACGTTGCAGGCCATTGGGCCGGCGTTCCAAGTGGGCAGCGCCAATGATTGGGTAAGTATCGTTGGGCCGGGTTATCCGTATTGTGCGCTGAATAGCCAAGGGGCCGTGGGCTGCTTCGTCAACAACGGCGCGAATAACGGCTTCAACAGCTCCCCAGCGATCGAGTTGACCTCGGGCTGGAGCCAGCTCGAGAATAGTGACGGCACAGTGTGCGGCTTGCGCAACGGCACGGAGCGCCACTGCCGCGGTTATCGCGATCTCGGGAGCCTCGGCGACGGCTTCGATGAGCGCGTACCGACGGTGGTTATAACGCGCTGACGCTCGGCGGGGCCTTACGTGCCGGAAAGCGAAGCGGTGAGCCAGGTCGCCGCGCGCGGGGGGCTCGAGTGCTTTCCCCGCCAGGCGGGGACCCACGCACTCGAGAGGCTAAAGTTGTATTTGTCTGGAGCGCGCGCGGCTCAACTGGTCACCGCTTCGCTTTCCGGCACGTAAGGCCCGCCTCGCTTACGTGGTGGAGGAGAAGGAGACAGAGAACAGCAGATAGAGGAGAGAAGAGAGAGAGGTCGCGGGGGCGTACGGTTTCGTGTCCACGTTTCGCTCGGGCGGCCGATATCCAAGTATGCAACCCAATCAAGCCCCTCCTCGGCCGTATCCCGCATCTGGTCAGCAGCCCGCAGCCGGTCAGCAGGCCTGGCCGCATCCCGCGCCTGGTCAGCAGGTTTGGCCGCATCCCGCGCCTGGTCAGCAGGCTTGGCCGCATCCCGCCGCTGGTCAGCAGCCTTGGCCAGCTGGGCCTAGCGACGGTGATCGGTCGACGGCGGTGCTGGCGCATCTCGCCTTCTTTCTGATTCCGGTGGTCGGGCCTGGCTTCGTTTATCTGAGCGCGAAGACACCGTTTGTTCGGCATGCGGCGGCCCAGGCGGCGACGTTGCAGGCGATGTCGTTCGGTGCAGCCTTTGTTCTGCCGCTGGCGTTTGCGGTGCTGCGGATCGTCTGGGCGTTATCGGCTGAGCGCCGGACCGATAGCGAATGGCTGATGCCCGTAAGCATCGGGCTCTATGTGCTTGTCCCGCTGCTATTCGTGCTGGGGGCGATCCTGGCGGCGGTCGCAGCGTCTGCGGCGCACAAGGGGAGGGCGTGGCAGTTACCGCTCATTGGTGGGCTGGTCGCGCGGCTCACTCGTTCGGCGCTTCCAGCCCAATCGGCGTAGTCACGCGGGGGAGGCGCCGAGCATCGTGTCGTCGAGGAACTCGACCACGCCGGTCTCTACCGAGTAGTGCGCGCCGATCAGGATGATCTCACGCTTTTCGACCATTTCTCGGAGTATGACGCTGTGCTCGAGGACTTGCTCGACCGAGCGACGAACTTGGAGCTGGGCAACCTTCTCGACGAACTCCGCGTTCTTGGAGGTGCGGTTCTCCTTCACGGTGCGCTCGCGGTAGACCGAGGGTTGGATCTTGTTGAGCAGGGTGGACAAGTTGCCGAGCTGCACGCCGTCACACGCGCCTTTGATGGCACCACACTGGCTGTGGCCGAGGACCAACAAGATCTTTGAGCCAGCTGCTTTGCAGGAGAACTCCATCGAGCCGAGGATGTCCTCGTTGATGACGTTGCCGGCGATGCGGATGCTGAAGATGTCGCCCAAGCCTTGGTCGAAGATCAGCTCGGCCGAGGTGCGGCTGTCGATGCAGCTCAAGATGGTGGCAAACGGAAACTGGCCGTCGCGGGTCTCGTTCACCTGCTCCAGCAAGTTGCGATGCGCCTGCAGATTGTTGACGAAGCGCTCGTTCCCCTCGCGGAGGAACTGAAGGGCTTTTTGCGGGGTCATCGAGGCTTGGGTTTCGCGGGTATGGGCTCGCATGCCTAAGGCTTAGCGTATTGACCCTGCTCGTGAAACCCTTGATCGCGCTTCGTTAGACCTCGAAGGCCGGTCCCGGAGCTGCCGCTGCCGTTGACTTGGCGCGTTTTTCGAATTTCGCCAAGGTCTTGGGCGAGACGCCCATCAGCCAAACCCAGCCCGTTTGTACGCGTTGGGCGCGAATGAACTTATCGGCGAAGGCCTGCTTGTGGGCGTAGAGCAGCGCGCCGATCAGTGCCGTCACGGTGAGGCCAATCAGGAGCAGCTGCTTCATCAACGCAGCAACGAAAGCGGCTCCGAGGCACCCGACGATGATCAGCCCCCAGCGGCGCCAGGCGCTACGGACCTGCGCGAGCTCCTCAGTGCAACGCTCACAGCTGGGTAGCTCGAGCGTCACTTTGGGGCTCTTCGCGCTGTGATAAAGCAGCAGGCCCACGATGAAGAGCGCCACGACGCCACCGAGTACGTAGAAGAGCTGGCTCTGTCGTCCGAGCGCTACAAAGGTTGCGCCCACCGCTCCGCCAACGGCTCCGCTGCTGCCCGCTGCATTGGAGCCTTCCATGAACGTGCTCGGGTGGTAGTGCACCTGCTTGCGCGTGCCGCAGCGCAAACACCGCGCCGGCAGTTGCACCTCAGGCGGGACGACCAACAGCGAGCCGTCGACCAGGACGTGCGTCGGGGTTTGCGGAGCTTCGACCATCGCGCTGGTTCGTAGTTGATGCGGTTGGTACGGTCTAGCGGCGGCTCAACCGCGAAGACGTTGC
>CAITIQ010000114.1 GCA_903892415.1 uncultured delta proteobacterium | reverse complement strand
TGATTGAACGGTCAACTGCGCCCCGGTGGGGACCGTGCCGAAGAAGGAAGCGGCCGCCGAAGCCCGGGTTCCCGAAGCCGAAGGCGAGACCACGCCGCAAACCGGTCGCGCTGCTGCATATTCGAGTAGCGCCGGCCCGCTCACGCCGTCTACAGCGCTAACAAGGTCTCCGGCCTGCAAGCCTAATGGGTTATTGGGCTGGGCAAAGGTGACCACGATCGCGTCCCCGCGGACGCGACCACAAACGCCGAGACGCGAGCTATTCTGAATCGGCATTTGCTCCGAATCACACGCAAAGTCCTCCAGGTAGACGCTCTGATGCCCCTGCTCGAGCGCGCGCTGGGCCGCCCGCATGGCGACAAAGAAGACGCCGTCACTGCCGTCCCCCGCCAAGATGGTGGCACGGCCTTCCGCTTGGATCGCCGCCCGATCCAGCGACATGGGCCAGGCCGTATTGTCTGCAACTTGCTCTACATAGCTATCGAGCGAAGCCGCCTGCTCGAGTTGACGCTCGCTGGGAACGTTGCCACCCCCACCGCTGGAGCTGGCTCCTCCGCCGCCTGAATCGCTGCCGCCTCCACCTGCACCGCCCGAGGTCGCCGCAGCGCCTGTACCGCTACTGCCGTCATCACCGCAGGCCAGCAGCTGGCTGACGCCGAGAAGTAGCGAAGAGAGGGTGGCTCGGAGCTTCATCACCCGGGTTTAGCACTGCGTCCGAAAGGCGCCGAAAGCTATCGAGCGTGTTAGCGAATTGTATCGCTTTGTTACGAACCCAGCCCCGTCGCTGATTCACTGCTAGCCCAGGTGGATGCGCTGTTTTTCGATGTTCGTGCTCATCCCACTGACCGGCTGCACCTTCGTGAACGCCTCGGACGATAGCGAGGATGAAGACACCACCACGTTCAGCGCGGAGGCAGTGCTGGAGTCGAACTCGTGCGGCGACGGTGCGCTCAACGTCGAAGAGACCGTGGCCCTAACGATTGAGCTAACGATCGAAGGTCACGACGTGATCTTCAGCGACGGCGAGCTGGAAGCGGAGGGCGTGCTCGAGGATGACGACGTCACGTTCGAGGCCGAGCAAACGACGACGGTCGACCTGCGCGACGCGGGTAGCACCCTGCCCGCCTGCTCGGTCCTGCGCACCGATACCATCAGCGGCGCGCTCGACTCAGCCAGCTCCATCTCGGCCTTCGATGCCACCTGGCGCATCCGTTACGAAGCCACCGAAGGCTCCGATTGCAGCGACCTGCTCGAGGGCGACTCGCTGGTCTTCGAGGCCCTGCCCTGCAGCGTCCGCTACGACATCGCGGCCAGCGTCGAGGAGTAGCGCAAGGACGCTTGGTCGCACTCGTGCCTCGCGCGTACGCTGGGGTCGATGCTTGGAGCCTCATCGGTTCGGACACGGTTGATGACTGGCCTCGCGCTGGGAGCGTTGGGCGCGTTGGGCTGCGATGACAGCGCCGGAGCAGGAGCCGTGGGCGGTGGTGGCGCAGCGGGTAGCGGCGGAACCTCGAGCGGTGGTGCCGGCGGAAACGGCGGTGCCCCGAGTAGCGGCGGTGCCCCGAGCAGCGGCGGGGGCGGCGCAAACGGTGAGCTACCGCTGGGCGGTCCCGAGCCGTTTGCCGAGGGCTTGCTCACCTGCAGCGCGCTACCGCCCGACGCGCTCAATGCTTGGTGCTGCGAAGAGACGATGGCCGTCGCACCTAGCACGGCCAACGCAGTCATCGACCTTACCGAGGTACAGCTCGACCGCGGGACCTGCGGAACCTACGTGACCGAAGACGGTTACAATGCGCTGCCGCTGCCGAGCGACCTTGCGGACTACCCTCTCAAGATCAAGCTGCCCGCGCAAAACGGCGTAGACCCTGCGTGCGAACAGGCCTGCGGTAACGGGGCAATACCGGTGCAAACGACCTTCGGCGTGACCTTCGAGCAGCCAGCGTATGCGCTGTTCGACCAGGGCTTGATGCTCGCGATCTCGGTGCCACCGCCTTGGTACTTCGTCTCGGGCGGCTGCGGGAAAGGCTGCCCGCATCCCTGCCTCGAGGGCTATCAGGAATACGGTGGAGCTCGTTCTTGCATGACCATGCCGTTCCCAGGAGCGGTGGGATTTGCAACCGACGATCCTGCGGCGCCTTCGGTCGAGGCGGTGCTTCACTTCGTGCCGTTCGCCGACACTCCGCAGTTCTGTTGCGCACTGGTCGAATAGGGCCGCGGGGCGGCGGCTCGACGCCCCTTCCCCGGCTGCTCGCAAACCGCCCTTTCCCCGGCAGATGCGCAAACCGCCCTTTCCCCAGCTGCTCGCAAACCGCCCTTTCCCCGGCAGATGCGCAACCACCCCTTCCCCGGCTGCTCGCAAACCGCCCTTTCCCCGGCAGATGGTTTATCTCCGGGACAATGGGCGGTGAAAGCCCGGGGTGGGCCGGGCTGAAACGCGTGGAGCGCGCGTGGAGCGCAGGAAATTGCCGGCAATCCGGCGCGCTCGACGGACTGGGCGGAAGTTTCGCGCCTCGAGCCCGCCGAAAGTGCGCCAGATAGACCATCTCCGCCCGAATGGGCGTGCCGTCGGAGTCGAATAGACTATCTCCGCCCGAATGGGCGTGCCGTCGGAGTCGAATAGACCATCTCCGCCCGAATGGGCGTACCGGCCGAGTCGCTCAGACTATCTCCGCCCGAATGGGCGTACCGGCCGAGTCGAATAGACCATCTCCGCCCGAATGGGCGTACCGGCCGAGTCGAATAGACCATCTCCGCCCGAATGGGCGTGCTGGAGCCATTACGGAGTCGCGGCGTCCACGTGAAGGCTCGGCGAGTCGGCGTCGGCGCTGCAACTTCGTGTGGCGGCCACCAGCGATATCCGCGCGACCGCCGGGGACGGCGCATGCAACTACGCGGTAAAACCTCGTGCGGCGTTGGGCGCAGTCATTGCACCGGCCAGACCGATGCCGCTCGCTCACCACATGACCATGCGCCTCGTCGAGCACCACTGGATCGCGCGGGAGAGTCGCGAGCTCCGCCTGGTTGCAAACCTCATCTATCGCATCGGCAACCACGCTGGGCTGCTCGCGTTCTGCCTATCGGACACCCATCTGCATTGCCTTGCGGAGGGTTCGCGCGCCGAGGCGGGTGAGTTGGCGCGGCGCCTCGAGATCGCTCTGTCGCGCGCGTTGAAGCTTGCCAGCCGCTTCGAACGCGCGCGTGTCCGCCCGGTCAACGGGCTGGACCACCTCGAGAACGCCGTCTTCTATCTGTTCCGTCAGTCGTTGCACCACCGCACGCGGTTTGACCCTTTGATGGAAGGCTGCAGCTTGCTCGATCTATTGGGGCTCCGGCGGATAGGTGCTGAACCAACGACAGAGCGCCTGCTGAATGCGCTACCTCGGCTCACCCTCGAGCAACTGCGTCCGCTGCTCCGCATCGACCGTTCGCTCGAGCCGACGCCGGCCGACCTGATCGAGGCAGCGTGCGCGGTGATCGCGGAGCCGCATCTAAGGAGCAAGACCGCACGAACCCACGAGGCGCGACAAGCGCTCGCGCACCTGCTTCGCGACCGCATGGGCACGGCGAACCTCGCACGTGCCCTCGGACTTAGCCGGCTCGCGCGGCCCAGCCGAGCAAGCGAGGCTCCCCGCGACAAGAGCCCCGATGCACGGTTGCTCGCGGCGATCACGCAGTTCGCGCGGCTGCGTGCTTCGCGAGCCCAGGAACACGCACGGCTGCTCGATCAAGCCGCCGAAGCTGGCCCGAGTGGCGCATTCGCCTGAGATGGCTGCTCGATCACGCCGCCGAAGCCGGCCCAAGTGGCGCATTCGCCTGAAGATGGCTGCTCGATCACGCCGCCGAAGCCGGCCCAAGTGGCGCATTCGCCTGCAGATAGTTTATCTCCGGCACAATCGGCAGCGGAGGGGCGGCGTAACGCCGCACGAGCCGCACGCCCACCAGCAAGCGGCAGTGCTGTTGCCTGCAAAACGGCGGCGTTCTGCGTGCCGCCAGCGTGGCCGGGCCTTTGCGCGGCTGGGCCGAGTGCCTTTGCGCCGGAGATAGACCATCTCCGGCCGAATGGGCGCGGTGTTGCTCACGGGCACGCCCCGCCACACGAGTACACGCTGTCGCCGCACGGCTGGGGCTCACTGCCGTCTGCGCAAAAGCGGTTGCATAGGGAGTCGCCGCCTTCACAAACCATGCGACAGATAGCCGCGCCACAGACTTGGGTGCAGCTGTCGTGACACGACATGTCGCATTGCTCGCCGGTGCACTCTTGCGCGCAGCCTTCGTAGCAAGTCAGCTTGCAGCCTCCGCCAGAGCAGCTCTGGTCGCAGAACTCATAGCAAGTTAGGTCGCAAAGTCCTGCTTCGCAGCGTTGGTCGCAGCTGCCATAACACTCACTCGTGCACTCAAGCCCCTCGCAAGGCTGGGCGCAGCCCTCGTAACAATCCGACTGGCAGAAGTCGCAAACACAACTCTGAAAGCAGTCATTGGCCTCGCAGTTGGCAAGACACGTTGTGCCAGGCGAGCCGCCCACCCCGCTGCCGCTCGAGAAGCTGCCTGTCGAGCCAGTGCCGGAAAAGGCGCCAGCGCCCGACGAGGCACCGCTGTCCTGGTCGCCCGAGCTTCCATCTTCGATGGTGATGGTGGTGGTACAGCCCATGAGCAGGGCCGCTAAACCGACAGTGTGCACGAAACGGGTCGACCGACTCAATCCCGGCGTTGCAAACGAAGGCGATCTCCTCGTTGCGCTACGCTCTCTGCTGCCCAACCCGCGGCTTCTTCGCCACGATGAACGCGAGCCGCGGGTCCGACGTGACGTTCTTCTCCTCCACCTCGACGAAGCCCACCTCTTGCATCTGTTGCACGAGCTCGGCGCTGCGATAGATATGTACGCGGGGCGCCTTACCGAACCAGCGCATCACGGTGATGAGCGCGCCATACGGGACCCACGAGTTACCGAGGCAAATGGTCGAGGAGACAAGCGAGCCGCCGGGTTTGAGCAGCGCCAGCAGCGCCTCGAGCGTGCGTCGCTGGTCGTCAACCAAATGCAGGATCGAGTACGCCCAGACGCAGTCCACCGTCCCCTCAGCCAGGGGCGCGCCTGACTCGAGCGTACCGTGGTGGAAGGTGACGTTGCGTACGCCTTGCGCGGCCTTCTTCTGGTTCGCGATGCGGACCATCTCGGCGGAGACGTCCATCGCGTGAATGTGCGCTGCGGCGGGCGCTAACTCGAGCGCGAGCGTGCCGGTCCCACAACCGATCTCGAGCACGGTGGAAGTCGGTTTCAGCAGTTCACGCGTAATCGCCTTTTTGCGTTCGAAGGCTGCCGGATCGGCAACGGGCTGTTTGGCGTACTTCTCGGCGATGCCATCCCAAAACGGTTCATCAGCAGTAAGCGTTTGCATGGGAACCGAGTCTAGTGACGTCGACGGCCAGCGCTTGGTGCAAGTTCGTGACGGGCCAGCGCAGTTTTGCGCCAGCGAGCGCGTCAGCTCTCAACACCGGCAAACAGCGGTGCCCGCTCCGAGATCGCCCGCAGGATATGTTCGCGCGCGGCGCGAAGTCGGGCGTTGTCGCGAAGATCCCCGTGGCTGAGCAGCCAGAAGTCCGCGAGATGACGACGGTCCGGCTTCACCAAGCGCACCAGGCTCGGGTCCGGGTCGCACGCATACGTTGGCAGCATCACAGCGCCGAGGCCCGCCCGCGCAGCCTCGAGCATCACCTCCATCGAGTCGAACGTTCCCCAGATCGGAGTCTCCGGGTAGCTCGAGCGCGCGACCAGCTCCTCTGTGACCCCACGCAAATGGGAGCCCAGCCAACGCAGCACGCCACCGCGCTCGGGATCGAGCTTGTCAGCGTGGGCGCGCGCCGCGTAGCTACAAACGACGATCGGCGCGAGCCGTTTGCCGATCAGGTGCTCGGGCGGAAGCATGCTCAAACCGACGGCGCGCACGGCGATGTCGGCCTCGCGCTTCGACAGATCCAGGTTCCGGCTGTCGGCGTCGAAAAACAGCTCGATCCCCGGCTGCAGCGCGCACAGCGGCACGAGCGCCTCGAGCAGGAGCCGCGCGATGAACGGGTCGGTGCAGGTCACGCGAATAGGACCGGCGAGGCGAGCGTCTTTGCCTACGAGTCCGCGTTCCAGCGCGGCCATCTCACGTTCGACACGCTCGGCCCCGGTGACCATCTCATGCCCTGCCACCGTCAGCACATAGCCATCCCGGTTGCGATCGAAGAGCCGCACAGCGAGGCGTTCTTCCAGCGCTTCGACGCGCCGCGCGACTGTCGAATGGCTCACCCCAAGCGAAGTGCCCGCCGCACGCACCGAGCAGGTGCGAGCAAGCGCGAGGAAGTAGCGCACGTCATCCCAGTCCACGAAGCCGAGTGTAGCGACGACGCGAAGCTACGGGCGACGGAACGGCTGTCAGCGAGCGAGAAAGAGCATCTACGGGCCACTCCCGCCACCACCGTCCTCCACCTTTACCTCGGGGTCGCAGCCAAACAGCACAAGGGCAAACAGGGAGCCACGATGGAGCACGGAATCACGGTATAGTTCGAGCAAACCGTCAAGCGGCGGGCTTAGCGACCGGCTGTTGGGAGGTTCACGTGGCGCGTTTCATGGAGGGGCGATTGAAGGACTCGATCACGGCATTTCGACATCGTGCAGCGGCGCTTGGTTCGTTGGGACTCGTCGTTGCGCTCTCCTGCAACCCGCCCCACGCAAGTCAGCCGGCACCGCCTACGAGCAACGCGAGCGTCGCGCCTCCGCTGGCTTCATCATCGCCGGTGTGGACCGCGGCCAGCGCTTCACCCGCGGCCGTCGTAAGCGCGGAGACGCCGCCTGTTCCGCCCATTCCGCCTGCTCCTGTCCCGCGTGAAGCGGACGGCGCCGCGGCGATCATTTGGCAGGAGGACAAGAGCGAAGAACGCAACGTCACGAGCACGTTGATCGAGCCGAGCGGCACCGGCTACGTCGAGGTCGCCACCCGCAAGGGCCACGTGTTCGTTGGTCCAGATGATCTGTTCGTACTCGATAGTAGAAAGGAGACGGTCAAGTTCTGCGATTGCATGAGCTGCAACATGGATGACACGCCGCCGTGTGGTC
Organism: uncultured delta proteobacterium; assembly: GCA_903892415.1. Taxonomy (GTDB): domain Bacteria; phylum Myxococcota_A; class Polyangia; order Polyangiales; family Polyangiaceae; genus Xiheicaenibacterium. The sequence goes on along the minus strand of CAITIQ010000114.1, from coordinate 5,472 downwards.
GCTTTACGCCCGCGACCCTCTCGCGCCCGTTCTTGCGCAGCCTACGGACAGGGCGCCCCTTTGACCTTTGGAAGAGCCACCAGGGCGGCCCGATGGGCTGCGACACCGAGGACAGCAGCACCGAGATCGTGATCACCGGCGGCGTGGGTCCCATGCTCTTCTCGAACATCAGCGTGATGCACGTGTTCTGCCACGGCGCGCACCCCATGTTCGATGACTCTGTGGCCATCGTCGATCTTGGATCGCGCAAAGACCGTGAACTCACGCCCCCGCCGGAGGTGATGGCGCCACTCCTGGCCAGGGCCAAGGCCGACTTGGCCGGCGGCTGCGCGAACGCCGACGAAGAACCGCGGCTCTACAGCAGTTCAGCGCGCTACGACGCGCAGGGTGTGCTGCATGGCGTTTACGACTTCATCGTCGGCGCCCCCTACGTTTGCGGGACGGGGCCGGGCCACTACTCCGTCCTCTCGAGCCAAACCAGCGACTGGATCCCGCTGGAGCTTTTGCCGTGGGGCAAGCTCCCTGGCTGGGTGGCCGCCCACCTCAAGAAGACGGGCGCGACCCAAGCTTTCATGATCCCTGCCGAGCGGTTGAAGGCTGTGAAGGCCGAGTTCAACAAGCGCTAACCAGCTCAACTCTCGAGGAACTGCACCACGCGCCGTGCGAGGTCTTCACGTGCCTCCTCGGTCGAAGGCGGGCAGTGGCGTACGCCCTCGAGCATGTCGGTCTTTGCGTGGGGGAAGAGCTCGCGCGCTCGCTCGAGCAGCTTGGCGCCGGGGAACGAGAGATCCTTCTCTGCGGCGATCACCAGCGTCGGCTGCGTTAGCTGCGCCGTTTGCTCGACCGTAAAGAGCGGCGGCACGCGCAGATCCAGCTTCATGTACTTCATCGCGTCAGCGAAGTAGTGGCCCCAGTCTTCATCCCAGGTTGAGAAGATCGCCAAGAAGAACTTGCGCAGCCGCGCCTCATTCGGCGCGAGCTTGTACATCATCATCGGCCAGCCAACCTGGGTGAAGCCCTCCCAAGCCGAGCCGTTGACGAACCCGGCAGGCACGACGAGCACGAGCTTCTTGGCTAGCTGCGGATGGGCGACGAGGCCCTTGAGTGCGACGAAGCCGCCGAGGCTGACGCCGTAAAGAATGGCCGACTCGAGCCCCAAGCCCGCGAACACATCGGCAACCCAATCGGAGTAACTGTTGTCCTTGTGCGACGGCCGACGCTCGACGCTCTTCCAGGATTGACCCACAACGTCGACAGCGTGCACGCGGTACTTCCGGAGCAGCGGCGCAGCCTCGACCAGCACGTGCGCGCTCGTTGCCATGGCGCCGTGGATCAGCACGATCGGCGGTGCGTCCTTGGGGCCGGCGCTGCGTACCTGAGTCGGCCCGAGCCGCGTCTCGATCACCTGAGCGCTGGTTGGGTAGCGTGACTCCACCTGCGCGAGGAACTTGTCATACCAACGGTCCAGCTCCACGCGCGCCGCATCACTCGCCACGAACCCTGTGCTCATTTTGTGCCCTTCTTCAAACCTTTGAGGTGAACCGTCATCAGCTGATCGACGAGCGCCACCGGATCGGCGATCGCGCGTTGCGCCCACGAAATCAGCGCGAAGTAGTGAAACGAGAGGAACGTCAAGGCGACGAGCGGCGCCGCTACGTCGCTGGGTAGCTCTTTGCGCGCGATGGCCTGCGTCACGAGCTCGTTGAGGCGCGCATGCGCGAAGCCAGCCTGCACCACGAAGCGGCCACGCCACGGCTCTTCACAAAGCAGCGACGCCTGCAGCAGGATGGCCGAGAGCCGCTCGTTCTCGCGGTAATAGGCGAAGACGCAGGTCGCGACATGGCGGAGCTGAACCGCGAGCGTGCCCTTCGGCACCGACGCAAACGCCTGCTCGAGCACGACCTCGAGATCGCTGTGCAGCATCGCCTGCACGAGCCCGAGCTTGTCCCCAAAGTGCAGCGCCACTGTGCCCGTCGCCACACCCGCGAGCCGCGCGATCTCCCGCAGACTCGCCTGCTCAAAGCCTCGCTGGGTGAGCTCCTCGCGCGCGACCAGCAAGATGGCCGCACGCGTCTCGTCCTTCGCCGCCTGACGCAGACCTTTGGACGAGGGCGCGCTCGGCGCTGGCAACGAGGGCGCGGGCAACGAGGCCGCTGGCGAAGACTTGCGCGTCTTCACCGGCGGGAGCTTTGGGCGCTTTGGCTTACTGGGAGCTTTCATGAACACGTTCAGTGAACGCGTTCATTGAATAGGGCGACGCTCAATTCGAGTCAAGCCCGCACGCAAAGCGCTACCTTCGAGCGCGATGTCGGACACAAAGCGTCGAATCACACCGGGAGACTTCAACGACGCCCGCGTCCTCGGGCTGCTCCGCGAGCACCTCGAGGGGATGCACGCCAATTCTCCTGCAGCCTCGGTCTACGCGCTCGATCTCAGCGGCCTGCAGGCGCCTGAGATCGCCTTCTTCTGCGTCTGGGAGGATGCGCAACTGCTCGGCTGCGGCGCGCTCAAACAGCTCGACGCCGCGAACGGCGAACTCAAGTCGATGCGCACCGCGAGCGCGCACCTACGCAAAGGCGTCGGCGCCCTCATGCTCGAACACCTACTCGAGCTCGCGCGTTCCCGAGGCTATCGCAGGGTCTCACTCGAGACCGGCTCCGGCCCAGCGTTCGAGCCTGCGCTAGCGCTCTATCGTCGTTACGGCTTCGTGAACGGCCCAGCGTTTGGCGACTACGTCGCGAGCGAGTTCAACCAGTTCTTGCACCTCGAGCTTTGAGCGCCTGAGTCAATCACCAGCGCTGCGAGTTCGGTGGGAAGCTCGAAGCCCGGGCCGTTCGAATGGCCAGGAGCGCCCATTCGGCCGGAGATAGACTATCCAAGGCACAATGGGCATGCCCCTCGCCGGGACTGTGCCGTAGGTGGCGGTCAGGCACTGCAAGTGTCGCAGATTTGCGCGTCCACACGGCTCTTCGCGTCGCCGCCCCGTTACGCTGCCGCCCATTGTGCCTTGGATGGTCTATCTCTGGCCGAATGGGCGTGACGCCGCTCCGCCGTCGCCGCCGTCGAGGTCATCCCTTGGCGGAGCAGGTGGGCGAGCGCGCGTCGGGCCGGAGATCGAACCGTGTGCCGTGATGGGATGACTGCCGTAAGAGATAGAGGACCACGTTCTGCGGGTGGCGCCTGATCTTCGGGAGTGGAGCCGCGGGCCGCGCCCGCTCGAAATCCCGCGACGCGAGTCAGACCTGCGCCATACCGCCATCGACGGCTAGATCGACGCCAGTCACAAAAGAGCTTTCGTCCGAGGCGAAGAACACCACGGCCGCGGCGATCTCTTCGGGCCTACCGCGGCGGCCCATCGGCACCTGCGCGGCGAAGTGCGCGGCTGCCTGTGCGACCTGTTCGGGGCTCAGGCCCACCTTCTCCAGCGCTGGCGTATCGATCGGTCCGGGGCTGATCACGTTCACCCTGATTCCTCGCCGCGCCAGGTCGGTCGTCCAGCCGCGGGCGAAGGCGCGCACCGCCGCCTTGCTGGCCGCATAGGCGCTGAAGGCCGCATCGCCCCGGAGATGGGCGACCGAGGCATTCAGGATGATCGAGCCGCCATTGCGAATCAGGGTCAGCGCCTTTTGCACTGTAAAGAACGTCCCCTTGGCGTTCAGATCGAAGGTCGCGTCGAAATGGGCCTCGGTGGCCGTTTCCACTGGCGCGACCTCGCCCCAGCCGGCATTGGCGAAGAGCACGTCGATGTGACCGTACTTCGTTTTCACGACGGCATAGAGTCGGTCGAGGTCCTCCATTCGCGAGATGTCGCCCGCGACCGTTGTGACATTGCGACCGATCAGGGCTGCCGCCTCGGCGAGTTCCTTCTCGCGCCGGCCGGTGATGACCACCTGCGCGCCCTCTTCGACGAAGCGCCGGGCTGTGGCCAGTCCGATGCCGCTGTTGCCCCCGGTGATGACCGCGACCTTGCCTGCAAGCTTTTCCATGATCCATCTCTCCTGTCTTCGGTGGTGGGACTCATTGGCCGTCCCTGATGCACCGAAGATGGCCGCGCCGGAGGCTCCTGGGCAGTGCACAATCCCGCGGAGCGGTAGTGCAGAATCCATCCACCCCTACGCGCCACCCGGTGCTGGAATGAACCGATGATGGAGTGGGACGACATCCGGCACTTTCTCGCGGTCGCGCGCCACGGCTCGGTGCGGGCGGCGGCCGAGCGACTGGGCGTCAACCACGCCACCGTGCTGCGCCGCATCGCGCAGTTGGAATCGACTCTCGGCGCGCAGCTCTTCGAGAAGCTGCCCTCGGGTTATCGAATGACCGCTGCGGGCGAGGAGATCCTCGAGTTCGCCGGTCAGATGCAGGACGCCTCGCACCAGCTGGAGACGCGAGTCTTCGGGCGCGATCAGGGCCTACGGGGTCTCTTGCGGGTGACGCTGCCACCGCCGCTGGCCGCCCATCTCCTCATGCCGGACTTTGCCGAGTTCGCGCGGCTGCATCCGGAGATCGAGCTCGAACTGCTCTCTTCGGGCGAGCTCGCCAATCTCACCAACCGCGACGCCGACCTCGCGATTCGGGTGGTCTATGACCGCAAGACCCTTCCGCTGAACCTGCATGGACTGAAGGGCCCAGAACTCTCTGGCGCCACCTATGTGTCGCGTGACCTCCTGGCCGCCTGGCGCGCGGGTGCGCCCGAACCCCGCTGGCTGACGGTGAGCGGCAACACCGTGCCGGACTGGGTGCGCGCGGCCGAGGGAGGCGGGCTGCGGGCGCCCTTCTGGGTCTCCGACTTCGATGCTCAGCTCGCGGCGCTGCGGCAGGGCGTGGGCATGACGGTCATTCCCTGCTTCGTCGGAGATGGCGATCCCGTCCTGGCACGAGTGCCCGGGACCGAGTCGCACCCATACGGCACACTCTGGCTATTGACCCAGGGCGAGACGCGCAAGACCCGGCGCGTGCGGCTCTTGAGTGAGTTCATTGCGGCGAGGCTTGCCGCCCATACGAAGCGCCTCGCAGGCTCGCTGGACTGACCGTCCGCTGGATTCCCGGGAGGGACCGTCGCTGCTCTCTGCGGCCGGGCCTCCACCCGCGGCGCCTCAACGAGGCGGACCAGCTCGAGTGTCTGCGCTACCCCGCCGCAAACCGCGGGGATGTGTGGGCCGTAGCGCAGCACGGACCGGCCCAGTGCAACATCAGGGGTGGTGACCGACGCGTGTTCTGCAACAACACGCGTTGCCTCACGTGCCAATGTTACCAGGCGTCCTCACCAAGTCTCCGCGCGGCGGCCCGACGACATTGCGCCGAGTCTCGCCGTGACACCGGCCGATGGTCGCACCTGCCGCGCGGCGCTGCTGCCGAGCCTGCGGGTGAGCCGAACCACCTCGCCACGCGACGGGCGATGGCGCCGTCGAGAGCGGTGCCGTCGCGCAAGCGCCGTACAAATCGAGTTCCTCGACTTGCTGCTGCCTTCCGTCG
>CAITIQ010000113.1 GCA_903892415.1 uncultured delta proteobacterium | reverse complement strand
GCGCGTGAACCGCCCATCCCAAGCCCAGCCGCCGCCTCCCAAAGGCCGCCTTCACGTGCGCCGCAAGCGACCCTCGCCAGCGAACGCGATGAAGTTGTGCGCGACAGCAAGGTCGCAGCGTCGCCCGCAAACGAGTTCGAGCCAGCGAAGCAAACCGAGTCGGGCAAATCAGTGCAACGCTCGCGGAGGTGGGTGGTCGCAGCAGGTGCAAGCCTACTGCTCGCGGCAGGGCTTGCCTTCGCACTGATTCGTCGGCAGCACCAACCGACGCCAACCGAGAAAGCTCCCGAGGCTTCGGCCACGCTGGCAGTGGGCTGTCTGAGTCATGCGCGCTGCGCTGAGGAGCTCGCGGGTCCCGCGCGTTGTCGCAAAGGCGCGTGCGTTCCACTGACGCGCTCCAACTGCAAGCTGTTAGCTGAGCCCGGCGAGGCCGAAAACGACGCCACGATCTTCGTCGGTGCGATGTACAACGAGCAAAGCTCGTTTGATGCAGCCGACCTCGCGAGGCGTGACTTTTCGGCCGTCGCCGGCGGCCTACCGCCACAACAGCCAAACGGGCCGCGTCGGCCTTTAGCGTTGATTGCCTGTCAAGACGACGAAGGCTCGGTGGCCACCGCCAAGTTCCTCGTGGAGGGAGTCGGAGTCCCCGTCGTACTCGGGTTCCCCTTCAGCAGAGAAGCGCTCGAACTTTCGACCTCGATCTTTCAGCCCCAGCACGTTGTCGCGTTAGCAGGCAACCAATCGACGCTGCTCAGCGCGCTGCCGCGTCCCAGCCAAGAACCACGCATGCTCTACCGGGTTTCGCCGAGCGCCGACGACTTCGCGCGGGAGATGGCTGCCGTGGTCGAACGCTCGATCGCGCCGAGGTTAGCCGCGCGTGCGCCCCGCGTGGCTTTGGTGCGTGTCGAGAACCACACGGGCGTCAGCTACGCCGACCTGTTCTCGAGCAAGCTCAAGCTCAACGGTCGAAGCCTGCTCGAGCTCGGCTCCGACTACCTGCAGCTGGTCGCGTCGACCCCAGAAGAGATGGGCCCCAGCAGCGAGCGGCTGTTGGCTTTTCGACCGAACGTCGTGCTTCTCACCTCCGGCGGCGTCGAGCTCATCAACACCGTTGAGGCGGCTTGGCCGGCGAAAGAGCCTCGTCCGTATTGGGTCTCGCTGGGCGTGTTCACGAACGAAGAGGCCACCAAACTCGAGGCCACCTTCAGGCTCGGGGATCGTCGGCTGGATTTCAAACCGTTGAATCAGCGCATGGTAGGCGTTGATACGCGTAGCGGTCTCCCAGCGCTGCTCAGGTTCGTCGCCCGCCGCAATGAAGTAAAGCAGCCACCTATCACTCGCTTCGAGGCGATTGGCTTTCCCTACGACTCGTTCTACCTCGCTGCATACTTGCTCGCGGCCAGCACAGAAGACCTGAGCAATGGCTTGAGTCTAGTCAAGGAGCTCCCGCGTCTAGCGAGTGGGCCGAGTGTCGACGTTGGGCAAGCCGGCATTCTCTCTGTCTTTGATGCGCTCGCTCGAGGGGACTCGATCAACCTCGAGGGAGCAACCACCTCTCTGGACTTCAACTACGAGACGGGTGACCCCAAGGTCGAACTCGTACCCTACTGCGTAACACCCGTTGGGGATGGGCCAGCGGCGCGCCTGCGGCCTTCAGAAGTGACCAGCGCAGACGCCTGCCTGGGCCCGATCTAGGCCCAGCCTTAGCACGCGTAACGACGCTCAGCCTGGCTCGATCAACTTGAAGCTGCCTTCGAGCGTGAGCGTGACGGACGGCGTAGAACCTGAAAAGGACGCAACGGCTGGGCGATGCGTCAGCGTGTATTTTCCAGAGACGGTCAACTCGCCATTCGGCGCTAAGCGCAGGCCGTCTACGAGCTCACCAACGTGCGGCCCCGCTGCCGGGTTGAGAGAATTCGTTCCTCGGTGCGGCAAGCGAGCCCTGCCGCTGACGCTTCCACTTGGCTTGACGCAGAACTCGAGCAAGAGCCCGGTGTCGGTGTAGTCGCGGAGAAATACTTGCCCACCTTCGCACGCGAGCGACGTCGTTGGGGCGTGCACGAGCTGGCGCAAAGAGAAGGTTGGGTCGGGCTTTGGAGCGCCAACCTCTTGCAACGTAACCGAAACACCGTCGCCCACGATCCTTGACAGCTCTTCTTCCAAGAGCGCGTCGAGCACAGCACTTGGAGCGACCGCCTTGAGACCATAGATGCTGGCCCAGAGGGAAACCGTACTTGAATAAGTCTGGCGGTGAGAATGCCACCTCGGTTCGTCGCTGTGTGGAAAGCCGCCAGGCCCAAAACGATACGAGACGAGCGAGACGCTATCGCCGCCATCAAACGCGTTGCCGAGCGCCGCAACGGCGGAATCGCCGCGCATCACCAGGCGGTACAGCTCCAGGTTTGGTTGCGCCTTCCTCAGCTCTGTGGCGATCATCGCGCGCAACTGGCTCTCCCGGCTGGAGGCAGCTTGAGGAGGGAGCGCCGCTGAAGCCGGCTGAGTAGACGCTTCGGAGCGTTCCTCTGTGGGTAAAGCGCTCGGCACCACCACCTCCGAGGGTGCGACGACGGCCTTCCCGTCCGCGCAACCACAGCCCAAGACCAACAACGCAACCACTCCCAAACCATCCACCAAACGCTTCATCGACGGCTCATCGTGCGGAGACCACCGAGTGTGACGTCGCCGTAATTTTATCTTGGCGATACCCGGACTAGCGTCGTCCCACCATGACTTCATTGCCCCCGTGGGTCGTTCTTTCACTGCCAACCGCGTTCGATACACAGCAGCTGATCGACCGGGCCAAGGCGCTCGGCGTACACGCCGAAAGCACGCGTGACGGCATCCACTTCCCCGGCGGCTTTTTGGGTCGCATCGACCCGCACCCGTTCCCGAGGCGGTTGCTCGACCGCTCGATCACCCAAGAGGAGCTTCAGCTCGGTCCGGTCAACTTAGTGCTCAGCGGTGGAACCAACGAGCTTGCCCGCAACGAGCACCAGCAGCCCGCTGAATTGCGGGAGGCTGCGCGAGAAGCGGCGGCGCGGACAGCCGCAATGGTTGGTCTTCCAGAGGTTGGCGGGCCCATCGAGTCGACGGCAAGTCGCAAGGTTTCAGCGTTGACGGCGCTGGTACGAGCGCTCGCTCCGCTGGCTAGCGTGGTGATCCTCCCGCGAGCCAACCATCTCGCGACACCAGCAGCTGAGTTCGCCAAGCGAGCAGACGAGTACCTCGCCGAGACGGGCTATCACTTTCCACTATGGGCCTATTTGAAGCTGCGTGACGACGCCGACTGTCCAATGCTCGAATCGAACGGAATGTGGGTGTACGGCCTTCCCGACGTCGGCATGCCGCTGCCACAAGGCGCGGACCAAGCCATGGTCGTACGCGCGCTCGGGGCGATTCAGCGTGAACTCGTTGCCGAAGGCGTGTGGCCGGAGTCGGGGACACGCCTGCAAACCGAGCTCGGCGAGGTGACGCTCGAGCGCAGCTGGGACGGCCTCTTCGCCTGGCCCGAAGCGTGGAAATGGGACCAAACGATGGCGCGCGCACAGTCGCGCTTTGCACGTCGACGGGCCCTCAGCCTGCTAATCGGAGAGCACACGCTCCACCATATTGGAGCGGAGCAAGACGGCGTTGCGATTGAACACTTTCTGCGAGCAAACAACGATAGCGGTATCGCAGTAACCAACGGCCTTTCCGACCAGCCTCAGCTTGGCTCACACGCCGAGGACGAGAATGACTTCGTCGAACTCACCGTGACCTCGCCGCAGCTCGGCCCCTGGGCCAACGGCTGGCTCGAATGGCTGCTCAGCTGCTTTCGCGGTCACGACGAAACACGGCCCATCAGGCCGCGGGACCGTTTGGTCTTGCCCGCCCCCACCCAAGGCATCGCTGGCTGCATCGTTTGGCCGATGGGGCACCTGGCTCCCGAAAAGCCCAGCGCCCCGACGATTCGCCTTTGGGACCTAATACCCTTTACCGAGGGGGAGCTCGCCGACTTTCGGGCGGGGCCCAACGTGCAACGCGCGTGGATGGAAGAGCGCGTCACACGTAGGGACATTCCGTTGATTCAGCGTCGCTTCCTACCAACGCAGACCGCCTGACAACTCAGCCTCCAGGCTGCGTCTCTCCTCCGGGCGGCGGACCGCCTGGACCTCCGGGCGGCGGACCGCCTGGACCTCCTCCGGGCGGCGGGCCTTTCGGCCGACAACTCAGGGTGCCCTCATCAGCCCCTTTGACGCAGATACCTTCGAGCGCGGGTCGATCCTCGATCGCGATTGAACAGGCGTCTCCATCCGCCTTGTTGGCGCAGGCCTCAGTGGCCTCCTTCGGAGGGGGTGGCGGTGGCGCGTGGGGCGGGCGCTCCGCCGCACAACCAATAACCATTAGCGTGGTGAGCATAAATAGGGCTTGTCGCATGACGGCCATCGCTACCAACCCGGCGTTGCCCAAGCGTGAAGCGGTTGTGTCGAAATGTTTATCGAACCAGCGCTCATGCGAAATGTAGTCGTCTGTTGCTCACCTGTTAGCAATTGTTTCGGAGCGATCGAAGCCGGCACGAATCGACATAGACAAGCAACGAAGCTTTGCGGAGGTCGCATGACGAGGTTGTTTGGATATGGCGTTGCACTCAGCATCATGGTCACCGCGTGCGGCGACGACTCGACCAGCTCGAGCGGTGGCAGCGGCGGCGGCGGCGGCGGCGGCGGTGAGGCAGCCAGCGGCGGCGGTGAGGCCAGCGAGGCGGGCAGCTGGGAACTCAGCTACGAACAAGCCTTTCCGCAAGACCGCGTGCTGGAGTTACGTATCGAACTGAGCGCAGAGAACTGGGCGGCGATGCTGAGCGATATGGAAGAGCTCACCAGCAGTGAGTTTGGCAGCGGCAACATGGGCGGCCCAGGCGGCCCGCCTGGCGGGGGTGGTCAACCGGGCGGCGGTCAAGCTGGCGGTGGCGGGATCGAGTTCTTCTCGCGTGACCCGATCTACGTACCTGCGCGACTGGTCGTGGACGGAGCGGCCTGGGACAACGTCGGCCTGCGCTTCAAAGGCAACTCAAGCCTCGCGTCGTCTTGGTCGGGCGGTATCTACAAGATGCCACTGCGCATCAAAATGGATGCGTTCGAGCAGGAATACCCGGAGCTCGCCGACCAACGCTTCTTTGGCTTCAAGAGCATCAGCCTGGCCAACGGCTGGAGCGACGCTTCCTTGCTGCACGAAAAGCTGGCTACCGAGGTATTCGCAGCGGCTGGAGTACGAGCCCCAGCCACCGCGTTCTATGCCGTTACCGTGCAGCACGGGGAGGCGACCAACTACTTTGGCCTCTACACCGCTGTTGAGCTGCCCGACGAGAAGACCTTCCTCGAGGGGCAGTTCGGCTCAGACGACCTCAACGTGTACAAGCCCGAGGGAGACGCTGCCACCTGGGCCAGCTACGACGAAGAGGAGCTCGGCAAGAAGACCAACGAGACGGCGGCTGACTTTAGTGATGTATCCGCTCTCTACGCTAATTTGCAGGCCGACCGCAGCGACCCCGCTGCATGGCGCACAGATCTCGAGTCGAGCTTTGACGTTGACGGCTACCTCAGCTGGCTAGCCGTCAATACCGCTCTTGGAGACTGGGACCAATACGGGCAGATGTCGCACAACTACTATCTCGTGCAGGCAGCAGAGGACGACGCACGCTTGGTCTGGGTTCCTTGGGATCACACCTTCGCGTTCAGCCTGCAGAAGGCGTCCTCCCTAGGCCATGATGAAATTGACGAGAGCTGGCCGTTGATTCGCTACCTGCTCGACGATGAGGTGTACGCCGCCGCTTACCGTGAGAAGCTTGCGGCGGTGTTCGACGAGGCGCTGGCCCCGAGCGAATTCTCGCAGCGCGTGCAAGAGGCCAGCGAGTTGATAAGCCCTTACGCGCTCGCGGAGCAGAGCGGCTTCACCTTCACCTCGAGCAGTGAGTTTCAACAGGAGGTAGACGAGCTCACGAGCTTCGCCAGCACGCGGCAGACCTCTGTAGAGACTTTCCTCTCGCAATGAGTCCGGCGCGATAGGCTCAGCGCAACCAGCTCAGCCAACGGTCAACGTAACTTCCACGTTGCCGCGTGTCGCTCGCGAGTAGGGGCAAACCTGGTGCGCCGCTTCCATGAGCGCCTGCGCCTTGTCTGCCGACAGCTCTGGGAAGCTGCCGACCAGCTTGACCGCCAAACCAAAACCGCTATCCCCCTTACCGATCGACACCTCTGCCGTAATAGCCACAGGCCCCGTCGCGACCTTCTGCATGCTGGCCACGAGCTTGAGTGCGCTACCGAAGCAGGCAGCATAGCCGGCGGCGAACAGTTGCTCCGGGTTGGTTCCTGCGCCGCCTGGCCCACCGAGGCCTTTGGGCATGGTCAATCCGAGTTCAAAGCTACCGTCGGGGGTTGAGACCTTGCCATCTCGGCCAGAAGTAGCGGTGGCAACAGCTGTGTATAGGACGTTCATGAGGCTTTCTCCGTAGGACTATCGACTAGGTTCTTCGTCAATTCACGCAGCGTCATCCGCAGACGAACCAGCTCGTCGACGGGTAGTGCTGCCTTGCAAACCATGGCTCGGGGCAACCCGATTGCGCGTTTGCGCAATCGCTTACCCGCAACCGTTAGCTCAATATCCAGCGCGCGCTCGTCAACGCTGCTGCGCCGGCGGATGACCAAGCCTTGCGACTCGAGCCGCTTGAGCAGCGGCGTGAGCGTGCCCGAATCGAGGGCGAGCCGCTCGCCCACCCGAGACAAGCGCACCGTCCCCTCCTCCCAAAGCACGAGCAGCACGAGGTACTGCGGATAGGTCACTCCAAGTTCTGCCAAAAGCGGCTGGTAGGCCCCCACCATCGCTCGCGAAGCGGCGTGGAGCGCGAAACAGAGCTGCTGATCGAGGTGGAGCGGTTCGGACACGACTGCAACCTACGTCGCCATTCGATTGTGCGCAATCTAATTGCACACAACCTATATTCTTCAGCACCTCGGGAAGGCAGCTATTCAGCATGGCTTGGCAATGAGGCGGTTAGAGTCTGCTGCTAACGGTCGCGATGCCGTTTGCCAGCCGCTGAACCCGGCCCGCTACTTGATCCCATCGAGGAAGGGCTCACGCTCCGCCTCGCTGCTCGACCCGCGTACCAGTAGCGTCAATGCGCGCTTAGCATCGATGCGCAGCTTTCCGTGCAATCTCTCGCTGCCCGCGCAGCCCGTCTCGAAGCGCGCGTGAGTGAAGCTCGCGTTGTCGACGCGGCCAGTCACTCGCATCTCCTTCTGGCAGGAGACTCCCACGTGCGCCAAGACCAACTTCACGAGCGCCTGGTCATCGAGTTTCTTCGGCCGCGCGTGCTCGACGACCTCGTATTTGACCGCCGCCACTGAAGCTCGCCAGGTGCGCGTCTTCGCAGCTTCGTCGAGCGCGGCCCCGCGGGCAGGAGCATGCTCACGCCCCAGGTCGCATCGGTCACTCGCTCGAAGCCCTGCGGCACCTCCGACGAACTGGGCTTCCCCAACGTGCCCTCCCCGCGCTGACAGCGCCGAACCGCCAAGAACGCGTCGGTGCAGCTCGAGGCCGCCACATTCTGACAAACGCTCTCTTTGGCCTGTGTCTGACATTGCAGGGCGCCGGCAAGCTCGCTCTCACAGCCCTTCGCCCCCGCCTCATGCACTCGGCATTGTGCGTGGCAAGCCTCCGCTCGCTCTTTGGAGCACTGCGCCGTAACGCGCGCACAGAGCTCGGCACACCTATCGGTTACACGGGTATCAGGCAAGGCTTGCGCTGAACTCAGCGGTGCACTGCTCGTTTCCGATAGTGCGGTAGGGGTCGGCTCGGTGCGCGCGCTATCACTTGCAATGGTTGGTGGAGCCTCGGTCGGTGTAGCCGGTTCGATGGTTTGACAAGCCAAGAGGCCGACCGCGCACAGCCACAGGGACGCCAGTTGCTGTCGCTCGATGAAAGCCATGGCGAAGAGCTACTCGCGCGCTCACGCAACTTCAACCGCAGCGTGGGCGAAGCTCAACCGCCAGCAATGCCATCCTTGCGGCTTGACCATGAAGCACTCGTGATCGCACTCCTGTCATGGTGAGCAAGGCGCCTGGTAGTCCGCCTGGGCTTGAGCACGCATTTCGCTGGGAGAACCCCGAGAACGACAAGCCCACCTGGGTTCCCTAGGGAATCACTGGCTCACCCGACGCGATATGTGTTTCAAGCAGACTTGGGGGCCTACCTCCCGTATCAAGCCGCAAGGCGCCTACCTCCCGTAGCCCTCGCCTTGCATGAACGCCCGACGGCCTCTAGTGTTGGGACTGTGCCGTTCGTGAGGCGAAGTCTCTTTGCAAGGTTGGCCGTTTGGGTCGCCCGTGCGCTCGTCCTCACGATGCTGTGGCAAGGCGTCCTGGTTGAGCTCGTGCCATCCCATGAAGCTACGGGCCAATGCGAGGACGACGAAGGCCAGAGTTGCCCCTGCGGGCCCGACTGCCATTGCTGTCTCGCGTGCACCCACACAACGCCTGCCCTACCGATCGTGTTGCCGAGCGAGGAACAGCGGCTCGCCGACTTCGTTGAGTTGCAGCCCTTCGTTGGAGAGGGCGTGCTCGAGTCCACCGAGCGCGGGCCACCCCTCAAAGTACCAAAGCGCATCGCCTGATTCGTTAGCTGAAGCTCGGGCTTCCTGAGCTTCTTTTGGTCGCGCGACGCCTTTCTAACCGATCTCTTACCTCGGTGGTGCGGCGTCGTCGCTCAACGCACGTTTTCAGGTTGGTGACTATGAATCGTTGGTGGTCCTCGTGGGCGCGAAGCGCTCCTATTGTATTGTCTTGCTTGTCCGTCGAGGCTCAAGAAGCGCCTGCAAAAGCTGGCACGGAACTGGCGAATTCACTCACGCTATCGCTCGAGCAAGCGCTCGAGCGCGCCGTGGTGAGTGCACCCCGGGTGCTTGCTGCGCGTGCTCAGATCCTTGAAGCCGAATCAGCCAGCGTGGGGGCGCGGATTTACCCACGCTCCAATCCAACGTTGGAGGCCGCGGTTGGCCCAAGGGTCATTGCCTCCGACGCGACTCCAGCCGTCGCTCTGCAGTTTATGCAGATATTGCCCCTCGGCGGAGGCGTCAGTGCACGGCTCGCCGCCGTTGACGCAGGCGTTGCTCACAGTGCAGCCAGCGCCGAGGCGGTGACACAAGAGCTGCAGCGGGCTGTCGCCTCAGCCTACGTTCGGACGCTCTGGGCGGAGGAGCGATTGTCCCTTGCCCAGAGTCAAATCACCCTAGCCCAAGAAACCCAACTGACGACCGAGCAACGGGTGAGCGCCGGGGACTCCACTCGACTTGAAGTCAACGTCGCCAAGCTGGGAGTAAGCCGAGCTCTGGCCGAGGCGAAAGACGTCCAAGCACTCCGAGACGGCGCACTTGGTGAGCTGAGGATTTTGCTCGGTTTACCGCACGAGGTGGCATTGACTCTCAGCGGCAAGCTTTCGGAGCTGAGTACCCCCGACCTGGCGAGTCTGCTCGCCCGGTCGAAGAATCGCCCCGACCTGCGCGCGCTGGCTGCGCAATTGCGAGCGGCGGAGGCGGAGCGCGAGGTTGCCTCGCTGGGCGCATTCCCCGACTTCGGGGTAGGCCTCCGCTACGAACATGAAGAAACCAACGTCCACGCAGTGATGGGGGTGTTCTCGCTCAGTCTCCACTTCTTCGACTACGGCCAAGGCGATGCCGCGGTCGCACAAGCCAAGAGTCAACGCGCTATCGTTCAATTGCAGCAAAGACAAATTGAGCTGCCCATCGAGGTACGTACCGCGTTCGAGGTGCTCAATCGCCGCCGCGAGGCCGTACTCGCCTTCGACCCGGAGCCAACCTTTGCCGAGAGTCTGGAGCTCGCTGCCAAAGCCTATAAGGCTGGCGAGACGAGCCTGAGTGACCTCCTGATCCTGCGCGGGGAGATTATCGAGACCAAACGCGCTTTCACTGATCGTCTACTTGCCGCACGAGTCGCCGAGATCGAGCTACGCAGCGTGGTCGGGGTGTGGCCATGAGCACAACCCAACCCCTGCGTTCATGGGCGAGCCTCGCCTTACTGATCGCGACCGGCGCCGGAGCAGCGCTCTTCATTGAACGCTTGGTGCTGCATTCCCACGCCAGCGACTCGGACGACAAGCACGGCGGGAACGAGCACGCGCAAGGTGAACACAGTGAGGCGCTTGGCCACGACGGTGAACAAGGACCC
Source organism: uncultured delta proteobacterium (assembly GCA_903892415.1). Classification (GTDB taxonomy): domain Bacteria; phylum Myxococcota_A; class Polyangia; order Polyangiales; family Polyangiaceae; genus Xiheicaenibacterium. The sequence continues at coordinate 14,341 of CAITIQ010000113.1, read as the reverse complement.
GACGAGCACGAAGCGCACGGTGGCATCGACCGAATCAAGCTTACGCCCGAGGGAAGAGCCAACGCAGGTATCGAGGTCAGTCCGGCAGGCCCTGGAAAGGTGAATGTGACGCTTTCGCTGCCTGGAGACGTACGCGTCAATGCGGAGAGCCTGGCGCACGTCTCGCCCAGGGTTGGTGGTATCGCGCGCGAGGTCAAGGCGCGCCTGGGCGACCAGGTATTGCGTGGTGACGTTCTGGCGCTACTGGACAGTCGAGAACTTACCAGCATCTCGCGTGATGCGCGCGCAGCCCAGGAGCGAGTCAAGCTCGCAGAGGCCAACTTTACGCGACTGGAGAAGCTGTTCAAAGACGGTATCGCCTCGGAGAAAGACTTTCTCGCCGCGAAGGGAAACCTAGCCGAAGCCAAAATCGAAAAGGAGTCCACCGCCGAGGCTCTTGCCTCCACAGGTACTGGCGGCGGCGGCGTATACAAACTAGTCGCCCCACTAGACGGCACCATCATCGAGAAGCACATCGCAATCGGCGAGGTGCTCTCCGACGTGACGCCAGCCTTCGTGATCGCCGACCTCTCGTCGCTGTGGGTCGACCTAACCGTCTATAGCAAAGACCTCGGATGGATCGCGGTCGGACAGCCGGTCCGCCTCCGCACCGAGGGCATCAAGGAGTCGGCGGCCGGAACCATCGCCCTGCTCAGCGCTACCGCCAGCGGGGAGGCGCGCACCACCAACGCACGGGTGCTGCTCGAGCGGCCGAGTCCAGCCTGGAAGCCGGGCCTGTTTGTCACGGCCGACGTCGCCATCGAGGAGATCGACGCGGCGGTCGTCGTACCGGAGGAGGCGATTCAAACCGTGGAGGGTCGCACGGTGGTGTTCGTCGAGGAGGAGGACGCCTTTGAGTCTCGCCCCGTCAAGCTGGGCCATATTGGTCTGCAGCCCGACGGGAAAACGAAGTCGGTGGAGATCCTGAGCGGGCTGGCCGCTGGTGTACCCATCGTGGTTCGGGGTGCCTTCACCCTCAAGGCAGAGCTCGGCAAAGGCGCCGCTGGTCACGACCACTGAGGAGCCCACAATGATGAACCTCCTTAGTAGAGTATTGCGCTTCTCGGTCGAGAATCGCTGGCTGGTCCTCGCGCTGACGCTGGCCGTAGCAGCGCTCGGGGTCTACAACTTCCAACGGCTTCCAATCGACGCCGTCCCCGACATCACCAACGTCCAGGTACAGGTCAATACCCAGGTATCAGCCTTGGCGCCGGTCGAGATTGAACGGCGCATCACCTTCCCCATTGAAAGTGCCATGGGCGGCCTGCCCAAGGTCGAACAGGTTCGATCGCTATCGCGCTATGGACTCTCGCAGGTAACCGTCGTGTTCGAGGACGGCACCGACATCTACTTTGCGCGGCAGCTCGTTGCGGAACGATTGGCCGCCGCAAAGGAGACGCTCCCACCCGAAGTAGAGCCGCAACTCGGGCCGATCGCCTCGGGACTCGGGGAGATCTACATGTGGACGTTGGAAGCCGACCCCTCCGCGGTCAAGCCTGACGGCACTCCGTATGACCTGACTGACTTGCGCACTCTGCAAGATTGGGTCGTCCGTCCGCAACTGCGCAACGTAAAGGGCGTGACCGAGGTCAACTCGATAGGCGGTTACGAGCGCCTCTACCAGGTGGCTCCCGACCCAGCGCGACTGCGCGCCTATGAGCTCAGCTTCCGCGACGTATTCGAAGCTCTACGGCGCAACAACTCCACTACCGGCGGAGGCTACATCGAACGCAATGGTGAACAATGGCTCATCCGCTCGACGGGCCAAATCGAGAGCGATGACGATCTGCGCGCCATCGTCGTCGCGCACCGCGATGGTACGGCCATCCGCCTGCGCGACGTTGCGGAGGTAACCATCGGCCGTGATCTTCGCACTGGAGCGGCCACTGCCAACGGCCGAGAGGTTGTCATCGGGACCACCATCATGCTGATGGGAGAAAACAGCCGCGAGGTCTCCAAGCGAGTGAAGGAACGTCTCGCTTCAGCGCAGAAGAGCCTACCCGAGGGCGTAAAGTTGAACACGGTCTACGACCGGACGTACTTGGTGGATGCAACGTTGAACACCGTTGTACGCAGCTTGGCAGAGGGCGCCCTGCTGGTCATCGTCGTGCTCTTCATCATGCTGGGCAACCTGCGAGCCGCCCTGATCGCGGCCCTCGCCATCCCGTTCTCGATGTTGATAGCCCTGACGGGCATGGTGGCGACCGGGACGACCGGCAACCTGATGAGCCTCGGCGCGATTGACTTTGGCCTGGTCGTTGATGGCTCGGTCATCATCGTAGAGAATTGCATCCGACGGTTCGGCGCGGAGCAGAACAAGCTCGGACGGACGCTGACGCGCCGCGAGCGTATCGAGCTGGCCTACGAGGCCTCTCAGGAGGTGCGCAAGGCAACCCTGTTTGGGGAGGTCATCATCGCGATTGTTTACCTTCCTATCCTCACGCTGACCGGCATAGAGGGGAAGATGTTTCGCCCTATGGCCATGACGGTCGTTCTGGCACTGGCCGGCGCGACGGTGCTCTCAATGACGCTGATCCCCGCGCTGGTGGCGATCTTCCTCGGCGGGAAGGTCGAGGAGCGCGAGAACTTCCTCTTTCGCGGAGCCAAGCGAGGCTACGAGCGGATCCTTGAAGTCGCACTGCAGAGTCGCCCAGCCGTGCTCGTCTCGGCCTTACTGGTCTTGCTGGGGTCCGGCGCGTTGTCTTCGACGCTGGGCAGCGAATTTGCCCCCAAACTCAGCGAAGGTGCTCTAGCCCTGCAGCCTGCGCGTATCCCCTCTATCGCTATTACTTCGAGTATCGAAATGCAGCTGGCGATCGAGAAGATGCTGCTCGAGAAGTTCCCGGATGAAATAGACGTGGTGTTTGCCCGCACCGGCACGGCAGAGGTTGCCACGGACCCAATGGGGCCCAACGTCTCCGATACCTACCTTATGCTGAAGCCGCGCGAGAACTGGAAACGGGCCGCGAGCCAGGAGCAGCTGGCGGAGGAAATCGAGGAGGAACTAAAGCATCTTCCGGGGCAGACCTTCGAGTTTAGTCAGCCGATTGAACTGCGCTTCAACGAGCTAATCAGCGGCGTACGCAGCGACGTTGCGGTCAAGATCTTCGGGGATGACCTCGAGTCGATGCGCGCCAAGGCTGGAGAAGTCGCCGCCGTACTGCGCACTATCGAGGGCGCCGCAGACGTGAAAGTGGAGCAAGTAAGCGGCCTACCGGTGCTCAACATCGCGATCGACCGTCAAGCGATTGGTCAGTACGGCCTCTCGATCGAGGACGTGCAGCAGATCCTAGAGGCCGCGGTGGGCGGCGCTGAGGCCGGCCAAGTGTTCGACGGAGACCGCCGCTTCGACTTGGTTGTTCGCCTTCCGGACGCCGTGAGAAAGGATCTTGATGCGCTGGAGGCGCTGCCGATCCCACTGCCCCTCGAGAGCAATCGCGCCGCTGGTCAGGCGGGCTTCGTTCCGCTGAAAGCGCTAGCCACGATCTCGCTCCAGGAAGGCCCCAATCAAGTAAGCCGAGAGAATGGGAAGCGGAGACTCGTCGTTCAATGCAACGTACGCGGCAGAGATCTCGGCAGCTTTGTCGCAGATGCTCAGGCAAAGCTCGAGAGCGTCAAGCCCGGTCCGGGCAACTGGTTCATCTGGGGCGGGCAATTCGAGAACTTGATCGCGGCACGGCAGCGGCTCGCCATCGTCGTTCCGTTGGCGCTGCTGCTCATCTTCGGCCTTCTGTACATTAGCTTCGACAGCGCCAAGAACGCGCTGCTCATCTTTAGCGGCATTCCACTGGCGCTCACAGGTGGGCTCGCGGCCCTCGCGCTACGCGGCTTACCGCTTTCGATATCGGCGGCGATTGGTTTTATTGCACTATCCGGCGTTGCCGTATTGAACGGTCTAGTAATGGTCTCCTTCATCGAAGGGCTCCGCGCGACGGGTCTTGGGAAGGAGGAAGCGGTGAAGGTGGGTAGCCTCTCGCGACTGCGGCCAGTGCTGATGACGGCGCTGGTTGCAGCGCTCGGGTTCGTTCCTATGGCGTTGGCGAGTGGAACCGGGGCCGAGGTCCAACGCCCGCTCGCCACCGTGGTCATTGGCGGCATCGTCTCCTCGACGCTGCTCACGCTCCTCGTGTTGCCAGTGCTCTACGCGTCCTTTGGTGCGAACGATGAGGCCCTAACAAGCCAATGAGGCAGACTGGTCACTCGTGGTCCCACCCCGGATACCCACTTGCCCAGTCGGCTCGCTGCTGAGAGCCCGATTTTTCGGCATTTTGCGACTGCACACATGTAGGAGAACTGGCACCAATCCTGCTGTGGGCGCCGTTGATGCGACGCCTTCTATCAACCTGTGCGCTATTCCTCTTCGGGCTCGTTGGCTGCTCTGACGAGTCGATCTCTACGGGGGACGAACAGAACCTGACGGCGAAGGTCGGTTTCTTCGAACTCGACAACCAAGGCGACGTGTTTCGGGATATCGCGGTCAGCTCGACGCGCGCTTATCTCGCGCAAGGCCCGCGTGGCGTCACCGTGGTGGATCTCGCCACGATGAAGATCGTTGAACGCTGGAGCAAGGACGCCTCGGGCGCACAGCTCTGGGTCGACGGCGTGCAATTCCTCGACGGCAACGTGATCGTCTGGGGACAACGCGACGACAGCGACATCACCGATTTTAACGCCGAATGGGAGCAGTCCTTCGTGATTCAGGCGCTCGATGCGAAGAGTCGCAAGGTGAAGTGGTCGGTCGCGCTAGCGCTGCGAAACGCCGTTGTCGATCCGGAGAGCCCCTTTGTCGATCTACCCAATATTCACGCCTTCGTGCGCAAAGGGGAGATCGCGGTTTCGTTCGGACACATGGACAACCCCGACCGCGTGATCACCTTCCCAGTGCCGAAGGGCAATGTCTCCTTCGACCTGCTCGAGATCCCGAACGCCGAGGTGGTCACCGACATCGAGAACCCCAAGGGAATCGTGTCGACCACCGAGGGGCAATATGTCGCTTGCGGCCCCTCCGGGCTCGTCGCTGTCGCCGGGGATAGCTCGGAGGTCGTGAACGCCGAAGTCGGCTTCGCTGTTGATGTACGTATCGCTGGGGACCTCGCGCTGGTTGCGGATCACGACGGGAACCTTCACGCGGTGGACCTCGAAACCAAGGAGCGGCGCGAGTCGATTGAGGTTCCCGACTGGGTCGAGGGGCTCGATGTTCGAGGCGCGCGCACCTTTGTCGGAACTCGTACGGGGATCTTCGTCGTCAAGACACCTAAGTAGTCGCATCGACCGAAAGCACCGCCGCGCCAATCACCTCCCCTTTCCACTTTGCACGCAATGCCGCTCGCACCTCCGAGAACTCAAAGCGATGTGAGACGTGCGGAGAGATCGCCCCTTGCTCAGCCCAGCGCAGAACGGCCTCGAGCCGCGGTGGACGCGAACTTGGGTCCATCACGGTAGAGATCACGGTCGGGCAACCGAGCACGTCGATCGACTTCATCATGATGAGATTGGTGGGTAGCTGGTTCGCGTTGGGCGCACCACGCCCGCCCCGGCCTTTGGCAACGGCGGGCGTAGCGGCCCACCCCACGACCAAAAAGCGCCCAGCGAAGCGCATTGCACGCAAGCTCTCCTTGGAGATGGGCCCGCCGACAGGATCGTAAACAACGTCAACGCCAGCGCCTCCGCACAAGGCTTTCACTTGATCCTTGAACTGGACCTCGCCTTCGGAGTTTGCCGCATCCAGCACCAATACGTGGTCGGCTCCGCTCGCTCGCACCGCCTCGAGCTTTGCGCTCGAACGACCTGTAGCGATGACCTTTGCACCGCTCAACTTGGCGACCTGCACAGCGGCCAGGCCGGTCGAACCAGAGGCGCCGTGAATGAGGACCGTCTCCCCCGCCTTGAGCCGTCCACGCGTCAAAAGACAGTGGTAAGCCGTCTCATAGCTGGATAGCAATCCAGCCGCCTGAGCGAAGCTAAGCTTAGATGGTATTGCGTGCAAGGCCTCCTCCGGCATGACGACCCAGCTGGCAAAGGTCCCCTGACTCTGATAGGCGCCTAGGGAGCGAGGGCCCGCAACAAAACCGTCCGTCAGCACCCGCTCTCCCACGGCCACACGCTTCACTTCCGCGCCAACGGCGATGACGACGCCTGCCCCTTCAAGGCCGGGCGTATAGGGCGGCTTCGCCATATGCTGGTATTGCCCACTCATCATTAAGAGGTCCACCCAACCAACGGCTGCGCAAACCACTTTGACCAGCACCTCATTGGCAGCCAGCTCGCGGCTCTCTGGGCTGACCATCGGCTCGAGGGAGACCACTGAGTCAATCGCCTCGCCTGGAGACTCAGCAAACTCCGAAACCACGACCCGCTGGCCAGTTGCAGGCATTCCCGACCTCAGCTCTTCCGCCGTACTCATGGCGGCGGAGGATACCCCGCTTGACCACCAAGCCTCAAAACAAGGCTACGCGGTCCGCGAGCGTGCTCTTGAAGCGCCGCTCGTGACGGGAGCTTTCTCGGATGAAGGGCCCGACGAGGCGACGGGCAAGCTCGCGCAGGCGGAGAGGCCTGCGAGCATCGTTTCAAACATGGCCTCCACGCGCAGCTCAATCGGCTCGAACGGGATCTTCATGCCATCGTGACGACGATTCTCGATCGAGACGACACCGTGCATGCCGGCCCACATCAGCTGCGCGACCAATTGCGGGCGCTTTTGAAAGGCCGGAAAGTGGCCAGCCGCTAATGCATTGGAAACGGCGATCTCGAGGATCGCGTAGGCGTCGGTCTCGGGGTTGCCACGTTCCACCAAATCGTCGTGGGCAAACTGTGGCACCGAGTCGAGCACGAACAGCACCTTGTACTGTTGTGGATGCTCGAGCGCGAAGCGTGCATACAAACGCGCCAACGCGCGCAGCTGCTCCATCGGCTCGGAGGTCGCAAGCGCGGCCAGACAACGCTGCGCAAACTCCTGCATGTCGGACTGGCAAATGGCCCTGACGAGCGCGTCCTTGTCAGGGAAGTGAATGTACAGCGCGCCCGGCGTGTATTCGATCTTCTCTGCGAGCTTGCGCATGGTGAGCGCCTGATAGCCCTCATCAACCAGGATCTCGCGACCTGCATCGAGGATCTTCCGCCGAAGAGCGGCCTTCTCGCGTTCTCGTCGCTCGACAACACCCATCCGCACTCCTCTACCGCACAGACCCCTCCGCGTCAGGGTGAGCCCTTGAAACTTCGTTGACTGAGAACTAAACAACGTTCATTATATGCACATGAGTTACTCGCGCAACATCGTTCTTGCACTCGCGTGCCTCGCGATGGTCGGTTCACAACCCGGCTGTTCACCGGAGATTTCGCAGGCTGCAGCGGCCGGCAAAGAGCGCGCAGTTCCTGTTGTGGAAGTTGCCGCAGTGCAACTCGGCCCACTCAATCGGCCGCTGAAGGTTTCGGGTTTGGTGCGCTCACGACAGGCGCAGTCCTTGGGCTTCAAGGTCGGAGGCGTGCTCGGCAACGTGCTGGTAGAGCCAGGCCAAACGGTAAAGAAGGGTCAGGTCCTCGCGACGATTGACCCGGTCGAGTACTCAGCGTCCGCAGCGCAGGCGCGAGATGGCCTGCAGAAGGCTGATCGGGACCTCGCGCGAGCTACAGCCCTGGCGAAGGAAGGGGCGGTGCCCAAAGCAACGCTGGATGACGCGCAAACCGCCGCTCGAGTGGCGCGCGCTTCCGCTCAGATGGCAGGCTTCAATGAGCGCCACACCTTGTTGCTCGCACCCACTGCTGGCGTCGTCGAGCAACGTTTGGTGGAGCCCGGTGAAGTCGTAGCGCCAGGCCGGCCCGTCGTTGCCTTCCTCGGCCTCGAACGTGGGTGGGCGGTGGACGTCGCCCTGTCGGATCGTGAAGTGGCGGCGCTCCACTCGGGGCAGGCCGCACGCGTCGTGTTCGACGCTCTGCCTGGTCGTACGGTCGAGGCCCGCCTCGGCGATATCGCCCGCTTGGCGAACCCTGCCACAGGGACCTTTACGGCGGAGGTCGTGCTTCCGGAGGACCTCCCCCTCACCGCGCGCAGCGGGCTCGTCGCGCGTGTGGAGTTCGCACGCCTAGAGGCTGCCAAGTCGATCGTTCCTCTCGCTGCTCTCGTCGACGGTGAGGGCAAACGAGCGGCGGTCTTCACCATCGAGGATGGCCAAGCCAAACGCCACCCCGTGGAGGTGATGTCCCTTTCGGATGGGCTCGCCGGGCTCGTGACTGAGCTACCTGCCAATCAGCCGGTGGTGATCCGAGGTGCTGCCGAGCTCATGGAGGGTAGCGCTGTAACGGTGAGTACGCCCAACGGAGCCGAGTGATGTTTACCGCCTTCGCCGTCAAACGTTGGCAGCTGACGATCGTCCTATTGTTCGGGCTCTTCTGTCTGGGAGTGCAATCCCTCGTTGCCATCCCCAAGGCGGAGGACCCAACCTTTCCGGTGCCCAACTTCGCCGTGGTCGCGGTGCTTCCGGGCGGGACACCCGCAGACCTCGAGCGCTTGGTGGTGGATCCGCTCGAGGCCAGGCTCGACCGTCTCGATGACGTCAAAAACATCAAGACCGAGATCACCGAGAGTTTAGCTGTGATTCAGGTTGAGTTTTACGCTGGTGTCGACGCCGATTCGAAGTACGACGCCGTCCTGCGTGAAACGAGCGCAGCCAAGCCAGAGCTCCCCAAAGAGCTGGCCATGCTCGACATACGACGCTTTAACGCAGCCAACGTGGCCATCATGCAGGTCGCGCTGATCAGCGAGACGGCCACCTATCGCGAGCTGTCTGAACGAGCACGCGCGCTCGAACGCCAGCTCGAAGGAACCCCTGGGGTTGGGGACGTCGTCATCCGCGGCCTGCCCGAGCAGGAGGTCGCGGTGACCTTGGACATACGACGCATGGTCGCGCTGGGCGTCTCGCCGCTGGAGGTTGCCAACGCCATTGGACTCGAAGCCGCCAACATTCCAGCAGGCAGCGTCGACGCGGGGCCGCGGCAGCTCTCAGTCAAGACCAGCGGTGATTACACCAGCGTCGAGGAGATAGCCGATACACCATTACGCACTGGCCCGGCGGGCGACGTACTGCGCGTTCGCGACCTGGCGGAGGTCGCGCTGGTCGACGCCGAGGCGCGCAGCTTTGCGAGACAGGACGGCAAACGAGCCGTCCTTATCGCTGCCCCGCAGAAGGAAGGCCAGAATGTGTTCGCCGTGCGCGACGCCCTCGGACGTGAGCTTGCTGCCTTCGAGGCGGAGCTACCAGCGAGCATCACGCTCGCGCGGGGCTTCGATCAATCAAAGAACGTAGAACATCGGCTTTCCGGCTTCGTGCGGGACTTCGGCCTGGCCATCCTGCTCGTGCTGGTGACGCTGTTACCGCTGGGCCTGCGCGCGTCGCTGGTCGTCATGATCTCGATCCCGCTCTCGCTCGCGATCGGGCTGACCATGCTTCACGCCTTTGGCTTCAGCATCAATCAGCTGTCCATCGTCGGCTTCGTCATCGCGCTCGGTCTGCTCGTGGACGACTCCGTCGTCGTGGTGGAGAACATCGCCCGATGGGTTCGGGATGGCATCGCCCCAGGTGAGGCCGCTATCGGCGCCACCAAGCAGATCACGCTGAGCGTGCTCGGCTGTACGGCCACGCTGATTCTTGCCTTCGTCCCATTGCTCTTCCTCCCCGGTACAGCCGGACAATTCATTCGCAGTATGCCGGTCGCAGTGGTGGTCACCATCGCCGCCTCACTACTGGTCTCTCTGACCATCGTTCCCTTCCTCGCCAGCCGCATCCTCAAGCCTGAGCATGAGCACGGAAACGTGGTTTTCCGCGCGATGACCTGGCTCGTCGAGGGCAGCTTTCGCCCGGTACTCTCACGTGCGCTGCGCTTTCCAAAGACAGCCATCTTGGTCGGCGTGGCGCTCGTCGCAGGGAGCTTCGCGCTCATCCCCGCTATTGGCTTTAGCCTATTCCCCAAAGCTAATACGCCTCAGTTCTTAGTTACGATTGAAGCCCCGCAAGGAGCAAGCCTCGAGGAGACCGACCGGGCTGCGCGCCATGTCGAGTCTGTACTCGCCAATCACGCTGAAGTGGAGAACGTCGCAACCAGCATCGGCAGAGGCAATCCACAGATATATTACAACGTAGCTTCCAAGGATGAACGCGCGAACTACGCGGAAGTCTTTGCCCAAGTGAAGGGCCACGGCGGGGAGTCGGTAGCGGCCGTTCTCGAGCGCGTGCGCGCAGACCTCGCCGGCTACGCCGGAGCCAAGATCGAGCTGAAGGAGTTCGAGAATGGCCCACCAGTGGACGCGCCGATCGCGCTGCGCGTCCTCGGCAGCGACCCCGCCAAGATTGAGGCCGTAGCCCGCAACATCGAAAGCATCGTCGCTGAAACGCCTGGCACCCGCGACGTGCGCAATCCGTCCAAAGATCGGCAAACCGACTTTCGCGTCGTCGTGCTGCGGGAGAAAGCGGCCACCTTGGGGGTGGTCCAAGCTGATGTGGATCGGTCGGTGCGCCTCGCGCTCTCAGGTCTGGTCGCCGCCGACTACCGCCTCGACGGCCGCGACGACGCCATCGACGTGCGGCTGCTGCTCGCGCGGGAAGAGCCCCACCCGAGCGCGGTGCCCGGCGGGGTCAGACCATCGATGCGACTGTTCGACGATGTGTTCGTCGTATCGAGCAAAGGCGGGGCGGTTCCCCTCTCGCAAGTGGCGAGCCTCGAGTTCGAGCCGTCGCCCACGGCGATACGCCATTACAATCGGCAGCGAACAGCGATTGTCTCCGCCCAGGTCGAGCGCGGCTTCAACACCGACCAGCTCACCAAAGCCATTCTCGGCAAGGTCGCGGGGCTGCCGAGTACGCCTGGAGTCAAGGTGGTAGCGGCTGGAGAAATCGAAAGCAGGCAGGAGAGCTTCGGTGGCATCGGCATCGCCAGCCTGGTCGCGCTGTTTGGCGTGTTGGCCGTCTTGATACTCGAGTTCCGCACCTTCAAGAGCACCCTGATTGTGGCGAGTGTCGTACCGCTTGGAATCGCTGGCGGGCTCGCTGCGCTCTATCTAACGGGGAACACTCTTTCTTTCACGGCCACGATCGGCTTTGTCGCGCTAATGGGTATTGAGGTAAAGAACTCGATTCTGCTCGTGGACTTTACCAACCAGCTGCGAGCGGAAGGCGTGGCGCTCGAGGAAGCGATACAAAAGGCCGGCGAGATTCGGTTTGTGCCGATTCTGTTGACGACCTTGACGGCGCTCGGTGGGTTGGTACCGCTCGCGCTAGAGCGGTCACCGCTCTATTCCCCGCTGGCCATCGTACTGATGGGCGGTCTCATCAGTTCAACCTTGCTGGCACGCGTGGTCACGCCAGTGCTTTACAAGCTCCTAGCGCCGGAGATTCAGCCAGAGGACGCAACGGAGGGGCACCCGAGTGGAGCCCCTGCGTTGGTCGTACCTAGCTGAAGGCTGCGCTATTCCCCCGGCCCGAAGTTCGTATCCGGATCATCTGGGGGGTGCGCGTAGCGCAAGGGGGCGAGAATCGCCCCCTCGGCAACGGAGAGGGTATGCCGGCCACAGCCTTGGACTGAGTGACTGGATCCGCTCCGGCCCTTCACCTGCCGCGCCACGCGCGGGGGCCGGAGCGGATCCAGTCACGGACTTGCGGCCGGCAGTACTAGGGCCTTGGATGACTCTTGAAGAAGTTCCAAGCCTGCTCGCTAGCAATGAACGTAGTGCTTTGACCACCGTCGGCGGGACAATCAATCAGCCCACCGGGCGGTTCCCCGCCGGGCCAATTGTGCCCTCCCCCCTCCACCAGGCAAAGCAGGACATCGGCCTCGCAACCCTGGTAGGCCTCGCAACTTCCGTCGCCCGCAACGAAGGACTCACTGGTCGTCGCATCACAGCCGTTGGCGATGCGCCGTCGCTCCATCGTCTGTGCCAATGGAGGATAGGCAACCCCCGAAGGGCCGCAGCCAAGGCCGCCCTCGACTTTGACATGCCCATCCTCGCTGCCATGTATATGCATTAGCGGCACTGGCTCGCTGGGCGTACACTCGGGCAGTAAGTCGCCGCTCGCCACCGGCACGAACGCAGCAAAGCGTTGTGGGAGCTCACACGCAAGCCGATGTGTCAACATGCCCCCGTTGGACATACCGGCCGCAAACACGCGCCTGCGGTCTATGCACAATGAACTCTCGAGTTGATCCAAAAGGGCGTTGACGAAGCCGACGTCGTCAACCTCGTTCGTCACCGCCGAGCCGCAACAGCCCCCAGCATTCCAGGTCCGCAGCGGACCCGTGCCATCAGGGTAAACGGCGATGAAGCCCTCCGCATCCGCAACCAGGTTCATTTTGGAGGACGCCTCCTCGAGCTGCTTACCGCTGCCACCGCCACCGTGGAACATAAGCACCAATGGCATCGCCTCTACGTCCGCGCTGGCCGGCACATGAACGCGAAAGGTCCGCGTAAGGCCGCCAAACGAGAGCTCTGCCTCGGTGGTCATACCGCTCGGATACAAAGCCACCTGCTCGCAACCAACACTCGGTAGTGCGTCAGAAGCTCCTCCTGCACCTCCGCCACCGACAGGACTTCCGCCAGCGCCTCCGTTGCTACTTCCCACGTCGTCCGAGCAACCCAAGAAAGCACCCAACAGCAAGACGCTGAGGCCGAGAACAGAGGAACGCATGCACTGCACCATGCCACACTCGGGAGCAGCATGCGAGCTCGATTGAACGCTAGCGCTGCCGCAACCCTGCCAATAGCTGGTCCACAGCCAAGCGCACACTCACGAGCCTGCTGGCATCCGAAAGCAAGCTACACTCCCGCAGTCATGAAGACCGGACGGGTATGCCTCTGTGCCTTATTGGCCGCCACTAGTTGCGGGCCAGGGAGCGTCGCCACCAATGGCGGCGGCGGAGCAGTTCCACCGGTCACGTCAACCTTGATAGGTTCTGCCCCCACGCTGCCCCCACAAGCCAGCTCCCACGCTGCCGCCGCGAAGGTCCCGGCGTATGACGCGACGAAAGGCTCTTTTGCTGCGCTCTTTCGACCCGAAGAAAAAGGGGTCTTCCGCTATCTCGACGACGTCGATCCGCACGACGTGAGCGGCGAGCGCCTCGAACAAATGGAGCTCGTACGCTGCCGCACGCTCGAGCCGTCGACCATCGATGCGGCTACCCGCGGCGCTCTGGCCTGCAGCGCGGAAGAACTCGAGTTCGAGGTCTCCTTCATGGCCAACCAGGCGGGTCTATTCTGGCAGCACGAGGCCAGCGTACCAAGCATCGCCAGCAACGCGCTTCTGAGCAGGGTTCCCTATTCGACTACCTTCGACGCCGGGGATGATGGCGCGAGCATCCCCTGCACCCGCGTCGGAGAGCCGCTGGGCAATCACGGCTATTGCACTGTCACCCGCTGCAAAGTCACGATCGGCTACGGCGATACGTTGGAGCGGCTTTGCGTCGATGAACAGGGCCTGGTGGAGTACGAAAGCGAGAACATCGAAGGGCCTCGGCATCGCCGTCTCGCGCGTGTAGGCAGCACGCGCGAAAAAGCTGGGAGTCCCTGACGCTAGAAGAGTTCAATCGCCGGCAGCGAGTCTTCCTTCGCCGAGAAGGTCGCGTGGTTGCCTTCGAGTTCATTGTAGGATTCGCAAGCTTGCCCAAGCTCTTGCGCAAGTGCGTCGAGGGCAGCGGGCTGCCAGATCGCCTCCGATAGTCCGGCCAATAGGCGAGTACGCAGCTCGAGCGAGCCGGAGGCACGCTCCAAGCGCTGGCGCACGATGTCCTGATATTGCAACTGTCCCAACATCGTTGAAAGGTCAGCTGCCAGGGTGCGACTGTGCTCCGCGACAACGTCGATGGTTTGCTGATAAAATGCACGCATACCGCCATTGCCCTCTTGCAATTGCTGTATCGACTTGAGCGTCTCGAGCGCCTGCCCTATTTGGGCGTCCACCCCAGCCAGTGAGAGCCCAGTCTCGGCATCAGCGAGGCCACGCTCAATCATTGCAGCAGCCGCCGTTGCCTTCTCCGACAGTGACCGTATTTCTCCCGCGACGACGCCAAAGCTCAGCCCAGCGTCTCCCGCAGTTGCAGCCACGATGCTCGCGTTCAACGCCAAGAAATTCGTCTGCTGGCTTATCCCTTTGATGACGCCAACGATGCCGCGCAGGCTCCCAATCTGCTGCACAGCAACGTTCTGATTGTCGCGAATCATCGCGGGCAATTGATTGACGAAGCCAGCGATAGCTACGATGGAGTCGGAACTGCCTTCGATGTTGCGCTCGATATCTCTCGCCGACTCAGCCGACGAGCCAAG
>CAITIQ010000112.1 GCA_903892415.1 uncultured delta proteobacterium | reverse complement strand
TGGACAGCTCGCGGTGAGCGGCCCAGAGTTCGAGCAGGCCTCGCATACGAGGGGAACGCGTGCTCATGGTGATTAGCGCCGGAAGGCAGAAGCGCCCATCAGCACCCCGATCACGAGCCCTGCGCCGGCGGCGACGCCCACCGCTTGCCAAGGGTTTTCATGCACGTACTCATCCACGCTCGTCGCGCGCTCCTTGATTCTTCCTTCGAGCTCTTCAAGGTGCTCACGCGCAGCCTCTAGATCAGCCTCGAGCGTCTTGCGAATGTCGACCAACTTGTCTTCGCTGAGGTCGGCTGTCGCTGCGACCAGCGCTTCGGCGCCGTTGATGACCCCGCCGAAGCTGGAGGTGCTGCTCTTGCGCTTGCGCGCGCCATTGATGTGCGTCGTGCGAGTTGCCATGCCGCTCGTTGAGCAAACGGCGCGCCAGCGCTGAGCCCGCGCAATCGAGGGTCTACGCAGCAGCGCCCTGTGGGGATTTGCCCCAGTGTGGAGGATTGGCGAGATCAACGATCAGAAGGCGGCGTCCTCCACTTCGCCATGGCCAAGCTCGGCTCTGACCGTCGCAGCAGGTTTCCGACGTCCCATCCAGCGTAAGGTCCGCCGCTCTCCGGCGTTGCTCTGGCATGCAATGGCTCCGCCGCCTCGTTGTTTGCGCTGTTCCCTTCCTCGCCGCTTGCGCAGGAACGCCGGACCCTTCCACACCGACGGCTTCTCCCGGCGATGCGCTGGGCAAGCAGTTGCAGGGTAACGGACAGGGCCCCGACGTGAACCCCAACCCGCCGGGAGCACCGGGCCCGTGCGAATTCAAGGTTGCGAACGAGTGTTTCGCAACAGCGGAGGCCGCGTGCAAAAGCATCGGCTGCGAACTTGCAGCGTGCGAGCAGCTCGAGTCGTACCCCGCGCAAGTTCAGTGCAAGAAGTAGGTTGGAGCTCGCTGGGCCCGACGTGTCGCCATGGTTCGCGGTATGGTGGGCGCGCTCGTGCAAAGAGTCATTGCCGCTTTGGGGTTGGGCGTGGTCGCTGCTTTGTTCGGCTGCGGTGCTGCGAGTAGCGCGGCCAAGAACGATGAGCCGGTGCCCAAGCCTCCCGCGTCGTCGACGCCCGTTGCTCCGTCAGCGGCTTCGGCTGCGCGCCCGCCGGAGGTTGCGCCGGGCGGCTGCCCCAGCGGGATGGCGCCCGCCCCAGCGGGCACGCTGACCATGGAATTGTTCGACGAGATCGAGACGACCTTCTCGTTTGCTTCCTTCTGCCTGGATGTGACCGAGGTCACCGTGGCCGACTACGCCGCGTGCGTGAAGCGTGGCGCCTGCGAAGCGAAAGGCACCGACACAGAATTGGTGTTCGGCAAGGAGCAAGGTTCCGAGGGCTGCAATGCCGCAATCGAAGGCCGCGCGACCCATCCGATGAACTGCGTTGATTGGGCTCGGGCTGGGCAGTTCTGCCGCGCGAACGGCAAGCGTCTGCCTTCCGAGGCGGAGTGGGAGTGGGCCGCGCGCGGCGGGACCAAAGCCCGCGCTTACCCGTGGGGCAAGGCCTTGCCCACCACCCAGTTGGGCTGCCTCGAGCGCACCAGCACGTGCCCCGTCGGCGACTTCCCCGAAGGGCGAGGCTTCTTCGGTCATGAGGATCTCGCGGGGAATGTCATGGAGTGGACGTCCTCCCCGTTCGATCCCGAGGAGGATTCGTCGCACGGCGAACGCGCCGTCCGCGGCGGGAGCTGGGCCACGATGGATGCAGAGCAGCTGCGCACCAAGGCGGTGGACCGCGCAGAGCCCTCGACCCGCATCGCCATGCTCGGCTTTCGCTGCGCTCTTTGATCAGCCGTAGCGCCAAAGCGGGAGCCGAACGCTACTTGACTTGAATCGAGCGGACGGCGGCGTCATTTCTTCGCGCACCTTCGGCTCGGCGCTGCTCTTGATTCCGGCGATTACGACGAGGGCGTACGTCTTACCGTCGAAGCCCGTCGCGACGTGCCAGAAGTCCGCCTTGTCTTTCCCGAACTGACCGGAGCCTTTCGCGACCTTTGATTCGAGGTGGCCTGCGCCCACCTTGCCGGCCTCGCGCGGCTTCCAGTTCACCTTGCCGAGGTTGAGGTCGAGGTAGGCGTCGCTGATGTCGACCAGCCGCCGGCGACGTCCCACCCAGAGGCAGCCGGAGCGTGGCCCGTCCGAAAGTGACAGTCTTTCCGTCCTTGCCGTCAAACATGGTGGCATAGTTCCGCGGGCAGATTGCAGTTGTTCTACCCTGAGCTGCCCGGCATGAGACCCTCCGTCGTTGTTCACCTGCCGCACGCCTCCACGACGCTCCCGCTGGATCTGAGCCCTCCGCTGTCTCTCACGCCGCTTGAGATCGACGCCGAACTACTCGCGATGACCGATCGCTACACCGACGAGCTCTTCGCCTTGCCGCACGCGCTCGCAACGACAGTGCGCTTCCCCGTGAGTCGGCTGGTCGTAGATCCGGAGCGCTTCCCCGATGACGAGCTCGAGGTGATGGCCGCGCACGGAATGGGTGTCGTCTACACGCGGACCTCGGACGGGCATCCGCTCCGTCCAATCCCTACACCTGCCGAGCGGGCAGCGCTGTTGGCGCGGTTCTACGAGCCGCACCACCGAGCTCTCACCGCTGCGGTCGCCGAGTCGCTCTCGGCCCGCGCGCGCTGCTTGGTGCTCGACGGCCACAGCTTCCCTTCGAGGCCGCTGCCGTACGAACTCGACCAGCGCGACGATCGGCCCGACGTCTGCATCGGGACGGACGCCTTCCACACGCCCTCGTGGCTCCGCGAGCTCGCGGCTGCAGCGTTCGAGCGCGCCGACTTCAGCGTCGCAATCGACCGCCCCTTCGCCGGAGCGTTGGTTCCCGCCGCGTATTACGCCGGGGAGGTGCGCGTCGCCGCGCTGATGGTCGAGATCAACCGGGCGCTCTACATGGATGAACGGACAGGAGAGCGACTCGCGAGCTTCACCGAGTTCCGACAGCGGTTGAGCGACGTGCTCACACACATTTGCGAGCACTTCTCGTCGCAGCCTGCGTGAGTGGGCCGGGCGCTTTGGCCGCGAACTGCCGGAAGACTGTGCTCCACGCGAGTCGTACCCCGCCCAAGTTCAGCGCAAAAAGCAGCTTGGAGTTCGCTGGGCGCCGTTGGACCTTCGACGTGTCGCCATCGTCGGCGCCCATTGTGCCCGAGATGGTTTATCTCAGGCACAATGGGTAGGTGCACACGTCGCCGCCGCGGGTTCAGCTCGCGTGCAGGTAGCTGGTCCGCGCTAATCTTCAAGGACCTTCTGTCAACGCGGCGCGCTCGGCACTGCCACACGGAGCTTGTGCCTCGTGCAAGCCGCCCATTCGCTCGCAGATAGTCTATCCAAGCCACAATGGGCGGAATGGGCATCGTTACTTCGCTGGGGAACGACGCAAGCCGCCAGGGCTGCGCTAGGTCCCCATCGTTACTTCGCTGGGTGCGACGCAAGCCGCCAGGGCTGCGCTAGGTCCCCATCGTTACTTCGCTGGGTGCGACGTAAGCCGCCGGGGCTGCGCTAGGTCCCCATCGTTACTTCGCTGGGTGCGACGTAAGCCGCCCGGGTTGCGCTAGGTCCCCATCGTTACTTCGCTGGTTAGGAGGTGCTAGCGGCGAACGGAAGGGCCGCCTGTACTGTGGGCCATCGAATTCAGCGGGATTTCGGGTGCAGCCGGGATGCAACGAGCCAAGCAGCCGCCGAGCGCGGTTGGCGTAGCGAAGTAACCAGAGCGGGCTGGCGCAGCTACCCCGGTTTACGTCGCAACGAGGGGGACAAGCGACTTGGTGGACAGCCTTGGCTGGGGTCGCTCGACGGCGAGGTCGCCCGCGCCGCAATCGACAACTGTGGCAGGATGCGCGCTACGTGTTTGCAACTACCTTCCTCGGTCATCAAGGCTGGCTCTTCCGCACCGATCGCGCGTGTGTCGCCGTCGATCCGCTGCTGTGTGAGCAGTTCGGCGCGCAGCACGCGCTCGACTACCAGGTCTATCCGCCGCGGCGGCTCGACCTCGCGCGCTTTCCTGCGCTCGATGCGGTGGTGCTCACGCATGAACACGACGACCATTTCGACATTCCGTCGCTCGCGAAGCTAAGCCGCAAGGTCCCGATTCATCTGTCGGCGCGCTCGTCGAGCGCGGCGCACGCGATTCTTCGCGAGATGGGCTTCCGGGTGGTGCCGCTCGAGCCGGGGGTGCCGGTGACGTTCGGCGATCTGGAGGTCATCCCGCTTGCGGGCGATCACGTGACCGTCGACTGCGGCGACGAGTGGGACACGTTGCCCTTGCTGGTGCGTGACACGGGCGGCGCGGGGAGCTTCTTCTCGATGGTCGACATCACGCCGACCGAACGCCACCTCCTGCTCGTGAAGGGCGTGGTCGCTAAGCCCGGCCTCGTTACCTGGACGAACAACTCCCTCGACTGGAGTCACATGACCGACTTCGTGGACGAGATGGTCGGCAGCACCGAAGCGTGCGCGGCGCGGATGGGGCGCGGGCGCGACCTCGTTCGCGCGGTGTGGGGGCGGCCCGCGGCGACGCTGCTGTGCGCGGGTGGCTTCTCCTTTTACGGTGAGCAGGCGTGGCTGAATCGGCGCGTTTTTCCCATCGACTGCGAGCGCGCCTGCGCCCTCGTCGGGCGCGCCAACCCGCGCGAGAAGTTCGTTTCAACGCTGCCGGGTCAGACGTTCTTGATGGAGCGCAACCGGCTCGTACGCGTCGACGCTTCCACCGACTTTCTCGCGACCGAGCCGCGTGAGGTCTGGCCTTCGCGCGAGCCGACGCCCCTCTCCACGCTCCCCGATGCCGCGCCCCCAGAATTTTTGCCCGCGAGCGGCGCACGCGCGCTCGGCCGCGGTGATCTCGCGTGCCTGCAAGCAGGCCTCGACGAGCTGGCCAGCGCGCTCGTAGGAGGCCCGCTCTTTCGCTGCCTCCACTCGATGATGGCAGGCGAGTCCGAGGAGCGCCGGCCGACGTTTGCGTTCGCGCTGCGCGACGGAAAGCGCCGGCACGTCTTCGAGTACGTGCCCTCCGCGTGCACCTTCCGCAGCGTCGTCGTCGACGATCCCGAAAGCAGCTATCTCCTTGGCCTCGAGTGCTGGGCCTCCGATCTACTCCGCGTGCTGCGCGGCGAGTTCGGTCCCATTGCCTTGACCTTCGGCCGCGCTCGCCTTTGGAACGCCGCGCCTGAGGTCGTCCCCGACGTGATCTTCGACGAGCTATCCCGCGTGAGCCACCCGCTCCGTCGCCCCGCAGAGACGCTGCGTGCCTATCAGCGCTTGTGGAAGAGCGTCCCTGCTGCGCGCCCGCGCGTCGCAGCAAAGAAGCGCGCCACGAGCGCCTCGTGATTCAGGGGCCCCGACATGAACCCCAACCCACTGGGGTCAACGGGTTGGTGCAAATTCAAGTTGGCCAATGAGCGGACGCTCCTCTCGTACTGGCGCACCGGACTTGGCTTGATCGCAGGCGGGGGCACACTCCTGAAGCTCTTTCCGGAAGACAGGGTGCTTTGGGTGACGGGGATCGTGCTCATCGTTCGAGGAGGAGCTCGAGGCCTTCGTTGGTAGCTCCGTCCGACGGACTCTGCTGTACGCTGCCGACGACCTATGAACACCGAGCGACGCGAGCTGGTGATCGGCAAGACGCTGCGATGGATCGGGATCGTCTGCGTCGTCTGCGCAGTGATTTACATGCTGCGAGGGGTGCTCACGCCGATCTTCCTCGCGCTGATGATCGCGTACATCCTCGACCCTATCGTCGACCGCCTCGAGAAATGGCGCATCCCTCGCGCCGCGGGCATCGCGATCGTGCTCGGCAGCTTCTTCGGAGCCATTACGCTCTTCGCGCTGCTGGTGATCCCTGGCGTCGTCCGAGACTTCGTCGCGGTCGCGAAGGAGCTGCCGGCCCACCTACAAAGCTGGACCACTGCGGCTGCGCCCTACCTCTCGCGTGTGGGCGTCGACGTCCCGCAAACCGCCGAGGAGTGGATCGCCCAGCTGCCGATGCACGCAGACAAGCTCGACAAGCTCCCGTTAGGGCGCATCGGCGACATGCTGCTGCAGATCGTCGGCGGCACCTTCTCAGCGCTCGGCGCGCTCGTCGCGGCGCTCATCGTCCCCATCCTCGCCGTGTACCTGCTCCACGACTTCGACCGAATGACGACTGGCCTCAGGCAGCTTCTGCCCCCCCGATTTCGGGCTGACGTCGTTGAGATGGCATCGGAAATCGACGCCGTCTTGAGCCAGTTCCTGCGCGGCCAGCTCACCGTGATGGCGATCCTCGCCGTGCTCTACGGCGGCGCCTACACCGCCCTTGGCGTGCGCCTCGCCATCCCGATCGGCATTGCCGCAGGCATCCTGAACATCGTGCCCTACGTCGGGAGCGCGTTCGCGCTCGTGGCCGGCCTGCTCATGGCAGTGGTCGGCGGCGGGAGCTGGGGTCAGATCATCGGCGTGATCGTGGCCTACGTCGTCGTGCAGACACTCGAGGGCTTCGTCATCACGCCGCGCATCGTCGGTGAGAGCGTCGGCCTCCGCGAGGTGTGGGTGCTACTTGCGCTGTTCGTGGGCGGCGAGATGTTCGGCGTGCTCGGGGTCCTGCTCGCCGTACCCTTTGCGGCTGTCGCAAAGATCTTCATCGGACGCGGACTGAAGCGCTACCACGAGTCGGCGCTCTTCCTCGGTGCCCCGGAGGCTGCCGAGCTCGCGAGCGAGCAACCTCGTGCGGCTCCCGCGGGCGTTCGGACCGAGCCAGCTCGCGCGGGCCCTCGCGCCGAGCCGCCCACGAAACCCAGCTCGCCCAAGGGGCAATCCTCGAAGAAGCGGCGTTGAGCCCGGCGGGTACCTTCGAGGTACCTGGGCCATTAGGCCAAACGACGAGGACGGAAGACTTGCCAGGCGCCGGGGGAAACTCGCGAACGAGTGGGGGGTCTTCGCAGGCGCTCGAGCTGCCTTCCGCGGGCCGCCTGGAGCACAGGACTGAATGTGGATGCCGCCATGGCGCTCGAGCGAGCCGAAGGCGTCGTGGTCAGCGTCGGTGAGGGCAAGGCCGTCGTGGTCGACCGCTCGAGAGTTGAGACCCGACCGTATGCGATCGACAGGGTGTATTCTGTGCGTCTGAGAACCAAGCGACCAGCGTTCTTGCCGCTCTTGTGGGAGAACCAGCTTTTCATGCTGGCGCTCTTGGGCTGGCTCGTCTTCTGGGCGATCGTCGCGGTCGGTGCTTCGGGCGGCGGCGACCTCTCGCAGGGCGAGAGGGCGAAGACGCGCATCGCCATGGGCATCTCGGTGGTGGCCTACGGCTTCGCCATCCTGGCACCCACCCTGTGGCCCGAGCACGTCCCCGTGGCGTGGAGAATCGCGGCGCTCGGGACGGTCACGCTGTCGCTCTTGGTCGGCCTGATCGCGAGCGTTTGGCAGTGGCGCAGCGCTTCGCCTTGATTCGGCGAGCGCGGCAACGCTCCCGTCCCATGGTTGCCGCCCCCGATCGCGACGCCGGCCGGAGAGCGCTGCCGGGGCGGTCATTGCCAGTGGGCCCGGGTTCATGCACGACGCCATCGACCAGCGAAGAAGCGGGGCCCTCGCTTGCCGCAGCGACAGCACCGAGCCCAGCAGCGGCGCTAGACGCGTGTTCTTGATGGCACCGCCCTTGCCGGCCGCGTCGCGGCCCTCAAAGATCATCGCCACACGCTGCCCCGCCTCCTTGACCCAGGCCTGGAGCCGGACCATTTCGATTTCGAGCGCCTCGAATTCGGCCTTATAGTCCTTTTTCTTCATCTCTTCCGGATAGGGATATCGCGGGTTGAGCACGTCGTCCTTGTCCGCGCCCTCGATCAGGTCGCGCACCGGTGGATCGCCAGCGGCACTGCTCAGCTCGCGCCGGGCGCTCTTGGCGCGCCGACGAAATGCGGGCATCCGCTATTCGTGACCCAGACAACCAGGTGTGCGCTCGCTTGTCTCCCAGCGCTGCTCGCTCCAGCGCTCGCGCTCGCTGCACCGGCGGCCGCGACGCTCGACGACCCGTCGTTCCTTCCGGAGAACCCGTTCGCCCTCGCCGGCTCGACGGTGGGCGCGCCGAGCGAGATCGACCGTTACGACTGCGCACCGGGTGGACGAGTCGGGCGGCGAGCAGGTCTTCGCGATCGAGGTCCCCTCCGCGGGGAAGCTCACGGCGTGGATCGAGGGCGACGACGGGCTCGTCGACGTCGACGTCCACATCGTCGTCGGGGCGTCGCTCGACGCGGGCCTGCTCTCCGGATGTGTCGCGCGCGGCAACACGATCGCCGAGGCCGACGTGCCGGCGGGCGTCGCGCTCGTGATCGTCGACAGCTTCGACGGGAGCGCGCAGGAGGGCGCGTTCGTCTTGCGCGCGGCGTGGATCGGCGACGCGTGGACGGAGAGCGAGCCCTACGAGGGCGTGGTGTGGCGCGCGAAGCGCTACGCCGACTTCGCTGGGGGTCCGCAGGTCGTGCACGAGCTCCTCGTCGACCCGACGAACCCCGCCGTCACGATCGAGGCGCTGCGATCGCAGGGCTGCGAGACCGTCGGCGAGATCGCCGATCGCACCGGCGCAGTCGCGGCCATCAACGGCGGCTACTTCACCGGCGGCTGCGTGCCGGTGTCGCTCCTCCGACACGACGACGAGCTGCTCGGCGCGAACGCCGTGGCGCGGAGCGCCTTCGGGCTCACGAGCGACGCCGAGCCCCGGATCGAGCTCGTGCCGGTCGCCGCAGACTGGCCTGACGTCGAGGAGGCGCACGGCGGAGGGCCTCGGCTCGTGACCGCGTCATCCGCACACGTCGACGACGCCGACTACGCCGAGGAAGGCATCGCGTCTCCCAGCTTCATCGGCCCGAACCCGCGCACCTTCGCTGGGATCGCGGCGGACGGTCGCGTCGCCTTCGTCGGCGTCGACGGGCGTCGACCGACAGCAGCGGGGATGTCGCTGCCGGCGCTCGCGAACTGGAGCGTGGACCTCGGGCTCGTCGATGCCGTGAACCTCGATGGCGGCGGCTCCACCACCGTGTTCGTGCGCGGCGCGACCCCGAACGGCGTGGTGAACTACCCGTCCGACGCGGGCGAGGTCGAGCTCGCGACGCACGAGGGCTCACGCGGCGTCTCCGGCGGGTTCTTCGTGTTTGCGCCGCCCAAAGCCCGCGCGCCCGTGTTCACCTCGACACCGACCGCGACGACCGCAGTCGGCGCCACGTACGAATACGACGCCGACGCGTACGACGCGAACCCGGCGGACACGATCACGTACTCGCTGGTCGATCCACCGTCGGGGGCCTCGATCGACCAGGCGACGGGCGTCGTGACGTGGCAGGTCCCGAGCGACGCGCCCGCCCAGATCGAGCTCGTAGTCCGGGCCAGCGACGGCGCGCTCGCGACCGACCAGGCGACGACGCTCAGCGTGCGAGGCGGCGTCGGCCCCGGAGGGAGCGGAGGCAGCGGTCCAGCCGGGGGCGCCGGGCCCGGCGCCTCCGGGGGCGGCGTTGGAGGCGGCGGCGCCGGGGCCGCTGACACGAGCAGCGGTGGGGCCAGCGCGGACGGCAGCGACGACGGGTGCAGCTGCGAGACCCCGCAGCGCCGCGCGCTCGGGAGGTCCTCTGGCATCGGCCTGACAGCCCTGCTCTTGGGTCTCCTCTCGAGGAGACGACACCCCTCAAAGCCAAGCTGCGCGCGCTAGGCGACGGGCCCTTGGCTAGAAGCGCTTGGTATCCAGTGCGCGTGCACCTTAAGCCTGTAGCGCCCACCTCCGAAGAAAGTGCGGCTTAGGAAGCTCTCGAACGCGTCGAATCGCTCGACGTAGAAGTCGAGACCTGTCCTCCCTTTACGATGCGCGCGTCGCCCTCAGGGCGCGACTCTCGCGATGAACCGGATAAAGCACAATCGCATTGATGCCGGCCAGCAGAATGCGTTACCGCTTCGCCGCAGCGGCGATCGTCTCGATGGCGAGGAACATGGGCTCCGGCTCCGACATGAGCAGCCCCTCACGCACGCCCTCGAGCC
>CAITIQ010000111.1 GCA_903892415.1 uncultured delta proteobacterium | reverse complement strand
GACTCCTGAGCCGCGTCAGGATCTCCTTCAGCGCCTTGCGGCGGTCTGCGTAGGGGTTGTTGCCGTCGATCTCTTGTTCGATCCAATCAGCGTCGTCTTCGCCCAGGACCTTCCCGACGAGCTCGAGGATGCGCGGCTTTAGCTGAAGCTTCGGCTCGCGGAGCTTGGCGAGGGTGAGGCGTCCAACCGGCGTGCCCGTACTCACAGCCAGTTCGAGCGCGGCTTGGAACTCGCCCTCGCTGTTCGCCCGACGCAGCGCCTGTTGCACCATCTCCGGCGTTGCACCTCCTGGAGCGCGCAGCGCGTGGCGCCGTACGTGCGGCGGGCCGGATGCGGCGAGGGTACGGAAGAAGGTTAGCAGCGCCTCGTCGAGGGCCTCCTGATCGAGCGCGCGCAGCGCGTCGATCATCGCGGCGGTCATCGACTCTTCCCCGCCTGCGAGGCGTTGAGCGGTGCCCCAGGCGTCGCCGAAGAGACGCTGCGCCATTGCAAGACGCTCGCCGCTCTCAAGCTGCGCCCAAGCTGCGGCCGCGAGTGGGTGCAGCGCCGGTGCGCTGGGCTCGAGCAGCGCCGCGAGCTGCTGGAGCTCGTTCGCGTCGAACCGCGCGAGACTCGCGTGGACCAGCGTGGTGAACGGCGCGAGCTCGGCCGTATGTTCGATGGTCGCTGGGAGGCGCGCGAGGAAGCTGAGCGTCGCGCGGGCCATCACGTCGTCGCAGCCAGCAAAGGAAGCGATGAACGCGGCTTTGCGTTGCGCTTGTGCGAAGGGAGCGTCCGCCGTCTTCTTCGCGAGCTGCTCAGCTAGCTCGAGGTAGCTCGCGACTGCGTGCGCAGGCAGCTCGCTCGAGCGATGCGCAACGTCTGACTCGGCCAGGGTGCGAAGGACCCAGTCAACCACCAGTTCATCGTCCACGCGAGCGAGCAGCGCCAGGGCGGCAGTCGCTGACGGGATGCGGCACAGCAGCGCTGCGGCGTTCCAGCTGTGGCGCGTCGTGAGCAGCGGCGCGAGCCAACCGACGAAGCGCTCATCGAGCGGCAGCGCGGGCAACTTGCGCGGACGCGTGAGCCGCGCGTCGAGCACGCGCTCGAGGTTCGGGCTCTTCGGGTCCGCGAGCACAACCGCGACCTCAGGCGCATCCGGCCCGACCAAGCCCACGATCGTATGCAGCCGCTCGGCGTGCCCACCGCGCTTACCGAGCTCCAGCCCGTCGCGCAGCCGTTGCAGCGCTTCCGGCAGCTTGTCCTCCGGCAACGTCTCGACAGCATCGCGGTGGGGCAGCTGAACGTAGTCCGGGCTCGCGCGAGCGCGCAGTGCCTCGAGCAAGCCATCGACCTCGCGGGCGCGCGCCGCTTCATAATCTTGGGCCGAGACGTGCTCACGCAGCTCGGCCGCCACCGCAGCGGGAAAGAGCGTCCACGGCAAGCCAATCAGCGCCCGCGCGGTGCGGATCCGGTGCTGCTTGAGGAACTCCATCGTGCGGAGGCGCAGGCCCAAGAGTTCGAGCGCGTCGTCGTTGGCGAAGGAAGAGAGGGAAGGTCGCATCGGGAGCGTCGCAACCTCGTCGCTGGCTCAGGGCTTCTTCGCGAGCGACTCGAGCAGCTTCTTCGCTGCGGCCTTGTTTTCGGCCATGAGGTTGACCATCAGCAGTACGCCGGCCGGCTCATCCAGCACAACCGCGGTTGTGCCCTTCGGGTCGTCGATTCCCTTTTGCCACGCGGCCAAGGACTCCTTGATGGAGGTGGGCTGGCAATCGGTGGTTGGTTTCGCGGCTGCGCGATGAATAGCCACGACGCCGACCGGCTTGCCCTTTTTGACGATCCCGAGCTGGATGATTTCGAGCCCGCCACAGACGTTCGCAGCCGAGGGGCCGGGCAGTTCATAGCCGCCCTTCTTCCTCTCGGCTTGGAGCGTCGCAAACTCGACGTCACTGAGACTTTGCCCGCCGACCAAGTAGACGGACTTGGGAGCGCTCGCCGCAACGGGCGCGGAGGCGCTAGCCGTTGCCG
>CAITIQ010000110.1 GCA_903892415.1 uncultured delta proteobacterium | reverse complement strand
TCGCTGCCCGGCCTGCGGGATGCGACAGATCGCCCGATGTCGCGGTGAGACTCGGCGCAATGTCGCGCCCGGCGGCTCAATGCTCTCCGCCCGCTCGCTGCCCGGCGGGCGGGATGCGACACATCGCCCGGTGTCACGGTGAGACTCGGCGCAATGTCGCGCCCGGCAGCTCTAGGGCCGCGAGCTCACTCCGAGCCCGTGGCACTCGTGGCCCGTATCGTATCTAATGGCGTGATGAAGTACCGCGCGGGCTGGCTGTTGGCAGTGTTCGCTTTGGCGGCGCCGGCTTGCAATCTGATCTTCGGCGTGGGGGACCCGAGGCTGAAGGAAGGTACTGGAGGCGGAGGCGGAGGCAGCGCGGGCCGTGGCGGCGGCGGCGCGGCGGGGAGCGGCGGAGCCGGTGGCGTTGTGCCGGTTGATCCTTGTGAGGACGTCGAGTGCGTCAACGAGAACGAATGCACGGTAAGGACCTGCAACGCGGTTGGGGAATGTGCACCAGAGTTCTTGACGGGAGAAACCGCCGACCAACTTCCGGGGGATTGTAAGGTCGTTACCTGCGAGATCGGGCTGCTCACGGTTTCACCCGATCCGACCGATCCGCAGCCTTCCGTGCCGGGCCTTTGTTTCGAGTTTGTGTGCAGCGCCGACGGCCTAAACGTCAGTCAGAATTTGGCGGAGGGAACGGACTGCGGAAGCAGTAACGGCACCTGCAATGCAGACGGACTCTGCTCGGCGTGTACAACGGATAGTGAGTGCGGCAACAACACGATCTGCATGACGTTCACGTGCGAGCCCGAGGGCTGCGTCGCGACGCCCTCGAGTCCCATGACGGTCTTCCCCGCTGACCAACAAACCCCGGGGGACTGTTTGAGTCTTGTTTGTTCGGGGCTCCCCGGCGGCATTCTGCCGGTCGCCGTCGAGTTCGAGGCCGACGTGCCGCAAGACTTCAACGAGTGCACCGACGACGTTTGTGTGGACGGTGTGCCGACGCACGACTTCGTGCTTTCCGGTAAACCCTGCGGTGCGGATTTTTGCGATGGGGCAGGGCACTGCGTCGAGTGCGCGAGCAACTCGAATTGCGTCGGCGATCCGCAGGGGGCCTTCTGCAACGCGACGTCGGCCTGCGGCTGCGAAACAGCTTCACATTGCCAGAACAACCCGGTCGGACTTCGCTGCTTGGGCAGCGGTATTTGCGGCTGCTCGAACAACGCCGATTGCCCCGCGTCGTTGCCATCGTGCAACACAGCCTTCGGCAACTGCCAGCCGGCGGCGAGGCCCGAACCCACGATGACGGCGACGGCGACCGCAACGGCCTCGGCTGCTGCGTTCAGCCCGCCGGCTGGGGCCCAGAGCCTCAAGCGCGTTAAGCCGGGTAACCGCTAGCGCGCCGTGCTCGACGCGCACGTGGCGCTCTGAGTGGACGAGGGGTTAGGCTCCGAGCGGTCGCTAGGGAGTCGGCGCGCCCTGGTCGGCCGGCTTCGGCTTGCAGTAGCGAAGCAGCGCATTCATGACGCGATCGTTGACGCCCATGACTTCTTTGAGGCGCACGGGCATCGCCTCGCCCTTGAGCTCGCCTCGTAGCAGCTTCGTGAGCTCGAGGAGCATGGCTTGGTACTCTGCGCGATGCTTGACGAGGTTCGAATCCGTCAGCGCGAGTTTCGTCACCTCCGCGGAGAAGGCCTCGAATTTTGCGGTTGGTCCGAGCAATCGAGCCCCTCTGACGTCGAGCTCCCCGAACAGCTTCTCGTGGTCGCTGATCGTCTTGCCGAGCGTGGAGCACTCCGCAAGGCGCTTTGCGTCGAGCGCCTCGCATGCGGGCACGGTGATAGTCGGAGGGTCGCGAAAGCGCGCAGAGGCTCTACGCCCGCATGGAGCAGGCGCGGCTTGTCCGCGCCGCCCATCTCTTGGATAAGGCGGTCTTGCTCTTCGAGCGTGATCACTCCCGCAGTCGACGTGACGACGACGGGCTCATGAACCCGCGGACGTTCGACCTCGACCGCAGCGGCGGGTGGAGCGCTGGGGGCAGAGAGCGGGGCTGCTTCGGCGCAGCCAAGCCATGTTGCGATCAAGCCCCAACGCGCCACCGCCGATCGCCGCACAGGTAAAAACACGGCGCTACAGTACACGCCTGCGGCCGGCAACGTGCGGCTCGAATTCGCTAAAGGGTCCGCTCACAGCTCCGGTAGCAGATGCGCGCGGCTCAATCCCCACACCGATAGAAAGGCGATCAACGTGGCGACGATCCCCGACGCCAAGAACCTCTCTGTGATCATCAGCAACGCGTAGAAGCTCCCCACGAAGGCGAGCCATGCGGCGGCGAAGGCAGCTACCCCGTGGCGGCGAAACACAGCCCTCGGAGCGGCGATAGCCTTGCGCGGCGTCAGCGCACCACCTTGCACTGGCGCAGCGTCTCTGAACCCGCCAGCGCCGACTTCCCCGCAGCGCCGATACGGTTGCCGAACAGGACCAACGTGGTGAGCTTCCCCAGGCTTTCGGAAGCGGCCAGTGCACGGGCGCCTTCGGCTCGGATGTCGTTGTAAGCCAGGTTCAGCTCGTTGAGCGCGCGCAAGTTATCGGAAGACGCCAATGCAGCTGCGCCCTCGTCGCCGATGCTGTTTCCGCCGAGGTCCAGCACGGTGAGCGCGCGCAAGCTGTTGGATGAGGCCAATGCGCGTGCACCTTCCTCGCCGATGTCGTTGTTGGTCAGCTCCAGCGTGAGCACGCGCAGCAGGCTCGCGGAGGTCAAAGCGGCTGCTCCCTCGTCGCCGAGGTCGTTGGAATTCAGGTTCAGATGCGTGAGCGCGCAGAGGTTGGGGGAAGCGGCGAGGGCGCGTGCTCCCTCGGCTCCAAGGTCGTTGCGGCTCAGGTCCAGGGTCGTCAGCGTGCGCAGGCTGCTCGAAGCAGCCAACGCGCGGCAGCCGTCGACACCGAGGTTGCTTGCGCCGAGTTGCAAGGTCGTTAGCGCCTGTAGGTTCTCGGAGGAGGCCAACGCGCGCGCGCCTTCTACGCCGAGGTTGTTCTCCCGCAGGTTCAGCTTTGTGAGCGCCCGCAGGTTCTCGGAGGAGGCCAACGCGCGCGCGCCGTCTGCACCGATACCGTTACGGTCAAGCTCCAGCTGGGTAAGCGCGCGGAGGTGGTTCGAACAGGCCAGTGCGCGTGCTCCATCGTCCCCGATGTCGTTGTACACAAGCTCCAATGCCGTGAGTGCGCACAGGCCGCTCGAGCAGGCCAAAGCCCGTGCGCCCTCTGCGCCGATCGTGTTGTAAAAAAGGTTTAGCCGGGTGAGCGAGCGAAGGCCGCTCGAGGCGGCCAAAGCGCATGCTCCTTCGTCACCGAGTTTGTTGGAAGACAGGTCCAGCTGGGTGAGCGCACCGAGGTTGGCTGAAGCGGCGAGGGCGCGTGCGCCTTCGACTCCAAGGTTGTTGGAGCCGAGGTCCAGCCACGTCAGCGAACGCAGGTTGCTCGAGCAGGCCAAAGCGCGTGTGCCTTCTGCGCCGAGGTCGTTGCCAGCGAGATTCAGCGCAACGATGGCGCGGAGGCTGCTCGAGGCGGCCAAAGCACGTGCGCCGTCTGAGCCGAGGTTGTTGTCTTGCAGGTTCAGCTCGCTGAGCGAGTGCAAGCCCTCACACGCTGCGAGTGCGTGGGCTCCCTCTGGCCCGATGTTGTTATTCTCGAGGTCCATTGCGGTGAGCGTACGCAGGCCGTCATACGAGACGAGCACGCGCACGTCGGCGTCGCCGAGCATGTCGTACACGTTCAGCACGCTGAGGAAGCGGCCGGTGCGCTTTGCTTGCAGTGCCGTGAGCGTCGCAAGGGTTGGTTCCCAGCTCATCCGCACGCGCATCACGAAGCCGAAACGCCAATCGTACTTCGTCCGTTCCACCGTAGGGACGCCTGCGAGCCACTCTTCTCGGTGGGCCTCCGTCAGGGCGTTCAGCTGAGCGCAAAGTTCGGCGCGGCCATCCTCTGAAAGCGTCGCTGTCGCGAGTCGGTGTTCGAGCCGGATGAGCGTTCCGCGCACGTCGTCCTGTGCGAGCAACCAATCGGCGTAGACCAACCAACTGGTCCATTCTTCTGGGTGCGCTCGCAAGTGCGCTTCGAGCTGCGCTGTGTCTGACATGGCCTCGCCCACGAGCTGGAGGGTAACCTCTAAAACGTCCCTCGCAGCGCCACGCCTTCTGCGCCGACCGAGACGACGGGGCCGGAGGGTGCGGTCGCGAAAACGATGATGCCGGTGAGGAGCAGCGCGCCGCCGGCGATGAAGGTGCCGGTGGATACGTGCGCGTAGAGCAGCGCGTCTTCACGTTCGTTCAATGCGGCCTGGTTCGGGCATTCGCCCGAGTCGTCGCAGCCGAGCTCGGAGCTTGTGTCCAAGGCGGACTTGGTGAGCCCAGCGAACGCGCCGCCGACGCCCAAGCCTGCGAGGCCGCCAATGCCGAGCGCGAGGCCTGCAATACGCTGCGGTCCCCAGAATGGGTGCTCAGCAGGCGGTGCCGCGGACGGGGCTTTGGGAAGGCCCTCGGGAGCCTTG
Organism: uncultured delta proteobacterium; assembly: GCA_903892415.1. Lineage (GTDB taxonomy): Bacteria > Myxococcota_A > Polyangia > Polyangiales > Polyangiaceae > Xiheicaenibacterium. Next base: position 3,073 of record CAITIQ010000110.1, on the reverse strand, counting down.
GTCTCGCTACGCTTCAGCTCCGCAGGCAGGCTGTCGATGACGATGCTGGCGCTCGTACCGTCTTTGACGTCCAGCGCCTCGAAGGTCTTGAGCGGTCGCCCCTCGGCGGAGGCCGTGACGCTGTGGGTCCCGGCGTCGACGGCGATCGGGATGCCGATCTCGGCTGTGCTGATCGGGACGCCGTTGCGTGTGAGTTGGAGGTTGGGGAGCGCCAACACCTCGGGGCTAACCGTCAAGGTGAGTCGGGCGAGCCGGCTATTGAGCTCATCGGCTTTGCGCTGGGCCTGGGCTTGTCGCGTTGGATTGTTGGCGGCCGCGGCGGAGGCGCCGGCTGCCACATAGGCTCGTTGTGCTGTCGCTAACTTGCCGAGCCCTACATAGCAATCCCCGAGCGCGAGCTTCGCGCCGAGACCGTCGGGGATGAGACGCACCACCGCTTCGAGCTTGGGGCACGCGGCCGCGAAGTTGGCCTTCTCCATCGCGCTCGTGGCCTCGACGAAGAGGGCGCTGGCTTGTGTTTTGGGGTCTGAGTCGGACGTCTGCGCGAACGCGGCGGAGGCCGGCGCGACGGCGATGCTGAAGGCCACCATCAGCGCTGCGAGCGACTTCAATAGATTGACCACTTGCCGGTACCTGTTTGGGTCGCAGTCGGGCGCGGCTTGGGCCCTGCAACGGGCTGGGGCCCTGCAACAGGCTGGCTCGAGGCCGCGGGCGCGCTCGTGCTGGCAGCGACGGCAGAGGCGCTAGCAGCGTCGGCGGAGGAGCTGGCCGTTGCGGCTGGGCTTGGCGACGGGACCTCGTTGGTGGCGCCTTGTTTGGCGGCTGCAGTGCTTACCGCGCTGGCAGTGGGAGTTGCGGCCTGCGTGTCAGCGGCCGGCGATTCAACCGCGCGTCGGCCGGGGGCGGCCACGAAGTACGCTGCAGCGCCGCCGCCGAGGAGCGCGAGCGGCACGAGCACCGCGAGCAGCGTTCGAGGTCGGGGGGCCGCGGCTGGGCCTGGGCTGAGCGAAGGCATCTCTCGCCGCTCGCCGGTGCGCGACACGTCGCCTCGTTCGAGTGCGGTCAAGGTGAGCGGTGTGTTCACGCGATCACCGCCTGGCGTTTCGGTTTGAAAGACGGGCCTGCCTTGGAGCGCGTTCTTCAGCTCACGTATCATCTCCGCGGAGGTCGTGTAGCGGCTCGTAGGGGCTGTGGCGGTCGCCTTTTTGAACCAGCCGTCGAACGTTGTCGGGAGCTGGGTCTGACAGCGCCTCCACGCCCGAACGGAAGCATCTTCAACCAGGCCACTCGCGACCTTCATGCACAGCGCCACCAGCCCGATCTCGCGAGACTCTTCACGCCAATACGGCTCGCCAGTGAGCATCGTGTAGGCGATGTGGCCCAGCGCGTAGCGGTCGGCGGCGGGCCCGACGTCCTTGTTGCCTTGGATCTGTTCGAGCGGCATGTAGACCGGCGTGCCCATCGCTTTGGTCGTCTTGGAGCTGCCGTTCGAGAGCACCTTGGCCACGCCGAAGTCGAGGATCTTGAGCGAGCCCGAGCCGTCGTCGCGCCGCGTGATGTAAAGGTTCTCGGGCTTGAGATCGCGATGGATGATGCCGGCCGCGTGCATCTTGTCCAGCGCCATGCCGGCTTGGGTGAGGTAGAGGAGCGCCTCGTTGACGGGGATGGCGCCGCTGTGTTTGAGCTTGGCGCCGAGCTCCTCACCGCGCAGCAGCTCCATGATGATGTAGGGCGTGCCGGTGGCGGTATCGACGCCTGCATCGTAGGTCTTCGCAACGTGCTCACTCTCGATGCCGCCGGTGACGCGGGCCTCTTGCTCGAAGCGCGCCCGTAGCTCCGCGTCTTCGACCAAATCGGGGTGCATGATCTTCAACGCCCGCGGGCTCGCTGTCCTCTCGTCGAGCACCTCGTAGACCGCGCCCATACCGCCCGACTTGATGACCTGCGTGACCAGGTATCGAGAGGCGAAGCGTTTGCCCACCGAGAGCGACGGGAGACTGCTCAATCCGCCTCGGACGTTTGATGGGTTGTTCGTGCAAGCCCCCGCATTCAGCGATGGTAGGTTGCCGAGCCAGAACCTAGAAGCGCGCGCCGTTCCCCCGAGACAAATGAGTCAGGAAAACGCGCACGACGGCCCACACCGAGCTAGAGGCAGTGGGGGCCGTGAACGCGGGACCTCGAAGCAACGTCGATGCGCTCGCCGTGCTAGCCTCGAAGCCCTATGGAGGCCGCTCCGTCGCTCGAAATGACCTACGAAGAATACGTTGCGTTCGAGCGCGACGCCGAGGGTAAACACGAGTTCGTGCACGGGCACGTGTACGCAATGAGCGGCGGCTCGCCGGAGCACGCGCGCTTGTCCCAAGCGATCGGCGCGGCTTTGACCGTCGCACTTCGCGGCAAGTCGTGCGCGGCTTTTTCCTCCGACCTGCGCGTGAGGGTCGAGGCCACCGGACGCTCCACTTATCCCGACGTCACGGTGGTCTGTGGCAAACTCGAGCGCGACGCGATCGACGCCGATGCGGTGACCAACCCGCGCGTCATCGTCGAGGTGCTCTCTCCCTCCACCGAGAGCTCCGATCGCGGGGACAAGTGGGCTCATTACCAACGTATCGAGTTTCTGCGCGAGTATGTGCTCGTCAGCCAATCCACCCCGCGGATCGAGGTCTTCAGCAGAGATGAAGCTCAATCGGGGTGGCTTTATCGTCAGTACGGCGCGGGGCAGACGGTGGAGCTTCGGTCGCTCGAGACGAGTATCGACGTGGACGCGATCTACGCGAACCCTCTCAGCTGAGCCACGGCGCGCGGGACAATGGGCTGCGAGACCCACTGCTCGGCACCGCCGCTTTATCCGCCGCTTGACCCGCTGCGCGCGCCGCGCGAGGGCTCGCGGTGATGATTCGCGTAGCCCGTCTGTTCGTCCTGTTTGCGGCCGCCTGCTCGAGCGCGTCGCCTCCTCGAAGCAACGATGGACCGGTTGCGGCCTCGACCTCCACGCTCAGCTCGCCCACCGCGACGGCAACGATCGACCTCGGCTCTGATCCCGGGGGAGATCTTCCTCCGCCGCCACCGAAGC
>CAITIQ010000109.1 GCA_903892415.1 uncultured delta proteobacterium | reverse complement strand
CGTGGCCTGCGCGCGCGCCTGGACCAGGCGTGCGCCTGTCGGTGAACTCCCTTGATTCAGCCTAGTTTCGGCGGTCACTCGCTCTAGCCATCCTCGCTCTTCGAGCGCGAACTTCTGTTCGTTCAGGCCGTGGCGCGCGAGGATGGTGCTCCGGGGCTCACGGCGCTCGGCGATCTCCACGGTCACTTCAGCAAAGGTCTCGAGCGGCAAACTCGGTTCGGGGGCCAGCGGGTAGCCCCATGTCTGATAGCGGGCGATCTCTTCCTCTTGCGCTGACAACGCAGGCGGAGGCACTCCCTGGTCCGCGTCGGCGAACGTCCACGCGTGATGGAACGTTCCAAGCGGCAGATTGCGCTCAATCTGTTTCCAGCCACTGCCATCCTCCAGCGCCTCGACGGAGGCCCAGCCGATGAGCAGCCGCTCAAGGTCTTTCACCCCGTTGATCGCACGCAAATAGGCTCGCCAAGTAAGCTCCACCTCTTGCTTGTCGAGGTCGATGAGCACCGTCTCCAGAGAACCGCGAAGGCGCTTCTTCGCAGCTCCCGCGATGGCGAAGTCCACCACCACACAGGGGCTCACCGAGGGCATCGTGAACTCGAAGGCGGGCGTCTGTTGACCTTCCAAACGGAGGGAGATGGTCGAGCCCTCTTTGACGTTTTCACGCAGCAGGTGCGGTCGACTGGCTGCTTGATACAAACCCCAAGGAAACCCGAGCTGATGCTCGAAGTCGTCTTCAGCACCGTCATGGAGATTGACTGGATAGAGGGCGCCATCTTCGCCGCTCTCACCGCGCACCCGCGCATGTTCGAGTGTCAGGGGTATTCGCGCAGCTCCGTGGCTAACGAACTCGAGCGCAGTGGAGTCTTCACCCGCTGCAAACGAGCCTGAAAGCTGCGGACGTGGAGCACGCCCGTCGGGAGTCGGAAGCGTGAGATGTCCCACGATCAGAAGGTCCACGCAGTCCTTCATCGGAACAAAATCAACCGGACGCTGGAACGGAGCAGCCTGCGCTGGCCGCCCGAAGAACATGTCGGGCCGGAGCAGGATCGACGGTTCGTTGGTCCGGATCCGAGCCTTAACGATGATCGTAAGCCACTCCTCCGCGAGTGGGGTCTCATCTACTTCAGCTTCCACCTTCGTCCAGCGAAGGACACCGACAAGCGGTGCAGCGCAGGCGGGCTGTACGTTTGCAGGAGAAGTCCCGACGACGATTCGACGCGGTGCCATCCGTCACTTGCCCACGAGAGACATGAGCCTCTTGATTGGGTGCAGCTCGGTCTCTTCGTAAGGGAATCTCCAGGACTCGGGCCATGTTTCGCCACCGTAGCTTCGTTCCCACCACAGCACGCTGACATAGAAGAAGCCGCTCATGCCAAGTCGAATGTCGCCCTTGTCCAACCAGAAGTAGAAAAGTTCATCACGATTGAAGGTGAGACGCGAAAGCGTCGGGGACCACTTGGCCGTCGCGCGGATCTCAAGATTGAACCGGCTTCCGTAGCGAGCACGCGCGTAAAGGTAGAACTGGAACTCGACCTTGAGGCGAAGGACTCCCGCCGACTTGGGCTCCCAGTACTCGTTCAAATCGAGCGCTGCCTCCACTCCGACGTCGAGCGTGATACCAACACCACAGCCGATCTCGAGGCCAAACTTGCGCAGGAATTTCTCGAGCGCCGCAGAGGCACCGCCAGTGAACGGAGAGAGGATGGCCCCGATTGGAACCGGGATCTCCACCTTGAAGCCGATGATCCGCTTGATGCCAACCGAGCCCTTCAGCTCGAGGTTGCACTGATGTTTCTTCTTTCCGGGGATGGGGGCGTCCCGTGTGAGTTCTTTCCACTTGCACTTGAAGCCCACCTCCGGATCTTCGAGAAGCTTTATCTCGATGGCGCCGAGTCCGAGCTTCTGCATGAAGCCGTTTAAAAACCGAGCCCAGCGCTCAATGGCCGTAAAGGCGGCCTTGAGGCCGCTGAGTTCGTATTCGGCGGGACCGAGCTTGAACTCGGCCTCATTGGAGGGGTACACCTTGACGTTCGACTGGAAGCCCCCCGTGCAAGCCTGGGACGCGATGTCGATCTTCGTCGGATAGCGGTCCCAGAAGTAGACGCGGAGCACCTGCCCGAGGTTGAGGATCTGCGCGCCGGCGTTCATCGCCGCGTAGGCGCGGCGGCGCGTTTCCTTGAGCTCTTTCGCTTCCTTGACCCGCTGCGTCGCTTCCTCCTGCCTCTTCTTGTACTCGGCAGTGGCCATCTTCTGGGCCTCCCTGCCGCTTACCCCAGAGGGACCCTTTCCAGGCTTGGGGTTGTCAGGGTCCTTGCCTCGAAACTCGTTCTTCAGCCGCTCGACCGCCTCCTTCTTGTTGTAGCCCTCCTTTAGGTCATCATCTTTGGTCTTGCCCCTCACCGGGTCCTTCTTGAAGGAGTCGTTCTTGTCGCCTGACTTGGCGCTCACGCCCGGCAGCTCCCACTGCCCTAGCCACGACTCGTCGAGGTAGTGCGAATCACCCTCCTTCGTCTCCTTGCGCTCAGAGAGCAGCAGCGTCTTGTGCCGATGGATGACCCATTCGGTATGTCGCGGAGCCACTCGACATACTGGATCTCCGCTCTCGACAGCGTTGATGCGCTCGGCTTCCAGTGTGATGCCGCAGTCGTCGACGACCTCGAGCTCGCGAACGTCGCCCACGGAGATTTCACGACCGTGGTCGCAAACGATCTTGTCGGTCTTGAGCGAGCAGCGCTTGAGTTTCTCCGCCAGCATCTTCTCGAGCTCTTGCGTGCGGGCCAAGTCGAACACGATGCCTTCGCAGTTGACCTTGTTCTGCGTGGTTGGGTCGGTGAAGCGAGCCGGTTGCTTGTCTTCGACGAACACATTCGGTGCGCCGGCCGTGGCGCGCGCTTCCTGCCGATATGGGCCACCCTTGCCGCGCATGATGTGAGGCGGATGCTCCGGGTGGGTCAGCGGGCCTACGGCGTCACCCACTCGGATGACGAGGCCATCGGCAAAGCAGGTGCGCTCGCTCGAATGCTCGGTCGCCTCACTGAGCTTACCGTAGTTCCAAAACGGCTTCGGGTCCGCCATCGAAGGCAGCTTGCACTCGTCGTCGGCGCCGGTGGTCACCTCCACCAGTCCCGAGTTGGTGGTCGCGATCATCAATTCTTGGTTCGTTACAGCCGGCTTCGTCATGTTCTCTCCGCGTCGTCGGGCAGGGGGTGCTAGCTAGGCGCGCTCAGCGAAAGATGCGCCAATCCGCGCCTCGGCGGACCAGCAGCGGTTTGACCGCCCACGTTTGGTTGGGGATGGCCCTGTGCCGCGCACGGACGGCTGGGGAGCCGTCATCCAGCGTGGCGTAGGCGACGCGGCCTTCGACG
>CAITIQ010000108.1 GCA_903892415.1 uncultured delta proteobacterium | reverse complement strand
CTCAGCCTAGGGGATGACGGAGAGCCGATCGAGGTGGAGCAAGTGCTGTCAGAGCCTACCTCATCGGACGGCTCGATCTCCTCGACCTTGAACTTCTTCATCCCCGGCGATCGCATTGGCGCGGAGCTCAACTACTCGGTGGAGGTGCTCCAACTCGATGCCGCAGGCACGAATAAAGCTGCTCGTTACCCCGCGAGCGGTGCAGAGAAGGTCGTCATCGACGCTCAGAAGCAGGTGCTTCGCGTGGTGATTGCGCCGTTCCGTTACGACTTCGACGGCTCCGGACGCCTGCCGGACACCTCGGAGACGGCCGTTGAGGCCTACCGTAACCGACTCAAGCAATTGTTCCCTGTTTCGGATGTGGAAGTAACAGTGCGCGGAGCAACGCCGTGGAATCGCCGGATTGGACCGGAAGGCAACGGGTGGAATGAAGTCCTGATGGAGGTCTACCAATACAGAGCTTTCGACAATGCCACCGACGATGTCTACTACTATGCACTATTCAACCCTGCTAACTCGTTTAATCAATATTGCGGCGGTGGCTGCGTCCTCGGGCTTTCGCTCTTGAATGACCAGCCCGCAGCCACGGGCGAGGTTGAATTTCGATTTGCGGCCGGAGTCGGCTATGACCCGTACGCCTACGACACGACGGCCCACGAACTCGGCCACGCGCACGGCAGGCGGCACGCCCCCTGCGGCCCGGGGCTGGACCCACAATCGATTGATAGTCAGTTCCCATACTCCGATGGCACGATTGGAGCTTGGGGTCTGGACGTTGCCACTACCCAGCTCTTTAGCCCGACGGCCACGACGGACGTAATGGGGTATTGCGACTTTACCTGGATCAGCGACTACAACTACAAGGCCCTGCTCAACAGAGGTACTGGTATCAACCTGCCGAAGTGGCATCAAAGCCCGCGGGAGCGTGCCTTGGTCGTATCGGTGGACGGATCTGGAGGCGCGAGCTGGGGAACCCTCGGTACCATCCCGTCCAATCTCGCAGGCACGCGTGTTGCTGCGAAAGTGCGCGAACTCGGCCAGCAGCGCAACGCCTCGGCACGGTTCCTATCCTTTGATCACCTACCAGGAGGCCTCGCGATCATCCCGGGGGTAACTGAAGATGTCTCCGAGGTCGAACTAACGATCGACAACAAGGTTGTACGCGTGACACGCCCAGCGAACTAGGCAAGGGGCTCGACCCCGACCATCTTGCACGACGCTTCGTAGAATGACCGCGTCACTTCGCGGTCATCAGCGAGCTTGTGGTGGGGAGCGAGCTTTTGGCGAACGTAGTAACCACCGCGAGCCTTTGCGCCCTCATCAGAAAGGGCGAGATAAACGCTGGTTTGCGCCCCTTCAGCGAGACTATCCGGCCCCGACATGCCGAAGCCCGTTCGGAGCAGCTTGGTCGTGACAACGCCCGGGTGAAGGGAGCTCGTCGCGAAGTCCGGAAGCCTGAAACCAAGCTCCTTGGTGAACATCACGTTCGCCAACTTCGCCAGTGAGTAAGCCGCATATCCTTCATAGCGCTTCTCGCCTTGAAGGTTG
>CAITIQ010000107.1 GCA_903892415.1 uncultured delta proteobacterium | reverse complement strand
GGCGGCCTCCTCGATCATGCCGCTCGCCTCTTTCAGCTTCTCCGGGCTCTCGGCCCTGCACGCACCCACGGCGAGGATGGCACCACTTGCGTCGATGTCGAAGTCGAAGAAGTCGGGCACCGGAACCAATACGTCCACGCCGCGAGTCAAGGTCTTGCCGCGATCCGCGGTGCTGTAGAAAGTCACGCTCGACTCGCTGTCGTTTGGAGCGAAGCAGCCGATCACCACGGTGCCATCTTTGGCGGCGAGCTTTAGGCCGGAGCAGCTCGAGAGCGCCTCGAGCGGTGCTCGCTCGAGCTCCCCCGCGAAGGGGCCAGTCAAGAGCGTGGGCACACCGTCGTCAGTGTTGAGTTCAACGTAAAGGCTGCCTTCGACGGTGGCGCGCTTGAGCGCGATGGCGTCCAAGTTCGGCCCGCTGACGGGGCTCAGCGCAACATCGAGCGCGCTCACTTCACGGGCGAGCTCGCGGGTCTGGAGCAGCTGCCCGTCTTTGAAGGTGAGCGCACCGGAGACCCCAGTCACCAGCGGCTCACCAAGCACGTTTTGCGCGACTGAATGCGCCCCCAAGGGCTTTGGCTGCGCGCCCGAAAAAGCCCCGAACGACTTCCCTCGATCTCGGGAAACCAACAGCTGTTCTGGCAGCCCCAACAGCACGACCGAACCATCCTTCGCGATGCCTAGATCGAGCCCGTGGACATTGCTGGGGAGCTCCGCTGGCAGCCATTGTTCGGCGAAGTGGTACACTGCGCCGCGATTGCTCACGCCCATGACGACGTCGCCCGACGCCTCCACCAAACGCAGCGGCTCGGGAGGCTTCACCGCTGACTCGAACGGGCCCGTGGGAGTTCGGCTCGTGTAGAGCACACCGCCGTCGCTGATGAAGCGAAAGCCATCGTCTTGTCGAGAGGCGAAGGCCAACCCCTCGAGGGCTGGAGTGCCGCTCGCCCGGGCCTTGCCCTTGCAACCACTCGAACCGGCCTCGCGCTCGACCAACCAGCGCTGCCCATCATCGGTCGTCACCAAACAGGTTTTTTCATCCAGCGCGAGGAGCGCGCGCGCTTCCCCGGCGACGGGCGGAAAAACCAACCAGCGCGCGGGAGAGCGCACGCTTAGCGCGCTTGCGTGCTTCTCCACCACTTTAGCCGAGCCCACGACCGCTGGCGCGCCGCTACAGGCAGCAAGACTCCAAGCGAGCGCGAAATGAAACCAGCTCCTCACAACGCCTCAACCAACGACGCCAGGAACAGGTCAGCGCTTTCCCCGGCGCGCTGCGAGGCGAACAATACCTTGCGCCCATCCGGCGAGACGCCCAGAGCGCGCGCGCCGGCAAAGGTCAACCGCTGCAGCTGACGCGACCCCGATAAGGGCAACAGGTAGAGTTCCGACGCTTCGCGATCGCGGTCTGACGCGAACAGCAAGGCGTCTCGGCCTGCATAGGCAAGATCGGTTACTTGGTAGGGGCTCACCATCAGCACGTCGGTGCGTCCGCGCCCTTCGCGACTGATGGTTGCAATTCCGTGCGCAGCGGCGCACGGGTGCGGGCCTTTGGCCCGCGTCTTCTCTTTGTTGCACCCGTCTTTCGGCACGCCGAAGGCGATGCTCGAGCCATCTTGCGCAACAGCGGGACGAATCCCAGCCCACGGTCCGCTCCAGCCGCGATCACCCGAGGCGGCGCCCGGGAACGAGACGGAGCGCTCGTTGACCTCCGCCCCGCGGGCAAGCTCCCCCAACGCTACAAGACCGGATGCGCGCGCCGGAAAGGCTACGAACTCGGCCCCAACCAGGGATTGGACCGGCTGGGATTTGTCCTCCGCTCGGCTCAACCACTCACCGGAACGTAAGCGGTAAAGCACGCGATCGGGCCCCACCGCCAGGTCGACGACGTCCTCCTCTGCAGCCGAAACTCGCACGATCTCGGTCGCCGTTCCTGGGGAGGTAGCCAGCGTCACGCGAAACAAGGAGAGCTTCACGTCTGCGCCCTTGGCCTCCCGGCCAACGAAGAAGGCACCGCTTCCGTCCGCTGCAAACGCCGTAGCCGTTACCACGTAGCCCGTCGTCAGGCGCCGCGCATTGGCCAGCCGCTCCTCCCCTGGAGCGAGCACAACCGCTTCACCGCTGAAGACCCGAATCGGCAACCACTCTGGAACGGCCGTGGTGGTGCCTGACGGCAGACGGCCCATCGCCTCCTTCGGCTGCGGCTGGGAGGGTGCAGCGCAGCCGAGCAATAGAGCCAGCGCGCCAAGCAACACGTTCATGAGCCGTCGCGGGGCTGGCGACTTGAAGGCGGTGGACAACAAGATTTGCGAACTGTAGCAAACGCCGCCTCCCAACGTCAGTGCCTGCCTTCGCGCGATAGTGCACCTGCCCGGAGCGCTCCAAGAACGAGAAGACGATCGCGAGCGCACGGAGTAAGCTCCGCGCGTGCCGCGAGCCCGCGCCCACAGCGGCGTCCTGTTCATTGCTCTAACTGCAAGTTGCAGCCCCGCGCCTTCCGAGAGTGCCTCCTCAGCTGAAGTGGCTTCGTTGGTCGAAAGCGCGAGCGCTATGGCCGCGTCTTCGGCCGCTCCCGAGCTAATCCAACTACCGCCGGTGGAGGAGCCGCCGCTTGCGCCGAGCTTTCCATTCTTGCCGGGAGAGCCAACCGATCGCGCGGTTTCGATCGGTGACACCACGCATGGGATGGTTATCAACGGCGCCAGCCTACGCGAGTCCGAGTCGCTCAAGATTCTGCCAAAGCAGCGCGCTCGCGATCTTCGCTACGGCACGAGCGAGCTTGTCGCGCTGCTCGATCACGCGGGCCAGCAGCTGCATCGCGAGACCAAGACCCCACTCTGGGTAGGAAACCTCGGCCGCAGATACGGCGGGGACATCGAGTGGTCGGTTAGTCACAACGCAGGCCGCGACGCCGATATTGCCTTTGCCTACCTCGACCCGGTCAGCAAGAAGCCCGTCGACCCACCCGATCTCGTTCCTCTCGGTCATGACGGGCTCTCCGCGGATCGAAAGCTGGGCTTCGACGCCGCGCGAACCTGGAAGGTGGTCAAGGCGCTGCTCCAGTTCGACGGCACAAGCGTCCAATATCTATTCATTAGCGACAGCTTGAAGAAAAAGCTCTTGGAGCACGCGAAGGCGAGCGGTGAACCAGCCAAGTTCATCGACTATGCCGCTGAGCTACTGCGCCAACCGATGGGCGCGGCCCCCCACGATGATCATCTGCACCTCCGCATCTATTGTGGAAAGCTCGACGCAGCCTGCGGCTGCAAAGACATCGGCTTCATCCACGAACGTGCACGTCGTCACGTCGAGGAAGAAGACAAGGCCCGCGCCGCAGCCCTGGCGCAGCTCAAATCCCCCGTCGCCGAGGACCGCAAGCGAGGGCTGCTGCGGCTCGTCTTCATTGGCAACGAGGCCACCATGCAGCAAGCCCTCCCCGCGCTGACCGATAGCGAAGCCGAGGTACGCCGGGCAGCTGTACTGCTCATTGGCCAATCAGGGGACAGGAAGTACGCGGAGGCTTTGGTGCGGCAATTCCGCGCTGAGGACGACCCGAACGTGCTCGCACAAATCATCGAGGCCGCCGGTCAGCTCGGCGGCGCGACGAGCGGTGAACTGCTACGCGACGTGCTGGAGGCCTTCCATGGCGGCCCAACCGGAGAGGCGGCTTCCGGCCGGCCCTTCCTCAAATTGCCGCCCCCCGACGCGCTACCCGACTATCCGTCCCGACTGCTGAGCCCACCGTTGGTCGAGACCAGCTGGATCGATCGGCGCGGGCTTGCAGACCTCGCGGTGCGCGCGGCCCGTACGGTTGAATCCGAACACGTGCTGCGGCCGCTGCTCGTCGAGCTGGCGGCCGAGGATGAGAGCGCCGTCCAGCGCGCGGCCGAGGCCCTGGCCTACATCACGAATCTGCGCCTCTTGGGCGATGCAAAGGATGCCGACTCCCTTCGGCGTGCGCGCACTGGCTACGCCGCATTCGCAGCGACGCTGGGCAAGCCGGGCAAGCCGCTGCGCTGGGCACCGCGGGATAGCTGGGTATTGCAGGGCTTTGCAACGCGCGGTTATCAGGTACCTGGCATCGATGCACGCGGCAGCTGGGAGTTATTCAGGGCCTTGGCCGATGAACCACATATTGCTTATAACGCCCGCTCGATGCTGATTCGCGTCTTGGGCGCCGACCCAGCCATCGCACGCTTTGGCCCGGGGGACGCTTGTCGCTCCCTTTGGGAGATCGCCTGGGACCGCCGCAGAGAGTTGAGGCTTGGCAGCCCCAACCCTGATCAAGCCAGAGCGTGCGCGCGGACTCGCAGCAAAGAGAAGGAACAACTTGCAGGCGACTGATCAGGTTCCTGTAGGCGTTGCGTCTCTACAGCAGCGGAAGCCGACCTCGTAACCGACATAGTTCTCGTTGTGTGAGGTCACCACAGGCCGGCAGCGGGAACGGGAGGGCCCCCACCAACCGCCCTTGAGACCGCTCCTCCAGGGTGCCTGCGTATTCGGCATCACAACCCACTCATTGACGTTGCCGTTGATGTCGAACGCACCGAAGGGCGAGCCACAATTGGGGCGCTCGCCGATGACTTCGCGCTGATCCAGCTCCTCCATATGCGCCTTGCAGGTCCTGCTCTTGAGGCAGTCATCATAAGGCTGTAAGCGAAAGCGCGGCTGGACGTAGGGCTTGTCGATGTTGCAGCGCTTGTCATCACGCTGCAGGCCATAGGCATAGGGCAGTAGCTCCTCGCCTTCGCAGGCGAAGGTAAACTCAGCCTCGCTGCACAGCCGCTTATCGAGCTTGGAGCAAGCCGCCTCCGCGTAGCCCCAGGTCACCATGAAGGCTGGCTTCTGGCCGACCTGGTTCGGCCACTCGTGTTTGTCGATGCAGAAGCGCATCGGCTTACGCTCCTTCGATAGGCACTTGGAGTCGGCGAACTCCAAACAGCGTTCACTGACGTGACTCTTCTCGCCCTTCACGGCCCGCTTCTGCGCCTCATCCCACTCGCGCGTATGTCGCAGACAGCGCTGTTCAACGTCCGGGCAAAAGAGCCCCTGCGCTAACACCATATCTGCCGGGCACGCCTCAGGGCCCGCCGCAGCGCTCGAACTCGATGACGCGGAGGGCAGCGGCACCGCTGACGCCGAGCTTGCGCTAGCGACCGCTGACGGCGCAATCGAGGCGCTCACCGCAGCGCCGGACCCCACGACCGCGGGAGCCGCTGAGTCAGCTCGGTTCGCTTTGCTGGAACCATCCCCGCATGAACTCAGCGCACACCCGAGCAGCAACCCAAACCGATAGTCCGACAAGCGCATGGGCAGTGAGCTTTCACAGTTGTGGAAACGAGTCCGGCGTGGGCACCACAGGGTAGTCCTCGAGCAGAGTCGTGTACACAACCGGCCCGCAGCTCTAGGCTGAACCAATGCGAAACACCATCGGTACCGTGCTGTGCCTCTCGCTCATCGCCGCATCAGCGTGCGGAGACGACGGTAGCGCCGGCGCGGGTGGAGCGGGGTCCTCTGGCGGCGGCCAAACGGCTGGTGGCGGCGGAGCAGGCTCAGGCGGTAACGGTGGCGGCGGGGGCCAAGCGCAAGGTGGCGGCGGGGCGGGTGCGGCTGGTGGCGGCCAAGCGGCCGGAGGAGCCGGAGGGCTCGGCGGCAACGGTGGAGCCGGCGGCGCCGCATGCAGCCCGATCACGGAGGACACCTCCGCGATCGGGACGAATTGCGCTAACGCCGTGTGCCCAACTGGCTACACCTGCCAGGAAAACGCTGGCTTCGTACTGCAACAGCTATGCGCCATTCTCTGCACGGAAGACTGTGAGTGCCCGCAAGGGACGACCTGTCAGCCAAAGCAAGACAAGGCCGGCTCCTGGATGGAGTGCTTCTGAAGGCCGCTCAGTCTTCCTCATCCAACGAGATGTCGCGGGAAGAAAGCTCACTGCGGAACGCAGCAGCCGTCGTCTGCAGGCTGTGAAGGTCTTTGTCTGAAGCGTTGCCGTCATCTTCGATCGCCTCGACCAGGCGGAAGAACTCACGCGCAGCTTCGATGATGACCTCCTCGTCATCATCCTCAAACGCTTCCTCGACCTCGGCTTTTGCGTCGCGTGCAGCGCTTACTAACTCTTCGACGTCTTGGTCGTCTTCTTCTTGGGGCACCATGCGCGCATGCTGCGGAGCCGGCACCGTTTGGTCAACGTCATTCCACCGAAGGCGAGTGAACAGAACCGCCTGAGACCCCTTGGGACATGGACTCGGCACGAGTCATTGCGCCAATCAGCCAGCGCCACGCAAGAAACGTCGAGCCAGCTGCCAGGTTGCGAGTTCCTCCGCGTGCAGCGGCGCATGGTGCTGCAACGCGCTCAAGCGCTCGCACTGCATTTCAGCTTGTCGCAGCGCAGCTTCACTTCCTTCGGCGAGCAGTCGCGGACCGACCAACTCCAACTGTTCGGCGTTGAACCCCGACAGACGATAGGCAGGGTCATCACCGTCGCCCGGCTCGAAGGCACAAGCTGCAAAGAACCTACTGCGCACAATCACGGCTCGCTCTGCCCGCAGGTGCAAGCCGTGCTTGCGCGCCCAGGCACGCACCAGCGCAAGATCGGTGTTGGGCTGAAGCACGAGCTGCTTGAAGCTGCTTACCAGCGACGGCACAGCTTCCAACATTCGAATCACCAGCGCTCCGCTGACCCCGGCGATCATCACGGCTTCGACCGAGACGGTCAGCAGCGGTAAGAGCCCATCTCCACGCAACAACGTAATGCTCTCGGCAAGCCCGGCCCGCTCGACGTTGCGACGAGCCTCCGCGAGTGGCGCCTCGCGCAAATCGATGGCGACCGCGCGCTGGGCGATACCGCGTGCGACGGCCGCGATCGGCAAGAGAGCGTGGTCGGTCGCGATGTCGGCGAGACGCTGGCAAGGATCGAGCAGCGAGAGAATCGCCTCGAGACGAGCAGACAACATGGGTCGGCCTCCACCCGGCTGCGTGACGGAATGCAAGACGTCCTACCTGCGCCGCACGGCTTTCTTCGGAGCGGCGGGCTTGCGGACGGTCTTCTTCTTGGTGGAAGACTCGCGCTTGAGTGGCGTTGCGACCCGCAGCAGATAGTCGAGTATCGTCGCTAATAGCTTAGGGTCGTCGAGCGACTCCTGCGACATGGCGCGCATGAAGAGCGTGCCGAAGATCGAGTCGAGGAAGAGCCGCTTATCGAGGTCTGCGCGGAACTCACCGCGTTGCTCGGCCCGCGTCAGCACCTGGATGGCGTGGCTGACCTTGTCCTCGCGAACGGCTGTTGCCACCTCTTGCAGCTCCGAATCATGAGCGGCCTCGAGCATCATGCGGTGCATACCAAGCATTCCCGGCGTGAACAGCGTCTTGCTGGCACGCGACAAGAACTCAGTCATATCGGCGCGCAAACTGCCAAGATCCCAATCGAAGTGGATCTGCTCGGAGCAGTGTTGGATGGTCGCGATCGCTAGTTCCTTTTTCGTCGGCCAGCGTCGATAGATGGTCGTTCGATTCACGCCTGCGCGCGCTGCGACTCGCTCGAGCGTGAGGCCCCCATAGCCACTCAGCGCGACCTCTTCCATCACCGACATGAGGACTCGTCGAACCACAGGCTCGCCGCGCAGCTGTTTGCCTTCGGGGCTCTCATCCTCCGACATCCCCTTACTCTGGCCGATATTTGTCGCGTTGGCGAGCAAGAAACGAGGACATCGCAACATAGACGTTGCGTTCATCGCATCAATGACGTTGCGATACCGGGCCACCTACGCTAACCATCGCAACACTCATGTTGCGATCCAACGTACTGCTCCTCCTGGTACCCCTGCTGCTCACCCCCGGTTGCGCCAATGAGGCCGCCGCCAAGGTGGAACCCGCTCCCGCGGCGGTGCAAGTAGCCTCAGCGAAGGTAGAGGCGCGCGCCGTGCCGCGCACCGTGCGACTCCCAGCGATGCTGGAGGGCGCGATCGAGACCGATCTCGCAGCGGGGGCCAGCGGCCGGGTGCTCGAGGTACGAGCGACCGTTGGCGAGCGGGTTAAGAAGGGAGATATCCTGGCCAAGCTTGATACGCAGGCTGTTGGCATGGCGGCGTCGGAGGCGGCCAAGCAGGCTGAACTCGCTCGTTCAAGGAGGGCCAGCGCGGCTCGCGAGTGTGAGCGGGCCAGCAAACTGTTCGAAGGAGGGGCGATCGCGAAACAAGAGTTCGATCGACTGCGCGATCAATGTGCGACCTCCGAGCTCGACGTTCAGGCCGCGGAGCTCCGGGTTGGGCAGGCGCAAAAGAATGTGATTGACGGCATCATCCGCTCCCCGCTCGACGGCGTGATCAACGAGCGCTTCGTCGAGGTCGGCGAGTTCGTCAGGGCGGACTCGAGCGTCGTGAGGCTAGTTACCAATGACAGGCTGCGGCTGGCGATGGAAGCCCCCGAATCGATCGCGCCTGCAGCGCGGGTTGGGACCGAGGTGGTGTTCACGGTAACCGCCTATCCCGACCGGAGCTGGCGAACAAAGATTGACCGCGGAGGGGTGAGCGTTCGCAAGCAGAGCCGCGACGTAGTGATAGAGGCGCCCATCGACAACGCGGATGGCGCCCTCCTTCCTGGCATGTTCGGTATGGTGGAGTTGACGGTCGGCAGCGAAGAGCTACCAACCATCCCCGCTACAGCGCTCGTTAAGCGAGCCGGCAAAACGCGCGTATTCGTGATTGAAGCTGGTCACGCCAACGAGCGGTCGGTTTTCGTTGGGCCCGAGGTCGAAGGCGGTCGCGTTGCTATCCGTAAGGGCCTGACGCTGGACGATAGCGTGGTAACGGCACCGCCCGAAGAGCTGCAAAACGGTCAGGCGGTGGAGTAACTATGCAATGGCTTGCCCGCATCAGCGTGCAGAGGCCGGTGTTTGCCACCGTGCTGATGCTCGTGCTCGTCGTTCTCGGTGGCTTCAGTTACACCAAGCTCGGGGTGGATAGCTTCCCCAACGTCGACATCCCGTTCGTGATCGTGACCACCCGATTACCTGGTGCAGCGCCCGCGGAGGTCGAGAGTGACATCACCGACAAGATCGAGGGGTCGATCAACACCATCGGCGGAATCGATGAGCTGCGCTCCAACTCATCGGAGGGCGTCTCCCAAGTAATCGTCGCGTTTGTGCTCGAAAAAAGCGGAGATGTCGCTGCCCAAGAGGTTCGCGACAAGGTCGACCTCGTAGTGAAGGACCTGCCGGAGGGCGTTGAGCCACCGATCGTCACCCGTGTAGACCCAGCGGCTGGCGCTATCTTGCTATTGGCGGTCAGAGGCGAAGGTAGTCAGGCCGAGCTAACCGAGCTCGCCGATAAGACGGTTCGAAGACAGATTGAGAGCATTGACGGTGTTGGCCAGGTGGAGGTCATTGGAGGGCGCCAACGCCAAATCAACGTTTGGCTCGACCCTGCCGCATTGCGCGCCTACGGGCTAACCGCCACCGACGTACAGTTCGGGCTCGCCAGCCAAAACGTCAATGTCCCGGGTGGCGCCTTGGGCTCGGGGCCCGAACGGCAGACGCTGCGAGTCGCTGGTCGCGTGGAGACCCCCTCTGCCGTGGGCGAAATCATCCTGCGCAGCACCGCCGGACGCCCGATTCGGGTCAGTGATGTCGCCAAGGTCGAGGACGCAGTGGCGGAGGAAGCGACCATCGCCGAGCTGGATGACGAGCCGGTGGTGTTGCTTTCGGTGAAGAAGCAATCCGGCAGAAACACGGTCGCCGTCGTTGATACAGTGCTATCTCGACTTGCAGGGATACAAGCGTTACTGCCACCGAACGTCAAGGTAGAGACCGTCCGCGACAACTCGGGCGTTATCCGTACCGGTATTCACTCGGTGCAAGAGCACCTCATCCTAGGCGCGCTGCTCGCATCGGTGATCGTGCTCCTGTTCCTCGGCAGCGTGCGCCCCACCCTGATCGCTGCGATCTCGATCCCGATCTCAATCATCGGCACCTTCGGGATCATGAAGCTCGCCGGCTTCACGCTCAACTTCTTGACGCTGCTCGCGCTCGCGCTCTCGGTCGGTATCGTGATCGACGACGCGATCGTGGTGCTCGAGAACATCGTCCGCTTCGTGCAGGAGCGTAAGACCAAGCCGTTCGTCGCGGCGGTCTTGGCCACGCGGGAAATCGGCCTCGCTGTGCTCGCTACCACGCTATCGCTGATGGCCATCTTCGTGCCGATCGCCTTCATGGGAGGACTTCCCGGTCGCTTCCTCGCGAGCTTCGGATTGACCATGGCCTTTGCTATTGGTGTCTCGTGCTTCGTCAGCTTCACGCTGACGCCGATGATGTCGGCGCGCATGATCACCGAGGCGGAGCACGGTAGTTGGTTGAGCCGCTTGGTAGACGTCTTCTATCGCCCCATCGAGCGAGTCTACATGCGTATCCTTGGCGCCAGTCTGCGTCACCGTTGGGTGGTAGTGCTGCTCAGCTTGGCAACGTTGGGCTCGTGTGGGCCGCTGGCCAAAGCCGTGCCCGCATCTTTTCTGCCGGTGGACGATCAAGCGCAATTCGAGGTCTCGGTGAAGGCCAAAGAGGGCACCAGCTTGGACGAAACCAAGCTGATCACGCAACGTTTGGCCAAGCAGGCGCGCCGCTATGAGGGTGTGCGGCAAACCTTGATTACGGTCGGAGCTGGCGACACAAGTCCAACCAACGAGGCGAAGCTCTATGTCTTCCTGACCGATCCGGGGGCCCGCCCCTTCACCCAGCAACACCTGATGCAGCGCATCCGCGATGAGGTGCTCTCCACTGTGCCGGAAGGCGTTCAAGCCGTCGCCGGCGAGGTGCCCGAGTTCTCGAGCGGTCAGTCCCAAGCCCAAGTTCAATATGCCATCATCGGCCCCGACATCCAGCGGGTCGCTGAGGCGAGCCGCCATATCCGGGATTCGTTGCGGGCGTTCCCGGGCGCCGTGGACGTAGACTCCACACTGGCCGAGCCCAAACCGGAGACGCAGGTCATCATCGACCGTGAGCGGGCAGCCAAGCTTGGCGTCTCGGTGCGGACCGTCGCGGACAGCCTGCGCGTCTTCGTCGGTGGCTTGAAGGTTACGAGCTACAGCGAAGGCGGTGAACAATACGACGTTCGCTTGCGCGCCGCCGAAGAGTTCCGCGAAAACGCGGCGAGCCTGCCGGAGCTTGGGGTTAGTTCTCAATCAGGCAGCGTGGTTCCACTTTCGCAACTGGTGGAGTTTCGCGAGAGTATCGGCCCCTCGAGGATTGACCGTTACGGCCGACAACGACAATACACCGTGGTTGCCAACCCAGCGCCCGGCGTGGGGTCCAACGCCGTAACCGAGGAGTTGAAGCGGCTCTACGCGGCGGAGGGACTGCCTCCCGAGTACCGGCTGGAGCCGGTGGGCTCCTCCAAGACAAGTTTGGAGCTAGCAGTTGGCTTCATCACGGTGATAGCGCTCGGCTTCATCTTTATGTACCTGGTCCTCGCAGCTCAGTTCGAGTCGTGGTCCCAACCGGGCATCATCCTGCTCTCCCTGCCGCTAACGGTGCCGTTCGCGCTGTTGTCGCTGCTCTTGCTCGGACAAACGCTCAATCTGTTTTCGGCGCTTGGCCTGTTGGTGTTGTTTGGCGTGGTGAAGAAGAACGCCATCTTGCAAATTGACCACACGAATCACCTGCGCAAGTTGGGCCTGCCCAAACTTCAGGCGATCATGGAGGCCAACCGAGATCGGCTGCGGCCGATCTTGATGACGACGCTCGCCTTCGTCGCCGGCATGATCCCGCTGATCTTTTCGCGCGGCGTCGGAGCCGGCAAAAATCAGGCATCGTCCGGTATCGTCGTGGGCGGCCAAACGCTCTCCTTGTTGCTCACGCTGGTCGCCGTGCCTGTCGCCTACGATCTATTCGACCAGGCCGCTAGTTGGCTATCCCGACGCTCGAAGCGAGCGGCCGTCGATCGGGGCGAAGCAGACCTGGAGGCGCTCTTGGCGGCAGAAGGCGGTGGAGACGCAAACCATCAAGACCTTGGCAAGGCCTCCCCAATCGGTGCGGAGTAAATCATGGCACGACCGACAGTGATCGAGAACGAGACCATCCTGAGTGCTGCCCGCGCCGTGTTTTGGGAGCGCGGGCTCCAATCCACGAGCGCTGAGGTCGCTCGGCGCGCCGGGATCTCCGAGGGCTCGGTGTTCAAACGCTATAAGACGACGCCAGGCCTGTTCGAGGCCGCGGTGGCCCCTGAGATTAGCGACCTATTGCAACAGCTGAGTCTGCTGCCCAGCCGAGCGGGGAGCGGTAACGTCCTCGACAACCTCGTTGGGGCAGCCGAGCTCTCTCTGCGCGTCCTACGCCGCTTGACGCCTCTGTTCATGATGCGACTTGCAGGTGATCCGAACCTCTCCTCCCGAACGATGCAGCTCGCTGCTCGGGAGCAAATGCTCTCGTACCTCACCGAATACTTGAAGAATGAAGGAGCACTCGGCCGCATTGATGGAGCGCTAGACACCGCCACCATCGCCCAGGCCTTCCTTGGCGCACTTTCCACTCAGGTAGTGCTCGAGTCGCCGGCGAGCTCCGATGCCGCTGACGGCGACTTTCACGCTGCGCGCTACGTTCGTGAGTTGGTGCGCGTACTGCTCGAGGGGATGCTGCGAAGCGCAGCGTAGTCGTGCCGGCGAAGGGCGTGGCTGGATCTACTCCGGCCCCCGCGCACAGCGCGGCAAGTGAAGGGCCGGAGTTGATCCAGAACTTCGGGGCGTACGAACTACGGTGCAGCCGGAGCCTCGGGCAGGATCTGTGACCTTCTGAGCGATAGCGCCTCGCGCACCAGCGGATTGAGCGACTCACCACCGCCGGCCTCCACCCAGGCCAATAGCTCTTTGCGCATACGCGGATCCCAGAACCTGCGCAGGTGCCCGCTAAAGCCGTCAAGGGCGACCTCGCGATCAGGGTCGGCCTCGAAGAAGGCCGCTATTTGGTTGGCCATGAAGGCTAATTTTTCAACCTTCACGGACCGCTCCCGCCTTCGGCAACATAGCGACCTGCGCTTGGTGCTCGCTGGTGAAGCTCTCTTGCCAAACAGAGCGGCTAGCCGTTTTGCGCACTTGGACGGCGGTCACCTTGTATTCCGGACAGTTGGTGGCCCAGTCGGAGTTCTCGGTCGTTACGACGTTGGCACCCGAAACCGGATGATGGAAGGTGGTGTACACAACGCCGGGTTGCACGCGCTCGGTCAGCGTCGCGCGCAATACCGTCTCGCCCGCCCGACTTCGAACCTGCACCAGGTCGCCCTCGACAAGGCCGCGCTGCTCGGCGTCATGCGGGTGAATCTCGAGCAGGTCCTCCGCGTGCCAAAGCACGTTGGCGGTGCGCCGCGTCTGCGCGCCGACATTGTATTGCGAGAGGATGCGCCCTGTGGTCAGGATCAGCGGATAGTCGCGATTGGTGCGCTCCGTCGTGGCGACGTAACGCGTAATCACAAACCGCCCTTTTCCGCGCACGAACTCGTCCACGTGCATCACCGGCGTGCCCTCGGGGGCGGCCTCGTTGCAGGGCCACTGCACGCTACCGAGCCGATCCAGCTTCTCATACGAGACGCCTTGGAAGGTCGGCGTCAGCCGCGCGATCTCAGCCATGATCTCGGACGGGTGGGCATAGTGCATGGGGACGCCGAGCGCCTCTGCCAGCCCCATGGTGACCTCCCAATCGGCTAGACCAGCGAGCGGCGGCATCACCGCTCGCACCCGGTTGATACGCCGCTCAGCGTTGGTAAAGGTGCCGTCCTTCTCCAGGAAGCTAGCGCCGGGGAGAAAGACGTGAGCGAGCTTGGCCGTCTCATTCAGGAACAGGTCCTGTACAATCACGCATTCCATCGCCGCGAGGGCCGCGTGTACATGCGTAATGTCCGGGTCGGATTGCGCTATATCTTCCCCCTGCACGTAGAGCCCCTTGAAACTCCCGTCCAAGGCGGCATCGAACATATTGGGGATTCGCAACCCGGGCTCGGCGTGTACGGGCACGCCCCAGGCCGCCTCGAACAGCGCTCGCACCGCCGGATCCGAGACATGGCGATAGCCCGGTAGTTCATGGGGGAAGGAGCCCATATCGCACGAGCCCTGCACGTTGTTCTGACCGCGCAATGGGTTTACGCCAACGCCCGGCCGCCCAAGATTGCCGGTCACCATAGCGAGATTGGCGATCCCCATCACCATGGTCGAGCCCTGGCTATGCTCCGTTACGCCGAGCCCGTAGTAGATGGCCCCGTTGGGCGCATTACCAAATAGCCGAGCGGCGTTGCGCACGGTCTCGGCGGGGACGCCGGTCACGCTGGCCAAGCTCTCCGGGGAGTTCTCCGGCAAGACGATGAACTGCCTCCACTTCTGGTACTCGGCTACGTCACAACGCGAAAGGACGTAATCCTCCTTGGCGAGGCCTTCCGTGACGATCACGTGCGCGAGGGCATTGATAATCGCCACGTTGGTGCCCGGCCGGAGCGGTAAATGGAAGGCCGCCTTCGCATGGGGTTGGCTCACGAGATCGCTCTCTCGCGGGTCCACCACGATCAAGGCTGCGCCCTCACGCAGCCTTCGCTTCATACGCGAGGCAAACACTGGATGAGCGTCAGTGGGGTTGGCGCCGATCACCATGATCACGTCAGCGAGGTCCACCGACTCGAAGTCTTGCGTACCAGCCGATTCGCCCAAAGTAGTCTTTAGGCCATAACCGGTCGGCGAGTGGCAAACGCGCGCGCAAGTATCCACGTTGTTGTTGCGGAAGGCCGCGCGCACCAACTTCTGCACTAAATAGGTCTCTTCATTGGTGCAGCGTGAAGAGGTGATGGCCCCGACAGCGCCTTCACCGTATTCGGCCTGCAGTCGCTTGATCTTGGAGGCAGCAAAGCTGAAGGCCTCCTGCCAACTGACCTCACGCCAAGGGAGATCGGTGCGTTCGCGGATCATCGGCTTGGTGATGCGGTCAGCGTGGGTGGCGTAGCCCCAGGCGAAGCGCCCTTTCACACAGGAGTGACCGTGGTTGGCTCCGCCCTCTTTGTGCGGGACCATGCGCACGACGGTGTTGCCTTGCATCTCCGCACGGAAGGAGCAGCCAACACCACAATAGGCACAGGTGGTTACCACCGAATGCGTCGCCTGCCCCAGCTCGACCACCGACTTCTCCATCAGCGTCGCCGTTGGGCAGGCCTGAACGCAGGCGCCACACGAGACGCATTCACTCGAGAAGAAGTCGGTACCGCCCGGAGAAATCACCGAATCAAAGCCGCGCCCGGAAACGGTCAACGCGAAGGTGCCTTGAATCTCCTCGCAGGCGCGGACGCAGCGCGAACAGACGATGCATTTGCTTGGGTCGAACGTGAAATACGGATTGCTCTCGTCCTTCTGCGCCTCCAGGTGGTTCTCCCCGGCAAAGCCGTAACGGACCTCGCGCAGCCCCACCGCGCCGGCCATGGTCTGCAACTCGCAATTGCCATTCGCAGGACAGGTCAAACAGTCGAGCGGGTGGTCGGAGATATAGAGTTCCATCACGCCGCGACGGAGGCGCGCTAGCTCCGGGGATTGGGTGGTAACCCGCATTCCCGGTTCAACCAACGTGGTGCATGAAGCTGGGTAACCGCGCTTGCCTTCAATCTGCACCAGACAAAGCCGGCACGAACCGAAGGCCTCCAGCGAGTCGGTGGCGCACAACTTCGGGATCTGTGTACCGGCGCGCGCCGCTGCCTGCATCACCGAGGTGCCGTCGGGGACGGTCACGCTCACGCCATCAATGCTCAGGGCGATGCCACGTTTGCCGAGTCGAATCGGCGTTCCTAAGTCGCGCTTGAAGATTGAATCCATGGTTACTTCTCCACCGAGTTCTCGAGCCCAAAATCCGCTGGGAAATGGGTTAGTGCGCTACGAACGGGATAAGGCGTCATACCGCCAAGGGCGCACAAGGAGGCGTGCTCCATCGTATGCAACAAATCATTGAGCACAGTCAGCTGCTGTTTGGGCCGCTCCCCTGCCCGAAGGCGGTCGAGCAGCTCCACGCCGCGCGTCGAGCCAATGCGACAGGGCGTACACTTGCCGCACGACTCGATGGCGCAAAACTCGAGCGCATAGCGGGCCATCTTCGCCATGTCGACGCTGTCATCAAAGGCGACGATCCCTCCGTGCCCGACGATCGAGCCCTGCGCCGCGAAGGCTTCGTAGTCGAGCGGCAGGTCGAACTGGGACGCTGGAATGAAGGCGCCGAGCGGGCCACCGACCTGCACGGCTCGCAGAGGCCGACCGCTGGCCGATCCACCGCCGTAGTCGTAGAGTAGCTCGCGCAGCGTTACGCCGAAGGCTCGCTCCACCAGCCCTCCGCGTTTGAGGTTGCCAGCGAGCTGAAACGCCAACGTGCCGCGGGAGCGGCCCGCTCCGAAGTCGCGATAGGCCTCGGCGCCGTTGGCCATGATGAAGGGTACCGACGCTAGCGTTACGACGTTATTGAGCGCAGTTGGTTTACCCCATAGTCCCTTCACCGCCGGGACAGGGGGCCGGTAGCGCACCACCCCACGCTTGCCCTCGAGGCTCTCCAGCAGGGCTGTCTCCTCACCACAAACGTAGCTACCAGCACCGAGATAGAGTTCGAGTTCGAAAGAGCGCCCACTGCCTAATAGATTATCGCCGAGCAAGCCGAATTCGCGGGCTCTGCTGAGCGCCTCTGTGAGCACGCGGGCAGCGTCGGGGTATTCCGAACGCAGATAGATGCTGCCGCGGGTCGCGCCGGTGGCCAGGCCGGCGATCACCATGCCTTCAATCAGCAGGAACGGATCCCCCTCCATCAACATGCGGTCGGAGAAGGTCCCCGAGTCCCCTTCGTCGGCGTTGCACACGACGTACTTCTGATCGGCTGCTGTCTCCAAGACGGTGCGCCATTTGATACCCGTGGGGAAGGCGGCGCCGCCGCGTCCGCGCAAGCCGGAGGTGGTAACGCGCTCCACGATCTCCCGTGGGGAGCAAGCCAACGCCGCGCGCAGCCCTGCAAGGCCACCATGCTCTTGATAGTCGGTTAGCGAGAGCGGATCGGTGAGGCCGACGCGAGCGAAGGTGAGCCGCTCTTGTTTCTTTAGGTAGGGAATGGCCTCGGTAAGGCCGTGACCGAGCGGGTGCGGCGAGCCCGTGAGAAAGCCGCCGTCGAATAGGCTCGCTACATCCTCGGGCGACACTGGACCGTAGGCCACCCGGCCCTGTGCGGTCTCCACCTCGACCAACGGCTCGAGCCACAAGAGGCCGCGCGAACCATTGCGCACGATCGACACCGATTCCCCGCGGCTCGAAGCCTCGGCGAGGAGGGCGGTAACAACTTGATCGGCGCCAACCGAGCGAGCCGCAGCGTCAGCCGGGACGAACAACTTGGTGCTCATGAAGGGCGCTCCGACCGTGCCTGCTCTAGAGACTGCGGCGCCTCGCTGCCGCGCGAAAGTTGGTCGAAGCGGTCACGACTCACGCGCCCATGGAGCACGCCGTCCACCGTAATCGCCGGCGCGCAGGCGCAGTTCCCAAGACAGTAAACCGGCTCCAATGTCACAGCGCCGTCTGCTCGAGTTTCACCGAACTCAACGTCGAGCCGGCGCTTGGCGTGCGCCACCAGCTCGTCGGCGCCCATCGCCTGACAGGCCTCGGCCCGACAGATCTTGATGATCTGACGGCCGGGCGGAGCGCTGCGAAAGTCGTGATAGAAGGACAGGACGCCCTGAACCTCGGCTCGAGATTGGTTGAGCGCGCGTGCAATGGGCGCAACGGCAGCCGGCGGTACCCAGCCCAAGGCGGACTGCACAGCGTGAAGAATCGGCAGCAGCGCGCCGGGGCGATGCTGCAGCGCCTGGATAGCGCTCTTCACCACCTCCTGCTCGGCGGCAGGAAGGTCCTCGAACTTCTTGGGCCCTACTTCCGGGACGCCCATCGGGTCGGCTGACATGGGCGGTATCCTATAACTTTCCGAGCGAAGTTCCCGCACGGATCGCGCGGCAGCTCAGGGGTTTTGTCGACCTTGTTCAGCCGCCCAACGGTCGCTCAGCCAAAACCACAAAGCGGGTGATTCGGGTCCTCGGCGCATGGGTTCCACTGCTCAATCTCCCCGACCTCCACCTCGACCACCGCTTCATGCACTGGCTGCGACAGGGTCTTTACGTGAATCTGAAAGCGCGTACCGGGCGGCAACGGCGGTGATTGCTCATCATACTGGGAGCCGGGCATGCCCACGACGAGGCCAGCCGCGGAGGGCCACTCACCGCTCAAGTCAACGACCTGCTGACTAAAGAAGGCTCCCTCGAGCAGCTCGTTGGTCGCTGGATCTTCGGCCAACCATTCAAGGGAGACCGAAGGACCACAGTCCGAGCAGCCAACGGCCAGCCACACGTGGTACCCGCCCTGCGGACCGGCCAGCAACTTGAGAGTCTGGCCCTCGGCCAGCGGCTCGAAGCAATCCTCGCCTGTACCGAGGGCAAACTCCGGTGGACCGGCTGGCGCTGAGCAACTGGAGCTGCTTGCCCCGGAGCCGCCCTCTCCTGCTCCGCCGGTACCTCCCCCTCCGGCACTGTCGGTTACGCTGGTTTCACACGCAGCTGTCGCCAAGCCGAAGAGTGCAAGGAAGAGGGACTTCATGGGTGGAGTGTCTCATTGGCGCAGCTGCTTGACCAGAGCACACCCGCTCACAGACCGAGGGCTTGCGCTGCCCACTCATTGACGAAGCGCGCCTTGGGATCATAGCGGCGCTGCAGCGCACAGAAGTCAGCGAGCCGCGGCCACTGCGAGCGCGAGTAGCTGAGGTCGAACGAGGCCTCTTTGCCCCAATGGGGCCGACCACCACGCTCGCGAGCAAACCGCTCAAACAGCTGGAGTTGCTGCTCAAAGCGATCCGCGCGATCCATGTTGTACATGGATAACCAGATTGAATCGCGCTGATAGGCGGGGCTCAGCCAATAGGGATCTGCCTTGGTAAACCGTATCTCCTGGATGAAATTATAAGTAAAACCACTGCGCACGAGCAATTGCCGATAATCCCGCAAGAGGCTCTTGGCGTCCGCATAGTCAAAGGCCCACTCGGTCTCCCGGTGCACCGGCGGCGTGGGCGTGAGAAAGCCAACATGACTCTGACACACGCGTTCGAAGCGTTTGCCCACCTGTTCTCCGAGTTGCTCGTTGACCCAGGGGACGAGCCGTTCTCGATCCAGCCGCTGCAGCTTTACCAGCGCGCGGTACACCGAGACCGCCAGAAACTCGTCTTTGAACCAGCGCTTTAGCGTGGAATCATTGCGCGGGTTCTGCGTTCGGTGGTTCTGAAAGAGGATCACCTTGTTGGTTGGGACCAGCCACCAGAACTTGAAGTGGTCAACTCCGTTTACATACGTATCTAGTTGCTCAACGACGTGATCATACGGGGCCAAGTCCGTGATGGCGTGCAACTGAAAGCAAGGCACCACCGCGAGCGTTACTTGGTAAACGACGCCCAAGCAGCCAAGCCCTACCAAGGCAGCCTCGTAGTCCCCCTGCCCTCGCGTGAACCAGCGCTCACGTCCCTCTCCGTCGATCAGGCGAAAGGCCTCCACTTGGTCGGCGAGGCAACGGAAGTTTCTACCGGAGCCGTGGGTCCCCGTCGCAATGGCGCCCGCCAAGGATTGATCGGCGATCGAGCCCAAGTTGGAGAGCGCAAGACCGAGCTTGGCCAACTGCGCAATCAGGTCCTTGAGCTTGATGCCGGCCTGGACAGTCACATGCAGCGCCGCTCGGTCGACGTGGAGGATGCGATTCATCCGATCGAGCGAGAGCAGGGTATGGTCTGTGACAATGCCGCGGGACCAGGAGTGGGCCGAGCCCACCACGCGGACTTTGCGTGCCAAAGAAACGGCGTCAGCGATCTCTCGTTCGTTGCGGGGCTGCAGCAGTTCGCCGGGGGAGAAGCTCCAAGTTTGGCCGAAGTTGTGAAGCTTCATGGGTTTGACGAAAGCGTGGAGTGGGAAGCGGCGTCCACTTGAGTACGCCCAGGAGAGGCCGTAGCTTGGACGTTATCATCCCGGCAGCCGAAGGCCGGACGAAAGGCTGTCGTGACTACTTTGCTTCGCCATGGCTGGGTTTCCTTTGCGCTATTGAGCTGCGTCTGTGCCCTCGCGTGCACGTCCAGGATGCGGCGAGGAGCTGACCGGGATGAGCCCAAGGGCGGCGGACCAGCAGGCGGTGGCGGAGTGGCAGCCGACGGCGGAGGTGGCTCGGGAGCTGCCGGCGGCGTCAGCAACGGCGGAGCTCCCGTCGGGGGTGGAGGGATTGGCGTCGGCGGGCTCGGCGGTGAGGGCGCAGGTAGCCTCGGTGGTAGCGGCCCGGTGGAGTGCTCGATGTTGCCATCCTACCCAGTTGCGTACGAAGCGCCGCAAGGCTTCACGCCGGCAGAGGACTTCGCCTTTGATTCGCTGGGCAATCACGTGAGCGTGGATGAAGACGGGAACCTCATACGCACGAAGAAGACCGGGGAGGTTTCCCTGTGGATCCCGAGCTTCGCGTACGACTCGGCTGGGATAGTGGCGCTGCCGGACGACTCGGTGGTGGTGTGCGACGTGGAGAATAACGCGTTGAAGCGAGCGTTCCCCGACGGCGCTACAAGCGTATTGCTCGGGGGGCTTGATTACCCTAATGGCATTGACGTCGGGCCGGACGGGTTCCTCTATGTTGCTGAAGACAATGGTGGCCGCGTGCTGCGGGTCCACCCAAACACCGGCGCGTTCACAGTGGTAGTCGAAGTCACCCACCCCAATGGCATCGCCTTCACAGAAGATCCCACCGTATTTTATGTAGGCAGTTACAATGAAGAGCTTATCTACAAGGTAGTGCAACCGACACCGGGACAACCTGGAACGGCTTCGTTGTTCGTCCCTGCGGAGGAATTCGAGGGAGGCGGCATTGACGGGTTGGGGGTCGACAAATGTGGCAACGTTTATGCTGCAGAGTACGTCAGTGGCAACGTATACCGCATTACATCGGGAGGAGTGGTCAGCAAGATCGTGGACCTGCCTTCGGGCTGGATACCAAACATCAAGTGGGGCCGGGGCGTAGGGGGCTTCGCCAGGCACGTGATGTACGTGGCTGACCGCGAACAAGGGCGGCTTTTCGGGATTGCGGTCGAAGCCGACGGAGTCGACGAGTTCTTCGATCTGTAGCATGTGTCTTATCAGCCTAGCCTTTGATGTTTATGCCGACTTCCCGGTGGTTTTACTGGGCAATCGGGATGAGTTCTTTGCGCGCCCCAGCGCGCCGCTTGGCCGCTGGAGCAACCAACCCCTCGTGTTCGGCGGTCGCGACCTCGAGCGAGGCGGCGGCTGGCTGGGGCTGACCCGCTCGGGGCGATTTGCTGCGGTCACCAACCTACGCCACCCCGAGGCCCGCAAAGACGGAGCTTCTCGTGGCGCCCTCGTCGCAGACTATCTACGCGGGACGATCGCCGCGGAGGACTATGCGCAGAACGTCGCGCGTACGGCCGAGCAGACCTCCTCTTTCAACCTGTTGGTAGGAGATCTGACCTCGGCTCATTACGTTCGCGACGCTGCTGGGGAAGCAGGCACTGCCGGCTCGGCGCAGCGCCTTACGAGAGGGATATGGACCTTGTCCAACGGTCGGCTCGGCGAGCCATGGCCCAAGGTGCAGCGGCTCGGAAAGCAGCTGAGCGAGGCCGTGGCGGCAGCTCAACCGCCTGAAGCTCGTTTCCTCGACTGGCTCGCAGATACAGCGATAGCGAGCGACGCCGAGCTGCCGGCGACCGGCGTGCCCTTGGAGCTCGAGCGCCGACTCTCGGCCGCCTTCGTGCTCGGCGCTCAATACGGTACGCGGGCGAGCACGCTGGCCGCCGTTGGCCCAGGCGGAGGCTTCATGATCGAGAGGAGCTTTGGCCCGATGGGAGTTCTCACCGCCGAAGTGCGGCTAAGTCTCGAGGACGAGGGGCCCGGCGGGTGAGCCGCGCTCAGTTCTCGGGTTCGCGTGACTCGGCAGCTAATTCATTGATCGGGAAGCGGAGGGTGCGCAGGTCCTCTGGACTTTCTGGGAAGGACAACGACTTGAGCTTCGGGGAGGCGCACGTTTTGACGTAGGGAGAAAAGCCTTCGGCGAGCAGGACCGTCTCCACATGACCATCCCCGGCCACCGAGAGCTGCACCCACAACGCGCCGCTCGACTCTTCGCCGCGATCGAGCGCACGAACGAAGCAACGTCCGAGCACCTTCATCAACGCGCGCTGCGGCCCGGAGAGGCTGCCGCTCTCTTCAAAGTCCACAGCACCGTCTTCCTCTTCATCCGGCGTGGGCGAAGGTCCGGCGACTGGAGCCGAGCCTGAGCCAACAGACGCGAGCGTGGGTGCAGCCGCGCTTGACGTTGGGAGGGCGATTGGACCAGCGCTCGCCGCGATTGATGGTGCCGCAGGCGCAGCGCTCACGGCTGGGGACGACGCTGGAGGAGAGACAGGCGGAGAGCTCGCGACGGACGCGGGGTCTGGGGCCAGCGGCACGAAGCGAACGCTGGGATCGACCGCGCCATCGTGCGCAGCGGCGCAACCGAGAGCGAAGAAGCAGGCGAAGAAACCGAACCGCATACGAGCTTGGGTGCCGCTCGGAGGGAGGGCGTTCACGGTGCGCTATTGCAGCTGGATGCGCAGCCCTGCCCCGACCCCGCTCGCCTGTGGAACGCCAAGCAGGAACGAGACCTCGCCTGCTTCTGGCGCCTCTGGTCCGCTTTCACCCAACAGTGCAAACATGAGCGCGCCCGAGAGCACGGCGGCCCCACCAACGGCAGCGAAGCCAATACCAAGATTGCCGAACAGAGTCGCTTGATCATCGAGCGAGGTCACCTCGGCTTCACACGTGGGGCATTGGTCATAGCGGTCATCCGCCTCTGACCGCTTCACCGCCGATAAGCCCAAAAGCACGCCGCCCGCGACAGCCAGCGCACCGCCGGTGATCATGATCGGAATCGAGGCGACCCGGCCAGCCGGCCACTCGTCACCAACCGGTTGGACGATCACGGCTTGTTCTACCTGCGGCTTGCCAACGGGCTGAAGCACTAGCCGCACGTCGGCGGTGGTTCGTTCGGCGGCGGCGACCGTGAGCTTGGCGCTCACCAAGCCCTCGGCTTTGGCTTCGAATTGATAGCTCCCGGGGTTGATTCGGCTCTTTTCGCCGAGCACGACGCCCTCGAGCGGTTTGCCGTTCATCGTCACAGTGACGCCTGGGCTGCCCGCGGGCTCGACCGTGACGAGCACGCTCGGGATACGTGCGTCCAGATCGGTCAGGGCCTTCTTCGACTCCGCTTGAGCCTTCTTGAAGGCGTCACTGGCCTTGGGGCTTAGCTTCTCCTCCGCAACGCGTTTGAAACTCGCCTGCGCCTCGAGCAAGAGGCCGAGCTCCATTTGCGCGGTCCCAAGGTAGTAGAGCGTGGTGGGCGCGTGGAACAGGCCCTCGGCTTCGCTCAACAGCTGCGCAGCTGTCTTGAAATCCTTGTCTCCGAGCGCGGTGGTGCCTTTTTCGAACAACACGCGCGCTTGATCCTTCGCCGAAGGCTCGACCGCGGGCTTGGGCTTGGGCTGCGCCCACACGGCTTCAGCCGGCGCGAGGGCAAGAGCGAAAGCCGCAAGGAAAAGTACGATCGGCCGGCTGGCATCCATCGAGGCGCAGCGTAGCGAAGCTGAGCCCGACCAAGAGTTTTTTCTGGCCGCCTGGCGCGAAGCCGCCGATCCCAACCCTCGCGCCCGGGTTCTCGGGAAAGAGACATCGCCTGCGTTCGCTGCTACCGTGGAGCGATGGCCTCCGCGCCCAGAGTGGGCGAGATCCTCGACGGGAAGTACCGCATCCTGCGCAAGCTTGGAGAGGGCGGAATGGGAGCCGTCTACGCTGGCGAGCACCTGCGCGTCGAGAAGGTGGTGGCGATCAAACTGCTGCACGCCGCCGCCAGCGCCGTCGCCGAGATGGCCGACCGCTTCGACAAGGAAGCGCGAGCCGCCGGGAAGATTGGCAATGAGCACATCGTCGAGGTGTTCGACCTGGGCATGACGCCCGCGGGCGAACGCTACATCGTGATGGAGTATCTCGATGGGGAGAGCCTGCGCGCCCGCCTCGCGCGACAGAAGCGCATGTCTGTGCCCGAGATCTCGGGGCTCGTGTTGCAGCTGCTCGAGGGGCTCGCCGCCGCACACGAAGCAGGCGTCGTTCACCGCGACCTCAAGCCGGACAACATCTTCCTTTCGAAGGCGCATCGCGGCTTCGTAGACTTCGTGAAGATCTTGGATTTCGGCATCTCCAAGTTCAGTGAGAGTGAGGGCGCGCAGACGAAGACCGGGACCGTGCTTGGCTCGCCCAACTACATGAGCCCTGAGCATTTGCGGGCCTCGCACGCGGTCAACGCCACGAGCGATCTTTACGGCGTTGGGGTGATCCTGTTCGAGGCTGTGACCGGTCAGGTGCCGCGTAAGGGCGCCAATTTCGCCGAGCTGTTGTTCAAGGTCGCGTACGAGCCGTTTCCGGATCCGCGCAGTCTGGTGCCTACGTTGCCAGAGGCCTTTTGCGCGATCATCAAGAAGGCCTGCGCCCCCGAGCGGGAGCACCGCTTCCAAACGGCGGATGAAATGGCCGAGGCGCTCGCGGCCTTCGCCGAGCCCACCGAAGCCGCGGTGCGACAGCCCAGCCGACGCGGAGAGGCGGCGCTCCGGCGCTCGCGTTTGGGGGACGTCGTTCAGCCTCGTGAAGGGTCCGAGCCCGAGGGCGGTGAGGCGCAAACCATCGCCATCCTCACCGATGCGGACCTGCTTTCGGTCTCGGTCAACCAGCCGCGCAACTTGCGTGAGATGGCGCTCGAGAACGGGACGGCGGTGATCTCGCCGATGCCGCACGGGCCAGGCGTTCGTTTTTCGGGGGCACCGGGCTTCACCTCGCAACCGGGCTTTGGCTCGCAGCCGGGCTTTGGCTCGCAGCCGGGCTTCAGTTCGCACCCGGGCTTCGCTTCGCAGCCTTCGCAAGCGGGCTCCACGTCGCAACAGGGCTTCGCGTCGCAGCCGAATTCCGGCTCTTCGCTCTCGCAGCCGGGCTTCGCTTCGCAGCCCTCGCAGCCGGGTTTCGCGTCGCAGCCGGGCTTCACCTCGCAGCCCATGCCGCCGGGGCTCGCTTCGCAGCCGGGCTTCACCTCGCAGCCCTCACAGCCGAACTTTGGCGCGCAGCCCTCGCAACCAAACTTCGGCTCGCAGCCGAGCTTCGCGTCGCAGCCGAACGCCTTACCTTCCGGTTCGGTCTCCCAACCTACCTTCGCGGGGGCCGTCGGGCCGGCGCGCGTGCAAAAGCGCAGCGGAGCGGCTTGGCTGGCGATCGCCGCGTTGATCGCGGGCAGCTTGGGCGTGGGTACCTACGCTGCCTTGACCCTGCGCGCAGTCAAGTCTTCGGAGCCCGCAGCAAGCCCAGTCTCCCAGCCCGCTGAAGCTACGCCCACCGTGACGAGCCAGGTTGCTGAAACGCCTTCCCCTCTCCTTTCGCCAAGCAGCGTCTCGACGACGGCAGCAACCGCAACGACCTCCAACGCCGAACCCGAGCCTCAACCTTCAGCGCAGGTGAGCGCCGCAGCCTCCGAGCCTAGCTCTACGCCCTCCGCCAAGGTCGGTAAGCCGGCTGGCAAGCCGCTGAAAAAGACCCCTGATCCGGGCTTCTGATTCACCTTGACTGTCTTTCGACTCGACCAGCGCTTGGCTTTTCCTCCGGTGCACCTCGCCGAGCCGAGCGGCCTACTGGCGGTGGGCGGGGACCTCTCCGCCGAACGACTGATCCTGGCCTACTCGAGCGGGATCTTTCCCTGGTACAGCAGCGACGTCCCCATCCTTTGGTACAGCCCAGACCCGCGTTACGTGCTGGTCGCAGACAAGCTGCATGTACCCAAGAGTCTCAAGAAATCCCAGCGCCGCGGCGCGTTTGAGATCCGCTTTGATACGCGGTTCGCTGAGGTGATCCGCAACTGCGCCGAGGAGCCGCGACCAGGTCAGGACGGTACCTGGATCACCAACGACATGATCTCAGCGTATGTGCGTCTGCACGAGCTTGGGCTTGCGCACTCGGCGGAGGCCTTCCAAGACGGGGAGCTCGTCGGTGGGCTTTACGGCGTTGCCCTCGGCGGTATCTTCTTTGGTGAATCGATGTTCGCCCGTTGCGCCGATGCCTCCAAGATCGCCTTCGTCACGCTGGTCGCGGGGCTTCCGCAGCTGGGCGTCGATCTCGTGGATTGCCAGGTGCACACCGACCATCTCGAGCGCTTCGGCGCGGAGGATTGGCCGCGAACGCATTACCTGAAGGAGCTCGCCGTGCGGCTCACGCGACACACGGTCGCGGGGCCGTGGACCGAGGCGCTCTCGCTTTCCCACAGCGCCCAAAGCCAGCTGAGTCGAGCCAGTGAAAACGGCTAGCCAAGGGACAGTCCTGGTCGTCGACGACGATCAAGCCACGCGATTTCTCGTGGTCAAATGGCTGACCCACGCGAACCTCACCTGCTTGGAGGCCGCAGACGGGATCGAGGCCTTGCGAATACTGCGCGAGCAACACGAGCAGATCGACTTGGTGGTGCTCGACGAGATGATGCCGGGGCTCAACGGCTTCGAAGTGCTGCGTACCATCACCGCGGATTCGGCTTTGAAGCTCATTCCGGTGGTCATGCTCACCGCCCACGCCAACGCTGAAACCGACTTCGTCGAGGCCGCTGAACTCGGTGCGGCCGACCATCTCTCCAAGCCGTTCAGCGGACCGGTGCTCAAAGCCAAGGCCGTGCGGGCGGTGCGAACGCGCACTGAAGCGCGCGATCGCCTGCGCCAAGCGGAGCTGCTCGCGCGCATCGATCCGCTGACCCAACTTGGCAATCGTCAGCTGCTGCACGAGCGGTTGCGCGAAGAGTCGGCCTTCGCCAAACGCTACTCAGCGCCGCTGTGTTTGTGTCTGCTCGATATCGACCATTTCAAGTCGATCAACGATCGCTTTGGACACGACACTGGCGACCAAGCGCTCAAGATCTTTGCGCGCACGCTGGCCGCTTCGATTCGCAAGGAGGACGCAGCCTTCCGCTTCGGCGGCGAGGAGTTCGTGCTCCTGCTGCGGAACAACGGACGGCAGGGTGGGCTCTCCGTGCTCGCTCGCATCCGCGCGGCGCTCGCGCTGTTTCCGCTCCAACTGCCCGAGAACAAGCGCGACAGCGGCACCGAGTGCCTCTCCTTCAGCGGCGGCATCGCTGTAGCCGACGCCGACAACGAGTTCCTTACCGACCAATTGATACGCCGCGCCGACATCGCGCTCTATCGCGCCAAGCAAGACGGCCGAGCGCGAGACTGCCTCGCCGACGACTCAGCGTTGAGCTGAAATGAGCGGGCCCCACCGAGTCTTGCGGCGTGCGACGCGGTGCGTGAGCCCGGACTGCTCACCTTGAGGTTGGCTCGCCACGCAAGAGGCACGGTCGCGGACGGCTTTGGCACGGCGCTGCCGACGCAATAACCTTCGCTTGGGGCTTGAGCGGAGGCCGCAGACGAGCTATTGACCCACGGTCAAGAAGCGTAAAGGGACAATGGAGCTTGTCGCGGAGCCGCGTTCAAGTCACCACGTTCTCACGTGACTTTGCCATCGAGGAGGCTGCCATGAATCGTTCTTTTGTAGCGTCATCTGTGATCTCCACTTTTCTGCTTTTGGCGTGTGGAGACTCGAGCAGCTCCGGGGCTGGAGGTTCGGCCGGCGGCACGACCGACGGCGGTGGTGGCAGCACGACCGACGGCGGTGGTGGCAGCACGGTGGATTGTGAACCGCCCCCCGCGATGCCGGGCGCTGTCAGCGAGGTGCCGCTGACCTCGGTGGCCGCAACCGCACAAGACCAGAACGGCGACCCGATCTCGATGGTATCGATGCAGCTTTGTGGCGCGGACAACTGCCTATTCGCGACCACCAACACCATCGGCATGGCGACCTTCACTGGCTCGGACTCGTTGGATCGGCCGGTGTTCAAGCCGGGAGACAGCCTGACCTACGCCAAGATTGGCTACCCCTTCACCGGCGGGACGATGATGTCGGGCTTGTTCCCGTTGATTGTCGACAGCGGGTCGGAGTTTGCGGCGGGTGCAACGGTCAGCGCGGATGACGTGAGTCTCACGGTGCCAAGCGGCGGTGCCGTGGTCGTGAACGAGCTCATCTACGATGAGCCCGCCAAGCAAACCTTCCGCGCGGTTACGGTTTCGGATGCGGCTCAGGTTGCGGAGATCACCGGTGAAGCAGGCTTCGCCATGGTGGTTGGGCTCGGTCCGGTGGACACGTTGTTCTGCCCGGGCGTCGCCGTCTCGATCCCGAACACCGCAAAGCTCGGCGCCAATACAGCGGTTGAGGTGCTTGGCCAAGAGCTCGATATCGGCGAGCACTTCGCTGGGTATGGCGAGTGGGCCGTAGTCGCTGAAGGCGCTGTCTCGGCGGACGGCTCGACGATCGAAATCAGCGATCTGCCGGTGTTGCTCACCGTCGCTATTCGCATCAAGTAGGCCACCGAGGCTGGGCGCTGAGCGCGGCGAGCCCTTTGGCTCGTCGCGTAGCGCGCAGCCGAGCTGTCACTGCGAGCAGCGGTAAGTCGCGTTGCAAGGCGTCGGCGTCATCGGGGTGGGCGGCGCGCAAGGCGTGAGCGAGCTCGCTCAATAGCGCCTGCAGCTCGTCCATCAGGCCGGCCAACGCCACCCAGACGAAGGGCCCATCCGGCGCCTGCGCGAGCGAAACGACGCTCTGGAGCAGGAGCAACGTGCGTGCGGTGAAGGCTGGATCTACGCCTCGTTGCACCGTCAGCCTGCACAGAAAGGCCAGCACTGCCGTGGCCACCGAAGCGTCCTCCAAGCTGCGGAAGGGCTTGAGTAGCTGGGTGAACGCGTCAAAAGCCACGCGCTCTTCAGGCGTGACGATCAGCTGCTCGAAGAGCAAGCGGCCGTGACGTAGCTCCGGACAGAAGGGCGTTTCGGGCAGCAGCTCGATCGTGAGGCCGGCGCGGTCTACCGGGCAAAGGAAGGCCACGAGCCTCGGTAGGTCGTCGCCGGGCGAGGTTGCTTCACGTTCGTTGCGTACGATGAGGAGCAGGTGCGTGGCGAGATCCGCCAGCGTGGTCCATACCTTTTCCCCGCTCAGCACCAGCGCGCCGTCACGGAGCTGCACATTGGAGCGCAACGCGCGCGGATGCCCGCCGTTGGGCTCGGTAAGGGCGAGGCTGACGCGCTGGCCGTGCGGCGTGGCGACGCCGCAGCGAGCGAGCAATTGCTCGGTCGCTGCGAAGTAGCCGCACGCGAAGGCCTGCCCGAGATCGCGCGCGTTGGCGGCGGCTTGCACGACCCACTCGAGGGGGTGGCTCGCGGGCTCTCGCGCGAGCTCTGCTCGCGCGAGGAAGTCCGCGAGCAAAGCCGGTTCGCTCGGCGACGTCGAGAGCAGAGGCAAAGCGAGCTTGTCCCACGGTGCAAGCGGCGGCAAAGGGCGCGCCGCGCTCACGGGCTGAGCCCTCGTTCGAGCGCTACGAGTAGGTTCTCCGGCTTCTTCTCGTCGTAGAAGTACTTGAACTTCTCGCGTCGTTCTTGGATGTCCTCACGCACGGTGCCGTCGGGGCGGAGGATGAAGGTGCGCGGGATGTATTCGCCGTCGAGCGCGTACTTCTTGCTGAGTTCGCGGTTCTGGTCCTTATCGAGGCGGATCATGACGAACTGCTTGGACTGCGCCACAACGCGTTGGTCTTCAAAAATATGACTGTAATTTTTGCAATGACCACACCACGAGGTGAAGAACACCAGCACGATTGGCCTATTGCTCTGTTGGGCTTCGGCCAGGCCCTCCTGATAAGGACGCCAGTCGATCTGGGCTGTGTTCCAACCGTCCAAACTGGGCGAACCGAGAGAAGCGGAGGGTGCCAGTGATGAGGTCGCCGAGCCCGATTCACCGCAACCGAGCGCCAAGAACAGGGGCAGCATGACCTTGGATAGGCGCTTCGCCGTAAGGGCGCTGCGAGCGTGGCGAAGCACGAGCATGGCGTCAGCTTAGCCGCCGTTCGGCGCGAGGCCCAGCTGTGGCTTGACGCTGCGCGATGCTTCGGCCCAAGGACTTCGCCGTGAGCATGAATCCGTACGCCGCACCGGGGCTCGAACAGCCGCACCACGCACCGCAGGCGATGGTGCCCTCCGCAGAGGCTTGCTGGCGTGAAGGGGATCAGGTCACCTTTTGGAAGGCGTCCGCGGTGCTGCCTGACCGCTGTGTGGTGTGCAACGCGCCGGCGAACCATCGGGTGCGCAAGACCGTGTACTGGCACGAGGGCTGGGTGTACGCGACGCTGGCTGCGGGTGTGCTCATCTATGCGATCGTTGCCATGGTCACGCGCAAGAGCGCGTACGTGGACTTCGGCATCTGCAGCAAGCACAAGCAACGTCAGGTGATTGGCTATCTGGTAATCGCCTTCGGCTTCATCTTGGGGCTGGCCTTGATGTTCGTGATGGCCGGCAACGGAGCAGCGTGGGGCATCATTCTCGGTTTGGTGATGATGTTTGGGTCGATCATCGCGGGCGCCATCATGGCGCAAACCACCAAGCCGAAGCGCATCGACAACTTCCGGGTGTGGCTCAAAGCGGGCGCGCCCTTTGTTGAGTCTTTGGCGCTGCATCCGCCGCAGACGCATGGGTTTGGACAGCCGATGCAACAGGGTTATGGCCCGCAACAGGGTTATGGCCCGCAACAGGGTTATGGCCCGCAACAGGGTTATGGCCCGCAACAGGGCCAGGGCTGGGCGGGCTATCAAGGCGGTTGGGGCGGCCCGCCGCGTTGACGCGGCGCGACAGAGTCGTACACGCGCGCGACGATTCGCCCGCGTAGCCGCTTGCGCAGTCGACGGCATGACCACAGATCTTCCTGCATCGCCAGCGTGACCCTTTTCACGCGGCATGAAGGAGTGAACAGAGATGGTCCCAACTTGGGTCGCGGTGAGCCTATTGGTGCTCGCCGGCGTCGGCGTTTTGTTGTTGTTGCTTGGTCTGCGCCCGGTGCGCAATGACCGTATCGCGGTGATTGAGAAGCGCTTCTCAGCCGCGGGCTCGATCGAGAAGGGTCTGATTGCGTTGCAGGGCGAGGCGGGCTTCCAGCCGGAGGTTCTGCGCGGTGGACTGCATTGGAAGTTTCCGTTCGTGTACAAGGTGCGCACGGTGCCGCTGGTCACGGTGCCGCAAGGTCGCATCGGTTATGTGTTTGCACGCGACGGTATGCCGCTGGCGCAAGAGCAGGCGCTCGGGCGGGATGTGCCGTGTGCTGAGTTTCAGGATGTGATCGCGTTCCTCTCGCGAGGCGGTCAACGCGGACCGCAACGCCGGGTGCTGCGTGAAGGCACGTATGCCATCAACCTTGCTCAGTTCGTCGTGATCACCGCGGAACGCATCTACTTTCTGCCGCTCGATCAGGACGATTTTCCGCTCTTCACCCGCATGCAAGCGCTGATCGCCGAACGCGACGGCTTCCGGCCGTTGGTGCTGTCGGGCGAGGAGGACCTGATGGGCGTAGTCACCGTTCACGATGGGCCGGCGCTGGCGCAAGGCGAGCTGATCGCGCCCATCGTCGGGGATGACGCGCACGACAACACGACCTTTCACAACTCCTTTCAAGATCCCGAACGCTTCTTGGCGGCCGGTGGACGGCGCGGCCGGCAGCTGCAGGTCTTGGTGGAGGGCACGTACTACCTCAATCGTTTGATGTCGACGGTCGAGCTCCGACCGAAGACGGTGGTGGAGGTCGGTACCGTGGGCGTGGTGGTGAGCTACACCGGCGAGACAGGCAGTGATCTCTCCGGCAGCGAATACAAGCACGGCGAGCTGGTGGCGCGCGGTCGGCGCGGCGTCTGGAACACACCGCTGCTCCCCGGCAAGTACGCCTTCAATACCTATGCAGGCAAAGTTGTATTGGTGCCCACCACCAACTTCATCCTCAAATGGAACAAGCGGGAAGTGGGCGCGCACAAATTCGACGAGAACCTATCGGAGGTATCGCTCATTACCAAAGACGCCTTCGAGCCGTCGCTGCCGCTGAGTGTGGTGGTGCATATCGACTATCGCAAAGCGCCTTTGGTGGTGCAGCGCTTTGGCGATGTGAAGCGGCTGGTGGAGCAAACGCTCGACCCGATGGTGGCGGCCTACTTCAAGAACGTCGGGCAAACCCGCACGCTGATCGAGCTCTTGCAAGAACGCAGCGAGATCCAAGAAGTCGCGAGTAAAGAGATGCAGACCAAGTTCGAACGTTACAACCTGGATTTGGAAGAGGTGCTGATCGGCACGCCGACCTCCAGCCCCGGAGACACCCACATCGAGGAGATCCTGAAGCAGCTGCGCATGCGACAGATCGCCGAAGAGCAGGTGGAGACCTACGCAAGGCAGGAGCGCGCCGCCGTGAAGGAGCGCGAGCTGCGCGAGGCCGAGGCACGCGCCGAACAACAGACCCAGATCACCGGAAGCGAGCTGGGCATCATCGTCAAGGCCAACCAAGGTCGCGCCGAATACGAGCGCGCCCTGCAGGAGGCCGCACAGATCAAAGCCATCGCCGGCGCGGATGCCGAGCGGGTGCGTTTGATGGCGTCGGCGGAGGCCGAGCGAGCCGCGCGCGTCGGAGTAGCCGAGGCGATGGCGATCGAGGAACAGGTCCGTGCCTACGGAGGTCCGCAGCTGCAACTCACGCAAAAGGTGATGACGCGCTTCTCGGAGGCGATCGAAAAGAGCGGGGTGGACGTGGTGCCACGCGTGGTGGTCGGCGGCAGCGGCCAGAGCGGTGCCCCCGGCTCCGGTTCCAGCTTGATGGAGGCCCTGCTCGCGATGTTGCTGCATGAACGTGAGGGAGGTGACTCGGCGAGCACGCAAGCACCGAGCGCCAAAGCCCGGCGGCTGCGCGATGAACTCGGCGCGCAAATTCGCCACGTGGGCGACGCCGAGTAACCCGACTGATAGACCTGTCCGTCCCGCGCGAGCGGACAGGTCTTCCGTTGCTGAAAGGCACTGAAAGGTCAGGGGCGTTGGGCGTGGTAGCCGCTGGCGGTAGCCTCGCGGGATGTTCCGAACAAGCTTGCTACTGGTTCCTGGCGCATTGGTGCTTTTGGTTGGCTGCGCCAACCCGGGTGAGCTGGATGAATCGGATACGGAGCTGACCGCGCAGGATGAAGCAGCGTTGGCGCCGGGGATACCGGGGCCCGGGTCTGGAGCAACGGTCACGTCGGTGCACGGAATGTGTATGGGCTTGGTTGGGGTCAAACCCAGTAAGCCGCGCTGCACGCTGGCGCAGTTGCATGACTTCGTGGACTAAGTGTTAGCCGCCGAACGGTGACTCAAAGCCAGACCGTCTCGCCGACGTTGGGGATCAGCAGCCGCTCGGCTTCGATCTGGCGGGTGTGCCATTGGTCCTGCGTGAACAGCGGGGGCTCACCGATCGGCTCGTCGGTTAGCTTGAAGGTGCCCCAGTGCATGGCGATGAAGCGCTTGGCCCGCAGATCCAAAAAGGCCGAAACCGCGTCCTCCGGGTTCATGTGCTGGCCGCGCATGAACCAGCGCGGTTCATAGGCGCCAATCGGCAGCATGGCCGCATCGATGCGGCCGAGCCGCGCACCAATCTGCGTGAAGCCATCGAAGTAGGCGGTGTCCCCAGAGTGGTAGACGCGATGCGTGCCATCTTCGATCACGTAGCCGCCCCAATGACTCTCATTGCGATCGAAGGGCCCACGTTGCGACCAATGCTGCGAAGGGACGAAGGTGATGCGCACGCCCCGCAGCTCGGTGTGTTGCCACCATTCGAGCTCGACCACCGAAAGGAAGCCGCGGCTAGCGAACCAGCGCCCGAGCCCCTTCGGCACCACCATCAGTAGCTTGCGGTCGAGCGCCTCGAGCGAGGGTGCATCCATGTGATCACGGTGGTTGTGCGTGACCAAGCACACGTCGAGTGCGGGCATGGCGGTGGGCGCAAGCCCGGTAGCAACAAGCCGTTTGATGGCAAAGAGACGATTCGAAAGCACGGGATCGATCACGATCGAAAGACCGCCGAGCTGTATCAAATACGTTGCGTGGCCGATCCAAGTGAGCGCCGAGCGCTCCGCCTTCGCGATGGCGCGCCCGTCATTTTCGACGCGGGGTGCAGAGGTCATTCGCTCGCTCTCCGAACGCAGCGCCTCACGAACCTCGGAAGGGCCGCCCATGCCCAGCTTCCAGCGCAAGACCTGCGAAAGCCCCTTGTTGATGCCGCTACCGTCGAGGTTGCGAAACTGCATCGCACGGTCTTTGGCATGCTGCGGGCGGAAAGCAAGCCTGTAGGCGCTTGCCAAGACTCTCGACTAGCCTGCACGCAATGCAGAGCGTGCGCCGCCGAGGGTGGCTCTTGAGCTGGGCGATACCGTTGGTTGGTGGTTGCACCGCAGCGGCACCGGAAGCCGCGCCCCCGAACCGAGACCCCGCGCCCACGGCGTCAGTCTCGGTGGCAGCGGCGCCAGAGCCGCAGACGGCGTTGCCACCGCTCGCGCAGCCCGAGGAGCCGCGCGGCTTCGTTGACCCAGACGCTCTTCCAGAAGGTGCGTTGGCCCGGCTGGGAAGCCGCAAGTTCCAAGGGAGTCATCCCGTCGCAGTCGCTGACGATGGTCGGGTTGCCTCGCTGGGCCGCCAGGGTAGCGGCGTATTTGAGCATCGCGCCGACGGCTTTGCGCCGCGTAGCAAACTGCCACGCCCACGCGCTCGCCTATGCCGGCGACCAATTGATCGCCTTGTGCGACAACCGGCTCGTACGGCTAAGCTCTCAAGCGGATGCGGAGCCCATTGAGGCTACGATCGACTGCTCGTTGAGCGGCGCGCTTTCGCCCAACGGCAAGTTGGCCGCCTGCGTGCGCTTCAAGGAAGACCGGTCGCTGTGGCTCGAGCTGCTCGACGTGGCAACGCAGCGTTCGGTGTGGACGGCGGCTCTGCCAGAAGATCCAGACGATCCACGCGCCCTCGAGCTCAGCGATAGCGGAGCTGTCTTCGTTGCGATGGGCGAAAAGCTCCATCGCTTCGAGGGAGCGCGGCTCCAATGGAGCATCCAAGGCCACTTCGATCAGCTTGGTTACAACGGGGCGCGCAGCGAGTTGCTGGCCTGGGCCGAGGAGCCACGTGAACTATCGTTCTTGCGGGCTACCAACGGCAAAATGGCGAGGAAGCTGAAGGATCAGCGCAGTCCCTGCGGTGCGTCGGTATTTCTCCAGGATGGCTCATGGCTGACCGCTCGGATGGATGACCCCAACGTGCTCGTATGGTTCGAGTTTCCCTCCCGCGAGCGGAAGTCCTTCCAACTTGCGAACGCGTGCGGGCCTGCAATCTCAGCCGATGGGCGCTTCGCCGCTGTTGCTGGAGATGGCATCGTGCGGATCGAGCTTGCGAGCGGAAAGCGACTCGGTGCGGCGGCCCCTTTGAACGAGGCCGTCAGCTTGGTCAGTTCTCCCAAGGGAGACCGTATGCTCCAAGCCGATAACGAAGGGCAGCTGCGCCTCTACGACATGCGTCGGCACGTCGAACTCGCGCGCGGCCCTGGCCCTCGCTCCATTCTGCGCGGATTGGCGGTCGCCTTCTCAGAAGACGAGAACTACTTCGCTATCGCGAACGCGTACGGCGAGCTGCAGGTGCTTGAGACCGCGACGCTCAAACCGCGCTGTGAACTGAACCAGGACGGTGCAGCTCATTGGTTATTCTGGCGCGGCTCCACCATTGTCGCCGTAGACGGTGGGAACTACGCGGACGACGAGCAGTTCCGCGGCGGCGCCGTTACGATTTTGGACCGAGATTGCAAAGTACACGCTAACCGCTCGAGCGAAGGTCTCGTGAGTGTGCTCGAGGAGACCAAGGACCAGCTCGACCTGTTCGTCCATCCGTTCGAGGATCCCGAGTTCGACCCTCGACCGAGCGTTCCGGCGAGCGAACGCGTTGGTCGCGCGTGGCGTGTCTCGCTCCCGAGCGGTGCGCTCTCCGCTGCACCCGCCGAGGTCTTGCAACGAGCAACAACGGAGCTTGCGTTAGCGAAGGCACGCTGGGAACGCGGAGAGCGCCCAGCGACAAGCGTCGAGACGACCTCCAGCGGCGGGACGACCTCGCTGCGCGTCGAGTAGGTGGGAGAGCGTTCGCGCCGCATCCACTGCCTCGATAAGGCCTCCGGCAAAGAGCGCGTTGTGCAGCTCCCCGATAGCGCGTGGCGAGAGCTTGGTCTTGCAGGCGACGGTAGCTGGTTTGTCGTTCCCGAAGACGACACTACGCTTATTTTTCCCTGCCGGCCGTAGGGATGACCTGCGAGGTAATGGTCAATGGGCGAACAGCTATTTAGCGTACGCGCATGAACCTCTTTCGCGCACTCTTGGTCGTGATGATCCTAACCCTGCTCGGCTACACGGGCCTCGTCTTGATGGAACGTGGAGCCGACCTCTTCTCGGTCTTCTTCGGGGATGTTGCCGCGGTGACCTGGGCTGGACAGTTCGACCTCGACTTTAGTTGCTTCCTGCTGCTCTCGGGCCTGTGGTTAGCCTGGCGACATCACTTCTCCACCAGCGGATTGGTGCTCGGGCTGCTCGCGCCCGTGCTGGGTATCCTGCTAGTCGCTCCGTACCTGCTAATCGTCAGTCTGCAGGCGAAGGGCGATGTCAAAGAGCTGCTCATTGGTAAAGCACGCTGCTGAGGGCGCTCGGAGGTCCGAGCAGCAGACCTTCCGCGTCGCGAGTGGAAGCACGCCATGGTAGAGCCCTGCAATGAGACCCATCGCTCTCGCTTCGCTCGTTACGGCCCTGCTCGCGACCGCCTGCGACGAGTCCTCGGGCGGCAACGACGGCGGGGCACAGTCCACCGGCGGCGC
Organism: uncultured delta proteobacterium; assembly: GCA_903892415.1. Lineage (GTDB taxonomy): Bacteria > Myxococcota_A > Polyangia > Polyangiales > Polyangiaceae > Xiheicaenibacterium. The sequence goes on along the minus strand of CAITIQ010000107.1, from coordinate 22,199 downwards.
GGCGTCTGGTGGCAGTGGCGGGCAAGGCGGTGCACAAGCCTGTGATCCAGGGGAAGTGCTCGCCTGCTTCACGGGCCTGCCGGAACAAGCTGACGTGGGGCTTTGCAAATCTGGAGAACAGGTCTGCAATGAGGATGGTCTCGGCTTCGGGCCGTGCGAAGCGCAAGTGCTACCAAAGGCGGAGACCTGCAAAAATCCGGGCGACGAAGATTGCGACGGTCTCGTCGATGAAGACGGTACTGACTGTGATTGTGAGCCAGGCAGCGAGAAGGCTTGCTACGGCGGCCCTAACGCCACGAAGGACGTTGGAGCGTGCCAAGGCGGAACGCAAACCTGCAACGCCTCAGGTACCGGCTACGGCTCATGCGTAGGTCAGGTCGTCCCCAAAGCCGAGACTTGCAACACCCCCGCCGATGACGACTGCGACGGCCAGACGAACGAAGCGGGTGTCGGCTGCGTCTGTCCCCCCGGAGAAGTGGTTGCCTGCTACAGCGGGCCCCCCGCGACCAAAGACGTCGGAAACTGCAGCTCCGGCACAGGCACGTGCAACGCGCAGGGAACGGCGATCGAGGCGTGCAGCGGTGACGTGCTACCAACCCTGGAACCGTGCCTTTCGGCAGCCGACGCTGATTGCGATGGGCTGGTTCAGGAGCTTAGCGATTGTGCGTGCACTGCAGGCTCGACGCTGAATTGTTACTCGGGCGCCCCAGCGACCGAAGACGTTGGGCTATGCCAGGGTGGGTTGCGGACCTGCGATGGCAGCGGCTACGGAGGCTGTATTGGGGAAGTCACGCCGGTGGCCGAGAATTGTTCGACCGCGAGTGATGACGACTGCGATGGCAATGTGTTGGATGGCTGCACCTGTGTCCCCGGATCGGTAGAGGCCTGTTACACCGGCCCGGCGGGCTCTCAGAATCAGGGCATTTGCTTACCGGGCTCGCGGACCTGCAACGCAAACGGCTTGGGCTGGGGCGCCTGCATGGGACAGACGCTGCCAGCCCTCGAGCAGTGCTTCAACATGGTCGATGAGGATTGCGATGGCACGGCGGACGAGGCGGTGTGGGCGAGTCGAACCGTGAAAATCAACGCACCTGGACCCCATTTGGAGCTAGCAGTTGCGGGAGGCACGGTCTACGCGCTCTACCACAACACCTTCTTCAACGATCTGGTGCTCTCGGAAGCAACCGCCGGCGGGGGATTCGTCGACACCACCATCGATATAAACGCGCCAGGGCCGACGCCTCGATTGGTCGTGGACGGCGCAGGAGGAGTTCACGTCCTCTACCACGACACCTTCTTCGACGACCTCGTATACGCCTATCGCCCGGCCGGCGGAGTGTTCACGGACACGATCGTCGACAACAATGCGCCTGGACCCGAGCCGGTGCTGATCGTCGATGCATCGCAGCGAGTGCACATCCTTTACCACGACACCTTTTTTAACGACGTCGACTACGCGACAAAGCCTGCGGGCGGTGTGTTCACCACTGCGACAATCGACGTCAGCGCTCCAGGGCCTGGGCTAGCCATGGCGGTAGACGCAGCGGGCGGCGTGCACGCCGCCTACCGTGACACCTTCTTTGACGACACAGACTACGCCTACAAGCCGGCGGGCGGCGCCTTCACGCAAACTACGATTACGTCGACTTCCTCGGGCGATCGGCCGCAGCTAGCAGTGGACGCACTTGGCGCTGTTCACGTCGTGTTTGAGGACGCGGCACTCACCAATTTGGTTTATGCGCACAAGCCGGCAGGCGGCGCGTTTGCGTTGACCATCATCGACTCAAACGAGCCCGGCACGCATCCGGCGTTGGTCGTCGACTCGTTGCAAGGTGTGCATGTGCTCTATCACGACCTTTTCTTCGACGATCTCGACTACGCGTATAAGCCGGCAGGCGGCTCCTTCAGCTTAGTGACCGTGGACTCCAGTGAGCCCGCGAGCGTTCCGCGCCTGGCAGTGGATTCGACGTTTGGAGTGCACGCCTTTTATCGCGACGGCTTCTTCGACGACCTCAACTACGCGTATCGACCGGCGGGCGGCCAATTCAACGCTACGACCGTCACCACGACGACGACCGGAGCCGACACGGCCTTCGTCGTCGACACGCAGGGCGGCCTGCACGCCTTGGCGCACAACACCTTCTTCGACGACGTTGATTACTTCAGTCGCTGCCCGTAGCGCGTCTCGGTTCACGGCGATTCAAAAGACTGCGCTACACTTCGCCTATGCCCAAAGATGAACTGGAGGAGGAAGACCGCGCGCAGATCCTCTCGCGCAGGTCCAAGCTTGTGGCGGCTGCGCTTGCCGGGCTGTTGGTCTCCTGCGGGGACAGCAGCAGCGGGCCGCAGGCGTGTCTTTCGGTGGATCCGGTGGGCGGCGGGAATGAAGGCGGTGGTGGCGCAGGGGCTGCGGGAGCCGGCGGTACGGGCGGAACGCCGATGCCGTGCCTCGGCCTGCGTGAAGGGGGTGGCGGCGCGGGAGCGGGCGGAGCTGGCGCGACGGGCGGGAGCGGCGGGGCTTCGGACGGGAGCGGCGGGGCTTCGGGCGGCGCGGGCGGCGGCTGAACCGCCCTGGCGGCTAGCGGTCGTGAAGCTCGATTACGATGCCTGATTGGGTGCGGATGCGGTTGATGGTCGCGTCGGCGGCGACCACCGGCGAGGGGTTGAGCGGGTTGGGCACCGCGCCGGCGATGATGGGCCGATCGGGATCACCGTTGACGAACAGCACGATCACCTCGACGCCAGGCTTGAGCGGAAAGTGTTGCCCGTAGCCCGGGCCTGCATGCGGTTGGGCCATGCGAATGGGGTGGGAGGCGTTGCGTTGGCCGAGCACCGCCGTATCGAACAGCAGCCGCACGAGATATCGCCCTTGGTCGTCGATGCGGGCGATCTCGGCGCTACCCGGATTGATACCGCCATCCACGATGCCGGTGACCACGCCGCCGATGCGCGGACGCGGCGTTTGCCGCAATGGGCGATAGCCCTGTTGCTTGGGCACACAGGTAAACTCATTGACGTACTTGGCCGAGCCACCCACCTCGGTTCGCTGGTTCACGTGGTGATGCACCGAGACTAGCAATAGCTCCTGGGCCTCGAGCCGCGGGTGACCGTCGATAATGACGTAGTGGCCCGCGCTGAACGATAGCGAGTCGGAGCGACCGCGATAGAAGGAGCCGGCGGCCTGCTTCTCCTCCGCGCGAATTTTGGCCAGGAGCTCAGCGTCTTTGGGCGTCTTGACGTGCGAGCCGAAGTCCACGAGGCCGCCTGCATAGCCCGAGGGGAGCTCGTAGGTACCGGATAGATCCACCAGCGGCGTGCGGTAGTTGTAGTCCTGCACGACGAACAGGCTGGGCAACACCTCACGGTGAACCTCCAGCGCGAAGACGTCCTTCTCGTCCCCGCGACCGCGGAAGGGCGCGTGCTGCGGGAGGGAGGCGAAGCCGGACATATCGTCGGCGAAGACGATGCGTGCCTCCGACTCGCTCTCTTCGAAGAAGAAGCTGATGCCGAGGTGCTCGGTCAAGCGAGCGACCAGCGCAAAATCGCTCTCGTTGTATTGCACCAAGAAGTCGCGCGACTCGTAGTTGCCGTGCAACCGCAAATCGACCGAGGCCTCGAGCCCGACGCCACCGAGCTTGGACTTGATTACGTCGGGCACGCTGACGTCGCACAAGACGTCGAGCATTTGTACCGTGGTGAGGCGATGGGCAAGCGGTACCACCGTCAAACGGTAGGTCGAGCCTTTTCCCGACGGATCGAGCAGGTCCACCACGCGTGCGACCATGCCGTGGATCTGACGAACCGCGAGCCGGTCTTGTTGGAAGACGATGGTGAGCGCCCCGCCCACGATGGCGTCGGCTTCGATCGGCTCGCCCTCGACGAAGACCTCCAGCCGGAACTCGAACAGCGTTGATATCTGCTCGTTGCCGTCCAGCGTGTGCACGCGCATCCGACTGCAATCGAAGTCGGAGGACTCGACCGTAACTTCCAGGACAGCCATCGCTAAAGGGGACGCGAGCAGCCGCACGAGAGCAAGCACAATCTCGTGTGTGAATAGAATCGTAAACCATGGTTACTTCAGATAATTCTGGTTGCGATGAGCAACAGCTGGGGCACCGAGGGCGGCGGTAGTGGCAGCATCGAAGACAGCGGAGAGTCGAGCGGCGGCAGTGGCAGTGGCACGCTGAGCCGGCTGGTCATCAAAGTCCCTGGCTATGACGGGAAAGCTGCGACTTCCTATTTGCGTTTGGGCGCGGTGCCGACCACCGAGGAGCCGGGAGCCGCCTTGGCCGAGCTGATCGACCCGGCCGAGGCCTTCATCGACGACAATCGCAATCGCGGCGGAGGCTCGTCGCAATCCGAGTTCGACAATTCGGGCGGGCATGGCCTGGCGAAGGCCACACGCAAGGAGGAGAGCACGCGCCTGCACACAAAAGGCGGCTGGCGCGACCACTCCGACGGTAACCGCATAACCACCACCACCGGGGACAAGGTCGAGGTGATTCGTGGGAACTACAAGTTGCTGGTGCTCGGCCGCCAGGATGATCCCGATAAGGCCGCAGCCTTCGACATCTCCGGGGGCCTCATCCAATCCGGGGACATCGCGCCGGGCTCGATCACCGAGATCCGCTGGGTGCAGGACGTTTACAGCGGTACCTGGCACGTGCTCGAAGAGGCCGAGAAAGGCGCACAGAAGACTGTCTATCACGGCGATATCGAAGAGACGTTTTACGGTAATAACCTAATCGCAACCACCGGCTCGGAGGAGCCGACCCAGCCGATTGCGCTTCAGGCGGGTAGCCGGCCGGCCAGTCTGAAGCTCAACCCGACGATCGTCGAAAAGACCTGGGCGACCAAGATCACCAGCGACACCGGATCGGCCAAGACGCCGGTCCCCAGCATCACCGAGACCACCCACGCGCTGCACGTCACCTCCGCCACGCACTGTCTGATCTCCACCGAGCACACCAACGCGATCAGCCTGCTCTCCACCACGGTGGCCGGAACCATTCTCGAGACGCAGACGGCGGCGCTGCAGATGGAGTTCAGCAGCGCGGCGCTCAAGATCGAGGCCTACGCTGGCGCGCTCACCGTGGAGATCTCCGGCGGTTTAAAGGTCGAACTCGAACTCTCGGGCAAGTTTGCAATGTCGGGACCGCTCTCGGTGGAGTTGACCTGGGGCTACAACCTTGGCCTGCACAACTTGAAGGACGAGCTCGAGGTCGCCAAGACGGAGCTTACTGCGGCGATGGACACCAAGATCACTACCGCAAAAACAGAGATCACGTCGGCCACCGACACGAAGATCTCCGGGGTCGAAACCAAGATCAACAATACGAAGACCGATCTGACCTCGACCATCACCACGAGAATCAGCAACGTCGCCACGGCGCTCAACTCGCTGAAGACCGACCTCGCCAACGCGCACGTCATTACCTAAGCGATGAAGACCAAGAACTTCACGCCGATGCCGCTCGGCACGCGGGTGACCGCGCGCCAGCCGCGACGGCCAGAAATGACCGTGATCGTCCGCGGCAAATTCAAGGTCGTGCAAGGCGGGCCGCTCGAGCTGATCGAAGACCCCGAGAATCCGTTGGTGCAAGGCTTCATGAGCGCCGACTTGTTCGCCGAGGAGGATGACGAGCGACTGGGAGAATCCCTGCAGCCGGGGGACTTCGCCGATTTCAAACCGCACGCGGAGGCGCTGTTGAAAGGCAGTTGTCACGCCCCCGGTGGAGTGGAGGTGAGCGAGGCGCGGGTGCGAATGAGCGTGGGCGCCTGGTCCAAGTCGCTGAGCGTCGTGGGGCGGCGGGTGTTCTCCGATTCCCGCAGCGGAGCGGCCTTGAGCAAACCCCTACCCTTCAGCGCGATGCCGATCACCTGGGCCAACGCCTTCGGCGGTCCGGGTCACGCCGACAATCCAGTAGGCAAAGGCCTCAGCAGTAGTGAAGCGCCCACCATCGAGCCGCTAGGCGCAACGTTGGGCTCACGTGGCTCCCGCGTGGAGAGCGTTGGCTTCGGCCCGATCAACCCACAATGGGAGTTACGCAAACGAAAGCTCGGTACGAATTACGGGGACGCTTGGAAGCGTGACCGCGCGCCCTTTTATGCCGACGACTTCGACTGGACGCACTTTCAATCGGCCTTGCCCGACCAGTGGTTCCCGTATCTGCGGGGGGATGAGCCGCTCAGCTTCTTCAATCTCCATCGCGAGCACGCCTTGCTGGAGACCCGCCTACCCGGCCTCACCGTGCGCGCCTTCCTGCGCGACGACCAAGGCAACGTACGAGAGGTGAAGCTCAACCTCGACACGGTGTTCGCCGACTTGGAGGACGACGCTGTGTACTTGACGTGGCGTGGCTTGTGCCCCGTTCGCGAGGAGGATCTCAAGGACATAGAGACCTTGCTCGTCGCCTCTGAAGCGCTCGACGCACCGCAGCCAGCGGCGCACTACCGCGCTTTGCTCGAGGCCTTCGAGGCCGATCCGCTGGGCTTCGAGGCGGCGCAAAAAGCTGCTGCCAGATACGCCGGACGGCCGTGACCGCATGGCCGAGTTCAAAGCCTTTCAGGCTGTGCAACAAGAGGCCGCCAACAGCAATGACCCCGACGGCCTGGCCAAGACCGCCGATGCGGCGCTCAAGCTCGTTGGCGGTCCCGAGGCGGAGAAACAACGTGCGCTGCTCGCCGAAAACTTTGCGACGCTCAAGCAGAAGACGGCGGAGAACAAAGTGGCGGATCCAACCGCCGGCTTTACGGCCTCCCTCAACAAGCCCACGCCCAAGGTGGACGTGCGCTCGCTCAAACCTGGTGAAGCTCCAGCCATCGGCGACAAAGAGTCGGCTGGGGCGATCAAGGAGCTGAAAGACAAGCTGCCGGAGATCGAGCAGAAGATGAAGGAGGCCAACCTCCCGACCGAACTGCTCGACCGCATGCGCGAGAGCCTCGAGCACCCGATGCTCGCCGGGCTCGGGAAGGAGCCTGAGCCTGGAACTGCACCGGCTCCCGGGGCGGATCTTTCGGGCATGGACTTGCGGCGCCGTGATTTGCGCGGAGCCGATCTGAGCGGCTGCCTGATGGTGGGTACCGACCTCTCCGACGCTAACCTCGAGGGCGCACGCTTGGTCGGAGTGACGCTCACCAACGCGCTGCTCAACAAAGCCAACCTGCGGGGCGCCGACCTCTCCGAGGCCAAGCTGACGACCTCGGTGCTGAGCGGAGTCGATGCAGCCGGTATCGTCCTGCGCGGAGCTATGATCGATCGCTGCACGCTCGACGGGGCGAACCTGCGACTAGCCGATCTCAAAGCGGCGAAGTGCAACATGGTGCTGTTCATGTCGGCGGACCTCTCCGGTGCTACGGCTAACGGCGCCAACTTCTTCAAGTGCATGTGGAATGAAGGCAAGCTCGAGGACGCTGTGTTCGATGGCTGCGACTTCGATCAGTCGATGGTGCGCTGCTGCTCGGCGCTGCGGGCCTCCTTCGTCACGGCAAAGCTGCGAACCACCGCCTTCTTCGAGAGCGAGCTTTCGAACGCGACCTTCGAGCGGGCGAGCGGGGAGGTGGCGATCTTTCAAGGCTCCAAGCTCGAGGAGGTCTCCTTTCGCGACGCCGATCTTTTTCGGTCACACTTCACCGAGGCGGAGCTTTCACGGTCCGTGTTCGTATCGGCGGACTTGCGAGGCTCACGCTTCTACCGAGCGAGCTTAGTGCGCGCCGACTTCGATTCGGCCAACCTACTGCGCGCCGATTTTTCGCGCGCCAATTTGGAGCGCACCCGCTTCGTGAAGGCCAACCTGTATGAGGCGAAGTTTCTGCAGGCCTTCGGCAGCAAGGCCGACTTCCTCGACGCCAACCTCAAACGCGCCCTCTTGGAGCGATCGTGACGCCCGACGAATTCGAGTCCTACGTACGAAGCGGTCAGTCGCTGGCCGGCCAGACGCTGCAGGAGCTCGATCTGAGCGGGCGCAGCTTGCTGGGCGCCAAGCTCGCCGGTGCACGGCTGATGCGGGTGAACCTGGAGAATGCCGATCTCACTGGCGCCGATCTCGAGCGCGCGAGCTTGGTCTCGTGCAACCTCAAGGGCGCTCGCTTGCGGGAGGCGCGCTTCGAAGGAGCGCAGTTCCTGGCCTGTGATTTGCCCGGCGCGGATTTGTATGCGGTGACGCTCACGCACTGCTTGTTCGCTGGCGCTTCGGATCTGCGCAAGGCCAACCTGCAGCAGGCGCAGCTCCGGGAGATGTCCTTTTCCGGCTGCAAGCTGGACGGGGCGAACTTCTCGCAAGCCACGCTGAACCAAGCGGCCTTCGTCGATGCCTCGCTGATCGGCGCCAACTTTCGCGAGGCGACGCTCAACGCCAGCGCCTTCAACAAAGCCAATCTCTCCCAGGCCCAGCTGCAGAACGCCACGGTGACGAGCGTGATGTTCTCCGATGCCAGCTTGGTCGGAGCTGATTTTAGCGGCGGCTCGCTGAGCCAAGGCATGATGAATCGAGCCGATCTGCGCGGCGTGCGGCTGCCAAAGTCGATTTCCTCTTGCGCCTTCGATAGTGCGATCGTCGAGCGAATCGACCTGTCGAGCGCGGCGATCTCGATGTGCTCCTTCGCCGAGTTGGATCTGAGCGCCTCTCACTTCGAGGAGGCGAAGATCAGCTCTTGCACCTTTCAACGCTCGAAGCTCGCGGGCGCGTACTTTCACGGCGCGCGCATCGAGAACAGCGACTTCGCTAACTGCCAGCTCGACGGCGCCGACCTGCTCGGAGCAACCCTTCGTTCGAGCACCTTCGCCAACGCCAGCCTGCGCGGGATCGATCTTTCAGACCAGCTGCTGGAGCTGCTCAGCTTCGACGGCGCCGACTTCACTGGGGCCAAGCTTGTGGCCGCTCGCCTCGACAAGGTAACGATGTCCGGCGCCATTCTGGCGCAAGCCGATCTCTCGCGCATTCGGCTCAACGCGGTGGTGCTGCACAACGCGGTGCTGGACGGCGCGGACTTGAATGGGGCGATCTTCGAGCGGGTGGTGCTCGACGGTGTGAACCTGAAGACGATCAAGCTGGACGGGCTGAAGTTGCGCCGTTGCAAGTTCAGCGAGGCGGATCTCTCGGGCGTGACCGTTTTGCGCTGCGACCTGACCGGGAGCGAGTTCGGCAAGGCGAACCTCGAGCTTTCGCGCTTCATCGAGTGCAAGCTGCAGATGACCAACTTCAAGGACGCGAACCTGCAGCGAGCCTCCTTTGCGCACGCGCAGATGAAGGGCAGTTTTTTTGGCGGGGCGGATCTGCGTGGCGCCAACTTTGAGCAAGCGATGTTGCGCTTTTCAACCTTCACCAAAGCCGATCTACGCAAGACCATCTTCCTCGACGCCAACCTGCGCGAGACGCTGCTCGACGAGGCCAACGCCGAGGAGACGTTCTTTACCGGCGCAAATCTGGCCTACGCCGACTTCTCCAACGCCAACGCACGCCGCGCCGACTTCACCCGTGCGGATCTTTCGCATGCCCAGCTGCACAACCTGAAGGACGACGGCGCTGCCTTCCTGGGCGCGAATCGGCTAGGCGCACGCGGGACCGATCTCGACCGCTTGGAGGCCGAGGCTTACCGTCCGCCGCGCCCTTCGCAGGTCCGTCGCTAACTACCGCAACGTTGAATCCGACCCCGTGAGATCCACCAATGAAACCTGCTTACGCCACCGTGCCCTCCCCCGTTCGAGACGTAGCTCCGTCGCGTAGCCTCGGTCCGGCCGAGGTGTTGGAAGGAGATGCGCGCGCTGTGCGGGTGCGCCTTTCCGACGGCACCGAGGTCACAGCCGAGCTGGCCTTGGCGCTCAGCTATGAACCGGCGAAGGGCGATGTGGTGCTGGTGATCGGCGAGGCGGGCGCTTACTACGGTATCGGGGTATTGCGTGGCAAAGGCCGGCTTGTCCTCGAGAGCGACGGGGATATTGCAGTACGCGCAGGTGGTTCGCTCGAGCTGTCCGGGTCCAAGGTGCGCCTGGTTGCCCAGGAGACCGAGTTCCTCAGCGCGAAGTTGACGATGGTGGGCGAGGTGCTGACGCAGCGAGTGAGTTCATTGCTACAGAGGGTCAGTTCGCTGCTGACGGTGCACGCCAAACAGGTCAACACCGTGGTGGAAGAATCAACGGTGACCCAAGCGAAGAATGCGACGATCCTCACCGAGGACGCCGTAACCATCAATGGTAAGAGCGTGCTCCTCGGCTGAGGGAGCAACGGTAAGGAGCGTCGACCATGTTGCCTGCCTCGAACAAGGGCGTTGGAATGAACACCGGGTTCCCCGACGTGTGCCTGACGATGGTCGGGCCGGCGCCGGTGCCCATCCCCTACCCCAATATGGGCATGAACGCGATGGCAGCGCCCTTCTCGCCCAACATCTTTTTGACCATGATGCCGGCGCTCAACATGGGGTCGCTTATCCCAATGACCACGGGGGATGAGCCTGGCGCGCCGAACGTTATTTTTAAGATGGTTGGCGGCTGGACGATGGGCAACCCCAAGGTCTTGGCCAACTGTCTACCGGCGATCAACCTCACCTGCCCGAGCTACGGTAATATGATGAATAACGCGGTTGGCGCGGCGCTGGTACCAAGCGTGACCAACGTATTGCTCACCTTCCAAGCGGAGGAGGGCCCGCATGAGCTGGCCGAGCGAATCGCGCCGACCGCAGCCGCGCATCCCATCGTGCTGGAGCGTGATGAAGAGGGCGCACACTTGCTGATTGGTACCTTCACCTCCGACGCCGCAGCGCGGGTTCATTCGCTGCTGCGCGGCTTGGCCCACGAGGGTGTTACCGCGCTGACGATCGATTTGCGCGGCTGCCCTGGGGGGGACCTGCATGCGGCCTTGGACTTGGCCTCGGAGTTTTTGCCGAACGGAGTGGAGCTCGGCCGGATCGTCGATCCGGAGGGCGACGTTACGATTCAATACGGGTATCGCAGTTATCCCTGGGAGTTCGCGCTGACGCTGCTAACGGACGCGCGGACGGCCTCGGCCGCCGAGGTGTTTGCGGGCGTTTTACGTCACTATCGGCGCGCCGAGATCGTCGGCGAGCGAACGTACGGTAAAGGCAGCTGTCAGCGCCTTGAAGACGGTCGCATGTGGACGGCGGGCGAGTTCCTGCTGCCAGAAGGCCGGCCGATCAGCGGGCATGGGGTCCAGCCGCTGCGCTTGTCAGCGTGCCCCTCGTGACGGCGCCCGCGTTGCGGCTCAAGTGCCTGGGCGGAGGCGCTGTTAGCGATGGGATGGCGCGCGACTTCCGGCGTATTCAGGAGCTGCCGAAGCCTGCTCGTGATCGGCTGTGGCAAGCGCTCTCGGCGGTGCTGACGGAGCCTGTGCCGCCCACCGCCGACCTTGCCATCAACGAGTTCTGCTCGGCCTACGGCGTAACCCGGGCGCAGCTCGCTCCACCGCTGCAAGCCGCTCGCTTCCTTTTGCGTGCCTGTGCCGCGATGAACCTGAGCGGCCAGGACTTCGCCGCGGACGCTGCCACGCTCACCGACGGCGATACCGAGATACCGGCCATCCTTTTAGCCGGCTATGAGGTGGCGAAGGACTTACTGCGCAAGGAACTCAAGGTGGCCACGCTGCGCGACCACGGTAGGCTCTTTACCGGCGTTGATTGGCGTGTTGACCTGCTGACGAGCTCGAGCCGCGGCGCCTCGATTCGCGAGCCGGTAGCGACGCTGACGCTCAAGTACCTCGAGGGCAACGAGGAGAAGCGGCTCACGTTGCAGCTTCAACCCGAAGGCGTGCTGGAATTGAAGCGCGTTTGTGAACAGCTCCTCGAGTGAGCAGCTCCTCGAGTGAGCCGGCGCTCACTTCGGCTTGAACTTCTTGTACAGGCTGGCGCTGCGGTCCGCTGAAGGCTGAACCACCGGGCGTGAGACCGGCCCGTTGTTTTGTGCTGGTTGCGCCGGAGCCTCCGGCTTGGCCCAGACCGAAGCGGCGGGCTTCGGCGCGGCGGGCTTCGGCGCGGCGGCGGGCGCAGGCTCGACCGCGGGGGCGGGCGGCGATGCAGGCGCGGGCGCGGGAGCAGGCTCGAGGGCGGGCGCGGGTGCCACTGCAGACGTAGGCGCGGGCACCGGGGCGGGCGGCGGCGCCAAGACAGGTGCGGCGGGCGCGGACGGAGGCGGCGCGGGCACCGCGGCCAGAGGCGCAGGGGCGGGCGCGGCAGCGGGCACCGGGACCACGTGCGGCGCGGACGGTGGGATCTCCAGCGTTTGCGAAAGATTGTGCGTCACCGGGGGAACGTAGGCTGGCACGCCCACGGGTGGATTGGCTCGCACCGCAGGTAGCTTGTGGGACGAGCGACGACGGGCCTTCTCGAACGGCAACGTCTTGCTGCTCGGAGCCTCCCCGAGCATCAAGGTGCCCGAATGCCTGTGAGCACCGCCTGAGGAGGACGCTGGCCCCAAGAGGACCGTCCCAACGTTGTTGGAGGGCGGGCTGCGCTCGGCTTCATCGCGATGACGGAGCGCGCGCACCGAGGCGCCGAGCGCCGCGAGGTCGGCTGGGAACACGATCGGCCGGGAAAGCTCTTCAACCGCACCGACGATCTTGAGCCCTGGAACCATCTCCGGCATCACCTCGACCACGCCGCGAAAGGTGAGCTCGGCCCGCAGTTCATGCGGCTCGAAATACAACGTATCGAGGCGCAAACCGACAGGCACGCGTCGACGCTGGCTGGTCTCGACCATGGCCACCACGCGCATGCGCGGAAGCCGGGTGCGCAGCCGCGCATGTTGTGGATGCAGGCCCTCGAAGATCAGCTCATCATCCGGAGCCAGATCCTCGATCTGCTGATCGCTCGGCGCGGCTTGAAAGTAACTGCCGTCGAAGTCGTCGGGCAACGTCACCCACAGCGCTTCATCGATCAGCGGGCGCGGGAGCTTTCCGCGTCGCCCACGCCGATGCAGCCACGCGCTCGATACCGGCCCGAAGCCGACGGGAGGCTGCACAGCACCGCTCGCTGCCGGCGGCCTCGCCTTCGCAGGCAACACGTTGGGCAAGGTGACGCGATGCCCGGACTCTTCACCCACGCCGACTGGATTCTCTGGCTGCCCGATGCCGCCGGGCGCTCGTTCATAGGTGATCGGCATGCTCGCAAAGGGCAGCGGCCTCGGGTTTTCTCCGGCGGCTCCGGTGCGATCACCAACGATCTGGAGTTCCTTGGAGAAGAGCAAGCGCTCGCCTCGTTGAATGGCGATGCGCACCGGCATCGTCTCCACTTGGCCGCTTGGCGCAAACGCCACAGCCTCAGCGATGACCTCCGGCCTCTGTAGAAAAAGTGCGAAGTCCGAGGCGCGCCGAGCACTGGTCAAAACGCCATCGGCTCGCGGCAGCTCAGCAGCGTGGATGGGGTTGGGCGCAAGCAGTTGCATCACTCCGTCAGGTACCAAGGCGAAGGTCACCTTGCCCACGACCGTTACCCCAACGCGACCACGTTGCGAGAAGACCCTCGCTGCGACCGACACGTGACCCGCCGTCAATAATTCGCAGTCGAAGTCCATGAGATCTTGAACGTATCCAGGTCACCCAGGCAGAGCAACGCCGCATTGCCCAACAGCGCCGCGGTACACAGTGCGCGCGTCAACCGACGGGTGGCAGCGCTGGAGCTTTCGTAGTCCAAACGGCCTGCGCTCGGACACGGACGGAGCTGAGCACGCGCTCGAAGCGTTCGTGATCCCGGACGACCTCGAAGGCTGGACAGTGGGCGAGCCACTCGATGTCGACCAAGCCGACTTGATCGGCCTGCTCGAGCAGGTCGAGCGACTGCATTGGATCTCCGATGGCCCCCTCGATCTCGGCAGCGCTCTGCAGGCCTGACAAGAGCAACCGGGGGCTGAGCGTCGTCACCGCTCGAAACTGCTCGCGAACAGCCCATAGCTCGCTGTGATCGAGCGTCACTCGCGCAATGCCTATGGCGATCTGAAATGGGAGCGACGCGCTGGCGCTCGCGAGCCTGGAGAGCAGCTTGCTAGCCCGCGCCTTGTCCCCCCACCAACAGGCAAAGCGTGCCTCCAGCACGGCCTCTTCGTACGTCACGGGGCCCATGGCGGCGCTCAAGGCCAAGGCCTCGTCCAAAAGATCCACCCGCCCCCGTAGTGCATAGGCGCGGCCCACCAGCGACAGCGCGGCCCTAAACGCAGGGTCGAGCGAGAGTGCGCCCAAGATGCGGCGCACGCCGCGGTCTGCGTGACCGGCCTCGCATTCGATACGTCCCAGGTGCTCATGGGCTCGGGCGTGTCGGGGATCGAGTCGTACGGCCTCTGTGAGCGAGCGCACCCCGGATGCAAAGTCGGCGTCTCGCAGTTGCAAGAGGCCGCGCGCTACGTGGGTATCGGCCAAGTGGTTTGCGCGCTCTTCCGCCAGTGCGACGGCCTCGTCGAGCTCCGGCTGCGGTCCGCTCGAGCTGAGCAGATAGACGCGGACGAACGACGCCGCGAGGGCGCGCGCAGCCACAGCGGGCAAGAACTGGGGCGCGAGCTCGACACACTCGCTCAGCGCCTTGAAGGACTCGTTGAACGAGCGCGTGGGAGAACGAAAGAGCGTGAGACCGCGCAGGTACGCCATCAGCGCGGCGTGGGAGAGTGAGCCAAGCGAACTTGGTGCCGACGGTTCGACCCGTGTGGGTGCCTCCGCGCTCACGCTCGTCAACTCCGGCACGACTTGCGAAGGCGGCGCCTTGAAGTCTTTGCTGCTGCGGGGCCGAAGCAGCGCCTCGAGCTCGGCTGCTCGCGGGCGGGCGGCCGGGTCACGCGAGAGGCAGAGCCGAAGAATCGGCGTGAGCGCAGTCCCGCTCGGGAGCAGCGAGAAGGCGGGCTCCTGAACGAGCCGCGCCTGGGCCCGCTCCCTCGAAGATGCCCCCGGGAAGGGCCGCTCGTGAGCCAGGAGCTCGAACATGACCAGCCCCAGTGAATAGATGTCTTGGGCGGGAGCAGGCGGCTCCCCCAGAAGCTGCTCGGGCGCCATGTAGTCCGGCGTTCCAGCTATGCCGTGCTCCCCTAGGTCCCGAAAGGCAGCGATGCCCCAGTCGATCAGGACGACGCGATCATCTTCTGTGACGAGGAGGTTGCTGGGCTTCAAGTCCCGGTGGACCACCTCAGCATGGTGCGCTGCTGCCAGACCAAGCGCCGCGGAGGAGGCTAGCCACGCCACGACTGCATCGGACCAAAGGCCGCTGTTGATCCAATCGAGGACGGTGCGCCCTTCGATCAGCTCCATCGTGATGAAGAGCAAGCCTTGATCGGTTCCGATATCGAACGTGCGTCCGACATTGCGGTGAGTGATGCGACGGGCAAGCCGGACCTCCGCACGAAATCTCTCGGAGGCCGCAAGGTCCCCCTCCGTGAGGATCTTGAGGGCTACCTCCTCGCCGACCATCTCGTCGAAGACGCGATAGACCGCTCCCATTCCACCAGCGCCGAGGCTCGACCGCACCCGATAGCGCCCTGCAAACAGCGACTCATCGGTCAAAGCGAGACAGGGTGCCATCGAACGACGCGAGGCTAAAAGCGACCGACGAGCGAAGCGCCTACGGTGTTGAGGTCGGCCCAAGGCAGCAAAGCGACCGGGCTTGCAGGCGCAGTGAGCTCGAGGATGAGGCCAAGCGTGCCAACGCCCACCGCGATCGCGCCGGCACCACCGATGCCCACGAACAGCGCAAAGCTGCGGATCTCGCGGTCGTAGGGCTCGTCAAAGGGGAAGGTTCCACAAGCGGGCCGGCGATCACCGCCGCAGTTAGCGTCAAGAAGATCCCCTGCGGCCTGACTGTCGAGAAGGAAGGGCACCGAGGCGCCCATCAACGCGAGCCCCGCGCCTCCAACGACCAGCGCCCAGATCGGCACCTCTGGCTCGACCATGACGGGCGGCGGAGGCTTGGGCGGAGGTGGCTTGGGCGCTGGCGGAGGGGGCGGGATGAACTCGAGCTTGACCACGATCAGCGAGCGACCGCCCGCGTTCTTAACCTCTGCGGAGCCCGAAAACGGTCGATGGTTGGGGGCGGTGGCCTCAACGTTGTGAACCCCGGGATCGACGTACAGCGTCTCCCCCCATTGTTGTTCGGGTAGCGGTTTTCCGTCCAATACCACGACCAAGCCCTCCGGTCGGTCGGCGCCAACGGGCGTCTCGATCACCAGCTCGGAGAGCAATTTTGCGAGGCCATCGCGATGGACCTGAGCGGCCTTGATCGCCTCGCTGAACTCGACCGCAGTGGCGACGCGGATGGCCTCGTCGAACTCACGCCACGCGGTTGCGGTCTTGCCTTGCCGGCGATGACACTCGGCGAGGTTGAGCAGGGTGTCCCCTCGTTGACGAAGCGCGTAGCTTTGCTCGAGCACACCGCAACCCCGATCCAAGGTCGCAGGCCTGGCCATCAGCGCGCGACCTTCATCGAGGAGCTTGGCCGCCTGAGTCCACTCGGGCGGCTCGCTCTCGTCGGCGTGCAGCTCGGTCACGGGGAAGCACACGCCGAGCAGCGTGAGCAGGATCGGGAAAGCTCGCTTGGTCATTGGGTTCGCGGTTTGTAGACAGGCCACGGCTCAAACGGGTTCGGCGGGGACTTTACCGTTGGAACAGAAGGCGGGCGAACTCCTGGGCGAGGTGCCGAGGCCGAGGCCGACGCACTCGCCGACGCGCTGGCCGAGACCGAGGCACTGGGCGTTGCTAGCGGCTGCGGGAGAACCGGTGGTGGAGCCTTCTGACTGGCAACGGGCAAGGGCGCGCGCGCCTTGGCCGTCGGGTTCAACTTGGTCACGGGGACGCTCGCGCGTTGCGGGCCCTCCGATGGGGTCACCTGCTCGAGTTTTGCGACGTTGGCCACGGTCACTAGGTACCAATCCATCGAGGGCACAGGCTGATAAGTAACCAGCACATCCCGACCATTGCGCTTGGTGGCGAAGTAGCCTGTCTCGCCGCGCCCGATGGCTGCTCGGACTTCTTCGCTGCTGAGCATTTCCGGCTCTTTGTTGGCGGCGTCGCTAGCGTTTTGGGCCAAGACCTTACCGTTGCGATCGACGATCAACGAGGTCTCAACTTGCTCGCGATCTCCGGCCAAGGCCGAGGCGATTGCGCGTTGGGCGTCGATCTCGAAGCGGACCACCCCGAGCGGCTGGCCGTCCCGCGCGCGGATGGTGGTGGCGCAATAAAGCAGCATCTTGTCGTTGTTCGCGACCGGCGGTCCCCACACCACGCCGCCCTCTTGTTTTGCGCGCTTGTACAGCTCGTCGGCGCGACCGTCGGCGTTGACCCCCAATCCGACCATACCGGGGTAAGAGGCCGTCAAGCCGGTCTCCAGCGCGAAACCGATGCGCATGATCGGCGCGCCGGTCTTGGCGAGTACTTCACGCTGCGCCAGCTCCGAGAGCCGTTGCTCGTCTTCTCCGAGGCTCTCGATCAAGGTGCGCGGAAGCGCCGGCCCCAAGGCTTGCAGCGCGCCGAAGTTCGCCTCGACCTGACCAACGTCCGCATCTTTGGCGCGAGCCGCTACCATCCAATCGAAGCTGACGCTCGAGCCGTAGAACGGCGACTCGACCAGGCCCTCCAGCTTTTGCTCGCCGCGGCCAAAGCGCTCCTCGGTCAGGAGCTCGAACGGCGGAAGATTGCCTCGTTCAACGATGATGCCCGCCGCGCCTGCGAGCCGCTCGAGCGATTGTTGATAGCCGACCAACGTTGCATCCAGCTGCTGCGCACGGTTGGACGAATCAGCCTGAACCTCGACCAAGCGCACCTCGCGGTTGCGCTTCTCGGCCAGTTTTACTTGGTTGTAGGCCCACACGCCGCCTGCTCCCGCGACGCCCAACGCGAAGGTCGCCGCCAATAGGCCTATCGCCAACATACGGTGATTGCTGAGCCAGCGTCCGAGCCGCCGCGTCAGGTTGTCGGGCAGGGCCGTGACGGCCTCGTTATTCATGTAGCGACGGACATCCGCCGCGAGCTCGGTGACCGAGGCATAGCGATGCTCGGGCCGCAGCTGACAGGCGCGATTGACGATCGCAGTGAGTTCTCGGGGGACCTCGACCTTGTCCGAGCGCATCGCGTTGCGCTTGCCCTGAAGCGCGCTGACGAGCACCATCTGAACCGTGTCGCCGGCCATCCCGATCTCGAGCGTCACCAGCTCTTGCAGGATGAGCCCTAGTGCATATTGGTCACTGCGCCCGTCGAGCTCGCTGTTCTTCGCAGCCGCTTGCTCGGGCGACATATAGATCGGCGTGCCCACGGTGGCGCCCACGCGCGTGCGACTGGTCTGCGCGGCAGCCGCGTCTTCTTTTACCGTCTCCGAGGTACGGTCCTGCGTCGCCCCGGGCTCCCCCATTTGCCGCGCGATACCCCAGTCCATCACGTACACCTCATTGCAGCGGCCGATCATGATGTTGGAGGGCTTCAGATCGCGGTGAATCACGCCGCGGCTATGCGCGTAGGCGACGGCGTCACATACCTTGGTAAATATCTCCAGGCGGGTCTGTAAAGAGTGCTCGGCTTCCACCGGCTTACCCTCCTCGATTAGCGCCAGCGTCTCCTGGATCAGGTGCTCGAGCTCTTTGCCCTGCACCAGCTTCATCGCGTAGGAGACCGACTCGGCGCTGCGCTCGAAGCCGTAGACCGGGACGATATGCGGATGATCCAGCTGCGCGGTGATCTGCATTTCACCGACGAAGCGCTGCAACATCGTGCCGTCGCGCGATACCTGCGAGAGCAGTGACTTCAGCGCCACGGTGCGGCGCAACACCGGGTCCCGGGCGAGCTTGACCTCGCCCATCGCCCCTTCGCCCAGTTTGCCGAGGATTTGATAGCTAGCCTCGCCGGGAGCTTTGCCCTCGAGGCTCCCGCCCAAAGCGGCCTCGGATATACCGGTTACTTCAACTGGGCCTTGGGGGTTGACGACCGTGTCGGAGATACCGACCTTGGTGCTCGATAGGCTTGTAGACATGGTCACTGCTCAAAGCAGTAGAGGTGGGCGGCGGTGCCGCACGGCCGCTGGATGAGCAGTTTGGTCCAACCCACATCTTTCCTATTGGCGTCGCCGACGACACCGGTGGCGCCTGCCGGTACGTTCGAACTCCAGTTATAGCAGTTAGGCTCCAACAGGCCAAAGGGCGAGGTTCCTGTCCAGACAGAAGCCTCACCGTTGGCCACCAACATTCCATTTTCATCACGATTGATCGCTGACGCCAGCTCGGTCCCGAGCCCTACGCTGGTCAAGTGGGTAAAGTCGTCGGCAACCTTCGTTCCATCAACAAGGTAGTAGGGGTCTGACGACTGCTCAATGTCGTCCGCAGGCTCACTCGTATCATCGCTCAACCAGGCTCTCCAAGCGATACCAAGGCCCGCGTTCATTGCAGCGGCTTGGCACTCTAGATCTGCGTCCGCGACGCCCCCAAGCATCGTGCCCACAAACTTCTGCTCAGTCACGAACACTCGCCGACCGAGAGTTTCACACCCCCAAGTCGCTTGATCGTCGGGGACGTCAGGGACGAAGTCAAATTGGTGTTCTGCGCACGTCGCTTTGCAAGCACCAGCCACGCATTCGGCACCCACCGTGGTGTCATTCGGGAAGGCACAAACAAATCCGCAGTCCCCGCAATCCACAAGTTCGGCCATGCCGCAGCCGCCTTCGCCGCCGCTGTTCATGCCGCCTGTGCTCGTGCTGCTCGAGCTCATACCGCCGCCGCCCTCGCCGCCAACGTTAGGCCCGGTGGACGTGCTGCTAGCGCTGCCCTTGTCGTCACCGCCTTGACCGCCTTTGCCGCCGTTGCCCACGGCCCCTCCGGCTCCCGACGCGCTGGGCTCGGGCCCCGGGCAGCCGAGTACGAGGCTTCCGAACAGCGCGAGTCCGATCGTACTGCGGCGGAAGGTCCCCACAGGAGCGCTCCAAGTCGAAGGTTGATTAAGCATGCATCAGGCTATCGTCATGCTCGTGACTGGCCAAGCCGGCTCGCGGTCGCGCACGATTAAGTCGCGGGCTCAGTAGCAAGACGGTGGGCTCCAGCGCCAGCTCGTCGCAAGACCTAGCTCACTATTGACCACACCCCCACCATCGATGCCCTCGGCATAGCTTGGTAGCTGCGTCGTCTCGCTACCGAAGCGACGGTCGAACCAGCGATCGGCGAGGGCTTGATGTTGATGGCCTAGGGAGCCGGCCAAGAGGATGCTGTAGGCCGCGTCGGCGCGGTCTTGATCCCCATCACGGGCGGCGCGCATGGCGACCAAGAGCAGCCGGTCGGCGCGTGGCTCGAAGTGCGCGTAAACGTGCGCCCAGCCCTGATCACGCAACGTGAAGAGCGCTGCGTCTTCAGCCGTCGCGAAGGCCGCGGTTGGGACGTTGTAACAGCCGGTGAGCGGCCGGTCGGTGCGTTGCTGCTCGAATACGCGTTTGAACGGGAAGCTCTCTGCCCCGATGCGGATCGCCCCTTCGATCGCGTAGCGCTCGATTGAGACGGTGGCATTCGCGGTCTGGTTGCCGCAGACAAACATCGTCGGCACCTTTTCGACCGGGAGTGCGCCACATTGGAAAAGGTCGAAGCGCGCCGGGCTCGAGGTGAGCGCGAAGGGCGGAGGGCCGGACTCACTCGGCGGCAAGCGCTCGAGCACAGCGCTGCACTCGGGCGGCCCTTGCTTGACCACCCAAAGCCCGAGCGCCTGCGCATCCGCGTCCCCGACCCGCTGAAGCTCTGGCGTGAGCGTACTGACGACGCTGCTACGTGGACAGTTGCGACCGTAATCGCTGCAGGCGTGATAAGCCGAGGCCGCCGGAAAGCTCTGAGCCAAGCGCTCGGCCTCCGCTTGGTGAAAGGCCCGAGCACGGTCGATCACCGCGGCGACCTCGTCCATCGGCGCTTGATCGAAGGTGCGCAAGACCGTGAGCACGAGCTCGGCGCGGCGCGCCGCCAGATCGACGCGGCCATCATTGGCGACCTGGTTCATCTCAGCGACGATCGCCGGAACAAGCTCGATCACGCGCTTTGCAATCGCGCCGCGAGCCTCCGCACTAGCGACCTGGCAACGGGAGTTCCGACTGAGTGCCACACGCGCGAGCTCATCAAATTCGAAGCGTGCGGCCTTGCCCTCGCTGGTCTGACGGATGCGATCGAGCGCGCAATACTGATAGGCCGAAGCTGAGCGCTCGATGCAGTCTCGATCATCCCCGGAGCACTCGAGCTGCAGCGAGCAGCCCCCTTCGGCGCTCAGATCCGGCGCGGTCCAGTGGGGAATTTCAGCGGCGCAGGAGCTCGCAAGGAGGAAGAGAAGGCTGGAGAGAGCTCGCGACATGGTGAAGAAGAACGCTGGAACTCCGCGGACCTTACAGCGCCCGTTCAGGCTGGCTTCATGCGAGCGCAGCGTCGGCAAGTGCTTCGGCGCGGCGGGCCAGATCGTAGGATAGCTCCGCCGACGGCATGCCCAGCTCTTCACGTTGCCAGCGCGGTGGTTCGTGCGTGGCGCTCAGCTTCAGCTGGTGCATTTGTTCGCGGCGTGCAGCCGTGAGCCGCTTGCGCGCGGCGCTTCCGAGCTTGGCGCGCAGGAAGCGATCGAGCTCTATGGAGAACCCAGCATGGCCGGCTTCTTCGCGAGCAATGCGCGCAAACATCGGGCGCAACGCGGGCGCCGCAGACCTCGCCTGAGCACGCAAACGCAGCGCCCCCACAAACTCGGTCCCCAGCCCTTCTTGCGCATTATCGAGCGCGATCGCCTCGAGTGAACGCACGACAAAGCCGCTCGTTTGCAACGGCGCGATCGGCTGGCCAGCCCGGCGCGCGAGCGCCGCGAAGGCACGCGCATGCCCGACCTCTTCACGCGCACACTGGAGCGCCCGTAAGACCAGCGCTCGCGGAGCGCGATGGGCGTGCAGCTCGCGTGCGAGATCGACGAAGGAGAGCACACTCGCGGCCTCGCGCTGCGCGGTCAGCGCGAACAGAGGAGCCGCAGCGAGCTGCCGCACGCGATGCGAAGGCCGGCCAGCACCACCACAGTCTCGGTAGTAGGTGCACTCAACGAATGGGAGCCCCAGGTCGAGGAGCCGGCATGATTCCAGCTCCCTGCCATCGAGCGAGAAGGCCTCGCCGCCTGCACCAACGCTTGTGGCCGCGCCCGCGCCTCCGCTTGCGCCCGCGCCTCCGCTTGCGCCCGCGCCTCCGCTTGCGCCCGCGCCTCCGCTTGCGCCCGCGCCTCCGCTTGCGCCCGCGCCTCCGCTTGCGC
>CAITIQ010000106.1 GCA_903892415.1 uncultured delta proteobacterium | reverse complement strand
GACACCTCCTTCTCGGCCGAGACGCCTGCGTCGGCGCTCAGCTGCGCCTCGGAGATCATGCGCGAGGTGGTCTTGGCCGCCTCTGCGCTGCGGATGGCCAGGCTGCGCACCTCCTCGGCGACGACGGCAAAACCTCGTCCCGCGTCGCCCGCCCGAGCCGCCTCGACCGCGGCGTTGAGCGCGAGCAAGTTGGTTTGGAAGGCGATCTCGTCGATGGTCTTAACGATGCGCGCCGTCTGATCGCTGGACTCTTTGATCCGACCGATCGTCTCGGCCAGGCTCGTCATCGCCGAGAGACCGGCAGTCGCGTCATCGACAGCGCGTTCGACCCGCTTGCGACCTTCGCTGGCGTTGGAAGCAGTCTGGCGACTCGCGCCGGTGATCTCCTCCAGCGAGCCGGCGATGGTTGCGAGCGTGGCGGCTTGCTGACTGGTGTCCTGTGCACTCGATTGGCTTCCCGCCGTGACCTCGTGCGAGGCCTTTGCAATCTGCGCCGCTGCCTCGGTCACCTGCCCCATCGCGCTGCCAATGTCCCGGATGGCCCCGTTGAAGAGGCTCGCAACCTGCTCGAAGTGGGCGTCCTCCGAAGACGCGATCCGCGCCGTAAGGTCGCCCCCTGCAATGTCGCCGACGGTTTGCTTGACCGCACCAAGGAAGAGCCCGAAGCGCTCGCGTTCCGACCGCTCGGCGCGCGCAAGCTTCACAGCCCGTGATTCCATCAGCGCGTTGAGCGTTATGGCAGCGTCGGCGAACAGCAGACGGCCCAACGCGTCACGAAAACGCGTCAATTCCTCCGGCGTTGCGCCCGCGGCGTTGACCGCTTCAGTGAAGCCGGCCCGCACCCTCTCGTAGCCCCCGAAGTAGAACATGCAGTCGAGATCGATCTCGTCGTGGCGCTTGCCAACCTGGAGCCGGAGCTGGATCCAGGCGTCGTCGAGGCAACCGTCCAATAGCGTTCCCAAGTAGCGCTCGATCACCGGCCTCTGCTTGGCCACCGTGGTGTGCTTCTCGAGCACCTTGCGCGTCGCACCAGTGCCCAACACCGCCGAGTAGAAGGCCTGGGAGACGGCCGGGAGAGCCTTGCGGCAGACCTCACTCCACGCCTGCACCACCCCCAAATCAGCCGCATTCAAACCAATAAAGCTGAGCCGCGCCCGTAGTCCTTCGTCGCTGACTCGAATGGTTCCGGTTGGATAGCTTCGCGGAGCCCGAGAGAAGAGTCCCATAGAAACGAGAACGGTACTTTTACGGACACCGAAAGCCGGAAGCGATGCGTGGCGTGCGCGCCACGCTGGTGGCAGGCACGCCTCGGCTGCGCCCGAGCGGCCCGCCATTGTTTCGAGCAGAAGCGCCCTCACGTCGCGGCACACGGTTTGCGATGGCGCTTGTATGAACAAGCGTGCGTGGCTGCTCCTTTGGGGACTGACGTCTGCGGCCTGTGGTGACAGTGGGACGAGCGGGGACTCGAATGATCCCGCCAAGGCTCTGCCCTGCGACGTGCAGACGGTGATGGCCAAGTGCACGAGCTGTCACGCTGACCCGCCGCTCTACGGGGCACCGATGCCTCTCACCAACGTCGACGACTTCAGCGGTTCGGGCCTCGACGGAACAGCCCTCAGCGAGCTCGTGCTAGCGCGCGTGAGCGCGACCACCTCACCGATGCCGCCAGCCCCGAATGAAGCGCTCACCAGCGCCGAGATCGACGTGCTCTCGGCTTGGTTCGACGCGGGCATGCCAGCCCGAGCCGAGGGCGATTCGTGCGAGCCGATCAACGAGGGTGGCGCTCCATCGACGCTGAGCTGCGAGACCGACGTCGTGCTCGCGAAGAAGGCGCCCTACACCATGCCCGCCGGGGTTGAAGACGAGACCAAGTGCTTCGGCCTGCAGGTCGAAAACACCGGCGCCAAGCGCCACATCGTCGGGCTCGGTCCGGCCGTCGACAACGCGGCCATCGTGCATCACTTCCTGGTCTTCCGCACGCCCAGCCTCGAGTCCGAAGAGCCCTTCGACTGCGCGCTGTTTCCGCCCAAGTGGGAGCTGCTCTACGCCTGGGCGCCCGGCGCACCGGCGTACGAATTGCCCGAACAAGCGGGCTTCCCCTTGGAGGGCGGCGAGACGGCGAACCTCGTGATCCAGATGCACTACAACAACTACGCGAACGCCGAGGACCTGACCGACGACACGCGCGTCGACATGTGCACCACGAGCGAGCTGCGCCAATTCGATGCGGGCGTGATGTCCTTCGGCGGGGCGAACTTCGTTTTGCCGCCCAACGCGACCAGCGAGCTCACCTGTGACTTCTCCGTACCAACGCAGGCGGAGCCAGTGATGCCGGTGCACATCTTTCAGAGTTGGCCGCACATGCACAGCCTCGGGCGCGCCATGCAGACCACCGTCACCTCAGCGAACGGTGACGAGCGCACCATCGTCGATACCAACTTCAGCTTCGAGAGCCAGCTGCTTTACCCGACCGACATCGACATCGACGTAGGCGATCGCGTGCGAACCATCTGCAGCTGGGAGAACTCCACGAACGAAATGGTCCCCTACGGCGAAGAGACCAACAACGAGATGTGCTTCAACATCGTCGGCTACTACCCCGCGATCACCTCACCGCAGTGGAGCGGAGGGCTGCCCGCAGCAGCGGCCGACTGCACGCTGGAGTAGTTGCGGAAAACGGCCGGCCCTTTGTCAGGGGTCCATCTCGGGGTAGTGCTCTTCGAGACACTCTGCGCACAGGCCGTGACTGAACTGGGTGTCGGTGTGGGAACCGATGTAGTGCTCGAGGCTCTCCCAAGTGCCGTCTTCGTCGCGAATCTTCCGGCAGTGCATGCAGATCGGGAGCAGAGCCTTGAGCGTCTTTACTTCCTCCAAGGCCGACTGCAGCTCGAGAACGATCTTTTGGTTCTCTGCAAGGGAAGCAGCCAGCGCCGACTCCGCTGCTTTGCGTTCGCTGATGTCTTTGATCACCGCGACGCGTGGGCCCAACGAGCCATCGGCGAGACGAGAGCAGCTCACCGAGGTGAGCGCCCAAAAGCTCGTACCGTCTTTTCGGATGTAGCGTTTATCGAGCGTGAAGCTCTTGCGCGTACCTGCGAGGAGTTCGGCGGGGAGCGTGCCGTGCAGCTGAGCGTCCTCGGGATGCGTCACCTAGTACGCCTTCGCGCATCGTCTCAAAGACGGAGCGCAGCTGCTCGAGACTCGCATTGCGAACGCGTTTGGATGAACAAGCGCGCGAGGCTGACCGACGACACGCGCGTTGACATGTGCGCCACGAGCGAGCTGCGGCAGTCACCTGGGGGAACTGCACCAACGAGATGGTCCCTTGCCGCGAGGAGACAAACAACGTGGTGTGCTTCAACATCGTCGGCTACTACCCCGCGATCACCCTCCCTCAATCGAGCGGTGGCCTGCCGGTCGCTGGCGCAGACTGCACGCTCGAGTAAAGGCAGGATACGCAACTTGGGTTAACGAAGTGAGCCAAGACCGGATAGCTTCAGCTGCGTGGCTAGAACGGCACCGGTCCCCAACCTCCCTCCGATTCCTGGAATGTGTCCATCCATCGCCGTGCTCGGCGGCGGGGGCAGTGGAGGAGGAGGAAACGGAAGAGGTGGCAACCAGGGTAACGGCAATGGCCCAGGCAACGGCGACGGATCGGGGGACGCGGCGACGCCCGACGGAACGAACGCCCAGTCGACCGACGGCGCGAGCGGCGGTCAGGCCGGATGCCCCAACCATCATGCGAACAGCAGCGGGTCGATGTCGCGAGGCGATCCGGTTGACGTAGCGACTGGCCGCACCTTCACACTCCCTGTCGCCGACCTCTCCCTTGCCGGGCCGCTGCCACTCGTAGTCATGCGCGCCTACTCGAGCGGAGCTCGACGTCGCGACATCGGCCTTGGCTTTGGTTGGTCTCACTCGCTCGCCTGGTCGATCGAGACGACACGCAGCGTCTTTCGCGTCTTCAAGTGGGACGGCACTGCTGTTGATTTCGACGCTTTCGAGGACGGCCTCTGCGCCTATGGGCCCGAGGGTTGGGTGCTCTCGAAGCACGGGGCAAGGTTCGTCCTTCTGCTGGAGAACCGGACACAGCTCGTCTTCGAGGCTCCGGCGGATGTACACGACGAGGCGGGGTACCAGCTCAAGACCGTAAGCGACAGATTCGGCAACACCATCCGCCTGAGCTACGAGTCGACCCTTCTTGCGTCTGTTGAAGATTGCGTTGGCCGAGTGATTCGTGTCGCCCGCCACCCGAACCGCAAAATCGCCGCGTTCGAGGTAAAGAACGCGTGGGAGCAAGGACGCTGGGTTCGCTTCGCCGACTACGCCTACGACAGCGAGGGCGACCTGACCCTGGTGACCGATGCTGCCGGCTGCACAAACTCGTTTGAGTATGTCGACCATCTCCTGATGTCACAGCGAGACCCAACTGGACTGACCTATCACTATCGGTACGATGACGCCGGGCGGTGTATCGAAACCTGGGGTGACTATCCTGGGCGAGTGGACGAAAGCCTCGCACGCGAGCTGCCGAACGTGCTTTCGGACGGTGTCACGCCGGCGAAAGGCATCTACCACTGCCTCCTCACGTTCTCGTCGGACGGCTTTCGAGAGATCGTAGATTCCGTTACTCACGACCGGGTCTTCGCAAACCAACACGGCAAGGTTGACAAGGCCGTGCGCGCCGGTGCTGTGTACTCGCGGACCTACGATGAGAACGGTCACATGGCGTCCTTCACGGATCCCACTGGGGGGCGCACAGAGTTCCGGCGCGACGAATTTGGACGCCTGCTCGAAGTAGTAGATGCCCTCGGTGGCAGCACAAAGTACGAACGCGACGCCCGAGGAAACATCGAGCGTGTCGTCGATCCGTTGGGCGGCTTGACCGAGATTCGTTCTTTGCCGGATGGGCTATCCTGGACTGATCCGCTGGGGGCCGTCTTCTTCGTGCGGCATGACGCTCGCGGGCTGATCATCGAGACCCATGCTCCCAACGGGGGCGTCTCTCGCTCACACTACGACGCCCATGGCAATCTAGTGCGCGAGCAGGACCGCAGCGGCACGGTTACTGAGCGAGCGTATGACTACTTTGGCCGCTGCGTCGCCGTGCGTCGAGGACTCGCCCAGGTTCGCTACGCCTTTGATGAGCGTGGTGACGTCGTTCAGGTCTTCACCGCAACGGGAGGAGTTGTCCGGTATCGCTATGATGGCTCACGGCATCTTGTCGCGGTGACGGGCGCCGACAACCGCACCACCGAATTCCTGCGTGCTGGGGACCACCGCGTTTACGAGGTTCGTCACCCTGGTGGGACGGTCACCCGCTTTTATTGGGATCGCGAGCAGCGGCTACGCGAGGTCGTCAACGCGTCGAACGAACGTCACCGATTCGAGCTCGACCTTGCGGGGCGCGTCAGTACTGAGCGCACCTTCGACGGGCGAACCATCAAGTACCGGTACGACGGAGCGGGTCGATTAAAGACAGTACGCAGCGATACAAGGTCCGTCTCGTACGACTACGATGAGCTTGGCCAACTGCTGCGGCGACAGGGCCCCGACTTCGATGAGACGTTTCGCTATGACCGCGCAGGGCGACTCTGTTCCGCGAAGCGCAACGGCGTCTCCGTTGACCTCGACTACAATGCGGTAGGTTGGCCTACGCGGCAGGTGACGCGGGTCGGCGAAGTTGTGTGCGAGGTCTCGCTGACGTGGGACCAGATGGGCGATGTAGTTCAGCGCAAGACGTCACTAGGGCACGAACTTGCGGTCGAACGCGACGCGATTGGCCGTCCCGTCCGGCTCGAATTGGATGGGCTCGAAGTGGTTCGTGGGTTCGACTCCAATCACCAAGAGGTGTTGCGACTGCTCGGAGCAGGAGGCTCCGTGACGTCCGTTCGTGATGCGATTGGCCGACTGGTTGAACGTAGGGCCGACATTAGTGAGCCGAGTGGACCGACAGTGTCCCAGAGTTGGTCTTATGGAGCACGCGGCGAAGTCAGTTCGACGCGCGACGCAAGGACTGGCCAGAACTCAATCGAATGCGACGCGGAGGGCCGTCTGGCAGCCGCTATCGGCGCTGACCTTGCCCGCTTCTTTACCTACGACGAACGAGGGAACGTCTTTGAGAATGCCGCGGGTAAGCGCCAATACGGGCCCGGCAATCGACTTCTTCAGAACGGAGATCGCACCTATCAGTGGGATGCTCACGGCCGACTGACGCGGAGCTTCGTCGACCGCGACAACGTTCGCGAGGCCACGCACTACGAATGGACTGCGGATGACATGCTCGCACGAGTTCGAAGACCCGATGGCGCTGTCGTAGAGTTTCAGTACGACGCGTTCGGTCGACGAGTTTCCAAGCGTGTCGTGCGCCGCAACCGAACGGTAGCGACCACGAGATTTTTTTGGGATCGTACCCGTCTTGTCCACCAGATACGTTCGATTGCGGAAAAGAGCGGGGACCCGGTCGTAGAAGAAACGACCTTTGCGTTCGACGATGATGGTTCGCCGCTGGCTGAGCGACGCCGCGTTCGTGACCATGACTCGGGCTGGCTTCACTACCTGAACGATCCACTCGGCACGCCCCAATGGGTGGTTGCGCCAAGCGGCATCAGCGAGGCGGCTGTCCGCATCGACGCCTGGGGCCGCGCGGATGAAGCCTGCCCGACGCCACTCCGCCTTGCAGGCCAGCACTACGACGACGAAACCGGACTGTCGTACAATCGCTTTCGCTACTACGACCCTGCGCTCGGAAGATACATTAGCCCAGATCCAGTAGGCGTTTTCGGGGGTACCAACCTTTACGCGTACGCGGCGAACGAGCCAACGCGGTTGGTCGATCCAACGGGCTTGATGCCGCGGACGACGATCACGCGCCCCGATGGGACGACCGTCAGTGGGCGGTCAGCCGGTACCGACAGAACGGGACGTCCACGCACGAATGATCCGGCCATCGCCTCTGCTGTCGAAAACGCCCGTACGAGTGGAGCTGGTCAGGTACCAACCAACAGCCATGGCAACTGCGCAGAAGTGGACGCGTTGCATAACCTAGCCGACCAAATACGACGGGAAAGGCAAGCCGCAGGAGAAACTCTGCGAGATCCCGAACAGGAGAATCAAGCGATCCGACGTCAGCTCCGCAACGAGGTCAACTCGGGCCGTATGGAGACCTTCGACGACGACGACGAGCGAATGAACCCATGCACATCCTGTGGCCAGATCCTCCGCGAACTCGGACTTCACCCCAAGAGCAGTCATCACGAGCGACCGGGGCGAAAGCACGGCGTGTCCGGTAGCGACGGGCGACCGTGGAATGGACAAGACTGCCAGCAAGGCACCAATGCCCGGGCGCGGGATCGCTCCGTGCGGGGCAGAACTCCGCCCTTCGTCGAATGACGGTCTTGGCTGAATGGCGCGCCCGCCGCCTCGCGGATCGAAAACTGGTGACACTCGGGTATGGCAACAGCACCTCGGTCATCGCGCTCGACGTTTCAGGGTTGCCACCAGCGCTTGCGTTGGCGCTCGTTCGCGTTGGTCTCGTCAGCGCCGGAGCGCACTCACCCTATGGAGCGGATGGCCCCCGTGGACTTCGTGGCTTGGCCGAGGATGTTCGCGGGCTGATAGAAGAACTCGGGGAGGAAGCACGCGTTGTTGTCGCTTTCTCCCGCGCCGATGAGATGACACCGGACGGAGATCTGCCGCAGGTTCTTGCTTGGCTCGAGACCGCTGGTGCAGAGGTCGTAAACATCGAGCTGCCGACACACCCGAAGCGTAAAACCAGTGCGCGCTTGAGGTTCGGAACAAGCCCGCTGAAACCGACGGTGCTTCTTCGCCGCTGGCAGAAATGTTGGGCGGGAGAGCAAGGCTATCTCCTCGATCTCGATTGGCGGCGCCGTGCTCTCTTTGCAGATGGTCGTGATGCAACGAGGATCGCCATGACGGTTTGGGCGCAAACCAGCGCGAACAAACGGCCCCTGGGGTTGCTCCCGATCGAGTGTCTGATGGCGCTAGCGCAGGAGGCGCCAGTTGGCGAACGCCGAACAATTCGAGCGCTCGCTTCCGCGCTGTTCGAGGCTGAGCCAAGCATCTCGGAAGATGAACGAGTACGCTGGTTGCTCTTCCGCGCCGAACTAGCGAGCCGTGCCGACGAGCGCGCTCGACTCGCCCGAGAGGCGGTTTCACTGAGCCTTGCGAGCGGGCGGACTTATGAGCTCGTTGCGGCAACGGATCTCGTCTCAGCGCGGCTCTCTCTACGATTGACGAAGGAGCTTACTGAGCAGACGACCTTGACGCCGATGCAAGCTGCTCGGCTAGCCCAGCGTGCAGGCACGTTCGAGCAACTTCCTCGCATCGCAGATTACGCAATGAGCTTTCTTGCGGCGGACGCCGCCGACGCACGCGAAGCCTTGAAGACGCTTCTCCCGTTCATGCCTCGCACGCAGCTACCTGCCATTGCACGCGTAGTCGTAGCCGACCCGAACCTGGGCGGACTCGCTTCTGAGCTTGCCGAGCGAATGGTCACGACGGGCTTTACCGATCCGTCCAACGAGGTAGCTCGCTGTGTGCAATCGCTGCGCGGAGAGGTTGCATCGGTGGTCGTTCGGTCCGCTCTTGGCCGCTCGAAGTCAGCTCGCGAACAAGCGGCGCAAGTGGTTACCGCTGCCTCGACTTCGGAGCTCGAGGCCGTCGCGACGCTTGAGCCGCGCTCCTTCTTGGGCGGCCTCAGCGCGTCGACAATTACCGATGCCATCGCGCGGATTGAGAGCCCTCCCGCGCTTGTTTCCCTCGTGGTGGCAACCGATGACGACACGGATGTAGTCACTGTCCGGAGAATCTCAGCGCGGCTATGCACAGTGCTAGAAACGCTTCCGGTCGAGCGCTGGGCCTCACTGTTTAACGTTTCGCACGCGGCCAAACATCTGCCGCGCGAGCTGGCGGTCGGCGTCTGCCTACGAAGCCTCTCCTACGCGGCCGAAGGGTCGCGCCGCGAACTGCTTGAGCGAACCGGGTTACCCCGATTGGCTCCGCTCCTGACACGCGCGCTTGGGAGCGGGACGCTGGCGGCCTTTGCGAAGGTGATTGCAACCTGAGGCCGGTGCACATCTTTTCGGCGTTGGCCGCGCATGCTCAGCCTCCAACGAGCCGTTGTTTTCAAAAGCTCGCGCGCCCGCCCTTTCGCAACAAGGGCGAACTGCCAATCGCCTCGAGCAAGTCGAAGATCAACGCGGGGTCGTGCGAGAGCCGCACGGGCGCCTCACCGAGCCCGGCATCGATCGGGACCACCGTGGCCTCGAGCTCGTCACCGCGCACGCGTACCGTAAGCAGTGCGCCGTCGCGTTCGCTGGTGCAGCTGCAGTCGAAGAGCAGGTTCCCGAGGCCCCAGGCGATCACAGCTCGGCCTCGCCGTTCGACCGGGGCGAGCGCGTGCGTGCCGTGCGCAACGACGATATCGGCGCCCAGGTCGATTGCCTCGTCGACAGCGGCGCGCAGACGGTCGCTCGGTAAATAGGAAGCAGGGCCGGTCTCGTGAAAGGCGACGATCAGCAGCCCCGGTTCGCGCCCGAGCGCAGCCAGCTCACGCGAACGTTCGCTGGCTGGGGTTAGCAAATCGTAAGCAGCGAAGTGAAGCGGCTGGCCACCGAGCTCGACGCTGCGCGTCCCGGCGCTGAGCCCAATCGGCTCGAGCCCTCCCTCGCGCAGCAGCCGGCTTGTGGTCTCGACGCTGCGCGCACCGAGATCGCCTGCGTGGTTGTTGGCGACGCCGATGAAGCGCGCGCCAAGCGCTTTGAGCTCGGGGAGGAAGGCGGCCTGGTTGGAAAGAGTGACCTTGTTGCTCGCGTCGATGCTCGCTCCGGGGCCGCCGCTCGAGGTCAGCGGCCCTTCGAGGTTGATGAAGCCGGTGCCTCCGCGCACCACCTCGGAGAGCGGCGCCAAGCGAGCCGCGACGTTGCGACCGTGGCCCCAGTGCACATCACCGCCAAACCAAAGCTCGACGGGCTCCACCTGAGCGGCGGGCGCCTGCGACGAGGCGCTAGGCGACGAAGCGATGGGTGACGTCGAGGCGCTAGGCGAAGAAGCGGCGGATGACGTCGAAGCGCCCGGAAGCGTCGAGTCTTCGCGCGCGCTATCGCAGGCCGTGGAGACCAGCCCCAGCAGCGTCGAGAGAAGGAGCGCCCGACCGGGCGCTGGCTGGCTCATCACGCTTGGATGAACCAGCCGTCTTTGCCGTAGTTTGGATTCTCGTGCTCCGGACCGCCGAGGCTCTGTTCGACGCTGCGGATGATCGCGATGTTCTTGGAGTCGATCTCGTTCAAGAGCGCATCGCTGTAGTCAGCACGCGGCTTGTACCAACTCGCGGTCTCGAAGTAGCCGCGCACCACCTTCGAGTCGAAGGACCTACCGCGCCGCGCATAGACGGTGTTGCGTAAGATGCGCAGGTCCCGCTTGGAGAGCGTGGCTAAGTCGTCCACCGACAAGAGCTTGTCCAGCCGCGAAATCTCCTCGAGCGGGGAGGCCATCGCTGCTTCGCTGCCTACGAGCCGACCGAGCCGTTGCGACAAAAGTGAGAGTTCGACCTTGTCTTCGGGTCGCGGCGCAGACGCACGCGACTGCACCTCGGCGAGCATCTTCTCAAGCTCCTCTTTCGTCAGCTTGGCGTCGTACTCGCCGATCTTCTCGGCGTTCTCGCGGTCGAGTTTGGGCACCTCGACCTGCTCCGGCTTGTTGCCCGGCTTGTACCAAGCCTGGGCTTTGAAGTGCTCGGCCAACCAGGGACGGCGAAAGACATTGCCGGTGCGGGCGTAGATGGTGTTGCGCAAGAGCGAGAGCTCGCGCAGCGAACGCCCGCGCAGATCCTCCTCGGTGATCGCACGGTCGTAGTAGAGCGGACGTTCTTCCTTGGGTGCAGCGGCGGCCGAAACCGACGCGGACGCGGACGGCCTTGTCGCAGCGCTGGAGCTCGCACGAGCGGTGGTTGAGCCTAGCGCCGAAGGGCGTACCGAAGCGGTTGCCGAGCCGGAGGCGTTGGTCGCAGCGTCACCGCAGCCGAGCACGCACACGAGAGCGAAGATGGATCCACAGCGCATTGGCGAGGACTTTAGTCACACGAGCGCGGCGAAGGCGAGCAGAGAGCGGCCGCGACGCTCAGCGTTGCGACAGCGTGCGCTCGATCTCGGCCTCGCTGCGGCCCTCTCCGATTTGGACGAGCACCTTGGCCATGACCGCCGCCGACTCGGGGGGCGGCGGCCCGGGGCCCGGCCCAACCGACGCTGCGTGAGCCACCAAAACTTAGTCGAGCCGCGTGCATCGGTAGGGCATCACAGGGCAGTCCCATCCCTTCGCTCGGCTTGGCGCTACTGACCTCTTTCAGCAACGCCCGAACGGACTCGAGCTGCTTGGCGCTCAGCTTGCCCGCGCGCTCCTCCGCACCTTTTGCGAAGCTCCAGCTACCGTCCTCAGCCACGCGCAGTGTTCGGACGTTGGCCTCCCCGATGAGGCTCATCTCCTGCAACGTGATCAGGCCGGCGTCGCTCAGCGTGGGGAACTCGCGCGGGCCGCGCGCGGTGGGCTCGCTAGGAGCGCTTGGCTCCGCTGGGTTCGGCGCGGATGAAGGGGCCGGGGCAACCGGGCTTTGCATGCTGGGCGCCGGCTGATTCGGGTGGGCCGGGCCCTGGCTCGCTGGAGTGGAACAGGCAAGCGAGGCAAGGCCGAACAGGACCGGGAGCAGAGCTTTCATTGGCTGGGAAACGCTCGTGCTTCAGCTGGCTTACAGCGCTGAGCAGGATTGCGACGCGCCTCGCTAACGCTTCAGCAACGCGTCAAACAGCTCCTGAAGCTGGGCCTTCGAGGCGCCCGGTACGCCGATGGCCCCATCGAGCACCACGATGGCACTCTCTCCAGCCATCGCCGCGGGCTTTCCCATTCCGTGGAAGGAGTCATACGTCGACTTGGCGCTCGCGACCGACGACTCGTCGTTCATCTTCTGTCCGGGAACGGGCCGAACGATCATCACGTTGAGCCGAACACCCTGCTTGTCGAACACGAAGGTCAGCGACTCCCGACCACCGTCTTTTCGCTGCATCACGGCCATGGCCGCTGGAAAGTCTTTGGGCGCAAGCCAGCCTTGGGCTTTCACCGCGAGGACCAGCTCGTCCACCGTGAGCACCTCAATCGGCTTGCCCGCAACCATCAGACCCGCGGCGGTCTGCGGCTCGCTCGAAGCCTCGGTGGCGCCCGTCGGCGCCTCCGAGTCCACCTCGTGCGCGGAACGCTCATGCGGAGCTGGGTCGTGGGCGCAGGCAACGATAGAGAGGACAACCAGCGGCCAGGCGAGCCGCGCGAACCGGTTCATGCAGCGCACCCTAGCGGAGGCGCGAAGCGCTCGAAAGACCACAAAGCGCGAGCCACGGCGAGCACGCGCTAGACCTCACACCTTGAAGGGCGACCGCCAATCAGCGGTCTTGCGTGCGACCACGAGGTAGCGTGGCGTACGCGTGGAAGGCCGGGCATTGATCGCCTGCATCAAACCCACATGCTCGACGCGAAATCCGCATCGCGACAGCAAGTAGGGCACGGTCGCCATCGTTCGACAGGCCGAAAGCGGCAGCTGATCGACGAGAGGCTCCCAAGCTCCACTCCAGGCATCGCGGTCATAAAGGCCGTCGATCACCACCACCGTTCCGCCCTCACATAGCCACTGATTCCAATTTCGAAACGCAGCGATTGGATCGAAGAGCCCGTTGGTCAACTGCCGCGAGGCGATCACATCGAAGCTCCCGTCAGCAAACTGAGCGGCATCATCGGGGTGATCGCAAAATCCTTGCACACGTTGCACCGAAGCCAGCTCGGGCTTCCCTCCCAGTCGGCCCAGCATCGGCGCAGCCGGATCGAGCGCAGTCAGCGATCGATGCTGACGTCGAACCAAGGTCAAGCTCAGCGCACCTGTGCCCGCGCCAGCGTCCAGGATTGCATCGCTCGACCGCGGCTGCCAATGAGGCAGCAGATCGGCCCAGGTAGCTTCATGGTCATCGTGGTCGAGCGAAAGCGTCCAGCGGTCGACTCGCGCGGCCTCCTCTTCGTTGCAAATCGCGAGGACCTGAGAGCGAATCGATTGTGCGTCGACCATGGCGCTACAAGCTACCAGCCTCCGCGTTCGGAGAATGCTACGAGCGGGCATGCTCCGATTCGCAGCGCGCCTGCTCAGCCCCTTCGCGTTCCTCGCCGCAGCCTGCGGACCGCAGGACCCGCCGCGCGAGCCTTCACCAACCTCGCAGCCCAGCGCAGCATCAGCCTCCCTGGCGACGTCCGGTCCGCTGCTCATCACGACCAACGCGACAGCCTCCCCCGCGCCGACCTCCACGACCGTCCCCAACGCACGGATCGGCGATACCACCTGCGAGACGGACGCCGACTGCGCGATCACTGCCACCCGCGAGTGCTGCGATTGTTGTCCGAGTGAGCCCTCGGTCACGAGCCGCGCCTGGCTCTCGTGGCGCGACAGTACCCAGTGCAAACAGCTCCGCTGCGAGCCTTGCAGCAACGCTCCGTGCGCTGCAGTCGCGCCGCCGAGCGCCTTCGTTGCGACCTGCGTGCGCAAGAGCTGCACGCTGTTTCGCAAGCGCTAGGTGCGGACGCTACGCGCTGGCGTAACGGTTGCACAAGCGCGCGGGATGCTCAACGCTTGGCGCCCAATCGGGTTGGCTTTGTTCGCGATCGCTTGTGATTCTGCGATGGAGGACGATGGGGAAACGGCAACCGGTGGCTCAGGTGGCAACGAGGTTGTCGATCCTCAGCCGGAGGTGGAGTGCCTTCCGCCGTTCGAGCCGGAGCTCACGACGGGCCTCAACGGGACCTTCCACCTCGGAGGAGTGGTGGACGCGATCAGCCTGACGGTCGAGGGGGAGACGGTTCGCTGGTCGGTCTTCGGCTGTGATTTCTACGGTGGCGGGGAGCTTCAGGCGCAGCTCGACAACCGGGAGCTCGTGATCACCAACGCGCAGGGGGGCAGCTTCTATTGGGCCACTAGATATGCCACCGAGGTTCGACTGCAACGGCTCGAGGACGGCACCCTGGGCGTTTGGGTCGAGAGCGAGATCGGACTGCAGTACGAGGCTTGGCAGCCCGGTCGGATCTGCGCAACGTGTTGTGGGGATCTCGTGGAGACCGACCTGTTCTCGTGCGCTGGGGAGGTCCTTGAGCCGGGATACCAGGACTACGATTGGTCGTGTGAGCAGGATTGCGCCTTCGCACCTTGAGCCCCGTCGTCGAGAGCTTGCGCAAGGGCTGCCGGGCGTGTTCTTCCATACGGTCAAGCACCGTGAGTATCGGTAGAGAAGCGAAACGCAAGTCCGCGTCAGACACCTTGCATCTGGCCGGCCTACTCGCACCATTCGTGGTGTTTTGGGCCGTCTACCTTGGCCTTCGCGCCGGCATGCCGGTTGACGCCCTCGCGGCCTTCCGCAACGGCCTTTATTGGCCCGAGGGCGACGACCTCCTGCTCGCGAAGGGCGGCGGACTCGTCTCGCGGATCGCCCTTCACCTCGGTTTCACGTTCGCCCTTGGACTCACGTTGGGCCTCGGCGTGTTGCTCGTTAAACGCCTCTTCAGCAAGCGCCCAACGATGTCACGCGTGGGCGGACTCGTATGCTTTGCGCTGGCCTACCTGGTGATGTTGGGCGCCGTCACCGTGCCCAACCGACTCACGCGTATCGACGCAAAGCGCAGCAAGCTGGTTGTCGAGCATATGGCTCCGGTGCCCCCTTTTACGTTCGCGACCGAAGAGCTCGCCTTCGACAAAGTGGAGGCGCTCGGCGCGGGGCTCGGGAGCCGTGGCACCAAGTCGAAGGAGCGCGTGGTGCGCCTCTACGCGCTGCCCGCCAAGGGCGAACCGCTCGAGCTCGGCGAAGCCGAATGCCCCGGCGCTGACGACGAGTGCCTCCGCTGGGCAGACCCAGCCGCCGAGCAGGTCGCTGAGCGCCTGGGATGGAAGGGCAAGCTGCGCACCTCGACCGAGGACGGCGGCAAACTGCGACGCTACGAGCCGACGGCGCGCGAGTGATTCAGAGCACGTAAAACCCCTCAGGGAACGTAAAACCACAACGGACCGCGACACGCGTCCACCGCTGCATCACACGCCACGACCTTGCCCGTCTCATCGAACGAAGCGACGAGCTCAGCCTGCAGCACCGCGTCGTTGTTGCACACGTGGTAGTCCTTGAGCGAGTCCGAGGTGGCAGCGATCACCGCGGCCAGCGCCTCGTCGAGACCCTCGTCGAGCGACTTCCCGCTGCTCCACGAGCAGTAGCTCAGCTTACCGATCGCAGGCTCCACTTCGCCGTTTGCTAGGTGATTCACGATCTCCTCTGGCGTCGCGCCCTCGCAAACGAGGTTGTCCGAGAGGTACTGCGAGAGCTCCACGACGATGTCGCTGACCACCGTGTCCGAGAGCGAATCCAAGCTGAGGAAGGTGGTCTCACCATCACAGGAGCAAGCCTCGAACGCGTCGGCCAGGCTCTCGAGTTCCTCCCGCGTCCCGTCGAGCTCGACGGCCTTCATCTGCTGCAAAATCACGTCGCCGCTTGCGTCTTTGGCGCCGGGCAACGTGCCGTGGTTGGCCTGAACGGCCTCACGCACGACCTCGCCGTCGCAGCTGACGGTCAACGTGTTGGTGGTGTGCGGCGGCCAGAGATCGCTCGAGCGCCCAGCCGTCTCCTTGTACGCATCCTTCTGCAAGATGGCGAAGGTCGCCTCGCAGGAGGACTCCACCACGTTGTTCGGGTCCGCCGTCTTGGCGTCCTCGCTGCACGCAACGGCAAAGGTGGAGAGCAAGGAGGCGGCGAACAGGCTGAGGTGGGACGAGCGCATCGTGAGACCAGCCTTAGCGCAATTTCACCGGGAAGCCGAGCGGAAGCCGAGAAGCGCAGCTCGCCTTCGCGCCGTTCAACTGAGCAGCGCTTTGACCCGCAGCACCCGCCCGCGAGCCGGCTCGCCCTTCGACTCGATGGTAATAATGGCATCCGCCCCCAAGCGACCGAGCCACATGCCGCTGGGAGCTTGTCCGCTCAGCACGCGGCCCACGAGCGCGCTGCGGTCAAACTGCATCACGAGATCGACGTCGCCTTCCTCCGCGTCGTGACCGTCCAGCAAGATGCGATCGCTGAGCACCACCCCGGAGTAGGCCGAGGCGAAATCGTCGGCTAACTCGGCGCAGGAAAGCTCGAGCAGGCCGGGCCAAGCGTGGGTGCGCAAGACCGCGTCTTCCACCAAATGCACACGCGCCCCGTCCGCCGAGAAACCGACGAAGCCAGCCGGGTCGCCAGTGTCGTCGAGCGCGGTCGGGATCGCTGTGAGCGGCTCATCCCCCGCAAAGCCGGCCACCCGGGCGAAGGTCCCATCTTGTCCGCACGCCGCGAGCAAAAGCACGGCGTCGTCCTGCGGATGAACGAAGAGTTCGTGCGCCGAAGGCGGCGGAAATGGCGCGCTGCGCACCTCACCGAGCACGCGGTGACTCTGCGCGTCGAGCAGCAAGAGCGCCGTTTCAGTTTTGCTCTCCGCCGAGACCCAAAGCTTTGTCCCGCTGCGATCGAAGGCCACGGCATGCAGCAGAAAATCTTTTGGCAGCAGCGTTGAAACGCGCGAGCGGACCTGCTCCGCGCCCGCGCCGAGCGTGACCAGCACGCTGCCTTGCTTGCTCATGCCGGTGAGCGCAACTTGAGCCGCATCCTTGCGGACGGCCAGCGCACGCAAACCGCGTGGGAGCGCATGAAGTTTGTCGGCCGCCAGGCTGGTGGTTCGGCGCGTTGGAAGATGGAGGTCTTGTGGCAGCGGGAAGCTCGGACCAGGAGCGAGCGCCTCGCCGTCGAGCAGGCGCGTTTCGATCGTGCCCGCGCCATTGACGAAGGCGAACGCTCGGCCGTGAATCGCCAGCCAGGGCCAGGGCAGGTGCTTGTGCGCCGCTTCGAAGCTCGCGAGTTCGGTGAAGTCCATCGCGGCAGCCTACGCGCGGAGCCCGCAGAACGAAGCCCAAACGACGCAGCACCGTAGTGCACCGGGGTTCGCCTCAGCGATGGGATCTGATAAGTCTGGCCCATGCGCTCTATTCGCAATCTTGGGTCTCTTTTCCTTTGTGCTCTTTGCGCGCCGCTGGCGTTGGGCTCGGTCGCTTGCGGGGATGACGCAAGCTCGGGCACCGGCGGTAGCACCGGCGGCAGCAATACCGGCGGCACAGGTGGCACCGCGGGCAACAACACCGGCGGCATGCCTCCGGTGGTAGCGCCGGCGAGCAGCGGCACGATGATGACGCCCACCCTGATCGGCAACCCCTGCACCAGCGACGACGATTGCGGGGACCTCGTGTGCGTGACCGAGCTGAACTCCGGCTTCCCCGCTGGCTTGTGCAGCATCGGTTGCATGGATGACTCCGATTGCGAGGGGGAGGTCTGCAACCTGGTCGGCGGCGGCTTCTGCGTCGACGCTTGCGGCGGCGACACCTGCCGTGACGGCTACGCCTGCTTGGACGTCGGTGGAGTGGACGGTTGCGTTCCCGCCTGCACCGATTCGGCGCAATGCACGATCGCCACCGCCGAGTGCAAGCTCGAAGACGGCGACCCCCAGCTCGGCCTGTGCATCTCCCCTGAGGTTTGCATGGACGGCGGCGACAATGACCTCGACCAATACCCCGACTGCGCCGACAGTGACTGTCTGACCGACGCCATGTGCGCTGCCGATATCAGCGAGGCCTGCACGTCCGCCCCCGTCGCGCTCGAGCCGCAACCGGGTGACAGCGCTGGCGGCTCGAGCCTGTTCGCAGGCACCTGCCCCTTCGTCACCGGCTTGGGCAATGAGCAGCTCTACACCTTCACCACCCCGGCGCGCGGTCAGCTCCACATCGAGGCCGACCCGACCAGCGGAGATCTTGCGCTGTACGTCCGCGGTGGCTGCGCCGATCCCGCTACCCAGGTCGCCTGCTCGGACAACAACCAGGACGGTGAAGCAACCGAGATCGTGGATATTGGCGCGCTCGGCGGAGAGACTTGGACCATCTTCGTGGACGCCTATCAGGCCGGAACCGAAGGCCCCTACAACCTGACCGCCACTTTCACCCCGGCGGTGTGCGGAGACGGCAACGTCACGCTGCCGGAGACCTGCGACGACAACAACACCATGGACGACGACGGCTGCAGCGCGCTGTGCGAGGTCGAGCTCGACTTCTTCTGCAACGCCGCCACCGTCATCAATACGGGCACCACGATGGGCAACACCAGCAGCGGCACCACGCTGTTCGAAGCGCCGGTGGATGCCGATGAATGCACCTTCGGCGCAGGCACCGCAGGCAACGAGAGCTTGTACCTTTACACTCCCGCAACCAGCGGCATGCTCACGATTGAACTCGCACCGACGGGCGACGTGGACATGGGTGTTTACGCTCGCACTGACTGCGTGGACGGCGCTACCCAGGTAGGTTGCACCGACGTGAACTTCTCCGGCAACCAAGACGAATCGCTGACCATCCCGGTGACGGCCCAAGTTCCGGTGACCATCTTCGTGGACGCTTACCAGAGCGCCGGTGGCGCCTTTGCGCTGACCTTGACGCAGAACTGACGCTAGCGTCGTGCGGTGCTCCGTCCTCGTGCGGAGCACCGCGACTCAACGCCAATACCTGCCGTCTACTGGCCGTTCACCGTGAGCTGGTAGGGCTTGGTCCAGTTGGCTCCGATGCCCACCGATTCGGTAAAGGGTGGCGACAAAAAGGGCTCAATCCGAATGAAGTAGGTGCCCGGGTCAACCTCGACCACCTCCTCGAGCACCGTTTCGAGCACGTAGCGGTCGAGCAGCACCGTCTCATCGGCTGCTAGCACTTGCAGGGCCGTCGCAATGGTGGTCTCGGCTTCGCTGCTCGCGGTCGGCGGTACCAGCTCTATCGTTAGCTGCCCGGCCGTCGTGACCTCGACCGAAAAGAAGTCGTGGTGGTCCTCGTAGCTTGGCCAGTCGTTGCTGGTGTGACCGGCAAACAAGAACGGCTCGACGGTCTCACCAAGCGCAAGCGGGCGCGCCTGGGCGACGGTGTCGTTCGGCTCGAAGCAGTCCACCACGCTCGCTAGCGACCAAGAAACCGTGACCTCTTGCGACTCGTCCGTTCCGGACACAGAGCCTTCATCGACCTCGACTTCGTAGCTCACCGAGGGCGCTGCGACGAACTGTGTGCTGGCCGAAGGGTTGCCGCCGCCGTTGAGGATCTCGAGGTAGCCCTCGCTTCCAGCGATACGAATCTCGCTGAAGAATTGGTCGCCGCTGATGGTAACGGTGACGACGCCTCCTTCCGCGTCGTCCGGCATGGTGAAGGTGAACACCTGGGTCGAAGCACCGTCCACCGCGACGAACTCGCCCTCCCCCGCCATCGGAGTCGGCACAAAGCAGCCTCCGCCCTCACCGCCCGCTCCGCCCGTTCCACCCAAGCCGCCGGCTCCCGAGCCCCCGACTCCGCCGGAACCGCCAGAATTCTCCGTGACGACGCACGCCACACCCAACAAGCCCACCACCGCCGAGACCATAAGATTTCGCATGGCGCGAGCTTGCGCCTTTTCGGCGCCCATCATCACCCCCCGGAGGGGGGGACGATGGCTGGTCGCGGCCGCTGTCGCTCGAGATCGAGGCGCGACGTCGAAGCAGCCTGATCGAGGCGCTGACGAAGCCCCTCCACGTTCGAAACCTCGAGCCGCACCCGCCTTCTGCGCGCGCGGTACCGAGGGTAGAGCTCTTTGCGGTACGACTTGAACGTCTCCTGCGTCACCCCCAGCCGAGCTTTTGCGTCCTCTCCTCGGTAAAGCCACAAGGCGACCTCGCGCAGACGCGGCGGGATTTGCAAGCAGGCGAGCGCTCGTTCGATGCGGAGCAATCTCGAGGCCTCGAACGAAAGTTGGATGGCCACCTTGGCCGATTCACCAAGGGCATTGGCCGCTGCGGCGAGCCCGTATGCACGCAGACGAAGCCGTCCCCCGGCAACGGGCAGCAGCAGCGTCGGAGTCGCCTCGGCGCTGGGACCGGAGCGCAGCAAGCGCGCGAGTTCGGCCGCGGCAGCCGGCAACTGCGCACGATCGGCTACCAGCGTCCGCTCCTCGGCGATCGCCGCCTCAACCAACCACATTCGCGCGGTCGGCGAGGCCCACTCGATGGCACCACGCCCATCAACCACCAGCACGGCGGACTCGATCTCGTCGAAAGGGCCGACGAGTTGGCGGGCCTCGAACGCATGCACGATGTCGTCGTAGACCAGCGACATGCGTGCAACGTCCTCGGTGGTGAAGGGCGGCGCGTCCTGTTCGCGAAAGACACCCAAGATGCCAAGCGGACCATTGGCGCTGCGCACCGCGACGTCGAGACAGTGATGAATACCGTTCCGTTGGAACAAGTGTTGGTACGTTCCCCCCGCGAGGTACTCGGGGGATGTCCGCAAGAGCGAGCCAACGGGTCGCCGATTGCGCAGTAACCTGCCAAAGGCAGCAGGGTCGTTCCCAGCGGCCGCGAACAGATGCCCGCTCTCAGCAAACAGGCGGTGACTCCACTCGTCGAAGTGTTCGCTGTAGTGCTCGCGAGGCGCGAAGCCTTCATCCACCCGAATCATCGACAAGCTGAAGCTTGGGAAGGCCCGATGGATTGCCTCCGAAAGGAGCGGCATTTGGACGATCAAGTCCAGTCCGGAGGCCGTAAGCGATCGAATCTCGGCGAGCCCTGCAGGCAGTCGAGCCATCGCGACGACGTAGAGGATTCATCGGCGTAAGAACAGTCCCTGCCTTACGATTTTGCGCATCAACCTTTGGTTGATGACTTGCTGCTAGGCTGCGACGGGTGAACCGGGCCTTCGCACGAGCGCTGCTTCTGGCCTTGTCGGCCTGCTCGGGCGCCAATGCCGCGCGCTCCCAGGGGCCCACCGAGCAAGCTCGCTCGCTCCAGCCGCAGACCGAAGTTGTGCCCGCGGAAAAGGCGACAGCGCCCGGAGCGGACCTTACCCCTGCTCCGCCGCCCGAAGCCCCAGCGCCGCAAGCCCTGCAATCAAACCTACCGCGCCCCTACACCGACCTCTCCCAACGCGTCGTCTACGCCTGGGTCCGTGACGGCGAGGCGCGCGCTCTCGCGCCGACGGGAGCGCCGCTCTTGCGCGAGCCGCAGTACGGTAAGGGGCCCGACT
Organism: uncultured delta proteobacterium; assembly: GCA_903892415.1. Lineage (GTDB taxonomy): Bacteria > Myxococcota_A > Polyangia > Polyangiales > Polyangiaceae > Xiheicaenibacterium. Next base: position 10,433 of record CAITIQ010000106.1, on the reverse strand, counting down.
TCACCGTCTTCGATGAGCGGGATGAACGCGAGCTGCGGCTCTCCGATGGCTGGACCAAGCTGGTCTTTCGCTCTGGGTTCGCGCAGCAGCGGCTGGTCTGGCCCAGCCTCTCCGGTGCGGTTTTGCAGCGTGACCAAGGCGCCTTCGTACCGGTTCGCATCGAGCTAAAGCCCACCACGGTCGTGATCGATCTCGAGCAGCGGCGCGCGCTCTCGCTCGACGGTGCGCTCATCTCGCAAGAGGAGGTTCGCGCCCACCCCGAGCACATCGGTCTCGTCTTCTTTCGCGCCGGTCACCTACGCGCCTACTCTCTGGTCAACGCGTCGGCGGTCGCGCGGCTGGAGGTCGGCAGCGAGCGCATCGCAACGGCCTTCGTGCAGGAGCTCGCTGGGCTTTCGGCGCTGGCGAAAGCCGAAACCGACGTCCCCGACGAGATGATGGCGCAGATCGAGATCACCCGAACAGCCTTCGCCGAGGCCGCACCAAACTTGCTCGACGAGCGCATCAAAGCGCTCACGGCGCTCTCGCAACACGAGGTCGCAGCGTGGGAGCGCGGCGCTCCGGGGCGTCCCTTCGCCTTGGGCCAGGCCGTTCGCCCGCGTCAGACGAGCTGCATCAAGCAGCGCTTCGCCGGTCGCAAGCTCGCCCCCGACGAATGGTGCGGCACCGGAGCAATGTCCTTCGATTATTGCAGCCCCGGCTGTCAGCTCCGTGACGGGCGTTGCCAGCCGCTGGCCAAGAGTTGGTAGGGTGCAGACCAACGCCGGGTGCTCGTCCGTTCGACTGAGCCCGGCACCTACGCAGTAACCGCCGAGTGAACCGCGAGACGGGCAAGCCCCTCGTCGAACGAAACCGTCGGCTGATAGCCGAGCTCGCGGCGCGCCTTGCTATCGTCGAGCGTGACCTCCGACGACAACATATCGATCGCGAAGCGGGTCATCGGCGGCGCGCGGCGCACGCGAAACAGCCGAAAGCTGCCTTCGACGATGCGCGCCAGTAGTCGCGCCGCCGCAGCGGGGATGCTGCGCGCGGGCAGCTCGACGCCGGTCGCCGCCGCGAACGCGGACAGCACCGAGCGAATCGAGCGCTGCCCGTCGTCAACGACGAAGTACGCTCCACTGCCACGCGTTAGCGCAAGGAGCAGCGCCTGCGCGAGGTTCTCCACGTGCGTCGTACTCGTGAGCTTCACGCCACCACCGACCCAGGCGAAGCTGCCTTGCGCTGCCATCCGCGCGAGCGCTGGGAGCACCGATGTATCGCGAGGCCCCCAGACCAACCGCGGGCGAATCGAGACGGTAAGAAAGCCTGGAGCGTTCGCCGCGAGGACTCGCTGCTCCGCGACCGCCTTGGTCTCCGAATAGAGGTAACGGTGACGAGTTGGGTAGGGCTGGCTTTCATCGATCCGAAGCAGATCGGCCCCGACGAACAGCGCTGCCTCGGTCCCCACGTGAATGAAACGCCGGACCCCGCCGGCCCGCGCCGCCTCGAGCATCCGCTCGGTGCCAGTGACGTTGCCGTGCCAGAACTGCTCCCGGGTGCCCCACTCAGAGACATGAGCCGCGGCGTGGATCACGGCATCACTGCCGCGCACGTGGCCCTCGGAGACGTCATCGAGCGAGGCCACCACCGCTTCCGCGCCATAGCTTCGTACGACGTCCGCGGCAGCAGCTGTGCGCGCCATGGCGCGCACGTGATGTCCAGCCGCCACCGCGCGTTCGATGAAGTGACCTCCCACAAAGCCCGATCCACCCGTAACGAACAACTTCATCGTTGCACCTCCCCGACAGCCTGCGCCTTCCCGAGTCATGCATCCAATGAATCTTTCCCATAGTATCCATCGACCATGACCATGTCCCAGACGCAGACTCTGGCGCGGCTTCGAACGCTCGATCTCAATCTGGTCGTCGCCCTCGATGCTCTGCTTCAGGAGCGAAGCGTGACCGCGGCCGCGCGGCAGCTCGGTGTCACGCAGTCGACCATGAGTCACACCTTGGCACGACTCCGCTCGGCGTTCGGTGACCCGCTGCTCATCCGTACCAACCGCGCGATGGTGTCGACGCCGCGCGCTGACGCGCTCGCGGACCCGCTCAGACGCCTGCTCCTCGAGCTCGGTCAGCTCGTCGTCGATGCGCCCTTCGACGCAGCAACGACGACGCGCAGCTTCGTCCTCGCCTGCCCCGATCTTGCGGCGCGCTTCCTGCCCGAGCTGGTGAGCCGGCTTGCTCGACTTGCGCCGCACGCCACCCTGGAGCTCCGCACCTCCGGCGATCTCGACGTCCCGAAGGCGCTAGCGCTCGGCTCGGTGGACGTCGCCCTCGCGCCGTTGGGTGCCACCCCCTCCGTCCGCATCGCCGGCCTGGTTGCCAAGCGTCTCGGCGTCGTCCACCACGCGGTGCTCGCGAGGCGGGAGCACCCGGCGCTCCGAAGGCGGGGTGCTCGTCCCCCGCTCGATCTCGCGACCTGGCTCGCCTTCCCGCACGTGCAGGTCCGCACCGGCGAGGGCTCCGGGCTCGTCGATCGAGTCCTAGCGCGCGCAGGCCAACGCAGGAAGATCGGCGTTGTGGTGCCGAGCTTCTTGCTCGCACCGCACATCGTTGCGCGCACCGACATGTTCTTCTCGACTCCGCGCGAACTCGTGATCGACCTGCTGGAGCCCCTCGGGCTCACGCTCCACGAACCACCCATAGCCATCCCACCGCTGCCGATCAGCGCGCTTTGGCATGAACGCTCACAGGCTGATCCGGGTCACGTCTGGCTCCGCGCTCAGGTCGTCGCGCAGCTCGAGTCGACGCTCGGGCTCCAAGCCAGCGGAGGTACACGGCTCAAGCACAGTTCTCGCCCTCGTTCGCGAGCAGCGATAGGCTTGCGGTCATGAAACGAAGGAACCTTCTGCTTGGTCTGACGGGCGCGGCGCTGGCGACCTCGCTCTTTGGCTGCGAGATGCTCAAGGAGGCGAACGCCATTCGCGACGACATCAAGAATGAGCTCGGGGTGGACTCAAACGTTGGAGTGAACATCAACAACGGGGACAAGACCGTGAACGTCACGCTCTCCTCCACGCCGAAGGGCGAGGCTGCCGAGATCAAGCAGAAGGTAGAAGCCATCGTCAAAAAGCACGCCGGCGAGAAGGCCAAGCTAGCCCTGACCATGTAGCGGTCTCGACTTCCCCAGCAGCGTCGCTTAGGAATGACCCAATGATGTTGGTCGGGGTGGCGCTGTTCATGGTGGCTGCGGCTACCTTCCTGGGACTGGTCTTCTCGAGCGGCGGGATCGCCAAGTCCCAGCAGTTCCGCGTGCTCGGTGAGCTGGCGCGCGGGCAACACGGACGCACGAAGAAGTTGGCGCTCGGCGGCGCGGTGGTGCTGGGGTGCTTCGGCGGCTGCACCGCTATGATCGGCGTCAGCCAACAAGACGTAGCGATCCGTAAAGCCTGCGAGACCAAGTGCAAATCCGACGGCTTCGAGCAGGGCAAACTCGGCCCCTCGACCGAACGTGATCCGCAAAAGCCGAACCGCCACAAGTTCGTGGCCTGCATCTGTTCGGGCGGCAAAGACACGCTCGAGTTCGACTCGAGCAAGCTCAAGCCGTAACTCGCGACGTCCGCAGCGGCGCTCCAATGTAGGCCCAAGAGCGCTCCGTTCGCTGCGCTGAAGGGCCAAGTTGGTCCTGCAGCTCAGCCTGCGCTGGCTGTAAGCTTTGGTGATGCGCAATCGTGTTGCTTCCCTCGGACTTGGGCTCGCGACTCTGGTGCTTGCGACGCCCGCGTTGGCGCTCAATCAACCGGACGGTACGCCCATCCCTCAAGGCAACGGACTGCAAGGCCTGTTCGACTTCCGCGGGGAGAGCATCAACGCGCTCGCTTCAGCCGCCGCGGTGCCGGAGACCTTCCAACCGAGCTGCTCCCTCACCTTCGAGGTGTTGCAACGCAACGCCGGCTATCAGAACGCCTTCGGCTGGTACAACGTCACCGGCTCCCAACCCTCGCTCGCGGACCTGCACGAGTTCATCAGATGCAGCGACCCGATCGGCACCGTTGCCCCGTTGCCCAACATCCAGAATGACCCAGCCTACCTCGGCGGGGAGATCGGCTTTTACGAGGGCGTAGTCACCGGCGGTTGCACGCCCAACAGTGGGCCGGCCAACTACGCGTACATCTTCTACAGCGAGAAGGCCTACAACCCCGACTCCAACCAGGCCAATCCGTACGTCCACTTGCTGGTCTACAACAGCACCGTCGTGCCCAACGCCTTCTACTTCGGTTGGGAAGATCTGATCTCCGGCGGCGACAATGACTTCGATGATCTGACCACCTTCGTCACCGGCATCACCTGTTCGGGCGGCGGTGGCGAGTGTCAGACCGGCCAGCCCGGCGTGTGCGCCGCCGGTACGAATCAGTGCCAAAACGGCGTGCTCGCCTGCGTGCCGTTGATGGATCCCAGCAACGAAATTTGCGACGGCTTCGACAACGACTGCAACGGCTCGGTGGACGACGGGGAGCTGTGCCTCGCGGGCGAGGTCTGCGACAACGGCAACTGCGTCCCGAACTGCGGCGGCGGCGAGTTCCAATGCAGCGCCGATAAGACCTGCGATCGCGCGAAGGGCATCTGCGTAGACCCAGCGTGCGAAGGCGTGGATTGCCCCGACGGCACCAAGTGCGTGGCCGGAGACTGTGTGGATCCCTGCGCCGGTGCCGTGTGCCCGGCTGACCAAATCTGCCTCGCTGGAGCCTGCTTGGATCCGTGCGACGCGATCGTTTGCGACGGCAATCAAGTTTGCGATGGCGGCGCCTGCATCGACAAATGCCAATGTGCCGGCTGCCCGGGCGGGCAAACCTGTGAGGCCAGCGGCTTGTGTACCTTGGAGGCTTGCGTCGGGGTGGATTGCCCGAACGGCGGCGTATGCCAGCCCGACGGCACCTGCAGCGACGGTTGCAGCGGCGTGATTTGTCCCGCGGGCCAAGTGTGCGCAGCCGGTGAGTGCGTGGCCGATCCAAACCCTGGTAGCGGTGGAGCCGGCGGCGCTGGCGGCGGATTGCTCGTCGGTTCGGGCGGTGGGGGAAGTGAGAGCGGTGGAGCCTCGCAAGGTGGCAGCGGCGGTGCTGCGGCTAGCGGTGGTAGCGGCGGTAGCGGTGGGGCCGGACTGCTCGGTGATTCCAGCGGTTGCGACTGCCAGAGCGCTCCTCGATCGCAACCGCTCGGCTTTGTCTTCGGCCTCGCAGCGTTGCTCGCCACACGGCTGCGCAGGCGACGAACGGCGCGTTAGCTCTTGGGCGCTGTCTGCGCCCATTTGGCGCAAGAACCGGCCGGGCTGATCGGGCCTTTCGCCAGCGTGCAACCACCACACTCGTTCGCCGCCGGGGCGCGGACGTAGAGCGCGCAGTTCTCACAGCGCCTCGCTGGATCGGCCGCGACGTTCACGTAAACGATGGCGTTGCGGGCGGTGATCTCTTCACCGCTCAGCGCCGAGGTGTCGGTGCAATCGAGGCTCTTGCCGCAACCGGCAAAGGCGGCGGCCATCGGCACGACGGTGGCTGCGCCGACGGTTGAAAGCAGAAAGGCTCGGCGAGGCACACGCTCGTTGGGCATGCACGCTCGCATACCCCGTCAATCGTAGGGTGAACAGGAAGCACAACTCTCCCGCCCGCAGGCGGCGCGAAAGCTGGACGACATCGCGCGAGTCATTTAACAACGCGCCCGGTCGGCGCACCGCGCGAGGCGCGCTCCTTGGTTGATAACGATAGTCTCTTTCATTAAGATGAAGCCTATGCCCACCGCTGATGCCGCCATCACGCTTGCCGATCTCAAAGCGGGCCAAAGCGGGACTGTGAAAGGACTCACGGGGGAAGGACCACTGCGGCTCAGACTGCTTGAGATGGGGCTCGTTCCCGGCACCAACGTCAGCGTGCGAAGGCGCGCGCCGCTCGGGGATCCGATGGAGCTCGAGGTGCGCGGCTACTCGTTATCCATCCGCAAGAGTGAGGCCCTCCAGATCCTGCTAGGCAGCCATGGGGACTGAGCCCAGCGCGCGCACGAGCGGCGACGCGCGAATCCTGTTGGTCGGCAACCCGAACGCGGGCAAATCAACGCTGTTCAACGCGCTCACCGGGGCGCAAGCGCGCGTGGGGAACTTTCCCGGCATCACCGTCCAAGTTGGCAGCGCCGGCCTCAAGCTGCCGAGCGGGGAGTCGGCGCGGCTCTTGGATCTTCCGGGAAGCTACAGCCTCGCTGCCCGCTCGACCGAGGAGCGCATCGCGGTGGAGGCGCTTACGGCGCCGTTTGCAGCCGGCTCAGCCACGCCGCGGCAGGTCGCGGTGCTGGTGCTGGACGCGACCTCGTTGCGACGTGGCCTCTACCTCGCGACGCAGGTGCTCGATGGGGACCTGCCCTGCGTAATTGCCCTCAGCATGATGGATGAGGCGCGCGCGCTCGGACTGGGCGTGAAGGTGGAGCAACTCGCGAGCGCGCTTGGTTGTCCGGTGGTGGGCGTGGTGGCCCCGCAAAAGGAGGGCCTCCCCGAGCTGCTGAAGGCCATCGAGCAGCAGCTCGCGACGCCCACCTTGGCGCAGCCAACGCCTTTCTCCGCTGAGCTCGAGGCCGAGTTTGCCAGGCTCGCGGAGGGCGAGCCGGGAGCCGCGGCTGCGGCAAGCAGCGCGCGCAATGACCGCCTGCTCGCGCAATGGGCGCTGCTCTCCCGCGACAAAAGCGACAGCGAGCCGGAGCGCGCCGACTTCGAGCGCTTCGTCGAGCGCGCCAAGAGCGCGGCCTCAAGCTTGGCCGAACAAACGGTGGTCGAGCGCTACGCCCACGTGGATCGGCTGCTCGAGGGCGTGCTCGCCGAAGAGCCAGCGCGCAAGCAAGGCTCATCGGCGCCCAAGACCCGCACTACCCGCATCGACGACATCCTGGTGCATCCGTTTTGGGGGTTGATCGCCTTCCTGATCACCATGTTCGTGGTGTTCCAGGCGCTCTTTGCTTGGGCCGAGCCGCTCACTGGCTTGATCGAAGATGGCACCAACGCGGTGAAGGACTTCGCGCGCGGCGCGATACCGCCGGGCCCTTTCAACGAGCTGGTGACCGACGGGGTGATCGCCGGCGTCGGCAATGTGTTGGTCTTCATCCCGCAGATCGCCATCCTGTTCGCCTTCCTCACCTTGCTGGAGGACTCGGGCTACTTGGCGCGGGTGGCCTTCGTGATCGACAGGGTGATGGGCAAAGTAGGGCTCAACGGGCGCGCCTTCGTCCCGCTGCTGAGCGGCTTTGCTTGCGCCATTCCAGCGGTGCTGGCCACGCGCACCTTGGAGCGCAAACGCGACCGGCTGCTGGTGATGTTGGTGGTGCCGATCATGTCGTGTTCGGCGCGGCTGCCGGTGTACGTATTGCTTACGAGCGTGGCCTTCGATCGCGAGGCCAAAGTGTTGGGCGTGCTTTCGCAAGGAGCGCTCGTGCTGTTCGCGATGTACGTCCTTTCGGCGGTGCTGGCGCTGACGGCGGCGGCGGTGCTGGGCAGGACCGTGCTCAAAGGAGGCGCACCAACGCTGGTGCTCGAACTTCCGCGTTATCGTTTGCCGCGGCTGCGCAACCTCTTCTCGGTGGTCGGGCGCAAAGTGTCGCAGTTCGTCACTGACGCTGGCACGGTGATTTTGGCGCTGACGATCGTGCTGTGGGCCTTGCTCAACTACCCGCGCAGCGAGGGCGCTCACGACCAATTCGAGGCGCGGCGCACGGCTGCCGCCGAGGTCGCTGACGAGACCGAACGGCTCGAGCTCACACAGGCGGTGGACGCGGAAGAAGCGGGCGAACGGCTGCGCAGCTCAGCGGGCGGTCGGCTCGGACGCGCGCTCGAACCGGCCATTCGTCCGCTCGGCTTCGACTGGAAGATCGGCGTTGGCTTGATTGGCTCGTTCGCCGCGCGCGAGGTGTTCGTCTCGACGCTGGCCTTGGTCTACAACCGCACCGACGCCAGCGAAGAGTCTGAATCGCTGCATCAAACGCTGCGTGAGGCCAAGCACGCCGACGGCAGTGCGGTGTTCACTCCGCTGGCGAGCATCTCGCTGATGGTGTTCTTCGTCTTGGCGGCGCAGTGCATGAGCACGGTGGCCATCGTCAAACGCGAGAGCGGCTCGTGGAAGTGGGCCGTGTTCATGGTCGTGTACATGACGGCCGCCGCGTATCTCGCCTCGCTGCTGGTGTACCAAGGCGGCAAGTTGTTGGGCTTCACATGATCACTCGTGCCGGTGCCCCCGCCGAAAGGACCTGAGCGTGCTGCAACAACTTCTGGTTTGGTTCGTCGTCGGAGCGGCTAGCTTCTATCTTGGGCGCAAGCTCTTTGGTCAGCCCAAAGCGAAGCCCTCGAGCAAGCCCGATGTGCCCGTCGCTGCCCTGACCCGCAAACGACCAGGCCCTGCTGCGGCGCCTGCAGAAGACGCCGAGCAAGGCCCGTCCTGTCATTGACTGAGGCGCTCAGGCCTTCTTGCCGGCCTCGAGACGCTGCTTGAGCGTGGCGCGCAACTTCGACAGATCGAAGCGGCTCGGACGGTCGCCCTCGGGCAGCTCGGCGATCTCGCGCGCGACGATATCCGCCTGCTCACGCGGAGCCTCCGGGATCGAAAGCGCGGCACCCAGCGTCGCGAGCGCAGCCACTTCGGCCTCGTCACGCTTGCCGTCGAGCCGCGTCATCCAAGCAGCCACCGCATAGACGAACAAGCGGTCCGCCTTGGACATCGCCGAGCGATCGATCGACTCGATCGTCACGGGCGACTTCGTCGCGGCCTCGATCTCACCAATCTCATCGAGCTCGAGCCCCTCGTCTACGGCGCAACGCACGATCGCGTCGGCCTCCTCTTCGTCGAGTTTGCCGTCGGCCCAACCCACCGCCGCCAAAGCGACGAACACGTCCCGTCCCAGTCGTTCACTCATGGGGCGGCATGGTCGGACAGCGTTGCTCGATCGTCAATCCAGCCGATGCACGAGCTCTCCGCGGGCCAAGGTCAGGAGCACGCGGCCTTGCAGGGTTTGGCCGAGGAACGGCGTATTTTCGCTCTTTGATACGAGGTTGCCTACCAAGTACGGCCGCGCCGGATCGAAGAGCACGAGCTCTGCGACCTTGCCTTCCTTCAAGGTGGGCGGCTCGATCGCGATGATCTTCGACGGAGACGTGGAGAGCGCGTCCACGAGCCGCGCGAGCGGCAACTTGCCTTGTGAAACCAGCTGGAACATCAGGCTGATCGCGAACTCGAGCCCGACCATACCGGGGCGCGCCTCGGCGAACTCGCAGTCCTTCTCGAGCACCGAGTGCGGCGCATGATCGGTGGCGATCGCGTCGATCGTCCCATCGGCGAGCGCGGCCTGCAGCGCGAGGACGTCGGCCTCTTCGCGCAGCGGCGGGTTCACTTTGCACGCGGTGCGATAGCCAACCACCGCATCGTGGGTGAGCAGCAGATGATGCGGCGTGACCTCGGCGGTCACGCGGATACCACGAGCTTTGGCCTCGCGAATGATGCGTACGGCGCCGCGGGTAGAGACATGCGCCACGTGGTACTTCGCGCGGGTGGACTCGGCGAGCAACACGTCGCGCGCGACGATGATGTCCTCGGCCACGGCGGGCCAGCCGCGCAGCCCGAGCTCGGTCGACACGCGGCCCTCATGCATCTCGGCGCCTTCGGTCAGATCGTGATCTTCACAATGTTGGATCACCGGGATGTCGAAGGTCTCGGCGTATTGCAGCGCGCGCCGCATCACCGCCGCGTTCATCACGCAACGCCCGTCATCGCTGATGCCAACGGCGCCGGCGTCGCGCAGATCGGCGACCTCGGTCAGCTCCTTGCCCAGCTGCCCCACGGTGATAGCGCCGATCGGATGCAGCGTTGGCCCACCGACCTCGCGCGCTCGCGCGACGATGGCCTCGGTGATCGAGCGTTTGTCGTTCACCGGTTTGGTGTTGGGCATGGCGCAAATGTGAGCGAAGCCGCCGTGCGCAGCGGCGCGCAAGCCCGAGCGAATGTCCTCCTTGTACTCCTCACCCGGCTCACGCACGTGCGCGTGAAGGTCGACGAAGGCCGGCAGCAGCAGCTTGCCTCGCCCGTCGAAGTGGACGGCCCGCTCGGAGGCGCGCAGCTCGGCGCTAATGGCGTCTTTGCCGAGCCGTGTGATCACCCCGCGCTCGACCACGCAGTCCACGTTCCCATCCAGGTTGCGCGCCGGGTCTACAGCTCGCACGCCAGTGATCAGCAAGAGGTCGAGCCCAGCGGTTGACATGACCGCGAGTTAGCATCGGGGCGGGCTTGGATCCATCGGGTCTGGCAGCTGAGCTGGCCGCACGACCCGTTAGCTCGTCTGCCAGCTATTGCACAGCCACGAGCCAGAGCTGAGCGCCCTGCGGCGGGGTGGCATCCCACGTCACGTCATACGTACCGGCCGCAGCGACGTCTTTGGCGG
>CAITIQ010000105.1 GCA_903892415.1 uncultured delta proteobacterium | reverse complement strand
GGTCACTATCGACCTAACGAGCCTCTCCAATGCGAGTGCCCATGCAACTGACCCCTTCGACCGAAGAGCCGGATGTGTGGCCCACAAGTCCGGTTCTGTGAGAGGGACCCCCGGGCAACCGGGGGTCTCTACTCGGCGAGTGGTGCGCGCAGCGCAGCTTTGCTGCGCGAGCACACCGAGGGGGCACCCCTAACCCTCAACCTCACGCGTACCCGCCAATCGCTGCAGCGTGTCGCGCAGGCGCACCATCTGATCGAAGCCCAACCCTTGCCCGACGAAGGACGCGCCGTAGAGCAAGCCGAGGAGCACCAGCGCGGCGGGCAGGACCAGCAGGGCCGTGGGGGATTGGTCTAGCGTTAACTGCGCGAAGCCGTAGCTCAGCGCGATCAGCGCGAGCGTGCCCAGCACGAAGTGCCCGGCCAAGTACATGCCCCAGACGTGCGGATGTGGACCAAAGCGCACCGAAAGTCGGGTCTTCTCACCTTCCACACGAACATCGGCGATCAGCTGCGGAGACCACAAGTGTTGCTCCTCGCTGGTGAACGCCATTTCGATGCGATGCGGCAGCGCCAACCCTTTGATCAGGTCGTTGCTGCGAAAGAAGCCGCGCATCGACTCGATGATCGCTTCAGGGGTGGCATCCGACTCGAACTCGTAGCGTGGTCGAGGTCGTGGCCTTTTGCTTCGCTTCTTATCGTTCACGCAGAACCCCCGATGCCCGAGCGTAGCGCGCGTCGCGCGAGTTCAGCGCCGCAACTTCGAGCACAAAAGCTAACGTTGCGAAGCGTATGTACGACCCTCGCTAGGTTGTGTACGAGTGCGCCGATGAAGAACTTCGTGCCTGCGTTGCTCCTCCTAGCAGCCTGTGGTGACTCCCCAGCGACCAGCGCTTCGGGTTCGAGCGCGGCTTCGGCCGCCAAGTCGGTGGCCAAATCGGCTTCGGCCGCGGCCAAGCCAGCAGCGACGCCCAGCACCTCGTCAGCGACGAGCGCCGCAAGCGCCACCAGCTCGGACGCCAGCCCCGCCGTGAGCGGTAGCGCCGCTGCGAGCGCAGCCCCGGCCAGTACCCCGCCCGCAGACAAGGGGCAGGTCAAACTGACCGCCCTGATCGAGGGCTTCAAGAAAGAGCCGGCGGCCTGGCTCGGCGCGAGCCTCAAGACCAAAGGCGCAATCACCAGCATCACCAACAACGCCTTCATCCTGGACAAGGGCAAGCTGATGGGGCCGGACGACAAGGGTACGCTCTATGCCGTCTATCTGCGTGATGATGTCGGTGAAAAGGGACCCACCGTCGGCTGCCTGCTCGAGGCCGGAAGTGTGCTCACCGCCGCGCGCGAGGCCTTCATGAAGAGCAGGGGTGGAGCGGAGGTCGTGCTCGAAGTCGAGGGCACGGTGGAGGGCGCGTTTGGCTCGCTCGCGCCGTGCAAGGTGCTCAAGCAAACCATCGCAAGGGCGAAGTAGCAAGGTGCTCTCGAGCGAGCTGGCCCTTCCGTTTGAGCTCGTTCCACCGGGCATCGCGCTCAGCGAACGCAGGTCCTCCGCATGGGTGCTCAGCGAGCGAGACCTGCACATTCTCACCTTGGCCCGACGCAAGCTCGGTTCGTCGACGGATTTTGGAGAAGGCTTGCGCGCACTCGCCGAAGCGACGCGAGAGCTGATCCCAGCGGGGCGTACATACCTCTTGGGTGTACTCGGGGACGGTCCTCTGGTCGGCTCGGTGATCTCGGGCGTTGGTCTCTTTGTTGAAGCGAGCGCGTTGAAGGTCGGCCGGGTAGACCGGCAAGGCGGCGCTCGCAGCTTGGGGAACTTCAGCATTTGAAGGGCCGTCTCGACTTCGATCCAGAGCGTTGCTCCTACGGCGCAGCCACGCTCGCCGTACGACGCATCCTGCGTGAGTGGGCCGAGGTGGATTGGTTTGTTCCGCCGCGCGGGCTCGTTGCAACCGTGCGCGCGACGCGGCTCTTCTCCGAGCACCACGCGCTGGCGCGCAGTCTGCGGCCTGACCTGTTCGAGGGGCCGCTCGAGGTCGAGCTGGTACGCGGCAACTTCACTGATTTCGCGGCGCTCTGCGAGCGTGTGCGCCAGCCCGGAATGAAGTGGGATTGGAAGTACGGTGCGCTCAAACAGCTCTCCTACGCACATTCGTGCGCTCACGGTTTCTCGCTCGAGAGCCAAGCGGCGCGCACCGAGGAAGGTTCGCCCAAGCCCGGCGATTTGTTCTTCCGCTTGGGCGACCACGTAATGTGGAATCAGGTCGCGCCGAAGCTCGAGCTCAAGCCGTGGTTGACCCCGGAGCAGGCCGAGTTCGCAGCTTGGTATATCGGCTACGCCAACATGGACGTAACCGAGTGCATCGAATGGCAGCTCGCTGAGTCCAGCGACGACCTCAGCGGCAACCCGTTCGCGCCGCTCCTACGCTGTTACGCCGAGGGCTGCTTGCCCTTTGGCATCAGCCCGAGCGAGGTCATCCTGTTCGCGTTTGACCTCTGATCGCTGTCCACTTCGTGGACAGAGCGTCCACCACGTAGACGCCTATCTGCCACCACGCAACGTCAATGCCCGGCAAACGCGCTCGCTTGCAGGTGGCACGGCTCGTGAACTACGCAGCCCATGAAGCTACGATCGCATGCCCTCGTCCTCTTGCTTGCCTGTACGCCACTTCCAGCGCCCGAGCGCAACACAGACTCAGCCAGTACCGCTTCGCCGAAATCGGCTCTGCCCGTCAAGCCTCCGAACAGGATCGGCCCGCCCATCGTGATTGGCATATACGGCGCCGAGTATGAGTTCGGGGCTGGACGCAGTGAGCTCGTGCTCGACCGCGACGGTTGGATCGCCCAACGAGGCTTCACCGACAAGCACGGCGCCTCGACCGATGACCAGCCCGTGTTACGCATCATTGATAGCGAGGTGCGCTCGTTGACCGGCGAGCTCTTAGCGCGGCTTGATACGAGCGGACGCATCCAGCCGATCGCCTTCCCGGAGAATGCGCCCTCTACCAGCCTTCGTATCGATGCTGACGGCTATCTCGTAGGTCATCACGGACAGCGCATCGATAGCGAGATGACCGTTGAGGGAGACCACAGCCGACGCAAAGACCTCGCGCTCGCGACAGCGGTGCTCAGCATCCTACCTATCTTCGCAGCGGCGCATTGATAAGAAAGCAGCAAGTCACCACCCCTAGATAGCTAACCTACCAACAGCCGCCGCCTGGCAGCTTAAACGGATTCAACGGGCTCCCCCACCGCGTCAACCTCGACCGAAATGCGGTCAATCAAGGCACACAAGGCCACGATTGCCTGGCGCGGCTCACTCGCGAAGTCGAGCACGCTCTTGGCCGAAAGATCATAACGCGTGGCCAAAACCTCAATCACTGCCGGCAGGGCCTTGGGTGGCGGCACAGAGAAAAGCTTTAGCGCCGCACGGAACGGGCTCCGCAGCTGCTTGAGCTTGCGCTCGACCGTCGCTTGCAAGAGTGCGCTCTCGCCTTGTGACTCGGCCATGATGCGGCGCAACCGGATGCGAGCGTCCCGCAATTCCTGCTCCACCCGTAAACGGATATGCGCTTGGCTCGGCTGTAGCCCGATAAACGGATTTTCGCCCAAGAGGGCTACCCCCTCCTCCGCAATATCCCCGTACATCAGCGGGAACACGTCGGCCGCCTGCGCCGTCTCTCGCTCCAACATCAGAATCACCCCGATGCGAGCCGAAAAGCGAGCCAACTTGAGCGCCCCACCAACCGCCTCGAGGCTCGGCAGCGCGTCATCCCCGAGAATTACCAGTAGGTCGACGTCGCTTTCACCGGGCCGATACTCCCCCCGCGCCGAGCTACCGTAGGCAACAATCGCCTTCAGCTCTGGACCAAAGGCGGACGTAAGCGCGGTTATGAGTTGTTCGACCGCAGCCTGAATCGTCGGCGGTAAGGCAAGAGACATGGTGGGCTCCCCAAAGGACGCTCATGCATATCGCATTGCCACAAGCTGCGCGAGCCAACTCTGGGCCAAGCGTTGGCTCGGCCCAGCGAGGCAGGTGAACCTCAGTTAGCGGCGCCTTCCTCTCCTCCGCCGAGCGTCATGCCCGCGGCCGCGGCAGGCGCAACCGAACCATCACAGCGGTTATTGATGAAGCTCTCGAGCACCGTCAAACGATGCGGCAAGAAGGTGCCGGTGAGCGCGGTGGAGAGCCCACCGCCTTCATCAACGTGCACAAACGTGCCAGAGGAAGGCCAGGTTTTCCCACCGCCCAAGGCTTGACCGTTGGAGTGTTGATGACAGCCACCGCAGGTTTGGGTGGTAGCGCGGTCTAGAATGTTGTTGACGGTCAGCGTTGAACCCATCGCCGTTAGCTTGGTCTGAATCGCCGTGCGAATCGCCGCATTCTCGAAGTTCTTGTAAATTACATTCCCCGTCTGAGCGCTACTCTCGAACTCGTTGAATTGGTCTTGCGGCTTCATCGCGATGGTATTGAGATTATTGCGAGCCAGCAGGGGTACTTGATTGACGAAGTTGGTAACAAACGCTGAGCTCTTCGTGTGCGTACCGGCGAACAGCTCTTCGGCCGGGTTGGCCTTGACGGTCACGTGGTCGAAGCTCAGCGAGCAGGTGGCTGCGTCAGCCACGTTGGTGCACTTGCGGCGAGTCTTGAACTCGCGCAAGTGCCATTCGTTGAAGTCGATAAACATGTTGGTGCGGATTTGCCCTGGGTTTCGCGCGGCAGCGCCCTGATCCAGGAGGCCGTAGTGAGCGGCATTGACCAAAGCCGGGAAGCCCGCGACCGCGCCGCCGGTAATGAAGAACTTCTCCAGCTTGTTGGCGCGGCTGGTGGCGCTCGCGTCTGCCGAGAGCCCCTGCCAGAACTGTGCAACCGGCAAACAGGCGTCGGCGCCTGCAGCGGGGGTGGGGTTGGGCAGCGTTCCCTCAAAGATGATGAAGCCGCGCCCGTTCAACGCGCTCGAGTTCATCGCATAGATAATGCGATATTCACCGCAGTTGGAGCCGTTGGTCGGCGCTAGATCGAGCCGGTTCATCACCGCGACCGGGAGGAAGGTGGTGGTCGCGTTCGCGGCAAAGGGATTGACGCTGGCGAGCTGCGCCTCCGCCGTGCGCGGACAAACAAGGCCGTAGTCGTTCGGATCGACGTTGGCGGCGGTGCAGTTGCCGGTGGTGGCGGTATCACCGAAGGTGCCCATCCAGGCTTGGAAGATGGGCAAGGTGGCAGGGGTCGCGCCTGCGTTGGCCGTAACGCGGATGCGATTCATCACGCGCGAAAAGGAGAACTTGGCTAGCACCGTCGGGTCGGTGATGGCGAGCGAACGATCCACGAGCGTACCGCTAACGTCGGGACAGACAGCCGCATCTGCCGCCGTGTCCAAGGCCTCTTCCGCTGCCGAATCGAGCTCCGGGTCCTCTGCGTTGCAGGCCAGGACCAAAGCAGCACCAACCGAAAGCGAAAGTAGTCGCATCATGTTCATGAACAATCTCCCCGAAGGTTTGGCGCACAAGAGCGCTTCAGGCGGCCCTCATCTCCTGCTACGTGGAGACTGATCACCCGGTCGGGCGATTTAATCCGGAGCACACGATGGGCTATTGCTGCCCCACCAAACCTGTTCTTGCCGGCTGCTGGTGGCTCTGCGAATGCGGGCTATGCGCACTCGACTGCTCCCGCTCGCTGCTTGCCTTGCTCTCTCCGGCTGCTTCCTGTTTAAGTCGCCCGCAGCCTATGAGGCGGACCAACAAGCCGCGGTAGCGCAGGCGCGTGCAAGCACTGACGACCAGGTGGCAGGCGACCTGGAGAAATCACGTCGCGCGGCCTTCGAGCGGCCGGGCGACGTGCAGGAGGCACGGGTATTCGCGCAGAACGTGGCGGCGGCCTTCGAGCTCGGGGTAATCGAGCGCAAGCAGCTCGACGGCGCGGGACTGTTGCGTATGGCCGGAGAGTCGCTGGACAAGGCTGGCGCGGCCCACGCCGAGTCGCTGCCGGAGCTCGAGTTCTCGCGCGGTGGCATGTTGCTCCTGGCCAAGAAGACCGAGGAGGGTATCAGCGCCTTGCGCGCCTCGATGGCCGCCAAACCTTCACCTCGCGCCTGCGTGATGTTGATCGCCGAGCTCGACAAGCAAGGCGACCCCAAGAAAGAGGTCATCCCGCTGTGCAAACAAGCGTTGCCCAACGTCGCCAGCGACGAGACGCACTTTGCGCTGCTTGATGGCTGTGCACGACACGGGGGCGACCCCAGCTTGGCCTGGGCCGGCGCGACCGAGGTTGCCTTTTACAAGCAATACCAAACCCGCCAAGCGGAAGAGCGCGCCGCCCAACAAGCCGAAGAAGACCGGCGCTCCGCTGAGTTCGCCGCAGCGGCGCGCGAGCGCGATGACCGACGAGCAACCGGAGGATCAGCGGGCGGTAGCGGTGGCACTAGCAACGCCGGGAACGGCAATGCGGGAGGCGGCAATTGGTCGCTCAGCCTCAAGAACAACTGCAAAAAGACGGTGAAGCTCTTCCTCGGCAACAAGCCCAAGTTCGGTAGTGGCACGAGCACGTCGATCGGCGCCAATACCATAAGCTCGCACTCAGGCCGCGAGGGCGACATGATCTGGATCGTTGACGAGCGGGATAACGGTCTATCCAGCCTCAGCCCGCGCGGCAGCCAGCGCATGCAGATCACCGAAGGCTGCAGCGGCTTTGCGCCGAACTGAGCGCGGCTCGCTCAGCGCACGAGCTTGTAAGTCGAGCCGTTTTGCTCGAAGTAGATGCGCTCGGCGTCGCTGAAGAGCTCCGGGATGGGGCCGCCGGCGACAATCAAATCACCGTCGCTGCGTAGGCCCTCCGCCGTCCCGACCAACACGCCGCCACCCTCCACTACGAGGCTCAGAATCTCTGAGCCATTGAGAGGTGCGATGACGGCGGAGGTTGCGTTGAAACCGTTCACCTCTTGGTAGTAGACAAGGTCCTGCCCCGTTAGATAGATAAAATTACCGCTGAGTGCAATCCGCCGGGCACTGGGCATGTCCGTGGTGACGCCAAAGGTACCGTTTAGGTCTACGCGCTTCACCTTCGCGAGCAGGGTGTCACTAAAGTAGATCCTCGTCCCGTCGGTCTTGAGCTCGTAGGGAATGCCTGATTCGAAATGAAGTTCGTAGCGGCTCCGCCTGACTTATTGGCCCGCCGAATGATGCCGCCGGTGGTTCCCCAATAAACATTCGTGCCTACTTCGACTGGGTAGGTGGGGTTGTTCTCGGCCGTGGCGATCGTCGTGGTGGTGCCAGTGGCAATCTCCAAACGGTCGACGCCGCCGTTGTTACCGCCGAACGTGCGATAGATATCGGCCGCCGCTAAATAGTATTGGTCGCTCGAGGAGGGCCCGCCGGGTAAAGAGCCAATCGGCGTGCTGGCGCCTCCTGCTTTGGGAAAGCGACTGACCATAGCCCCGGAGATAAACACCTCATCTTCGTCGATCCCGATCAGTTTGCCGCCCGCGATCAACACCGGCTGGCAGCTCGCTTCTTGGCAGCCGCCGCCTTCGCAGCTGTGCGTGCAGGAGCCACAGTGCTCACCGTCGCTGGCAAAGTCTACGCAGGCACCATCGCAGCATGAGTCGGGACAGGCAGCGCACGGGTCCCCTGCCCCTCCTTCACCGCCCATACCGCCGCTGCTTGCGCCGCCGCTGGCTGCACCACCTGTCGCTACCCCGCCGGCTCCGCCGCTGGCTGCGCCGCCGAGCGGAGCTCCACCGGTAGAAGGCTCGCCTCCGGCGCCACCGCCTCCGCTCGAAGGTGAGCCGCCCGAGCCGTCGTCACCGCAGCCAGCGAGCGATAGCTGCAGCACACAGCCGAGGACGAACCAGCGACCGATTAAACCAGGAGCAGAGGAAAAGCGCATCGAGCGAAGCTACACGGTCGCCGAAGCGGTGGGCGACCTCAGTGCGACTTCACTCAGAGGTCAACGAACGACGACGTTCTCGAGGTTGGCGAAGAGCCGCGAGGTGAAGGTGCCGCTCGGCGGAGCCACCTCCCACGATTCGATCGCCACGGTGTACATCTGGGTGTCGGGGCCCACGCAGTCCACCGCCTGATGCAGCGCCTTGGGCGCGACCATGACCGGCAGCAGGAACTGATACGCAACACGCACCGCGTCGAACGCGTCGCCGAAGAAGTTCTTCACGTGGCGCGCTTCGATCTTCAACTGGCCGCGCAACTTGGCTTTGCGCTGCGCCAGGCTCTCCCCCTCGTCGTCCTCGTCCTCACCGCTCTTTACGGTTAGCCACTCGGGGTTGAAGCCCCACTCCTGAAACTCGGCCAGGTACTTTTGGTGCGCCGCCTGCAGCTCGGCCAGGCCAAACACCTCGAACGAGCCGAGCGCGTGCGCCTTGTCGCCGACAATCTTCAGCCCGCCAAAGCGTTGCAAGAAGGCGCGATAGTCCGCAGGAAAGGTGATCTCGAAGGCTGCCTCGAGCGCGCGAATCTCCTCGGCTTTGGCCGGCGTCCCGGTCTCGACCGTAACGTGCTTGGCGACCTCGGCGATCAGCCCCTCGAGCGGCAGTCGGCGAGCGGCTTTGGTCAGAAGATCACGCAGCTTGACCGACGTCTCTTCAGGCTCCTCGTCGGCTTCATCCTCGTCTTCCTCTTCCTCGAGCCCGACCACGTCCTTCTGGATCACGTCGCTCAACTCGACCTCGTCCAGGCCTTGTGCGCCGGTAAAGATGCAGCGCGTGAGCTTGAGCTTCTCGAACGAGGCGCCGCTCAGATTAGCGCCGCTGAAGTCACAATCATCCAAGCGACCGCCATGAAAGTAGGCGTTGGATAGGTCTGCGTCGCGAAAGTTGAGCTTCGACAGATCGCAGTGCTCCCACTCTGAGCCCGTGAGTTCGAGCTGCGATAGATCTGCATTGGCGCAGACCAAACGCGTCAAGGTTGCGCCAGTAAAATCGGCAGGAAGACTCTTGGCTTGACGGAGCTTATTGAACTCAACCGAGCCCCGCTTGAGCAGGGCGTCGAGGGTGGGTGCGGGCATGGCGCGGGACGCTAGCACGGCTCGCCCGATGACTTGCGGCAAAGGGAGTTCCGTTCATGACCAACGCGCGGAGCTGGGCACGAGTCAGTCTAGGTAGCGCCCAATTTCTGCTTGAGAGCTTCGTTTTCACGGCGCAAAGCGATCAGTTCGGCGCGTAGCGGCTCTTGCTGAGTCAGCACCGAGTCGTTGAGCGTGGATTGACTGCGGATGACGTTGAGCTGCTCGCTGAGCTTCTCGACGATCACGGCCATATCGTCGAGCTCCATGCTCATATCGCGCTGTTTGCGCAAACGGCGCTGAGCGCGCTCAAACTCCTTCTCTTCCTCCTGCGACTCCTCCATGCCGTTGATGATCACGCCGATGAACAAGTTCATGATCACCATCGTCCCCATCAGGATGAAGGCGATGAAGTACAAGGGCCCCAGTAGCGGGAAGGCCTCGGACTGGGTGCACATGTCCTTCATCTCTTCGGGATAGCCAAGCCCCGGGGCCGCGCAGCCGAACTGCTCGATGCGCAGGATGTCCGGCCAGGCCTCCATGGTCACGACCTTGAACAAGGTCAGCATCGTCTTCGGAAGCGTGCCGAAGTTGAGCGGATCGTTCGCCCCGAACAGCAGCGTCCCGGTTACGCCGAAGACGTAGAAGAGGAGGAACAACAGACAGCCGATGTAAAACATCGACGGGATGCTGTTGAGCAAGGCCGATACCAGCCGCTGCAACCGTGGGACCGAGCGAACCAGTTTGAGCACCCGCAGTAGCCGGAGTAGCCGGAAGACCACCACGTACTGCGCGTCCACAGGCAGGAAGCCGCCGACCACGATCGCAAAGTCGAATACGTTCCACGGGTCGGTGAAGTACTTCCATGGCTTGCTACCTTCCGCCGCAACCTTGAGCACGACCTCGAGCGTGAAGATGGCCAGCACCACCTTGTCGAGCAGGTCGAGGAAGGGGTTGTGCGCAAACGCTGGGTAGGTATCGAGACCAGCCACCACACCAGCGACGATGATGGTGCTGAGGATCAGTCGCTGGAACAGGTTGGATTCAGTGAGGGTCTTGAGCTTTTGAGACATGGAAAGTCGGGCAACGTTATTTCACTCCGCGCCGGTGTCCAGTGTCGCGTGAGTGCTTGAAGCGGAGGTGATATCGGGGCTTGCAGACTAGATACCCTTTGATCGCAGTAGGGCCGGGTGGGGCGTTACGGTGGGGCATGCGCTCTGGGTACGGTTTGTTAGCGTTGCTCGTCGTTTCGCTCGTTGCTTGCGGGCTTGAGTCGGAGCCGGATTCGGCGACGGGCGGAGGAGGAGGCGGAGGCACAGGTGGGGAGGAGCCCATCTCGCCGGGGCCGGTGGCGTGGTCGGTTGGGGATTGCGAGGCTGTGGCGGAGAGTTCACCGCTGACGGGCGATGGGCTTTTTACTTCGCTATCGCGGGTTCACGCGCAGCGTCGATTCTTCGGGGACCACCAAGATCCGAGCACGATCGATCAAGCCCTGGTTGAAGCACTCCGTAGCGCGGACCCCTCGGTCGACGCGGAGGCATTTCTGACGGCGTATATCGAGACGACGCCGGGAAGTTGCGCGCGCATGGGTGCTGAGGACCGAACGGGCATGGCGCACGTCGAGATGATCGAGGACGTGGCCTGGGTGCGATTCGGCGGGGGCGAATTCACGATCCCGAACGAAGCAACGGCGGTCGTGGTCGATCTCGTCGGGTCGGTGGAGGGGTTGGTACTTGACCAGTTCCTCGCGCGTGTAGCCGCGCAGACTCTCGACGGAGAGCTGACTCCGTTGCGTGCCAAGCTGCGTGTGCACGAAGGGCTGCGCGATGAAGTGTATGCACCGCTGCTCTTGGGTACCGAAGGTCTGTACGACGATCGCATCGAGACGGTGCCGCTAGCGACCTGGACCGGAGACGCAACCAGCGCAAAACAGCTAGCGATCCGTGTTCCGCAACGACTTCCACCCAGCGCAGCGCGATTTGCGCTGGCGTTGCGTGCCGCTGGGCGAGCCGCAATTTTCGGAGCACCAATCATGGCCAAGACGGCCGAACTTTCGGCCGCACAACTGAGTGATCGCGTGGTTTATCAACGCACGATGACGGTGCTTGGGGAAGACGGCCCGCTTCCCGACCGCGTCGAGCCCGACGTAGCGGCAAGCGAAGAAGCCGGCCTCATGGACTTCGAGGAGCGATCTCGGCTTGCAGCTGCGCTGCTCGAGCTCGGTTCGCTTAGCCCGCTCGCGGGCGAGGTGAGCCGCGACAATCTGCTTGAGTTTCCGAACGAGAGCGTGCTCCCGGACAATGACGCTGACCTCGCTGCACGCGTCGCGGCGCTCGTGATCGCGCACGGTGCGGCTCGGCAGTTCTTCCCCTATTGGAGCGTGGTTGAGGACGACTTCGATCCGCGGCTCGAACAAGTGGTCGCGCTCGCGCGCACCGACGAAGATTCACGTGACGCGCTCGCGCGCGAGATCGGTCAGCTCGCACACGGCTTGCACGACAGCCACGGGTTCATCTTGCAATTCCCGAGCGAGCCGCGCGCGCGGCTGGCGCTCTTCCTCGAGAAATCCAGTACAAGCAAGCCGGTCGTGCGGCTCTCGAGCGACGCGTTCTTTGCACCGGGCGATACACTCGTGGAGCTCGACGGGGTACCTGTCGCTGTCGCGATGCAGCTGCGCGGGGAGCGGATTGCCTCGAGCGCCTCGAGCCGCTTTCGCAACGAAGCAGACGCACTCTTGGAGCTCGAAGGGCCAGCCGAGTTCATGGTTCGCAGCGCCGCCGGTGAGCTGCGCAGTGTGATGGTCGATCCCGAGATTTCGACGCTTGGCTATCCGCTTTTCCCTGCGCGCAGCCACGGTTTTCTGAGCGACCTCGGCGCCGACACGACCTACTACGTCAATATCTCGGGTCAGGTGCTGAGCGAAGCCGACCTGCCTGCGATCGAGGCGGACCTCGCCACGGCGAGCCGCCTCGTGCTCGATGTACGGGGCTACCCCGGTTCCGCCGCATGGGAGTTCGTGCCTTCGCTGCTGGTCGATGGATCGAGCGGAGTACCGATGACACTCGCGAGTTCCACGGTCCTCGGCACGAGCGTCGAGCCACTAGCTCAAACCTGGCCCGCCAACCCGAGCGGCTTTGCGGGTCCCGTGGTG
>CAITIQ010000104.1 GCA_903892415.1 uncultured delta proteobacterium | reverse complement strand
ACCGGAGGGGCGGAACCGCGCGGCGCGCCCGCCTCTCGTCGCACTCGACGTCCATGCCGCGCGGAGCCGGAGCAACCTCAGCTGGCCGTCGCCTCATAGAACTCAAATGCTCGCTGTCTCAAACACGTTGACACGTTCCGCCACAGCCGACGCGGTCGGCGCAGTGGGAGAGGCCGCTGCGCACGAAACAAGCGCAAGCGAGACGGAGACGAGGAGCGATCGCACGCACCAGAGAGGCCCGTGCGTCGCAGAAGTTCCCTTCGATCGACCCCTGTTGGCGTCAACGAATCACGACGGATCGCTCGGCGACGACGGCAACCGAGACTCCGTGGCTTTTCACCTCCTGGTCGGCGTCACCGCGCTCCAACCAAGTAAAAGCCCGTAGCTTGTATTGGCCGGGCTGCAGGGGACCGACCTCGACGCGTTTGCCGTCGCGGTAGCGTTCCCGACGCGCCTTCCAGGAGAACGGCGTCGTAAGCGAGCCTCCAGTCGCGCGCCACTGGCTCACCTTGAGGCTCGCTCGGCTCTGTGCGGGCACAGGCCGTGAGCACGGTGAACCCGCCGAGGAGTATGTTCGAGACAAGGCCTAGCGACGAGCTGCACGCTTGCAAGGCACGGCGTGAGCCTACCCTGCCCCGTGAGCGCCCCGAAAGCTCGAACCATCCAGCTCACCCGCGCTGCGCGCCTCGTTCGCCCCAGAACTCGATGGCCGCATTCTTTACCTCGAAGAGACGGCAGCCTTCGCCCCGAGCTCCTTTACATGCATATCTCCAAGCACAACGACTAGGTCACGCAAATAGTCGCGGGACCGAGACCATGGATCGGAAGAACGCGTCACTGTGATGAGCCTCAACGGGGGTCCGCTTCAAGTCATAGCGATCCCACCCCGTCCGACCTTGGTATCCACCGCTATAGGAGTAGGCGTACTCAATGCCTGCGTCTGTAAGAGCGATACGGGTTGAGCTGTTGAACGAATGCGGCGTCCCATACGGGTACGAGAATGCCCTGACAGGGGCTCCGATCTCGGCTTCAATCCGCTGACACGACCCTTTGATTTCAACGAGCTGTTCTGACTCACTGAAGCGAGACAGTTCTACGTGGTTCAAGGTATGCCCACCAATGGTCATGCCACCTCGATGCAACGCACAAATCATATCCCAGCTCATCCACAAGCTGGCGCCGTCGACCGGAGTACAACGTTTGGACGAGATAGCTTGCGACAGCTCATCCAGGAAGCTTGCACGCTCGCTCTCCGCTATCCGGTCATAGAGAGCGTTCAGCCGTCGCGCGGCTGCCAACTTCTGTTGGGCATCGCCAAGACTCAACTCGAGTCCACGAAAGGTAGCTCGATTGCCGGCTTGAGCATGGTTCACCATCCAAGCGAGCTCGTCCCACCAAGGCACGCGGGCCTTGTCAATGAAACCCGTGCAGACAAAAAACGTCGCGCTCAGCCCCAAGTCAGTAAGCACCGGGAAAGCCAGATCATGGTTATCCCGATAGCCATCATCAAAGGTGATTTGGACATGGCGTCCGCGCTTGTTGGCAACGCTGGCCACCTCGTCAAAACCGACGACATCAAAGTTGGCTTTCAGAAACTTGAGCTGATCGCGAAATCCCTCCTGCGTGGTGCTGAATAGGTCTTTATCCCAAACCGTGGTGGGCCACGGCCCAACTCGGTGATAGTTGAGCACCAATAAGCCCTGCCAGGTCGGGGCCGACCTCAGTAAGGTCCCAGCTCCAGTCCGCTCCAGAATCGACGCCAGTAGTTCTCTTTTACTCATCTCGGAAACGTGCTTGGCGTGTTGCGGATTTGGGGCGTTGCACTGATCTGGGAGCAATCGTTATCACTGTCCCCGGTCATGACGAACCAATCGGGTCGCTTCGCCTCGGGGGGACCTGCGTGCATATACGACTGAAATCGGAATTGCCCCAAGTAGGGCCTAAAGCCGAACTGTCGCAAACACTTTTGAAGTGCGGGCAAACTCGTCTCGCAACGAATCCGACGGGAACCAGAGTCAATCAGTTTACGGACGGCAGGGTCGAGCAAAGCGTTCATGACGGTAACGTTTTCCCGATCACCCACGTAGTCGACAATCACAGCCTCAAGGTCGTCGTGCCGAATCACCAAAAGGGCCTTTAACTGGCCACTCTTGAACGCCTCGAACACTTCATAGCGAAAGCTCGGGTGATCGCGGTATCTCCAATTCAAATACGCCGTGTCACGGATGACCATGCCGACATCGTCCGCAATGCCCCGTTTCCACAGATAGTCGTGCGAAGTATCAAAGCTGGCGGGACGACCAGTTACAGTGATCACGGGATCTGTCGGGCGTGCAGCCGCACTCGTCAGTCGCAACATGGAGGAGGCAAGGTTCTTGATAGTCCCTTTGGCACCGGGCTCATTGTTTGAGTAGTAAAGCCCCATCACGCCATCAAACGGAGCCCATCCCACTTTCGCAAGAATGGGGTCACTCATGTCGCTGATGCCGTAACCAAGCGCGAGGGGTGCCTCCTGCGAAACCCGTTGCAACAAGCCCTTGCCAATACCCAAGCCGCGAAACCGCTCCGACACCAGCGTGTCACAACTCCAGATTGCGGGGACTTCCTCACCTCGAATCCAAGTCCGAACGGGCATCATCCCATTCACTCCGGCGACATCGCCGTTCACCGTCGCTAACCAAAACGACGGGCGGCCTTGAACCAAGACGTTGGCCTCCCCAAATTGCCAATCAAAAACCGCCGAACGCAAACTCTCATCGAGGCCCGGCGCGTTTTGTCGCAACACCTCAAGAATTGCTGATTTGTCAGCTGGTTCGGATCGTCGAAAAATTACTTCGTTCATAGGGCGCTATCAAGCGGTCAATCGGCTGAGCGCTGTACTGAGCGGCAGCCAATCTGCCGGGAAGAACCTGGGTCCGTCGCCAACGGCAAAGCGTCGGCTCGTGACACATCTTTTGCAGCATTTCAAGCTGTAGCGGCGATGGCGAGACCGTCAGTTTGCTCCACGATGAGGGCGCGCGCGCGTTGGTTTGGGCGGTAGTCAAGAGCCGAAACGTGAGTGGATGGATCTCAGCGACCGCCTTGAGCCTGCTTAAGCGCGACTCCCAGTGCAAGGCAATCGCCTCCAGGGACGCGGCCGCTTCACGTGGCCGCTCGACACGTGCCTGGTAGTGGACGATGCCGAAGCGGAACCGCGCTGCGCAATCGTAGTAACCAACGGCAAGCGGCTCAGATCACTCAGCGCTGCAAACAGTGAGGCTCGGATACCCGCCGCGCCAACCGTCGAGACTGATAGGCGCTTTAGGTGTACCTCCCTCGTCCGCCGGAATCAGCGTGGAGAAGCCGCTGGAATGACTCGTGCCAAGTCAAAGGTCCAACGGGGCCTTCGGCCGCTTTCCGAAGAGGGCACGAGTCATTCTGTTTGCGCCGCTGCGCGCCCATCCACGGCCCCGAACGGGACGTGCTATCCACGCCGCATGCGCAGCTCCCAGCTCTGCGCCCTCGCCGGGTCGGTATGGTTCATCGCGGTCGCAACGATCGCTTGTGGCAACGCCCCCTCGCCTGCCGCGGTCCCGAGTGCGACGCCGGGCACCGAATGCGCGCGCGAGACATGTGGGCCCGCGCCGGGCATGCCGGCCATGGCCTGCCCCGACGGCTCGACCGGCGGCAACACGGGGCGCTGCATCGTGCAAGCAGGCGGCGGCTGCGGCTGGGAGATCCGCGAATGCCCGAGCGCCGGCGCACCGGCTCCCGGCGGCGAGTGCGTGCGAGGCGGGTGCAGCGGGACGCTCTGCAGCGAGCCCGGCAACGACATGGTGAGCACCTGCGAGTGGAAGCCCGAATACGCCTGCTACCAGAAGGCCGAGTGCAAGCGGCAAGCCGGCGGCGCCTGCGGCTGGACCAAGACCCCCGAGCTCGACGCCTGCGTGGCGAACCCTCCGAAGGAGTGATCGCGCTGCGCCTGGCGCCGTTCCATAACGTACCTTCGCCTGGGACGACCGCCCGATATGGGACGATTACATCGGCAGGACCAGCGCGACGGTCAACGCGAAGGCGATCGCATTGGGGATCGACCCTCGAACTGGACGTTTTGTTGAGAAAGGGTGCCGATCGCCCAGGGATGGGCGCCCGAATTCAACAAAACGTCCAATTCGAGGTCCCATCCCAAGGTCCTGGCCAAGCGTATGCAGCGTGGTGTGAAACCGCGCCGTGCGCAGCCCTCACCTGTGACTCGGGCGAGTCACCGATAGGTCTGGCAATTGTTGATGCAATTGGCGCGAGGTATCCCCGTTAGCGGCGCGCACTGCATGGTGCAGGCGTCATAGCGGTTCTGGCGCTCGCGCGCGGCGGCCTCGGCCTTCGCGGCGCGCTCCTCGGCGGTGCTCGAGCCGACGACGCGACCATTCTTGATCGTGAGGTTCGCCTCGGCTGGGTACGTCTTGCCGCCGATGTCGTGCTCGTTGGCGACGTTCGCCCAGACGATCTTGCCCTCACGAAAGCGGACCTTGTCCCCCGCAAGGAGTGCCAGCCCGTCGTATTCGTGGTCTTCGCCGAGGACGGCGTGCTCCATCTCCAGGTGCCCGCCCCACGCCGTGAAGACGAGCTCCGATGCGGCTGGGAAGGTGAGGCCCTCGAGCACGGTCTCCTGCGACAGCGTGATCGACGCGATGCGGTCGTTCTTGAACTTCACCTGCGACCCGGCGGCCAGCGTTAGCCCCGGGATTGGCGTGGCAGCTGTCGTGAGCTCGATGCGGTCGCGGTCGAGCGCCTTGAAGCTCGTCTCGGGAAAGAGCTGGCGATCTCCCATGCAGCCCGGCAGAAGCGTGAGCGAACCGAGCAGGACCAGGGCGGCGAGAAACGTCTTCGTAGTGTGCATGGCGCGGCCCATCGCAAGCGACGTGCCGCTGGATCCACGGCTGTCTTCGCCTACCCGTGCGCGCGGCCGTGTCCTCGATGACACGGTCTAAAGGGGGACATCGTGTCCTCGCAGTCCCAACGATGCCTAGAAGATGTTCCCCATGCCCTGCATCACGCCTACGAGCGCGAGTGTGATCACCCCGAGCGCCAAGCTGACGCCGAACGGAATGCCTCCCGGCTTCTTCCTTCCGACTACACCGACGCCGAGTCCGACGACCGCACACGCAGCAGCTGCGAGCGCGTAGCTCTGCGAGCGGGACCTCAGCTCGCTGCGCTTCTCCTCAAGTGCCGCCTTGGAGCTGCTGGGACCCAAGCTGTAAGCGGCAGACCCGGATGAGCTGCGCATCCATTCGCTGTTTACCTCCGAGTACTTCGGCACCACGACAGCGGTCGAGTACGCAGCCGTCACCAGGCCGAAAACAACGATGAGAAAGGCGATGATTTTCACCGGTTCAGCCTTAAACGAGCGCGCTAGCGGATGCAAAAGCTAGCGTCGGGGAGCTGAACGCTCGAGGTGTGCTTCTCTACGGCCAGATACTCCGAGACGAGCGTCGTCTGCGGTCAGGCCGGCCTTCGCCTGGCGCGCCTCGGGCCCGTCATGCGCTCGACCAAGAAGTCGATCAGGGCTCGTGTTCGCGCGGGGAGTAGCCGCCCGCCGGCGTGCACGAGGTGGAGCGGAGTGGGCACCGACGTGTAGCCGTTGAGCAGCGAGACGAGGGCGCCAGCTTCGAGGTCGGCCGCTATCATCGGCATCGGCAGGCGCGCGAGCCCGAGCCCCGTGAGCGCAGCCGCGTGCAGAGCGAGAAGATCGTCGGTAGCGAAGCGGCCACGGATGGGCACCTCCGTCTTGCGCTTGCCGCTGACGAGCGTCCATTTGGCGCGCAGCGCCGGCCCGTCGAGGCCAAAGAGCAGACATTCGTGCTCCGCGAGGTCCGCCGGTGTCTTGGGCGCGCGCTTCGCGCGGAGGTAGGCAGGGCTCGCGACGATGTGTTGCTCGACGGTGCCCAGCTGCACGGCGACCAGCGACGAGTCGGGCAGCGCGCCGTAGCGGAGCGCGATGTCGAAGCGCTCCATGAGCAAGTCCACCGGGCGGTAGGTGAGGTGGAGCTGAACTTCGACCTTCGGGTGCAGGCGGAGGAACTCGGCGATGTGGGTCGCGAGCACGCTATGACCGAGCGGCGATGGAGCGGTGACACGCACCCGCCCGTGGGGCTCGCGCTGCTGGCGCGACACAGCCTCTTCTGCGGCCTCGAGGCTCGCGATCGCGCTTTGGGCCGCGTCGACGAAGGCGAGGCCGGCATCGGTGAGCGCGACCTGGCGGGTCGTACGCCGCAACAGCTGGACCCCTAGACGCGCCTCGAGCTCTGCGACTTTGCGGCTGACGCTCGTCTTCGGCATGCCGAGCGACTTCGACGCGCCGCGAAAGCTCCCTGCCTGAGCAACGCGGACGAAGGCGATAGCAGCGTTCATGTCGACGTGGTCCATACGAGGGACAGAGTACACCGTTATCGATGATTGTCCCATCACGGTCGAGGTCATACGTCTGCTGCTCGAGGAGCTACAACCATGCCGACGACGACTCATCCGATCACCGACGCTGATCGAGCAGCGATGCTCGCCACCCGACAATTCCTGGCTTCCATGCCGCCGATCTCGCTCTCGCCGGAGGCTCGGCCTTTCTACGATGCCATGATCGGCCAGATGCCGTCGCCCGACGGCGTGCGCTACGAATCTTCGCAACTTGGCGGCGTTCCAGGATGGTGGTGCACCCTCGACGGCGCACCAAAGCACACGGCGATCCTGTACCTGCACGGGGGCGCCTACCTTCTCGGCAGCGCCGCGGCCTATCGGCATACGGTGGGACAGTTCGCCGCGAGCGCGGGCGTCAACGCCTTTGCGCTCGAGTACCGGCTGGCTCCGGAGCACCCGTTCCCGGCGGCGGTTGATGACGCTGTCGCCGCCTACGACGCCCTCGTCGCGCTGGGCTTCACCAAGATTGCCATCGCTGGGGACTCCGCTGGTGGCGGTCTGACCTTGGCGCTGCTTGCGATCGTCAACGAACGGGCGGTGGCCCCCGTCGCCGCGGTAGCCGTCTCGCCCTGGACCGACCTCTCGGTGTCCGGCGCGTCGATGACGACGCGTGCAGCGAGCGACCCGATGCTTACCACCGACAAGATGCTCGCCGCCGCGTCGCTCTACCTCGCCGGCACCGATGCGAAGGACCCGAAAGCCTCGCCCCTCTTCAGCTCCCTCACAGGCCTGCCGCCCGTACTGCTCCACGTGGGCGATGACGAGGTGCTGCTTGATGATTCGGTGAGGTACGCGGAGCAGATCGAAAGGTCCGGCGGCAGCGTGCAGCTCCATGTCTGGGAAGGCATGCTCCACGTCTTCACCTCGAGCATCGCCACCCTCGAGGCCGCTCGCAGCGCCATGACCGACATCGGCGGCTTCCTCGCCAAACACCTACGCGCGGCGTGAGTGCGGCTGCTCGCTCAGGCTCACTGCGGCTGCTTGAGCGCGGTGACCTCGATCTCGATCTTCATCCGAGGGTCTGCGAGGCCTGCTGAGATCATCATCGCGGCGGGCCTGATCGTGCCGAAGTACTTCTTCAGCACCGGCCAACATTGGGGAAACTCACTGGCATTGGGCAGCACGTAGGTGACCCGGACCACGTCGTTGAGGCTTGAACCAGCCTGCTCGAGCGCGGCGACGATGTTCCGCAGACACTGCTCAGTCTGGGCCTCGAGACTGTCCGATATGGTCATCGTGGTGTAGTCGAACCCCGTCGTTCCGGAGACGAATACCCAGTCGCCTTGAACGACGGCTCGGCTGTAGCCGATCTCTTCTTCAAAGGTTGAGCCCGAGCTGATGAGGACGCGTTTCATCGGTCCTTGATAGTGTGCCGCTGCGCTGAGCGAAAGTTGTACCGCGCCATCTCGAGGCGCGTATTGCGCGCTAATCCCCGCGAGTGGTCGGCAGGCCAGCGGCCCACCACGCAAGCATCCCTCCAGCGAGCTGGCGCGCATCGACGAAGCCACGCTCGCGGAGGGCGCGCACGGCCGGGATGCTGCGATGCGCGGACAGACAGATGCAAACGACCAAACGGCCCGGCTCGAGCCCCAACGCTAGCGGGTCTCGCTCGAGATCTCCCATCCGCGTGTGGTTGGCGCCATCGATCCGGCTGAGCGCCCACTCGCTCCGCGTCCGCACGTCCACGAGCTGCGGCGAAGGGAAACGTTCGAGCGCGGCGGCGAGCTCCTTTGCTGAGATCTCGGCGACGGAGCCGAACGGGAGCCGCTTGGCGAGTTGACCGAGGAGCGACATGACTCGTCGATGCTACAGGATGTACTGTCGGGCGTGACGGCCGGACGAGGTCGGATCAGCCATCGCACGCTGGGTCGCCTGCGTTACGTTGCTCGGCCCACGTGTTAGCGTCGAGGCGATGACGCTCCCGTGCGCCCCGAGGCTGAGATTTGGAGCAGCGACTCTGCTGCCGCTCTTGGTCGCGGCGGCCTGCGCGACGCCCCAAGCAGCGGAGCAGCCGCCCGCCGTTTCTACGCCGCTGCAGGCCGCGAGCACGCAAGCACAAGCTCCCGCTGCGACGCCTCAAGAGCCGGCCTTCGTCACGCTGCGGCTCGGCCCGGCAGCGCGTTGGTTCGCCGCGACTCCATTCGTGAGAGATGGGCTGGGCAGCCGCTGGCCCGCGACCAACGTCGTCGAGGGGATCTGCGTGCCACACCCAACCCGCACCGACGCTTGCTGGGCGCTGGGCCCCGAGGGGAGCCAACTCGTGACCTGGGCGCCTCTCGAGGGGCCGCAATCGCCGCAGCCCGCGCTCGTAAGGCAAGACCCTTACCTCGACGAAGCCGCCACGGACGACCTGCTACGGCAGCCGCGTACGGTCTGCACCATCACCGAGAGCGGGACCGACATCCTCCGCGTATGCGACAGCTACTCGCGCAACGGCCCACCGAGCGGATTTCGCGTCGAGCGCCTCGGCGAGGACGGCTCGGCGCTCCCCGAGCGAGCTTTCTCGTGGACGAACGAGGACGCGTGGCCTTACCGCGCGAGCCTTCCAGCAGGCATTCTCGCGTTCCATGGCAGCTGCGCAGGGCAACGCAGCGACGCACGAGTTTGCGTTCGCAATCGCGGAGGAGACTACGAAGAGCTGCAAGTGCCGCGTCCCCTCCCCTCCAACGCCATGGTCGATACGCCGCTTACCGCCAATGGGAAGATGGAGCTGGTGGCTTGGATCCCGGGCGACGACAAGGCCTTCACCATCGTCCTCGCGCGCGAACGTCGAACGGTCGTCTTCACGCGGGACGACGCGCAGCGCATCGACAAGGAGCTCAGCGCGAAGCTGCACGTCAAGCTGTCCGACCGCTATCGGTCCTGTGATCTATCCTCGTTCCAGGGCGGCGTGCTCCGCTACCTATGCAGGTGGCAAGGTGCCGCCGCTGCTGTCGAACTCGATCTTGCGGACAAGGCAGTGCGCGTGGAGCCTGCGCCCTTCGCCGAGGGCAAGAGCCCGTTCGGCCTGCGAGTCACAGAGACCGGCAGCGTGCTGGAGTCCGTTGACGGCTGGAAGACCTGGCGCCCCGTCGAGGGCCCGCCGCAAAAGCCCGCCCCAGAGCCGAAGCTGCGCTGTCATCGTATGGGCTGCCGACTAGGCGACTGGGTGCGATTGGGCTGGGGGCCGTAACAGCGCCGAGGGCCGAAGCTGGGTGGCTGGTGCTCGCTAGAGGTCGCGGACGGCCCAAGGGCAGCGACCGGCAGGCGCGTCCGACGCCCAAGCGCGCAGCGCGTCTCCCGAGATGGGTGGGCCGTGACCCACGTAGGCCACGCGGATATCGGCGCACGCGGCGATGTCTCGCGTGAAGCCCTCCGCAGCCGCTGTGCCCTCGTCGACTGGGTGCTGGTGGAAAAGGTGCGTCGCGGGCGATCCGGCGTCCACAAGGCCCGCCAACCAGCCACTACGCACGAGGTCTCCGAGCACGACGACGCCGTTCTCGAGGTGGACGATCACAGAGCCCGGCGTATGGCCGCCTGCGTGCACCACCTGCCCCTGAACGCCGTAGGCTCGGAGGTCGAACGGCGCCTCCCCCGCCATCACGAGCTCGGGCTCCAGCGCGGGAAAGGTCGACGGGATGAACGGCTGTACGAGGACCGCCTCGAGGTTGGTTGCGAACAGATCGCCGTGGTCACCGCCGCGCAACATGCCTGCATCGCGCTCGTGCACGAGCACCGGCACTCCGAGCTGCTGAAACGCGAGCGCGTTTCCCGCATGGTCCGAGTGGGCGTGGGTTAGCACGACGATGGCGAGGTCGTTCGGGGCGATCCCAGCCGCTCGAAGCGCTGCGGCGACATCGTCGAACGAGCCTTCGGGCCCCGTATCCACGAGGATCGGCCGCTCCCCGCGGATCAACGTCACGTTGTAGAGACCGCCGATCTCAAGCAGGTCGACGCCGGGATTGATCGGCTCCGGCGTAACCGGCACGCGCTGCGTTGCCGTGGAGCAGCCGAGTCCGCCGGCAACGAAAAATAGGCTAGCGAGAAGGCTCCGCATCCGACTCGAGTCTACGCGCCCACGGGGCTATCTGGGTACGTGTTCGCCCCGGACACCGAAGACGAACTGCGGCGACTCGAACTACCCGCGAATCAAAGCTGTCGAGACAGGCGCGCGCCCTTTCTGCCCGAGATGGAGTATCTCAGGCACGAAGCGCCATCGCATATGCCACCGTTCCAATCGTCCTGCGCGAATTCTGCTGGTTTGGAGGTGGCGCAGCCGTCCGAGCACGCCCTAGCCGCCCGGCACCCCGCCCATTCGGCCTGAGATAAACCATCTGGGGCACGATGGATCATTGCGCTCGAGGGGAGCAACGTCCGCCCCGACGGGAGGATGGGACCTCCAACTGGACGTTTTGTTGAATTCAAGCGCCCATCCCCGCTCGATGGGTCTCCTAACTCAACAAAACGGCCATTTCGATCGCCGATCCCCAGGAGGCCCGGACCGTGCGATGCCTAGGCAGTGCAGCCGAGTAGCGCCTGCACGATGTCACCCACCACGCCAGACTTCCTCGTAGTTGTGGCGCAATGCGACTAGGCGGCTAATTGCAGTTGATGTGTACGCGACAACCAGCTCGTCGTGAGCCGTGGGATCTCGATCAGCGCTACCGTGCAGCGCAGCGGCAACGAGAAAAGTAAGGTCCGGGAAGGCGAACTCCAGGCCCCAGAGCACCTCGTGCCACGTATCCCGGCTCGGATGTCTGGCGTAGTTCGTACGATATGTGTAAGGCCGAACGGCTACGCAGCGCTGGCCGATGATGGACGACCACGGCGCGTGCGCCGAGATGTCTTGCACGACAACCGAGTCCACCGAGCGAAGTCGCCCGCGCTCCGCGAGCGACAGTCGGTTCGGGTTCCCTAGCGCGTCCTGCTCCCAAGTCACACAGAGGGAATCGCCTGCGGTGTGCTTGGTGAGATGCAGTACTACGGCCCAGGTTACGTCATGCAGACCAGACGGCTCGGGCTCCGCGAACGGTGCGTCCGCATCGCGCATATGGAAGAGTTCGAGGGACGTGCACGTCCCCCCGATTGCACCCTCGAGCAACCGAAACTCGCCCTCAGGCAGCGCGGCCAAAACGTGTCCAGGCATCGGTCTGACCAACGTATGGGCGTTGAGCGGAGCACGCCAGATCGAGCAAAGCGAAGGGCCTCGGTCTCTCGTCTCTCGGCTCACCAGTCCTTCAAGGTGGGTGGCGCCTTCGGCCAGAGGACGCCTTCGCCGCAATGCTCAGCGCGCTCGATTCCGACACCGGCGTTCACCTTATCGTGCATTGCGTGGATCAAGAGCTCCACGACCGCCTTCGTGTGCTCGCACGATCGCTTGGTCGCGCCGACTAACAGATCGACAACGGCTTCCCTCTTTCGCCGACCTCGGAGCGCCAATACGTTAGTTAGAAGAGCGAACCTATTGACCAAGCCCGACTTCCCGCAATGGCAGCGTCTCGCTAATGCTCTCGAGAGACTTGCAGCCGACTGTAGCGCGACCGGTGGGATTGTCCTCGATGCGTGGGCGAACCTCTGGTGCGCAGGCAACGGTCCGCGGAATCGCTGGTTGCGTGCGGAGCTCGCTGTGGTCATCCTCCGATCCGGAGGCCACGATGGCGAAGGCAACTTGGAACGGCGTTACGGTCGCTGAATCGGACACGTACGAAACGGTGGAGGGCAACATCTACTTCCCCCCGAGCGCGCTCAAACGTGAACTCTTGCGACCGAGCGAAACGCACACGACGTGCTCGTGGAAGGGTGTGGCGAGCTACTACGACATCGAAGTTGAGGGGAAGACGAACAAGGACGCTGCCTGGTTCTACCCCGCGCCGAAAGACGCCGCCGCGAACATCAAGGGGTTCGTCGCGTTTTGGAAGGGCGTAAAGGTGGAGTGAGTTAGGCGATCGGAGCAGGCTCAGCGCGCCGAGACGCGAACGGCGCGGCCGTTCTCGAGCTCCACATCGACGGCGTCGCCGGGCGCTGCGTCGAGCGGTTGGACGAGGTGAAAGAGCCCGTGCGCCGCGGACGCTACGTGCAGGTTGTCAGCGTCGTCGCGATATACGAGGCGAAAGGTGCCGCGATCTCCGACGCAGTGCTCGCGCTCGGGCATCTCCATGAGCTGCGCGGAGGCAGCTCGGATCACCTCTGGCGCAGCGCCTGGCACTAACGCGTACCAAAAGGCGAGCGCGGCCTGGGTGCGACTGTTCTGGAGGCCGTAGCAAGAGACGATTCCAAGCGTGTACCAAGCCCTCGTGACGCAGTCGGCGAGCGTTGGCCACATGTTCGGTCGCGCCATCTGCGTTGCCATCGCGAGCTTGGAGAACGCCTCGGGAAACCAGGCCCTCTGCCGCAGTACCTCTCCCGCGCCGAGCAAGCAGCGCGCGACATCATGATGAGGCGTCTTGGGCTCTTTGCGGGCGCTGGCGAGCGCGTCATCGTAGGCCGCAAGCGCCTCCGCGAAGCGCTCGAGTTTCAACAGGCGCGAAGCCACGGTAGAGAGCGCGTGGGTGAGCTGGAACGGCTGCTTCGCTCGATAGATCTCGGCAGCTCGCCGAGATGCTGCGAGCGCTCCCTCATGATCGTCCTGGCTCGCGCGCACGAGTCCCAGGCTGTGGAGCGTATCGGCGGCCGACACGGAGTCGCGTCCGTGCAGCCGTTCGTCCAGCGCGAGGCAGTCCTCGAACGCCTCCTCAGCTTCGCGGTACCGACGCTGCGCGTCTCTCACGAGTCCGCGCGTAAAGTGCGAGTTGCATACGAGCTGCTTCTCGCCCCGCACTCGTGCTTCGCCCTCGAGCAGGGGAAGGAGCGCGTCCGCCTCCTCCAGCTCGCCGCGCGCTATCGCTGACATCACGGCCTTGTTCAGGTCGAGCCACTCGGTCACGTACTTCTCCAGCACCCAGCCTAGGACTCCCGTGGAGCTTCTTGGAAGGGCAAAGTCAGGAGCACGATCGCCACAGCTGAGCGGCAGCGCACACGTCTCTCGCGCCGGCGCGGATCAATCAGCGCAAACAGCGCAACGTTGGTTGGCACACGCGGTGCTGCCACGGGAGCCATGACCATCAACGCGATGAGCCAGGACTCTCTCCAGTCGATGCCTTATTGGCTCGCAGGCCCTGGGGCCCGCGCGTCCACGCTACCCAGCTATGAGGTCGAACTCGCCGGCTTCCACCGCGCGTTCGAATGCGAGCTGCAGGCACTCCTTCGTAGCCTGCCGCTCCGTCCCACGATGAAGGTGCTGGACCTCGCGTGCGGCGATGGCTTCTACACAAGGCGCATCGCAGACCTCTTGGGGCGCGGCGGCTCGGTCACGGGGGTGGACGTCAACCGCGCATTCCTTTCATGCGCGAGGGCGGAAGCACGGAGTCAAACGGGTGAGGCGCACCTCGACTTCCTCGAGGCGTCCTTCGACGCGCTGCCATTTCCCGACGAGACGTTCGACTTCGTCTGGTGCGCACAGAACCTGTTTAGCCTCCCCTCAGCCCACGCAGTGCTGCGTCACGTGGCGCGCGTGCTGCGGCCCGGCGGAGTCCTCGCGGTCCTCGAGAACGACACGATGCACCAGGTCGTATTACCGTGGCCTGTCGCGCTCGAGCTCTCCTTGCGTGCAGCCGAGCTGAAGGCGCTTTGGGACGAGAGCCCCGACCCGGAGAAGTATTACATCGGCAGGAGGCTCGCGGCGGTCCTCGCAGCTGCGCAGCTGGATCCCATCCGCACCGTGACGCTCGCGATGGACCGGCAAGCGCCCCTGGGTGGGCCAGAACGCGACCTCTTACAGGCCTATCTCGACGGAGTCGAGCAGCGGGTGGCGCCCTACCTCGATCAGGCGGGACTTCACGAGCTCCGCCAGCTCAGCTCCCCTCCTCCCCGCAGCACCTGCTCCAGCAACCGCACCTCACCATGACATGGCTGAGCATGCTCTCGCTCGGCCGAAAGCGAGCGCGCCCTGCGCGGCCCGCGGTTGCAGCTACGCTCCGTCGCCAATACGTCTCATCCACGCCGCCCCCTTGAAGCCAGGTGGCGTCGGCTACCCTCGCCCGATGGACGTCCGTCAGTCGATGTACCTTCTCGTCGATCGCGTAGCAGAGGGCATGGCGATCGATGAAGCCGCGCAGGGTCTCGATCTGCAGCCCGACGCCCAGGGCAACCACGCCTCCGACTTTTTGTGCCTCCCCGGCCTCCGGTCCAAGCTCGACGAAGCGCGGCTGTTTGCGCTCGTGGACTAGCTCTTGGAACACGGCGCCGACGGCGCGCGCCTGCTTTCGCGCACGCTCTCCGACAACATGCACGCCGACGCAGGCGAAAACCCGATCCGTCGCCATTTGCTCTCCCGCTCACCGCTGCCGGATCTTCGGCTGGCGTTGATCGGCGCGTTCCGCGGAAGGCGCCTGACGCTGCACGCGCGCTCGTCGCGCGCGGGGCCGACACGGCAACGCTGGGCGATTGGGTGGAGGACGATCGCGCGTCGTCGAAGAAGCCGTCGAGAGCAAGAACGTCGACGGCGACACCGAGGTGCGGCTCTCCTTGCGTGTGCGTGGCGTCTCCCCCGCGGGGCTCGCGTTGGTGTTCCGCTGGTTCGTGGGCCGCGAGCTGCATTGGTACCCTTATCTGCCGCCGCGAGCGGTGCCGTTTGCGGTCGCCTCCAAATAGCAAGAGCGCCGCCAGCACCAAGACCGAGATCACGTTGAAGAGCTTCGGTGGAGGCGAACGGCCTGACCCGGCGCCGTTGCGGGCGGCGTTCCTGCATGGCCTTTGTGCGCTCGGTGGCGTGACGAGCGTGCGTTGGTGTGACGACGCGGGTGCCGCCGATACAGCCGCGGAAGATGCAGGCGCGGGCGCGCGAGCGAAGTGACGACGGACTGAGCGTGCGCGACTGCCCGAACTTCCCCTTTTCGGGCCGACGGCTGCGATGTCGATTTCTTGTGACCGCAGCCAGCGCTGCGGGACTGTACCGGCTGTGACAGTCGAGGAGCGGTTTGAACAGGTCGTGCGTGATTACGGCCCAGCGCTCTGGCGCGTCGCACGAGGATACG
This sequence comes from uncultured delta proteobacterium, assembly GCA_903892415.1. Taxonomy (GTDB): domain Bacteria; phylum Myxococcota_A; class Polyangia; order Polyangiales; family Polyangiaceae; genus Xiheicaenibacterium. The sequence goes on along the minus strand of CAITIQ010000104.1, from coordinate 29,013 downwards.
AATGGAACGAACACCACCGACGCGACCTTTACCAAGACATTCTCGTGGAGACTTGGCGCGCTCTACCGGCCTTCGAGGGCCGCAGCTCACTCAAGACCTACGTCCTTCGCATTGCCTACAACGTCGCCCGCAAACACGCGATGAAGGGCCGCCAGCTGAGGGACGACCTTGTTTCGCTCGAGGCCCTGGAGCCGATCGATCCGCGAGCCAATCCGGAGGGCGCCGCCAGCGCTCAGCAAACGATCGAGGTCCTGGCGCGCGCCATCCGCTCGCTCAAGCCGATGGATCGCGACATCTTCATGCTCCACCTCGAGGGGATGGACCCAGCGGAAATCGCCGAGGTCACCGGCGTGTCCCGAACCAACGTCACAACGAAGGTGCACCGCATCAGAGCAGTTCTTTCATCAACGTTTCGAACGGAGTGAAGCCATGGACCTACTAACGTTGTGGCAAAGAGACGATCCTCCGCCCGTGATTGGGCTCGACCAAGTGCGCGCCCGCTCGGAGCAACATCGCCGCAGGGTGCGGCGTTCACTGTGGATCGAGTTCCTTGGAGCCGTCGTTGTTGTCGCTGTGTTCACGGCCTACGCCACGCTGCCGCAGGTTCCGCTGATACGTGGCGAGTTTTCGACCCTGATGCGCGTCGGCAGTGCCCTGATCGCGTGCGGCTGCGTGTTTGCCGTGACGAACATGTGGCTGCGCGGGCGCCTTTCGCCGCTTGCCCCGAGTGGCGCCACGCTCAAGAGCTACATCGCGGACCTCGAGCGGACGCGCGACACGCACCGTTCGGCGCCCTGGTGGTACGCAGGGCCGTTTCTGCCCGGTCTCGTCCTCTTCCTTGCGGGCGCGGCCCGGGCCAATCTGCAAACCCCGCGAGGGACCTTCTGGTGGGGACTGACCGCCGTTCTTGCGGTGCTCGTCCACATCTGGATCGTGGTCAAACTTCGAAGCAGGGCACGGGCCTTGGATGGACAGATCGCTGAGCTCCGCGCTGCGCTCGATGAGCCCGCGGACGGCCAAGCGTCTCGCTGATGCAATGAGAGCCAAGGGGCGCGGACAACCTTCAGCGCTGCTTCTTCAGCGCCTCGAGGAACTCGCGCAACGCTGCGGCTCTCGCCCGGTGCTCCGCCGCCGAAAGGTAGGACCCCATCCGGCCCGCCTCGATCTTCGCCGCGGTCTCGCTCTCACCCTCAGCGCGAGCGCTCACGAGCTTCGCCAGGTCACCATATTCGCCATGACGCCGGGCGCGCGCGAGTACGGCGCTGGCGGAGGCGAGCTCCCCCGTCTCCGCCAGCGAGAGCACGGCCTCCACGTCGAAGGCAACGCCACGTTCGATCAGCTGCTCGACCAGCCGGGCCGGCAGCGACTCGGCGAACACCATCGGTGCATCCCCGAGCGCAACGCCGGCATCGAGGAGCACCGCGATGACCCCGTGCGCCTTGTGCGCCGCGGCGAGCGCTAGCGCCGTAGCGTCACCGGAGACGACGCCATCCAACGGTACCTTCGCGGCGAGCAGCGACTGGAGCAGCGAAACGTCATCCTTGTCCGTGACGTGCGCCAGCGCCTTACGCGCGGCTCGCCGTTGCAACCGTGTTCCTTCGAAGGCTCGGGACACGATGGACCGCCAGTCGAAGACCGAGGCCTCGATGAGCGCGCGCAGCTTCAGCGCGAGCTCCGGATGTTTTGCGGCGACGGCGTCGTGCGCCTCCGCCATACGGATCCCGCGGAGGTTGGGGTTGGCCCCCTCTGCGAACGGGTTCTCGTCGACAGACAGGCCGTCGAAAAGCTCCTCGAGGCTGGGGGCGATCACGCTCGCGCTATCCTCGTTGAGCCGCACCTTCCAAGCCGGCGGCAAGCCACTCGCCCACAGCACGACCTCACCGTTTCGCTCCGGGCGCAACGACACGTAGACACGTTCCAGGTACTCGAAGCCTCCGAACGGCAAGACGCTCAGCGCGTCCGGCGCAGGCTCCCCGTCCTCCTCAGCGGCTTCCTCGGCGAGCTCGCGCTCGTAGTCGATCCAGCCAGGCAGGTCGCGATACCCTTTGCTGTCGGGATAGAAGAGCTCGCCGAAGCTGGCCGTATAGCGATGCTCGTCGAACGAGACCTCCAGATCGTAGTCCAACTTCCCTCCGAACGCCGTCTCCCAAAGCCCTCGCAGGCCGTGCGGAACGGGCGCCCCGACGCGACGCTCGACCTCGGCTAGCTGTTCCGCCGTGATCGGTGGCTGCGCCTTCAAGATCAGCTTGCCGCGGAAGACGGCGAGACCATGCTCGCGCAACGAAGCCAGCTCCTCCGGCGTCAACGACACGTCGAGCTTGGCGCCTTCCTTCACGTCCATCATCCCAGGACGATACCTAGGCGCGCGAGCGAAGTAACGGGCGCCAACTCGCAACTCGTTTCACTCTGACGTCCGCCTACGGCTTCGAGTTCCCGCAGGCCCTCTTCACCTCACCGCCAACGGGAGCGCCAAGCCGCTCCGCTGTACGCCAGTCCGCGCAGGCTTCCTGCTTCCGGCCCAAGAGTTCTCGCATATCGGCTCGCCAGCCGAAGTAGTCACTATCGTCGGGGTGCGTCACGATCCCCGCGCTGAAATCAGCTTCTGCCTCAGAGAAGCGGCTGGTGCACGACTCGCCGCTCGCGCAGGCAAAGCCAAGGTACACCTGGCAGTAACCTCGGTTGTAGTGATCGTGCCGATAGCCTCCCCGCTCGATGACCGCCGTCATCTGCACGATGCACTGCTCACAGTGGGCCAAGTCCTCGGGCCGACGCAGCGAGAGCACTCGGGCCTGGTGCCGCGCGCGGCATACCTCGGCCTCGACGACAGCGCCTGCGTAGACGGCTTCGATGCGGTCGGGAAAACGCATAAGGGCTTCGTCAGCGCGTGTTCGCGCCGCCACGAAGTCGCCGCGCTTGACGAGGTCGCGCAGTCCCGCGAGCAGAGCGTCGGCGTCCATCTCGTCCGCCTCCGGCGTTGCGGTCGACAAGTCCAACGCCCGCCCCGAAGACGTAGGGGCGGGAGCGCTTGCAACTGGCGCAGCAGCCGGAGTGAGAGCAGCAGCCGGAGTGAGAGCAATCGGCGCGGGCTCCCGACAAGCCAGAAGAGCGATCGCGGTGAACCTAACTACCTTCATGATGATATTCGCCGTGACAGGATGTTGCCGTAGCCTCTCACGATGCGAACCCGTCTTCGAGCTCCGATCGTGGTGACCGTTTCGGTGTTGGGAATGAATGGGGCGGGCTGCGAGAGCTACCGAACCCAAAATCCGCCGCGCCCGGAGCCAGTCCAAAACCCGCCGCCCGACTCCGTCACCACGAGCACGGCGGGGATCGCGTCTGCGTCCTCCGCCGCGGTAGCCGCTCCAAAGGCGACCGCCACGAGTTCGAGTTCGGCGAAGCCGCCACGCAAGACCTACTCGCGCCCGCTCAACGAACGCGATCCCAAGCGCGGACAGATCTTCAGCGCTGAGACAGGGTGCTTCGTTTACGGCGATTGGCCCGACGGTAAACCTCGCGCTCCCGGCATGATGCCGGCCCGCATCTCGGTGCCATGTCCGCCCAGCATGAAGGACCCAGCCTGGGCGGCCTGCGCCGGTGGCACGCTCTCGGCCGACGAGCTGGGCAGTGAATGCGAGTGTTTCGTAGGAGGTAATCCACCGCCTCCGCCCCGCATTGTCGACTGCCCTGCGAGCGCAAAAAACTAGCGACGCAGCCTACGTCGCCCTGTGAGCTACGGAGCGAAAGCGACCGAGAGCGCGGACCCGTTCATATTGAGCGCTACGGCGCGCTCATTGATGCCTGTACCTACGAGGTTCGGAGCGCTGCGAAACTCATCAATGACGTGGTAGTCGGAGGGGTAATTCTTGGAGAGCCACTGCTCGCAGGAGCGCGAGAAGTCGTCGAAGAACTGGTGCTTCACCGATAGATCGAGGCACGTCTTGAACGCGCCGCGCGCAGCCTGTCGATCGCGCTCGCTCGCCCTGTCCAACTCGTCGTAGTACGCGCCGCGGATCTCTTCCCACAACAGATCGCCGTAGGGACTCGGACCGTTCTGTTTCCATTCCTTCGGAATCGGAGCCGCACGGAACTCAGCGACGAACTTGCCCTTCATCTGGCCAACTCGCGCGCCTGCCGCGATCACCCAGCGCGGAGGCGGCACCGGCTGAAGCTCGAGCACCTTCTGGTACTCCTTGTCAGCGGCCTCCACGGCCTCACGCTTCTTCTCCTGCCACTCCTTGACCTTGGTGCTGACGAACTTCTTGACCTCGTCCTTCTCGCCGCTGCCCCTGTACTCGGGGAAGGCGATCGTATCGACGACTGCCTTCTTCTCCTCGGCCGAGAAGAAGTAGGCCTCGCCAACCGCCTCGAGCGTCTTACCCAAGCGGCGACGCGCCTGCGCCTCACCCTCGCCTGCCGCTGCGGATAGCTCCTCGAGCTTCTTCACGGCAGCCGCAGGGTCACGCCAGAGGCCACGGACTTTGTCGTACTCCTGCCGCGCCTTGTTCTTGGTGCCGTTCTTGTTGTAAGCGCGCCCGAGCAGACCGTGCGCTTGGAGCTGAAGGTCCGCCGTCGCGTTCTTATCGATCCGTCCCATCGCGCCGGACAGGCGTTTCTCCGCATTGCGCCAATCCTCGCGGTCTGCGTAGTGGGCGCCAATCGCGAAGGCAATTTGGGCAGCCTGTTGGGCGCGGTTTGAGAACTGCTTCTCGAACAGCTCGGAGTTCTTGATGGCCTCCTCCAGTTGACCGAGGCCGAGGCGAAGCACAACGGCGTCGCTAAGTGCTTGGGCAGCCTTTTCGTCCTTCGGAGATTCGCTGGCGAAACGTTCAAACCATGAGGCCGCTTCGTCGTAGACGGCGATAGCTTGGTAGTTCGCCCCGATCTCCCATACGGCCCGTTTGGCGAGGTCGGTAGTGTGCAGGTTGTACTTGGGATTGATGAGCAGCTTGCGGACGGCGATGGCCTTCGCCACCAAGCGAGCCGCCTGGAACGCTTTTGCAGCGTTGTAGAGCACCTCATCGTTGCGCGCACACGCCTCCTTCTGACCGCCTTCACATGGCTCTTTGCCGTACTTCTCCCAAATGTCGAGGTAGAGCTGTGCGCCGGAGCGGAAGAGCTCGAGGTCGTTCGTCTCGGCCGCCTTCGCTACCGTGCGTTCGGCGCCGGCGCGCTCGACGTCGCGCTGGATTCGCAACAGGGTGCCGCACTGCTCTTCGTTCTCGGCCTTCTTGGTGCCATCGCAATAGAGCTTGATGAACTCGGGAACGTCGTTGCCCATATCAGCGATGCAACTCGAACGAGGCGGCGAGGAGTGCGTACCAACGATGTTGAGCGACTCCAGGTAGAGCTGCGCCGCGTGGATGCCGACCTCGTGGTCCGGATGGTTCATCGCGATGTCGCGGAAGCCGAGCGCAGCCTCCTCCCAATGACGAGCCTCGAAGTAGGTTCGCGCGCGAGCGAACTTCACTTCAATGAACTGATTGAACGCCTCCTTGTTGCTCTTGTCCGGCTCGATGTAGCAAACGTAGCGATTGAAGGCTGTGACCATGCTCTGCTGGTCGGCCGTAAATTCCTTGGGTTTGAGCCTGTCATTGTCTGCGGCCCTCGCTAGTGACTCGGAGCCGGGGAGATTGCCGGTTCCCTGGCGGTCCTCGCCCCCTTTGTGCCGTTCGCGGTAGAGGTTCTCGTAGCAAATCAACTCGGCAAACGCGGCCTCCGCTGCGCTATCGCCCTTCGGGTCTTCGGCTACGACGGAGCCGAAGGCTGGCCCGCACTTCGCCCAGTCCTTCTGGAAGTAGAGCAAGTCGGCCATCGCATACTTGATCTTGATGATGTCCGGCCAATCCTCTTTCACGATGCGCGGGAAGCTGAACGCGCGAAAGTCAGCCTGCGTGAACGTGCTCACGACTTGCTGGTAGAGGTCCGCCGCAGACTTCATCGTCTCGGGGTCACTCGTTCCGCGAACGCCGCCGGAACCTACGGCCTCGAGGTGCCAAGCCATCGCCGTTTCGGAGGCGATCTCCGCGGTGATGTTGCCGCATTTGAGCTTGGCCTCGGCTGACGCACCCCCAACCGTGAACTCCTTGTGAACCGCAAACTGCTTGCTGATGACCTTGACGATAGCGTCCTTGTCGCCGCCCTTCTTCGCCAGCGTCGCCTCGGCGATGTGCCCGTGGTACTCGCACCACTTGGAGCCTTTGTCTCGGCTCATGAGCTCGTTGTAGAGCGCAATGCCCTCATCGTAGTGGCCGGTATCGAGGTAGCTCATACCGAGCTCGTCCATCAGCTTGAAGGTCTTGTCGTTCTCGCCGCCAGCGTCTCCGGATAACGGCTTCATAAAGTTGTAAGCCTTCTTCGGATCACCCCACAGCGCGTAAACAGGTATCAGGTCGCGCCGCGCCGAGCTCGCTAACTGACTGGCGTTGGGCAGATGGGAGAAGTTTGTGCCGTAGTCGATGACCTTCTTGAACGCGTCGATCGACTTCTCGTATTCGCCCTGGTTCCAGGAGACGTAGCCCAGCTTATACAGCGCATATCCGTAGACCTTATTCTCCGGGGGAGGCGCACTAATGACTTGGTTGTAGGCGGCCTCGGCTGCAGCCCAAACGCTCGGGTCGCTTTGCGCCTCCTGGAAGTAGAGTTCACCGAAAGCCAAGTAAGCGTTCGGCCGGGACTTGGAGGTCTTCCAGTCATTGACGAGCTCGTAATAGATCTCGCGAGCTTTCACGAGGTCCTTCGACTGCTCGTACTCGTATGCGAGATAGTAGAGCACCTCATCGCCGCAACCCGTGCTCTTGGCGGGATCTTGGGCGTTGGGCGTTTGGCACCACTTCGGGTATTGGTCCTCGAGCTGCGTGTAATACTTAATCGCGCTCTTACGTGCAGTGCTGACCACCTGCTTGGATTTGGCGGCGGCCTCGCTAGCTGCCTTCGCCGAGGTGCTGTCCTTCTTGCGATTGGCATCTTGCAGCAAAATGTCGTTCTCAGTGGCTTCGCGGATGGCCGCTGACTCTAACTCGACGTAGGCCTCGGCCAAGCGACGCATGAGCTTGGGACGATCGGCCGCGCCCTTCTTGGTGTCGGCGTAGAGCGTTTCGAGCTGTTGAATTTCGGTAACCAGCAGTTGCAGCGTCTTCTTCTGCATCTTCGCTTGACGCTCATCGCGTTGAGCGGCCGCGGCGAGGTCCGTCGGGTTCGTCGGCTTGGTCCTATCGCGCTTCTTGAGACTCGGCCCAGGAGGAGCGCTCGAGAAGCCGACATCGGCCTTCTTTGTCACAGACGCTCTCACCATCCCTTGAGGACACTCCGAGATCGCCTGTTTCGCCGCTGCGGAGATGCACTCCTGCGCATCGACGTCACCTAGTGCGAGCCCTGAAGCCAAAGCGGCGCACGTAGCCGCCGCCAAGCGAAGAGCTCTCGCTCGTAATCGTTGGTTCATCATCGTCTCCGCACGTCAGACGCTCAGCGGGCGCCAGCTTTGGGTCGGTTCGCGATATTCGCTCCCGTCAGAACTTCCGGACCCATTCAACGACCGCATCACCAGCGATCGCCGCTGCGCGGAGATGCGCCTGGTAGCGGCGGAGAGCCGCGACGTGTTCGTCGTGTAGCGGCCTGAGGCCAGACTCGTCGTCAGCCCCGTCGAGCGCTTGCTCAAGTTCGTGCGCGAGCTCGCTGACGAGTTCGTCGACGCTCGAGGCGGCTTGGAGCAGTACGTCGCCCGTCCCCCAGGTTGGGGCCACGTAGTCGAGGTGACCGACGACCTCACACCAGTCCCGGTGCAACAGCTCGCCAGCGAGCTCGTCTGAGAAAACTCCTTCCACTTCGACGACTCGTTGGACGAGGACGGGATCGATTTCCTTCGGCACCGGCCGATGACCGACGAGGCCCGACCCATCGATCAAGGAAGGCCCACCTCCAGCATCAGCGACGCCGATGTTTTCAAGCCAGCCGGGTGCAGCACAAAGCTGGACGGCAGCCTCGAACGGTAAACCGGGCGGGTGGTCAAGCCCGAGCCGTGAGTGCAGGTCGTGACCATCGAGCGCCGCGATGGCGTGCTCCACGGTCGCCAGACGCTGCTCGAAGTAGTGGGCTATCATTTCGACCACCTCCGCTGGCTCGTTCGCAAGCGGTCGCGCTCGCATTCGCGGATGGCTGGCGAGCCCATCGAGCTCGAGCCGCAAGCGATGCTGCGCCGTTCTGGAGACTTGACGCTCGCGCTGCCCAGCGAGCGCCGCGTCGATGCGCTCGACGCGTTCGGGGTATCGCGCTCGGCAGACCTGGAACCGCCTTCGCAGCGGGCCGAGGGCTTCGAGATCGAGCGGTTCGCTGACCGCGTCGTGGAGTCGATAGCGTTCACGGTGTTCGTGCCACCACGCCTCCACACGGGTCTCATCACGCTCGACGACCGCCGCGGTGGCCACCTCCCCCAGCTCACGTAGAAGGGTGGGATCACAGCGGTAGGCCGAGTGGAACTTCTCTCCCATCTCCCCTTCTCCCATGAGCTGGAGAACGGGACAAGGCGACCGTGTGAGTGAAGAGCAGCTTTCATGGAGTCACGCTGTCGCTGCAGCGCATAACCTTGCCTCGCGCTACCGCCCACCGTACGTCGGCGCTCCCGTGCTCCACACAGTTCATCGTTCGACAGCGCTCGCGCTAACACTCTCACTCACGATCGGATGTGGCTCAGTCGAGCCGCCGCGAGCGGTGGACGGAGCAGCGACGGCGCTCTCGTCGTCACCAACGCTCGCGCCCTCATCTCCGCCAGCGGGCTCCGCCTCCGCAAGCCACGCGGTGCCGCTGAACACCGCGTCGTCCCCGCCCCCAACCGCTCGCAAGGCGGTGGGGCTAGCCGCCGGTGGCGCCCACGCTTGTGCGATCCTTGATGACGGTTCGGCTTGGTGCTGGGGTGATAACAGGCATGGTGAACTTGGTGAGAAGACCAAGCCGGAGTGGAGGAAACCCGTGCGGGTGCCCGTGCTGGAAAACGTCGTGCAGATCGCGATCGCACAGAGCCATGCCTGCGCCATCGCGAGCACCGACCGCGCGGTGTACTGCTGGGGTGCGAAGGGGGTCACGGGGAGTGACCTGCAGACGAGCACACCGACCGTCGTTGCAGGGTTGAACCAGGTCGCGCAGCTGGCACTTGGTGACCAGCACTCCTGCGCGCTGCTCGCGGATGCCACCGTTCGTTGTTGGGGCTACGACGGGAGGACGCCCACCGAGGTCGTCGGCTTGAGAGACGTGCTCGAAATCGCGTCCGGCCGTAGCCATATCTGCGCGCGGCTGCGTGATGGCAGCGTGCACTGCTGGGGCGACAACAGGTGGGGCCAGCTTGGCGACGCCAACAGAAAGAGCAGCGCCACTCCAACGCGCGTGCCGAACGTGAGCGCCCGCCGCATCACCGCGGGCGGCGACGCGACCTGCGTCGTCGATGCCAAAGGCAACGCGCTGTGTTGGGGCGCGAATGAGGGCATGTTGGCCGCTCAAGCGTCGACCGCGCGGCTCAGCCCGAGCGTCATCCCGGGACTCTCCAAGCTGCAACAGCTGGCGCTCGCGTCCAGTCACGTCTGCGGCATCGACAGCGACCATCGGCTCCTCTGCGTCGGCACCAACTGCAGCGGCCAAGCTGCGCATGCCCAGAACTGCCCCGCCCGCGAGGAAGACAAGATCGCCGAACGGGAAGCGGATAGCTCCGAGCCATTCCTGGACAGCATGGATCGCAGCGCGGCGGTGGCGGTCACGAGTTGGCTAAGCTGTGCGCTCGGTCTCGATGGGATCGTGAAATGCTGGGGGGACGCCTCACACGGAAAGCTGGGCGACGGTCTGGGACCGGCGGGCCTGAGCACCGACCCGAGCTACATGTGCTTCGGCAGCGATGACGCCTGCCTTCGTGGCGTGCCAGCGCCAGTGAGGTTTGAATAGTCCGAGCGCGCAATCTCACTCGACGACGACGCGCCGCCTGCCTACATTCCGCATTTCCCAATGTTGCACCTTGCCCGCCGCCCGGCGCGCCCGTGGCGCGCGGCCTTTGCGATGGTGATCTTTCTCAGCGCAAGCGCCGCTGCGACGAGCTGCAAGGGGCGCTCACTTGACGATCTGTTGGGCCCGAAGGAAGGCGACGCGTGCACCACGTACGAGGGGAAGTGCACCAGCCCGAGCAGTCAGATCGTTTGTGTAGACGGCAAATACATCGCACGCCGATGCTCGGGCCCGCGTGGCTGTACGACGGACCGTGCGTCGAAGGTGAGCTGGTGTGATTGGGAGGCGGATCTCGTGGGAACAGCCTGCGCGGCAGCCGAGGCGACCGAAGCGGCATGCGTGTCCAACGACCAAGCCATGCTTCAATGCATAGACGGCCATATGACGCAGCTCGGCTGCGAGGGACCGCGCAAATGCGATGAGGCCGCAAACAAGACGGTCATCTGCGACGCGTCGATCGGCACGGTGGGTGCGCCCTGCTGGTGGGAAGGCGGGCCGTCTTGCGCCAAGGATGGCAAAACAGGGATCACTTGTACGCGTGGCGCCTTCGAGAAGACCAAGGAATGCAAAGGCCCGAAGGGCTGCCAGGCCTTTCTCGAGGGCGACGCGTGGCGCGTCGAGTGCGACCACTCGCTCGCGGAAGTGGGGGACGTCTGCTCGGGCGTGGGCTCAACGTGTTCTCTGGACAAGAAGGCCATGTTGCTGTGCAAAGAGGGACGCTTCATCCACGAGCACAAGTGCTTGGGCGAGCTGGGATGTCACAGGCTCAATGGACTTGCGTGCGACAACTCGGCTGCGGAGGTGGGAGACCCATGTCAGGGCGAGTCGACGGCAGTCTGCTCGGTCGACAAGAAGGCGCGGCTCAGCTGCAGGCAGGGGACCTTCGTCCTGGACCGCAAATGCACCTGCGCAGTAGAAGGCGGCTTCGTGCGCTGCACGTGACAGGGCGCCTGCTCTCGCTACCTCGCCGAAGCCGCGCCATTGTCTGCGATCTTCACGGAACAGAACCAAGCTCGCCAGTGCGAATGGTAGAGGTGAGTTGATGCAACCCCCGCCTCAGGGTCCGTGGGACCCGAACAACCCGTACGCGCAGAACCCGCAGGCCCAGAACCCGTACGCGCAGAGCCAGCAGGCACAAAACCCGTACGCGCAGAACCCGTACGCCCCGCCCCAAGCGGGGCCGAATCCCTACGGGCAGCAGCAGGCCTACGGGCAGCAGCAGGCCTACGGGCAGCAGCAAGGCTGGGGGCAGCAGGGGTATGGCCCGGCTTTCGATCCGAGAGAGGTTCAAGGGAGGCTCGATACGCTCAACAAGATGAGCTTCGCCTTCGGGGTCCCCGGCATCTTGCTGCAGATCGCTAGCAACGGAACCGTTGGGATCCTAGGCGCTGGTCTTTCCACGCTGCTCTCGCTCGCCGGCTCGGCGCTGCTGATCGTGGGGTTCGGCTACTACGCAATGTCGCGAGGGCAGAGCAAATGGTTCGGCGCGCTCGGGCTCCTGTCGTGCCTCGGGCTGATCGTGCTCGCGCTGCTGCCGAAAAAGTGTCTTGTCTGCACCGGTCCAGTCCAGAGAGCCTTCTGTCAGCGCTGCGGCGCCCCCGGCGCGAAGTAGCCATCACGGGGCCTGCATGAAGGTGATGGCAGGGTTGACGCGGGCGGTGGTCGACGCGGCACAATCGGAAGGGGTCGACCTCGCGGATCTGCTGGCGAGCTTTGGCGTGAGTCGGGAGACGCTCGACCGCGCCGATGCGTGGGTTCCCGTCGAGCTGCATGAAGCGATCTGGCAGACGGCGGCGGAGCGCACGGGTCGACGCGAGCTTGGGATTTGGATGGCTGCACGGTTCCCACCTGGGTTGACCGGGGTCGTCGAGTACATCCTGCGCAGCTGCGCGACTGTTCGGGATGCCGCTGATTCCTGGTGTCGGCTCGCAAACCTGGTTTCACCGTGCATCGAGAGCGAGCTGTTGACGGAGGGAAAGGGCATTCGCTTGGTGTGGCGGCTGCTTCGACCGGAGACCGCGGGAACGCGGGTTTGGGCCGAGTTCGCCTTGGGCCGCACGGTGCGGCTATTGCGCGAGGCGATCGACGATCCCGAGCTCGCGCCGCTCCGGGTGGAGCTCTCACATCAGGCGCCCGCGGAGGTAGCGCTAGCGAGCTACGAGAGCTTCTTCGGCTGTCCCGTCGTGTTCGGCTGCAGCGAGTACGCGACGGTGTGGTCAGCGACGATCGTCGCGCGTCGATTGAAGGGGGTCGATCCGGTGATGCGAGCAACGCTCGAGGCGCGCGCCGTCGACCTTTCTGCGGGCGCCGATGCCTTTCGCGATAGCGTGCTGCACGAGGTGCGGTCGCTGCTGTTCGCGTCACCAAACGGCGTAACACTCGCGGCCATCGCACAACGGCTCAACCTCTCGGCGCGGTCCCTTCAGCGCCGCCTCGAACGCGAGGGGCTCAGCGTCCGAGGCCTGATCGACGACGTGCGACGCGTCGAACACGAGCGACTGCAGAGTTCGCTGACGCAAACCGCTCTGGCCGAGCGGCTTGGTTTTGCGGACGGCTCCGCGCTACGAAAAGCGCGGAAACGCTGGGAGCAGTCAACGCGGGACAAACTTCCGTAACACGCGCCCCGAAAGCGAGCCGACGTACACGGCGCCGCTCGCGTCCACGGTGATGTCATGCCCGTCGACCACCGGCTCATCTCCGTCGGCGAACTGCGCCAGAACTTCGCCTTGCTTGTCGTAGACCGTCACTCGCCCGAATGGCGCGTCGGGGTCTTGATCGCCGCCGTCCACCACGTACAGCCGTTGGTCGCGGTACTCCAAGCCCCACGGCCGACCGACGTTGGGGCCTTGCCATATCTCGAGCAGCCCGCCGTCGCGGTCGAAGATCTGCAGGCGACCGTTGCTGCGATCGGCGACGTAGATGCGGTCCTCATCGTCGATGGTGAGGCCGTGCGGAACGTCGAACTCCCCTTCCCCACAGCCGTGGCTGCCCCATTCTCGATCGACGACGGTGCCCTTCAAGACGGCGATGCGCGAGTTCTCGTAGCCATCGGAGACGACCGGGATGCCGTCGGAGAGGAACGCAATATCGGTAGGCGCGGCGAAGCCGTCGGCTTCACAAGCAGCGACCACGAGCAGCAGCAGCCGCCTCATTGGCTTTCTCCTAGCGACGAGCTGAGCACCTCGCCGGTGCTCGACAGTTCGATCACGACGTCGCTGCGCGCGTCGGTCGCCCAGATGTGGTCGTTCGCGTCCACGGCGAGCCCATGCGGCACGACGAAGAGCCCCTCGCCAAAGCGATCGAGCAGCTCCCCGGTCTGCGTATCGAAGACGAGGATGGTTGCTTCCTCGATCAGCACCTCGTTGTCGAAGGCAGCCCCTGCTCGATGAAAGACTAGCAGCCGGTCGAGCGAGTCCACCGCGAGCCCGGTTACCTGCCCGAGCTCGACATCCTCCGGGATGACGAAGAAGTCGTTCTGCTCCTCGTACACGAGGCTCGCGACGTCCGCCGACTCGCGATCGACGTCGGCCCAACCACACCCCGCAACCACGCTCGCGGCGAGCGGACCGTACGCCCACCCGCCAATCGCCCACCGCGTTCTTCTGGCAGCTTCAATCATCGGATGAAGCCTTAGCCGGTTGAACCGCGCTGACGAGGTCCCCGGGCGCGCCGGTCGAGGTCCCTGGGCGCCAGCGGCGTACTGGACGGTGCCCTCCAAGCATTGTCGCTATGCGACGCAGGCCGTGCCGTCTGGCTGTGGCGCGGCTCACCCCCTTCGTCCGCGGAGCCTCCCTGTGAGGAGCTCGAAGGTGAGGACGTGGTTCGCGAGGATGAACCACAAGATGGGATAGTCGGTGCGGGTCACCCGGAGATCGCCGACGGCCGCGTTTCGCTCGACGAGGCGGTGGCCCAAGATGCCAGGCAAGCCGTGGACCACGGGGAACAAAACGACGCAAAACCAAACGCCCCACGCGACCATCACCGGGACGAAGGCAAGCGCCAATACGGTGCCGAACACGTGGGTCGCGACGGTGAAGGGGTGCTGATGCTCCCTCGTGAACGGCCCTTCGTAGAACTGCCAAAACGACATGAGTACCTCCACGGAGACGGTGCCACGGTCCACCCTCGTGCAGCGTTGCGTGCTCGATCAGGACGCTTTGTCGTCAGCGACAACGGAGCTGCGATGCGACGCTGTTCGGGGCTCGCCTCGGGACGACGAGTTCGGCATCTTTGTCGCACACCGCATCGCGAGGTAGTCTCTATTGTCGGTGACGACAATCCGCGACCTCAACCTCTTGCACGCCCTCGACGCGCTCCTTCAGGAAGAGAGCGTCACGGCCGCCGCGCGCCGTGCCCATCTCACGACGCCAGCGATGAGCCGCGCCCTCGGTCGCCTCCGCGATGCCCTCGCCGACCCGTTGCTCGTGCGCGCCGGGAGAGGCATGGTGCTCACTCCCTACGCGGTCTCCCTCCGCGAGCGCGTTCACACGGCGCGCTCCGAGGCCAACGGCCTGCTCGGCCCAGCGACCCACGCCGCGATTACCGAGGTCGAGCGCACGCTCGTCATCCGCGCCAGCGACGCCGTCGCGGGGCTCCTCGCGGCGCCCCTCCACGCTCGGCTCGCGGTGGAGGCTCCGAGGCTGACGGTGCGCTTCGCTCCAGAGGGGGACGAAGATGCGGCGGCCCTGCGTGACGGCCGCGTCGATCTCGATGTCGGCGTCGTCGATCTCGCCGAGCCCGAGCTCCGCACCCGCGTGCTCTTTCGCGACGCTTTCACCTTCATGGTCCGCCGGGGCCACCCGCTCGAGCGGGGCAAGCTCACCGCTCAACGGCTCGCCGCCGCGGCCCACGTCGTCGTAACCCGCAAAGGGCGCGCGCGCGGGCCGATCGATCGCGCGCTCGACGACCTCGGTCTGCAACGTCACGTCGCGGCCATCGTCCCGACGTTCTTCGCCGCCTTGTTCGCCGCGGCACGCTCCGACCTCGTCGCTGCGGTGCCTCGTACCGTCGCAGCGGAGGCCGCGACCGTCCTCCCGCTCCGCGCGCTCCGCGCTCCGCTGGAGCTCCCGCCCATCAGCGTGTCGCTGCTCTGGCACCCTCGTCACGACCACGACCCCGCGCACCGTTGGCTGCGCGAGCGCGTGCTCGACGTGGGGCTCGCGTTGCAGACAGCCAGAAAGAAAGCGGCAGCTCAGCCGGCTTCGTAGGCCCGCATCAAAGGTCGCTGCGCGTCTTCTGCGCAATCGCAGAGCTCAACCGTACGACCAGGAGGAGGACGCCCGCGACCATACAAATGCCGCTCGCTGACAGGAGCTGCTTCGTCGCAGGACGCTCGACGCTGTCTGCGCCCAAGAACGCGAAGACGAACGACGCAACGAAAAGCGCTCCGGCACAGGTGCTCACGAGTTTGCTGAAGGCGCGCATCGGAGGGCGAACGTACCGGCGTTCACCAGCAGGCGGAAGCGGAGAAGCGACCGGCGCTACAGCCTGGGCGGACCGGGGGCTGCGACATCGTTCGTCAAACTGATCGGGAGGGCGGAACCCAGCGCTGCACGGCCTCCAGCGTATCAGCCGGCGTCGTGTTGAAGCAGATCTTCGCCTGCGGAGCTTGCTCGTGCACGACGTTGAGGAGCTTCTCGAAGAGCAGGAAGTACGCCGCGCCCATGCGGATGCCGGCACCGATCACGACACAGTCGACCGAGCGCTCGGCGAGAGCCTTCGTCACCGTGGCCTCGGCGGTCTCCCCGAGATCGACAGGACACCAGTGAGCCTCGTAGCCGCTGTCGTTCAGCTTCTGCACGACGGCGCTGATCCCTTTCATCAGCGCCTCGGCAGTGGCGCCAGGCGGCGCCGCCGATAGGTCGACGAGGGTAGGTTCGATACCGATGTAGAGGACGCGTGCAGCCATGGGCACCGACATTAGCTCAAGCCGCGGGGCCGCACACCCGTATGAGAGCACCGCATGGTTAGCGTCGTACTGCTTAGGGCTTCGCTACGGAGTTAACGAGCCCGTACACGCCGTATTGAACGAGGTACGAGAGCCCGCGCGAAGGCCACTCCGCCTCAAAGCGTTTCGCGATGGCGCCGTGATGCTTGCCCGCATCGGGTCCAGAGAGCTCGGAGGTCGAGGTTCCGAGCTCGTTGACGTACGCGCGGACGATCTTCTCGGCCTTCGCGAGGTAGGCTTGCTGCTCCGCGACCGCCTTTGCCACCGGCGCTGAGTCACCGCGTCCTCCGTACACCGTTGCGTCATCGAACTCGGAGAGCTCGCCGAGCGCACGCGACCACTCAGCAAGGTCCGGCTTCGGCGCGCCGTCGACGATTCCCCCCTCGAGCCATGCGTGAACCCCATGGTGGACGAGATCTCCTACGAAAACCGCCCGCGCGGCTGGTACCCAGCCTACGGTCTGGGTCGACGACACTCCCGCGTGATCGAGCTCGCGCAGCCAGACTTCGCCGGCGTTGGTTGCGAGCTTCAGCTCGTCGCGGAAGGTAAGGTCGATGATGGGCTCCGCAGGGTATTGGTCCGCTGGGATCATCTTCGCGACGTCGACAAAGAAGGCTCGTTTGTAAGCGTGAACGCCGGGAATGGCGGCTGCCGTACGTTCGCTGGCCACGACCTTGGCGCCGACCGCGCGGAACACGGCCGAGCCATTGAACTTGTCGGGGTTGGGGTGGGTAACCACGACGAAGCGGATGGGTGAGCTCGTCTTCGCGCGAATGGCTTCGAGGAGTTCGCGCGCGTGCCGCTCAGTGAACTGAGCATCGAAGACGACTACCTCCAAGCCGGTGTCGATCCAGAACGAGCGCGTGTCGAAGCCCTCGGCATCGGACACGTAGCTGTCCACCTTCAGAGATTCTTCGTAGGTGAGGTTGTTCTCCTGCGCTCGGTCCTCAGCGCCGGCACAGCCAGAGAGGCCGGCGAACACGGTGAATAGCGAACGGAGCACGAGCGAGGACCGGAGCTTGGCAAAGGACTTCATGGCAGAGCCTCCTGAGGCAAACCCGCGGCCTTTCCGCGTGTTCTGCCTCCGACGGCCGTGAACCTAGGCTGCCGCGTATCGCACGTCGCTCGACAGATAGACCAAGACTGTCGAGAATAAGACATGAGCAAGAACCCCGACCTTGCGAGCCCTCCGGTGGTCGGACTCTCCGAGGTGCTAGAGGCAGGCGTTGGACCGCTTCATCGACACGAGCGCGCGCAGCTCATCTATTCGGCCGATGGCGTGCTGGTCGTGACGACGGAGCGCGGAACCTACGTCGTGCCGCCACAACGGGCCGTGTGGGTCGCCGGAGGTGAGCGGCACCGGGTCGAGGCGCGGCGCCGGGTCGGCTTGAAGACGCTCTACTTCGACACGACCCGCGTGCGATACCTACCGCAGGACACGACGGTGCTCCAGGTCTCGGACCTCTTGCGTGAGCTCGTCGTCACGGCGGTTAGCATCGCGTGGACGTGGAACTCTCCGAGCCCCGAGGCGCGGCTGTTTCGGGTGCTCCGAGATCAGCTACGTCGAACGTCTACCGCGATCGCCCCGCTCAAGCTTGCGCGCGGGAAAGACCCTCGCGTCCTCCGGGCCTGCGCCGCAGTGGAGCGTGACCCCGGACGCACGCTCTCGCTTCCAGACCTGGCGCGGATCGCGAAAGCGGGGGACCGGCAGCTCGCACGGCTGTTTGTCGCCGAGACCGGGGTAACACCAGCGGCTTGGCGTGAGCAGCTCCGGCTGCTGCTGGCGCTTGAGCTCCTCGGCTCCGGTGAGCCCATCACAGCGGTCGCGCTCGAGCTCGGATACTCCAGCGCGAGCAGCTTCGGCGTGATGTTCAAGCGCGCCCTCGGAACCTCACCCGGGCGCTACTTCCACGCAGCTCGACGAGCCGCTAGCTCATCCGCACGCTCACTGCCTTGAAGCCGCGCCGGAGCGGCAGCAGTCAGCGCAGTTCGGCGGCCACGGCGAAGATGTGCTCGAGCGCGTCGACGACGATCTGCTCGATCACGTCCTCTGTCAGCGTCGCAGGCTGGTAGCGAGCGATATCGGTCACGGGCGGCGACGCCTCCAAGTACGCGAGCACCTCGAGGCCGAGCCCTCGATCGATCACCTGAAAGCCGAGCCGGTGCCCGTCGGGGAGCTTGGATCGAAGAAACACCTTGAGCTCTTCGCGCTCCTCCGTCGAGCACACCTCCGCTCGAAAGCCGCGCTGCTCGAGATCGCGCGCAAACTCGCGCAGCGCAGGTCCAATCGTCTCGAGCTTCGCGCGCTCCCAGGCCGAGCGGAAGTGGCCCGCGTCACCCGCGTTGCGCTCGACCTCACGAACGATGGCACCAAAGCGCGCGTCGATGTTGTTCAGACGCTGCAACGATCGCGGCTTCACGTACCTGTAGGTACCACGATATCGGTTGAACGAGGTTGGGTTCCACGCGAACATTCCGGCCGGAGGTTTCGGCTATGGCAACCACGTTTACCCTCGACACTAGCGCGCTGCCCGATTCACGCCGCGTCGTCGCGTTCCGCGGCGTCGAGGAAATCGGCTCCCCTTACGTGTTCGAGATCTGGGTCGTCGTAGAAGGTCAGGACGACACCGAGCTCGCTGACGCGGTCGGCTCGAAGGCGAAGCTGCTGCTCACCGAGGGGATGTTCCTGCAAGGTTCGTTCGCCGGCGTGCTCGTGTCCGTGGATCTCCTGCGCGCGATGGAGAATGTGTCGCTCTACCGCGTCGTGCTCGCGCCGTCGCTCTGGCAGCTGAACCACACGCGCCACAGCCGCCTGTTCACGAAGCAGTCGGTGGATGAGGTGATCAAGCAGGTCCTCGATCTGGAGGGCATCAATGAATACGAGTTCCGCCTGAAGTCCAGCTACGAGAAGGAGGAGCACATCTGCCAGTACCAAGAGAGCTCGCTCGACTTCATCCACCGCTGGATGGAACGCGAGGGCCTCTACTACTTCTTCGAGCAGACCGACGACCGCGAGAAGCTCATCATCACCGACGACAAGTCCGCGCACATCAAGAGCCGCGAGGCAGCGGTGCCGTACTTCCCCTCGCGGGGGGATTGGAGCTCCGGGCCGCACTTTCGGGAGTTCATGGCGAAGCAGGCGGTGATGCCGTTGCGCGTGCAGCTCAAGGACTACGACTACGCGAACCCCTCGCTGAACGTCGAGGGCGGCGCAACAGTGAGCGACTCGGGGCAGGGCCAGCTCAACTTCATGAACGACCGCTTCTGGTCCCCCTCCGAGGGCGATAGGCTCGCGGTGATCCGCGCCGACGCCCTCCGCGCGAAGTCGACCTACTTCCACGCCCGCGGGCCGGTCCTCGGTATCTCGAGTGGCTTCAAGTTCGCGCTCGATCGCCACGCGAAGGAGGTCTTCAACATCGAGTACGTCGCCGTCGGGGTCGAACATATCGGTCTCGTCGATGGCGTCTCGCCGGAGTGGGCCGAGGCGATCCCGTTCGAGGCAAAGGACGTCTACACGGTGACCGTCCGGGCAATCTCCGCGAAGACCCAATACCGGCTGCCCGTGCGCACCGCGTGGCCCCGCATCGACGGCTTCGAGTCCGGCATCGTCGACGGCGAGGCGAGCAGCGAGTACGCGCAGATCGACGATCAGGGCCGCTACCTGGTTCGCTTCCGCTTCGACGAAAGCGGCCTCAAGGGAGGCCAGGCCTCCACCTACGTTCGAATGATGCAGCCGCACGCGGGAGCGATCGAAGGCTGGCACTTCCCGCTCCGCAAGGGCACCGAGGTCACCTTCCTCTTCCTCGGGGGCGATCCCGATCGCCCGGTCATCGCCGGAGCGATTCCGAACGCCGTGACGCCGAGCCCTGTCACGAGCGGCAATCACACGCGCAACGTCATCCAGACCGGCGGGCGCAACCGCTTCGAGCTCGAGGACATGGCGGGCCAGCAGCGGGTGACGTTGTCGACTCCGCACGCCAACACCTACCTCCGCATGGGCTTCGCCAATGAGGACCACGAGCTGATCGTGAAGACGGACTTGCGCGGCCTCTGGTGCAGCGGCAACAACACCGACTTCAACATCAAGGGCCATTGGTGGATCGAGGTCGACAAAGACAAGAAGGAGCACATCACCGGCGCCGTCGAGGAGAAGTACAAGGACAAGAAGGAAGAGACGGTCACCGGGCCCGTCACCGAGACGTACAACAACGGCCAGAAGACGACGATCAACGCCGCCCTGCGCGAGGAGTACTCGAACGCGGGCAAGCGCGTGGTGACGACGGGCGGTCACGAGGAGATCGTCAGCAGCCAGCACGACTTC
The DNA here is from genome assembly GCA_903892415.1 of uncultured delta proteobacterium. Taxonomy (GTDB): domain Bacteria; phylum Myxococcota_A; class Polyangia; order Polyangiales; family Polyangiaceae; genus Xiheicaenibacterium. The sequence goes on along the minus strand of CAITIQ010000104.1, from coordinate 8,767 downwards.
ACCGTGCACGGCCCGTCCAACATCACGACCGACGGCAAGGTCACTTGGAACGTCGAAAAGGCCCTGTGGGAGCTAAACGCGATGAACTATTCGCTCAACGCGTCGGCGTTCAACAAGACCGACTCGGGCAGCAGCCACGACACGGTGCAGGGCTTCAAGAGCGAGCTCGTGCTCGGGATGAAGAACGACATGCTGATGGGCGTTCACACCGAGGTGAAGGTCGCCGGTTGCCTCTCGCTCTTCGGCGGCGTCGCCTTCGAGTACGCGCTCGGCAAGCAAACGGGCACGGTCTGGGAGGTGTCGCTCTGGGCGATCAAGAATGAGACGGCCGCCGCAGAGAACCGACTCAAGGCGATGGAGAACGACATCTCTACGATGAAGAACGACGCCGCCGCGATGGAGAACCGAGCGCTCAGCATGACCCTGCAAATGGGCGGCATGAGCTCGGAGATCGAGGGCCTCAAGAACACGCAGGGTGCGCTCATCAACTACGTCTCCGGTCTCACCGTTCAGGGCTGACCCAACCTCATGCGCATCGTAAAGCCGCTCCGGCTCAGCCTCCTTCATCGCTGCTTCGAGAACGTCGGTAAACCCGTGCTCAGCGTCACGGCGATGCTGACGTTCCGTCTCGACGCGCCCAAGGCGCTACAGCAGGAGGTCGTCCTCTGGAAGGCCGTGACCAAGTCGACGCCGAACGGTGTCGTGGATGAGTTCATGCCGAAGACGCGCGGCGAGCTGCTGGTGTTCGGCAGCGCGCACACGGGCGCCGAGCCGAAGCCGATGCAGGTCGTGCGCTTCGCCGTCACCCGCGGCGAGGGCAAGGAGCAGAAGGTGCTCGCGGGCCGCGAGCTCCTCGTCTTCGGCGATCGCGCGTGGGGTCTCTCCGCGGCGACCGAGCCGAGGCCCTTCACGGAGATGCCGCTCGTCGCCGAACGCGCCTTCGGCGGCGAAGGCTTCGAGGAGAACCCGGTCGGCCGCGGCCTCGGGATGATGACCATCGACGGGATCGAGGCGCACCTCCTGCCCAACGTCGAGCTACTCCGCGAGCCGGTGACCTCGCGCAGAGATCGCCCCCGACCCGCGCTGCTCGGCCCGCTCGACGTGATGTCGAAGGAGCGCGTGAAGCGGCGCGGAACGTACGACCGCACCTGGCTGGAGACGCGCTTTCCGTATTACCCGGAGGATTTCGACTGGGAGTTCTTCAACGTCGCTCCGCCCGAGCAGCGCATCGTTGGCTTCTTCGACGGGGCTGAGTCGCTGTCGATCAGCGGCATGAACCCCGAGCACGCCAACCTCACGACCACGTTCCCACCGGCGGTCGTTCGCGCGTTCATCGAGCGCAAAAAGCGGCCGGACCACGCTGAAGAGGTACCGCTGCGGATCGACACGGTGATCGCCTTCCCGAGCATGATGCTCGGCGTGTTGCTGTTCCGCGGCACCGTGCCGGTGGAGGAAGATGACGCGCACGACGTGCGGACGCTGATCGCCGGCATCGACGGCCTCGGCGAGCTGCGCGAGCCGAGCCACTTCATGCGCATCTCGAAGATCCGCGAGGACCTGACCGAGTTTCACGCAGAGCTGCTGGAGGACTCCACGCTGCTTCCTTCCTGGTTCGTCGAGCCGGACATGCTCGAGGAAGGTTGGAACGACATGGCCGAACACGTGCAGATCGAGCACCTCCGGCGCAAGCGCGGACAGGCCGTGGTCGACAAGCAAACCGCGGAGGCGCACGAGCGCATCGAGATCGAGGTCGAAAAGGCGATGCGCGTCGACCACCTGCCGGAGAAGTACCAAGCCACCGCCAGAGAGAAGCTCGACGAGGCGGACCTGAGGGAGAAGATGCTCGCGTCGGTCCCGAAGATCGACCTGATGGGCGGCCCCGGTATCCCGACGAAGCTCGGCGAGATCCCGCAGGCGATGGCGCGCGCACGCGAAGAGCTCAAAAAGACCGAGACTGATCTGAAGGAGCGGCAAGCGAGGGGCGAAGAGGAGATGCGCCAGCGGTTCGCCGAGATCCGCGCTGCGCGCAAGGAGCACGGCCAGGAAGAAGTCGAGCTCGACTACGACAAGCTGAAGAAGCAGGCCCTGATCGACGCAGCTGGGCCACCCAAGCACTCCGCGGTGCGGCAATTCGACAAGCTGCGGGAGGAGCTGGAGAAGCTCGCCAACGAGCACAAGGTCGACGTGTCGGCCCAGCGCGCGGAGCTCAACAAGCTGGACCGGCAAAGGCTCGTCGAGCTCGATGAGCTCGCACTCAAGGGCTACCGCTCCTTCGGGCACACCTCGCTCGAGCCGCCCGCGATGCTCTCGCCGGAAGACTCAGCGTCGCGCGTGCAATTCGCGCTTAGCAGGCTCGCGCAAGGAGAGAGCCTCGAGGGCTTCGATTTCACCGGCGTCGATCTGTCGGGCGTAGACCTCTCGGGGGCAAAGCTCCGCAACGCGCTGTTCGAGTGCGCCCGCTTCGCGGGGGCCGTCCTCACCGGCTGTGATCTGCGCGGCGCGATGCTCGGGCGGGCCTCGCTCGACGGCGGGGACTTCTCGGGTGCGGACCTACGCGAGGCGAACCTCTCGCGCTCGACGTTCGCGGGCGCGCGCTTCGCGGGTGCGCGCTTCGAGAAGAGCCAGTGGTTCGAGAGCAACCTCGCAGGCGGGTCCTTCCGTGGCGCGAGCATCAACATGTCGACCTTCGTGAAGACGACCTTCGGCGAGGTGGACTTCGCGGGCGCCAAGCTCACGATGACGACCTTGATCGAGGGCGACCTCTCCGGCTCGTCCTTCGAGGAGATCGAGGCCGATCAACTAACCTTCATCAAGGCCAAGTTCGATCGCGTCTCCTTCAAGGGCGCGAAGCTCACGCGCACGACGTTCATCCAGTCGACGGGCGACGAGATGAACTTCGATGAGATCAAGGTCGATCGCATGGCCATGCTCGACGATACGGCCTTCCCCGGGGCGACCTTTCGGCGCGCTTACATGCGCCAGGCGTGCCTCCGCGCGACCAACCTCGCGGGCGCTGACTTCACCGAGGCCGACGCCGAGACGTGCGACTTCTCGGGAGCGGACCTGTCGAACGCGAAGCTCTACAAGCTGCGGGCACCAAGCTCGCTCTTCATCCGTAGCAACCTCAAATGGACCGACATGAAGAGCACCTGGCTCATCAACGCCGTGCTGCAAAAGGCCCTCGTGCACGGCGCAGACTTCCGCGGGTCGAACCTGTTCCGCGCCGACCTCTCGAAGATGAAGGGCGACTCCAAGACCAACTTCACCGACGCCTATCTCATGCAAATCACGCGCGCCGGATCGCTCTCCGAGGAGAACGCCAAGCTCATCGACGCAACACCTGAGGAGACGCCGTGACCACCACGCGTGAAGAGCTCCTGGCGAGGCTCCCAACCGAGCTGTCGCTTTCGAACGAAAACTTCAATGGCATGGATCTCTCCGGGGTCGACTTCGGCGGTATCGCGCTTGCCGGCGTGAGCTTCCGGAGCTGCAACCTGAAGGGCGCGCGCTTCCGCGAGGCGTCGATCTACAAGTGCGACTTCTCCTCGGCCGACCTCGCCGAGACCTCGTTCCAGGCGACGGCGATCTACCAGTCGGTGTTCGCGAACACTGCGTGGGACGGCGCGGACATCCGTGCGGCGCAGTTCTACGAGACCGACCTCGTCGGCGCCGATTGGCGCACGGCGCGCACGGTTCTCGCGACGCTGGGGAGCTGCGACGCAACGCGACTCAACCTCGCGGGCACCCTGGTCGACCGCCTGACCTTCGCTCAGACCAAGCTCGACGAGCTGGACCTCACCGGCTCGCGCATCGAGCGGACGGTCTTCTTCGAAGCGAGCGTGCGTGGGATGAAGATCGACCGGACCAGCTGGGACAAGGCGGTCTTCTTTCGAACGGGCCTCGCGGGCATCAAGTTCGCCGAGCTCGACCTCGCGCACGTGCAGATGTTCGACACCGACCTCACCGGCTGCGACTTCACGCGCGCCAAGCTGCCGAACTGCAACTTCAAAGGTTCCACGCTGCGCAACGCGAAGTTCGACGAAGCCGACGCGCCCAACACCCTCTTCATCGAGGCGAACCTCGAGGGCGCGAGCTTCCGCAAGGCGCGGCTCTACCAGTCGCTCTTCCCGAAGGCGAAGGCGTTGAGCGCGAACTTCACTCGTGCCGATCTCGAGCTCGCCATGTTTCAGCACGCCTCTTGCGAGCACGCGAACTTCGCCGACGCCAAGCTGACCTACGCAGATTTCAGCTACGCCAACGTGGAGCGCGCCGACTTCACCGGCGCCGGCCTCTACCGCACGCGCTTCCACGCGACCCGCGACAAGGATGCGATCTTCACGAGCCGGGCGATCGCCTTGGGCGACGACGAAGAGCTGGCCAAGGCCGAGCGGTTCAAGTCACGATACTGATGAGGAGCGCGCGATGATCTCACCCCTTCCCCCGACCGGCGAACAAGCGCTCCTCAGCGAGGAGCACGTGCCCGATCACGCAGCGAACGCTGTGGCCGATCTGCAGGCGACGTCCGGCGCGCCCAGCCTCGAGACGGGCCAGATCGAACGGATCGAGGGGCCGGTGCTCGTGGTGTGGACGGGCTCGCGGGCGCTCCGGGCGAAGCGCGCGCCCGCCTGCATCGTAGCGCCTGAGCTGCGCGATCGCGTGCTGCTCGCGCACGCCGATGGCCGGACGTACGTGCTCGCCGTGCTCGAGCGCGAGGAGGAGCAGTCGCCCATCCGGCTCACGGCCGACGGAGACCTTCGGGTCGAGTCGACCTCGGGGCGCGTGGACGTCGTGGCGGCACAGGGCGCATCGCTGGCGACGCGCGGGACGCTCTCGCTCCGCGCGAAGGCGCTCGAAGCGAAGAGTGAGGTTGCGGAGATGACGTTCTCGAAGCTCCGCTTGCTCGGCTCGGAGGTGCTCGCCGAAGTCACGCGTACGAAGCTCGTGGCCCGCGCGATCGAGTCGGTCGCGGAGGTCGTGCAGCAGACGGCGACGCGCGTCTCGCGCGTGGTCACCGAGCTCGAACATGTGCGCGTCGGCACGTTGGATCTCGCGGCGGAGAAGTCGGCGATGATCCACGCGGAGAACGCGGTGGTCACGGCGAAGGCCCTGGTAAAAGTCGACGGCGAGCTGGTGCAGCTCGGATAGGAGGAGCCATGTTTGCAAATACACAAATGATGGGCATGGACATGGGCTTCCCCGACGTCTGCATGACGCCGCCTGTCGCGGCGCCCATCCCCTATCCGAACATGGCCATGGGCCCGATGGGCGTGCCTGCGGCCTACAACATCCTCACGTTCTACGCGCCCGCCCACAACATGATGACGACCATCCCAGTGACGCTCGGGGATCAGCCGGGCTTGATGCTCGGCGTCGCCTCGGGCCTCGTGATGGGGCCGTCGCGGCGGCTCGTGTGCGCGTTCACCTGCCTCGTCGGCTACGCACCAGCGCAGCGCATGACGAGCTTTGGGATCCAGAACAACACCAACTGTCCCGGCGTCCGGCTCGTACCCAGCCAGCCGAAGGTGATCATCCTCAAGGCCTGAAGGCCTGAAGGTGTCGCGACGTCGACCTCAAGGGCAGACCTTGGCCCGAAACGGTTGCCTTGTCCCGCCCTTCAGGTCGTAGCCGAAGATGGTGAGCTCGCCGCGCAGCTCTCTGCCGGGCTTCGGATCGAAGCCGACCCACTCGATCTGAGCGAAGCCCATCGGATCGGCGGAGCCGCCGGTGACGAACGAGTCGGGCGCGGGCTCGTGAAAGAGGGCGCGCACCGGCTGGGGACCGGTTTTGCGCATACCGCCCAGCTCCGCCACGCCGATGTCGGAGCCGATGACGAAGCTATGCCGGTTCGGGTGCGCCGGCGTGGCGCAGGAAAACGGCCGGTCCTTGGAGAAGAGCCAGATCTCGTCGACCGTGCCAGGGCGTGACTCTTTCGCGCGGAAGGCGATGCCCGAAGCGACCTCCGACAACGGCTCGATCGGGCCGGGTGCGCGCAGCGGCGCGTCCTTCTCGGCGGGGCAGAGCGCCACGTCGAAGGTGCCGCGCAGATCCGCCTGCTTGATGTAGTCCCTGGGCTTTGCAGCGGCCTGCTGAAAAACGGCGAGTTCGCCGCGGAGCCGGCGCTGATCCGGATCGTAGCGATCGACACGCACCAAGGCGGAGCTCGCGGCGTATGGCGCGAGCGGATCGATCGATAGGCTGAAGGTGCTGCCTTCGAAGAAGGTGCCCTTCACGTCGGGCGCGACCGTGAAGCCGAGCCGCTTGGGACCAGAGCCGCCGCACGGCAGCGCACCGTCCGAGAGCTCCACCTCGATGCCGAAGCGCTTGGGTGTGGCGCGCGCGAAGGTGAGCTCGACCGGCTGGTGGTCGATACTGCCGCGTACCAACACGGCACTCACGGGCGCCGGCGCGTTCGACGAGCCGCGTAGCGAAGGGCCGGCGGGTGCGCTGGCGTTAGCAGCTGCACTGGCGCTGACGGATGCGCGCGCGACGGTCGCCTCCGTGGGGACGCTCGAAGAGGCACTGCGCTCAGCGTCGATCCCCGGTTCACAGCCAGCTAGCATGAGCGTGGCCCACCCAGCCCCGGCGAGGATGGCGGCATGGACCGAGGGCTCGTAAGTTCGGTGGTTCAAGGGGTCGTCCGCGCGTCCAATGTAACTCGCCGGCTCGCCTTGTAGAGGATTCGTCGGACCTGCATGCAGTGAACAGATTTACGCGGCCTCCGCAAAGGTCGAGGCTCCTAGCATGGAAAAGAACATCTTCGCGGAGGTCATGCTGAGCCAGATCACGTCTCTCTTGGCGTTCGGCGGGGCACTCCTCTACTCGCTTACCCAGCTGTCGAAGGTCCGTCTCCCCGCTCAGCTCGTCGCAGCCGGATGCGCCATCGTCCTGGTCGAGCGGGTGATCTGGGCGTACACGTATGACTCGCTGATGCGCAAACGTCTTGCCGAAAACGTGCCCCACAAAGAGTTCGCAGCGAAGATGGCGAACCTCGGGTTCCTCTTCTCCCTGCTCTATCTCTGTGGCATCGCGCTCATCATCGTGGCGGTGTTTGTGGGGCGGACTCCGAGGCCGGCGCCGACGGCTGCGCTGTTCGGAGGGCAGCCGCCGTTCCCGCTCGCGTAAGTCGGCAGCAACGGCGACGGTTACCGGTCACGCAGAATATCAATTGGTATGACCATTGACGTAGGTGCGGCCCGTCGGTTGACTACCCTCGGAGTAGCACGGCGGTCGCGTGGACCAGCCGCGCAGCGACAAAGGATAAACGATGACGAGCCTGCGGATTCGAGCCTTCTTAACCATCGTGCTCTCGCTGATCGGATGGCTGATCGCAAGCCCCGCCCTGGCGGCACAGGTCTTCGATACCTGGAACGGGGCGAATAGCACGGCGAACCGGGCAGCCGGCAGCTCCCTAGGCTCGCAGGTCACGTCGTCCGTAAACGTGACGATCAACGGTATCGCGGTTCGAAACGACCTCAACTCCGCCGGCAACCTCAGGTTCGTCATTTTGGGGCACGCGAACCACAACGTGCTCTTCGTGAGCACGCCGAAGGCGTTCGTCGACGACGGAATGAGTTGGAAGGCATCGGACCCCTTCACGTTCACCTTGCAGGCGGGGGTCACTTACGACATCGGCGCCATCTCCGACGTCGGCGCACTCTGGCAATTCGATAGCGCCGTCGCGGCCCAAGGCAGCTTCAGCTCGGTCAACACCAACCCGAACTTCTCGAATTACGCCTCCCCTGCGATCGCAGGCCACGCCAACGCTGACGGAGCTGTGCGTCTCTTCGCGCCCGTGTGCGGAGATGGCACGCTGGAACTCGGCGAGGGCTGCGACGACGCCAACCTGACCAGCGGCGACGGCTGCGACTCCAACTGCACCGTGACGGCGTGCGGCAACGCCATCGTGACCGCCGGTGAGAGCTGCGATGACGGAAACACCAACGACTGCGACGGCTGCCGCGGCAACTGCGCCGCCGTGGAGACTGGCTGCGGTGACGGCTTCACCTGCGGTCTTGAGGTCTGCGACGACGCGAACAACAACGACTGCGACGGCTGCCGCGGCAACTGCACTGCTGTGGAGACCGGCTGCGGTGACGGCTTCACTTGCGGCCTCGAGGGCTGCGACGACGGGAACGCGATCAACACGGACGCCTGCACCACGAGTTGCGCCCTGGCTACCTGCGGAGACGGCTTCCTGCTCGCAGGGGTTGAGACCTGCGACGACGGCGGAACGGTGGCGGGGGACGGCTGCAGCGCGACGTGCAACCCGGAGCCAGGCTTCACCTGCGTCGCCAACGTCTGCACGTCGACCTGCGGCGACGGGCTCGTCGCATCCGATGAGGGCTGCGACGACGGCAACGTGAGCGCAGCGGACGGCTGCGCGGCTAACTGCACGGTGGAGAAAGGCTTCTCCTGCGGAGGTGAGCCCTCCAGCTGCGAGCCTGGCTGCGGAGACGGCCTCATCGTCGGAGCCGAAGGCTGCGACGACGGAAACACGACCGCGAGCGACGGCTGCGCGGCCGACTGCCAGCCCGAGCAAGGCTTCCAGTGCACCGGTGCCCCGTCGGTGTGCAGCTCGACCTGCGGCGACGACGTGCTCGCGTCGGACGAGGAGTGTGACGACGGCAACGAAGTGGGCGGCGACGGCTGCTCGGCCACGTGTGAGGACGAGACCACCGGCCAAGGCGGCGGCGGCGCGGGCGGCGGCGACGCTGGTGGCGCTGGTGGCGCGGGCCCCGGCGCTGGTGGCGCGGGCTCCGGCGCTGGT
>CAITIQ010000103.1 GCA_903892415.1 uncultured delta proteobacterium | reverse complement strand
GGGGCGGCCACGGCGAGGTCTTGCAGGAGCACGTTGCCGGTTAGTACGGTGAGCGTGATTGCATTCGCGCTACCGGTGAGTTGGGCCTTCGGGTTGGCGGCGGCATACGTCCAATTGCTGCAGCTGAGTCCGCCATAGACGGTTAGTCCGCTGGGGATGGTGAGGCTGCCAGCGAGAGGTGCGTCTCCGCAGATATAAACGGCACGCGCGGTGCTCGGATTCGCGGCGGCTTGGTCGAGGGCCTGTTGCAGGTTGCCGGTTGGCGAGGCTAGCGTGCCGTCGCCTGCGGCCGCCCCGGGTTCGACGAATACGCCGCAGTTCGGGCCAATGGGCTCGCCTTCCGTGGGGGTGCAGCTTGGCGGCGGCCCTCCGCCCTGGCCGCCATCTCCTCCCTGGCCCCCGCCACCAGCGTTACCGCCTATGCCGCCCTGCCCGGCGTTGCCCTCTCCGCCTCCTCCCCCGTTCCCGCCACTCGCACCGCCGCCCGTCTCCGGGCAATTACCATTAAAAAATTCGTCACAAAAGTCGCGGGAGCAGGCGCTCAAGGCGAGGCTGGTGAGGAGGAGGCTGGCGCGCAATTGGAGTGTAAGCATTAGAAGGTTCCTTGGAGGGTTAGGCCGTTGGCTTGGGGGCCAATCACCGGTAGGAGGGAGACGTTGGAGCTGGCTTGGGGCAGGGCGAGCCATACGGCCATGCCAATCAGGGCTGCGCCGCCAACCGAGAAGCCAACCATGGCGCCGGTCATCAGGCCGTCGGAGCGGCTGAGCGCCTCACGACCGAGGCCTTCGCAGTCGGCGGTGAACGGGCTGCAGGCGGCCAGCTCACTGGCAGCGTCGTATTCGCCTGCGGAGGCGACAACCAAGCCAATGCCAGTGGCAACGCCCGCCGCTCCGACACCGGCTAAGAGCAAGGTGGGCCAGAGCGGCTTTTCACCCTCAGGCTCTGCGCCGCCTGCGCCCGCGCCGCCCGCACCAGCGCCACCTGCCGCACCAGCGCCCGCACCTCCCGCGCCGCTGCCGCCTACAGCTCCCGCACCAGCGCCACTGCCGCCAGCCCCACCGGGTGCATCAACCATCGGTACGTCAATCTCCGCGGTCTCCTCGCTGCCAGCGCGCAGGGTCAAGGTGCGGCCGCGAGCCTGGCCGTTCTTGGCAACCGAGACCACCACCTCGCCAGGCTCGACAAAGCGATTCTGCTCGCCGGTCCCGACCACCTCGCCGTTGATCGATACTTCGGCATCGGAGGGCTTCGGCTTGATGCGCACTCGCGCGAGCTTGGGCTTGAGCTGCTCGAGACGCTCACGGATCTGCGCAATCTGTTTAGGGCTCGCGTCCTTGGCGTTGGCCAGGAAGAAATCGAGGTGCTCAGCGGCGTCTCGGTTCAGCTTGAGTTCCGCCTCACACAGTCCCAAAACTCCTGCAATGCGCGGCGCTTTGAACTGTGCCCACGCGCCCGCTGCCTTGGTTTTGCAGACGGCCCATTGACGCTTCTCCATCGCGTCCACAGCCTCGTCAAAGACCTTCTTGGCGGCCTCGGTGAGCTCGTCCGCATAGGCTTCACGCGGCTGCTGGCAGAGCGCGAAGCCACTCAACATGGCGACCCATAAGATACCCAATCGCTTTTTCATGATTCACCGCAGCTAGGGATTGAAGCGCCACCCATCGGGGTCTTTCGTGTCGGAGCTCGAGGTTGAACGAACGGAAGGGACTCGGCTGCTCGTGGAGCCGGTCCCCTGAGGTTTTGCTGTCGCGCTTGGCGAGCTGCTCGGAGTGGAGATTGGCGCAGCCGTTTGGGATACCGCCGGAGCCAGGCTTGGAGCGGCGCCCGTAGCGGTGGTTGCAACCGTCGGTGCCAGCGCCGTCGGTTGCTGACGCGGCCCCGGACCATCCGCAACGTCACTCGGTCCGGTCATCAACAGGAAGGCGAAAATCCCGCCGACCGCCAGGGCCGCCAACGCTACCAACGCCACCAACGTGCGCTCGCGCGTACGTGCCGGCGGTGTTTGGTCGTCGTCGGAGGCCTGCTCAGCGTCCCTTTGCGACGGTGCAGCGGGTTCGCCAGCGCTCTCGTGCGCGCCGTCTCGTTCCGCCTCTGGATCGAGCAGCGCACCGAACGGCCGCTCCACGCGCACGGTTGGATGCCCGAGTTCGGCGGAATCGGCCTGCTCATCGACCTCGACCTTGGGCACGAATTGCCGCTCCAGCGCCTGCTCGTGCGCCCGCGGATTCTGCGTCTTCATCAGGCCTTTCACGGCCTGCTGGAACTCTGCGTT
>CAITIQ010000102.1 GCA_903892415.1 uncultured delta proteobacterium | reverse complement strand
GAGCGCCCGGGGTTTGTGCTTCAGCTCCAGAAGAGCATCTATGGTCTGAAGTCAGCCAGCAGCGATTGGGGCCATCTTCTGCATTCGCAACTCATTCTGCAGGGCTTTCGCCGTTCATCGTTCGATTCTTGCTTGTTTATGAAGACGCATCCTGATGGTCGCACTCAGTTTGTGCTGCCATGGGTGGACGACATTCTCATGGTCGGAGCCACGGATATACTCGCACCAACCAAGTCTGAGCTTGCTCGCTATTTCACCATCACAGGTGGTGGTCCGGTCCAGCAGTACCTCGGCATGACTATCGAGCGCAACCGCGCCGCCGGCACCTTGAAGATGACCAATCCATCGCTCTGCGAGAAAATCGCTCGTACTGCCGATGTCCTTCAGGAACGGCGTCAGCAAACGCCGATGACCTTTGCTCGGCTAACCAAGCAGACGCACAACATCACGCCAGAGGCTCATGCTGCCGCCAAAGGTCGACACCCATATCAGCAGGTGGTCGGCATGTTGCAATACTTATGCACCACGTGCCGTCCCGAGCTCAGTTTTCCCACGAAAGAACTAGGAAGGTACAACTCTTGCTACAATCACGATGCATGGCTTCAAGCGCGTCGTGTTGCAGCCTACACGATGCACTCTGCGCGAGATGGTCTCACCTTCCGGCGTGATCCAACTCGATCCTTTTCACTTCAGTAGAGGCATTTGTCGATGCTGACTACAACGGCACGCCTGAGGAACGTCTCTCTACGACAGGCTTCTTCTGCACCCTCGCTGGCATGCCTATCTCGTGGGCAAGTCGCACTCAGAAGTGCTGCGCGCGCTCTGTGGCGGAAGCTGAGTTCGTAGCGTTATCGACGTGCACTGCTGAGGTGCTGTATCTACGGCAATTTCTCTGCGAACTTGGACTCAATGGCAGTGCTGTACCCATCCGCGGTGCTGCTCATGCGCATCGTGTTCTCGCTGATGTTGGACGCAGCGCTGCTGTTCAAGGTATCATTCGCACTGATTCCACTGCTGCGCTAGCTAATGCCAAGCTCCCCGTCGGCTGGCTGAACGACAAACTCAAACATATTCAGAACGCCTTCTTTTTCTTCCGGCAATACTATCATGCTGGATGGGTGGATTTCCACCACATTCCAGGGCCTCACAATCCCGCTGATGGCCTCACCAAGGGATTCGATTCGCTTGAGGAATTCTTGGGCAAACGTCTTCTCTTGTGCATCGAGTGACTCAAGTGTTTTCATTCTGTCCGCTCCTTCGAATCAACTTCCGGACTCTCGTCGCGAGCGGGGCCCTTGCGCCACTCTCAGCTTGCCCCCTGCAGCTTCCAGTACACCACCGGGTTTCACAACTGAAATCCAATCTGACAAAGTTTCAGTACGCAATTTCAGTACGACTGAAACTGAAACCCAACGAACAGGATAAATACCAGTCCGTTGTTTTTCAATTTGTCATTGTCGTTTCAGTTGGTGCTTTGAGCGTGCCGAGCGCACGCTCCCCACACGGTGTGTCCCACGGTCGTCCCTCATTCGACGACAGCCTGCCCGTCTCTCCTACCGTGGCCCGCCACAGCCCGCCCCCGAGCTCTGCGGCTCGCGACGCTGCTCCGAGGGGCCGGGCTGGAGTGTTGCTGGTGGTGCCAACCTGGGCGAGACACTGGGAAAGCGGCACGAGGTGGTAGCGAATTTTACGGATGTCGCTGCAGCAATGGCTGACGCTCCTGGTCCTGTGCTTTCGCCGGACATCTTGGAGGCGTACCTTCGCGACCTTCGCGACGACTCTCGTCTGCGACAGCGGCAACCCGATCCAGCCTATCGTAGCCCTTCCCCAGGCACGTCGGATGGTTTCACACCGTATGACTTTGTCCCGGGAGCCAGCCCTCCCGCCGACTTTCCGTCGGAATCAGCGGTTCAGCCGGCTCTGGCCCAGCTTGCTGCCGTTCCGTCTGCAGTTCTTGAAGCTGCGGGCGAAGGCGAGGATCACGAGGTTTTTGGGGATCGACCCCTCCCTGATCCGGGTGCGGCATTCTTCCCGATGCCGTGCGACGGTGCCGAGTTACTGCGCGCCTCCTGCAGCTCGGCACCCCCCACGCGTGCCCAGTGCACGCACCAACTCTAGCTGTGCCTCCCGACTTGGCCGCGTTGTCTTGTCAGATTCATCGCCGCCTCCGAGTCGTCCATCCCGGCTTGCCCCGGAGGAAGCCAGCAATTTGCGCCTTTCGGCAGTGGCTTCCGACGCCCTGCTCGGGGTCGCACGCTCCATTCAGCTCTGCCTGATCGACGTGCTGGAACGGCACCGTCTCACTGAGGCGGCGTATCATCAGCACGTCGCAGAAATAGAGGAGGAGCTCTCCGAGGCGTCTCAGCGCGCCGACGCCCTGCAAGCGCTAGTCGTTGCCTCCGACGCCGCAGCGGTCCGCCTGGAGCGACGAGTGGATCAGCTCGACCACATGCTCCGCGGTCAGCTGTCACTCACCGATCACCTCTCCGGCGAGTGTCGCGACCTGCAGCTTGCCCAGTTGGCGCGCGCGCCGCAGTCGCCCATCCCGGTGCCCTGCACCACCCAACCGGTCACCCCGCCGCCCGGAGCGGGTGCTTCACCGTCACCGCATTTCCCGTTGCCGGCGAGCCCCAGCGACTCCTGGCACGGATCGGCGTTGCCAGCGTTGCCCACGAGCCGGTTTTCCGTCGGCGCGCCTGCCCTGGGCCACTCCGACAGTGCCGTCCTTGCTGCCCATGTGGCCCAGCTCAACGCACTGCAGTCGAGCAGCCCGGCACCTGTTCCGGTCGCGAACCACTCCCGCCGGCACGACGTCGAGCTTGCGGCGTTTGCCCCCCAGTGCCACTCGGAGTTTTATGTGGCGCCCGGCGATGTACCGGTTGGGGCATCTCGTCTGCCGCGCTCGCGGGTCACG
>CAITIQ010000101.1 GCA_903892415.1 uncultured delta proteobacterium | reverse complement strand
TACGAATAACTCCCGCATTGCGTGAGACCACTCTGCCATCCGAGGGGGGCTGTCGAGATAATTCTGCCACGTTGCGGGCGCCCAAATTACCGCCTGTTCCTTGAAAGGGTTTTTGAACACTAAACCCGGTGTTTGGGACATTTCGTCGGAGAAGGCGTCGCTTTCCTCCTCCGAGCTCTCGTTTTTTGAAAAACGGACATAATCTACCAAAGGTTCTGGTTTGATAGCCTTGCGTCCCTGCGTGCTTGCCGTTTCTGCTCGGACTTTCTCTGCAGCTCGCCAACAACGTGTTGCTCTCCGCCGACTACCGCGGGCTTCACATCTTCGCAGCGCTCAACGCAGCCAGCCTGATCGCCGCCGCGCTCGGCGAGCTGAAGTTGCCTGGCGTGCTCGGCCGACTGCCTCGAGCCACGCGCTTTGCGCCTCCCTTCGTGCTGCTCGCGAGCGCGCCCGCCGTCTTCATCCAACCGAGCAACCTCGTGCGCCAACAGCTCTCACGCGTCGAGGGCGCCGTGCTGGTGCCACCGCTCGCGCGCTTCGGTTGGGGCGTCTCCCACGGCACCGCCAAGGTCCCGCCCGAGTTGCAACCCTGGTTCGAGAACCGCGACAACCTCGACCCGATCGCCCCGAGCAAGCCGCCGGTGGTCTCCGCCAAGGACCTGATCGTGATCATGATCGGCGTCGACTCGATGCGCGCCGATCTATTCGACAAACCGGCCAACCAGAAGCACATGCCAAGGCTGTTCGAGCTGCGTGAGCGCAGCGTTGACTTCGCGCTGACGCGCAGCCCCGGAGCGCGCACCATCACGACCTGGTCCGCCATCTTCACCGGCCGCTACTACTCGGGCCTGCAGTGGTCTGGCGACGGCAACCACCTCAGCATCAAGGCCGACAAACAGCTGCGTTTCCCAGCGCTCTTGGGCAAGGCCGGGGTCACCATGGCGACCTTCACTGCCTACGGGGCGCTCGACAAAAAGGCCCTGGCGAAGGACTTCAACGAGGGCACCAAGGTGCCGCCGCGCGACGGCCAGCAGTTCGGTCTATCGACCGAAGCGATGCCGATGTTGATCGAGCGGCTCGCCAAACACGACGATGGTCCGCTGCTCTTATGGACGCACTTGATGGACGCGCACTATCCCTACGACTCGGTCAAAACCAGCGGCGGGGTGAAGGAGCGCTTCATGGCGGAGATGGGCCAAGTAGATGCGGCCATCGGCGCGCTCGACGACGCCATCGAGGCCAACGGGCTGCGCGACCGCACGATGGTGATCGTGGTCGCCGACCACGGCGAGGGCTTCGGCGAACACGGGACCAAGTACCACACGATGAACGTGTACGAGGAGCTGATCCGCGTACCGCTCTTCATCTCCGGCCCCGGCATCAAGCCGCGCCGCGTGACCGAGCCGACCACCTTGGTGGACCTCGGCCCAACGTTGTTGGACCTTTACGGCGTCCCTACGCCGAGCCGCTTCTTGGGCCAAAGCCTGGTGCCCTTCTTACGCGGGGAGAACCCGAAGCTCACCCGCCCGATCGCCGCCGAACGTCAAGGCACGCGCTCCCTGGTGCTCGGTGAAACCAAGGTCATCGTCGACACCGCCCGCGGTCGCGAGGAGATCTACGATCTTGCGGCAGATCCCGAGGAAGCGGTGAACCTCGCAGACAGCCTGGGCGCCGAAGGGCAAAACCTGCTCGCGCTCGTGGAGCTGTTCTTCGACACCCACCAGTCCCCCTTGTACCGACCTGTGCCGTAGCGAATGACGAATTTGGAAAGACATCCGCGCTGGCAGGGGGTAGAGCTTGAGCACCAATGAAGCAGGGCTTCGGTCCAAAGCAGCTCCACTCTGAAGAAGCGCAAGGCGTGCTCGTGCACACCATGATCGCCGATGAAGTGGCGCAGCTCTCCTTCAGCCCGCATAACTCCACTCGCTTGTCGCGCGCCGAGATCGAGCGATGTGATCTTTGTGGCCAGGACTTGGAAGACGAAGCGTTCGGCCGGGGCCTCTTCTTTTGGTCGCACGGCGGTGAGCTGCGCTGGGAAGAGCCGGGCCTGTGCGAAGAATGCGCCCACACCGTCGGCATGGCCGCGCTGCGTAGCTTCGCCCGCCAAGAAGACGAATCCTGAAGCGAGCACACGCGGCCCGGGACAACGCCGCGCTACCGCAGCGCTAGCCCGCCGCGGCAGACGCCGAGCTAACTCGCGCAGCAACGCTGAGCTAGCTCGCAGCCGGAAACGCCGCGCGATACTGCCGAATCGCCTCGGTCTCGGGGATGGTCGGCTCGTAGCCGGTGGCATTGCGGAAGGGCTTGTCGTCGATCACCACCGGGTACTTGATGTGGTTGAGCGCCGCGGCGGGAAGTTTGGGCAGGCCGAAGCGACCGATCATCATCGAGAACAGCTGCTCCGGCAGCGGGACCGCCGATCTCCCGGCCGCGGTAACCAAGGCTGAGAGCGGCACTGGTCGCGGACCTGCGACGTTGTAAACGCCGCGCAACCGCGTCTTGAGCGCGAGGGAGATGGCCCCCGCGACGTCGTCCTCGTGCATGAACTGAAACAGCGGATCAAAGCCGAGCACCCTCGGCACCCGCGGCCCGCGCAAGAAGCTCGCGAGCGTGCCGTGCCCCGTGGGCCCGAGCGTGTAAACCATGCGCAGCACGGTGGTGGTCATATCGGGCATGCGCCAGAGCGCCGAGCCGGCGTAGAGATCGGCGGCCACCAAATCGGCGAGCTCGGGGAAGCTGGCCATCGCCATCGGCGGCTCATCTTCCGTGTGATAGAGCGGCGAATCAGGCCCGGCGCCGTAATAGGTGTGACGCCCGACGAACACGACGTGCTTCACGCCGTAGCGATGCGAATGCTCGAACACGGCGCGCGTGCCGCCGAGGTTGATGCGGTAACGGTCTTCACTGCGGGCCACCAAATGTGTGACCGTCGCCATGTGCACGACCACCTCGGGCTGGGTCACGCGAAACACGTCTTCAGCGGGCCGCGAGCGGATATCGACGCGGTGCATCTCGATCGACTCGGGCGCTTCCGGCCAGCCGCGGCGATCGATACCAACGACGTCGTGACCGTCCGCCAACAGCCGAAGCGCGACCACGCGCCCGGTGGCCCCAGAGATGCCAGTGATCAGGATTTTCACGATGAACTCCCGGTTCGAAGTTGGCGCAGCGTCTGTTCGGCGAAGTTCTCTCGGCGCCGACGACCGCTCTCGATCATCTCTCCGATCTTGGTGCGCACCTCTTCCACGTAGCCCTCGACGATCGAGTCGGACTCGGCGCCGGTGCCGTGGAACATCAGCGGCTCGCCGTATTCCACCTCGAGCCGCACCGGCAACGGGATCGGCAAACCGTAGGGGGTGACCGGGACGTAGGGCGCGCCCATCAGCTTGCCCAAGGCCACCGCGTTGTAGACGGTAGGAATGGCCGCCCCGCCGCCAAGGAAGGCGAACGGCACGATCGGCGTTCGCGTGCGCATCGCCAGCCGCACGAAGCCGGTTCCGAAGCGCACGAGGCTGTAGCGATCTTTGTAAAGCTTGGCCGTACCCCGAGCGCCTTCTGGAAACACCATCAGCAACCGATCATCCTCGAGCAGGCGCACTGCATGTTCGGGCAGACCAACGAACTGACCGCAACGCGAGGTGAGCAGCGAGGCAAACGGGAGCCGGTTCATGAACTTCTCCACCATCCCCTGCGCCAATCGCGGCGGGTCTTTGGCGAAGAACATCGAAGCGACCACCATCATCCCGTCGATGGCGATGCCACCCGAATGGTTGCCGACCAACATGCCGCGACCGCGCGCGGGCACGTTTTGCTGCCCGTGCACCTTCACGTTGAAGTAGTGACGGTAGATCGGCTCGGCCATGCCGAAGGCCTGCGCCAAGAACTTCTTGGACACGCCGTACGGATCCACGCCGTACGGACCCCAGGGGATCTCGAGCGCTTCAATCCGGTTCTCGACTTCTCGGCTGACGAAGAGGGACACGTGCTGCTCCTTGTTGGGCGGTGCACAACATACCCGAATCCCAGGCGCCGCGAACCGGAACCCAAAGAAGCCCGCGCTCGAGCCCAATGAGGCTGCGGCTTGAGCGGCCGAGCGCTGTCGTGTAGGCCTTGCGCATGGCGCGCTCCACCCCTCGGCTTCGAATCGCGATCGGACGCATCGCTCAGGAGTCGAACTGCTTTTCACGACTCGCGACCACGATCAGTGACTTCCGCGCGACGCACTACCTCGAGGGCCAGGCGCTGCTCGAGGTCTGCAGCCCGTTCGGCATCGAGCTGCCCGGCTACTTGCGCAACGGCGAGCTCACCGGCGCGGTGGACGCCCTGCGCGCCGATGGCAACGTCGAGATCATCCCGCTGCTCTCCGCTTGGACGATCCCGGCCGGCCCGCTCACCCGCGACTGCTTCGATACCCTGCTCGGCCGGCTGACCGAGGATCTCGCGCGCGCCGGTAAGGTGGACGGCGTGGTGCTCTCGCTGCACGGAGCGATGGGCGTTGAAGGGGTCGCCGACGCCGATACCGTGGTGCTGCGCGCGGTCAAAGCCGTGGCGAACGCGCCGGTCACAGTGACCCACGATCTGCACGCAGCGCTGACCGAAGAACGCGTACGCACGGCGGATCTGCTCGTGGGTTATCGCACCAACCCCCATCGCGATCACCGCCGCAGCGGCCGAGAGGCAGCCCAAGGCCTGCTCGCGATCCTGCGTGAAGGCGCTCGCCCCGAGACCGCCTGGCGCTCGCTGCCGATGATCCTCGGTGGCGGCAACACGGTGGACTTCCTCCAGCCGATGCGCGGCATCTTTCGTCGGCTCGGGAGCATCGTGCGCGATCCGCGGACGATGACCGCTTCGATCATGATGTGTCACCCTTGGAACGACGAACCGCGCCTCGGTTTCAGCTCGCTGGTGAGCACGCGCGGCGATCGAGCACAGGCGGAGAGCTGGGCGGATGAGCTGGCCGAACTGCTTTGGTCGGTGCGCAAGGAGATGCCGCCGACCTTCAGAAGCCCCGAGCAAGCGATCGAAGAGGCGCGCGCGGCGACGCTCGCACGCAAGCTGGGCGTGGTGGTGCTATCGGATGCCTCCGACGTGGTTTCGGCCGGTGCAGCCGGGGAAAACACGCGGCCCTTGCGCGCCCTTTACGAACAAGCGCGCGACCTCGTGAGCTTGGTACCGATCCGCGATGCCGCTGTGTCAGAGGCGCTGTGGAAGGTCGCCGAGGGAGAGTTCGCGGCAGTGACGCTCGGCGGCAAGATCGATCCGCGCGAGCCGAGCTTCAGCTGTGAAGGCAAGGTCATCGCCAAACGCATGCACCCAGCGCTCGGACGCATGGTGGTGCTTGATCTCGGGCACGTGAAGGTCGTGATCACGCAGGGCCATTCCCTCGCGGTAAAGCCCTCGTTCTACAGCGAGCTCGGGCTGTCGGTGTGGAAGCCGGACATCGTGGTGGTGAAGAACTTCTTCCCCTTCCGCATGTTCTTCGCGCCGATGGCGCGCAAGGTGATCTACGTCCGCACCGAAGGGTCGACCGATCTCGACGCGGCCTTCAAGCTGACCTTCGACGGGCCGGTCACCCCGCGCGATGAAGTCGGTGATTGGCGCGCGCGCGATCAGGCGCGGCGCGCCGTACCCGGCTGAGCTTCGCCGTTCGCGGCGGCGCTCGGCTTGCCGCCGCTGCGCACCGGTGCTCGACGTTTGCTGGGCGCAGCGGGCTCTGGTTCGCCCGACGTTGCGCTCGGTTGGACCTTCTCGCTGAGGCTCGACAGCAGCACCAAGACCAAGTCGGCGGTCACGCGAGCCGTCGGTAGTTTTGGCGAAAGCACGACCACGCGCTCGGTTGGTTTGCGGCCCGCGGTCGGACGAGCGCCCCTGGCGAAGCGCAAGACGCTGGCCTCGCAGGGCGAACCTTGCTCGAAGCGCACCAGCACCACCGGCAATAGCACCGAGCCCCAGCCGACCACCGCCGTCTCGCTCGCGATCTCGACGCCGCGCAGCCCCTTGATCGGCGCCTCGGGCAGGAAGGTGACGCGCAGCTCATCGGCGTCGGCGCTGCCTTGCGGGATGCGGACGCGCGGAGCCACGCGCACACGTTGCTTGGCCGACTCGACCAAGCCCACCACCTTCGCCAACAGCTCGACCGGGTCCACCGCCAGATCTGGCTTGAGCGAAGCGCGGGTGCCAGTGCCAAACAAGAGCAACAGCGGCGCGATCGCGAACACGGTCATGGTCGAAAGCTCGAGCGAGAGCCGCGCGGTTAGCGCCGCAGCCGCAGCAAAGGCCAGCACAAGTCCAACGAACAGCAGCTTGCCCGCGCGATGACGCCATTCGAAGAACTCGGTGGGCTTGTCTTTCGGCTGCAAGAAGGCCTCTTCTTTGCGGACGAACAGCCACGAACCAGGCTTGCGCAAGGAGCGTTGGGAGCGCGCGGCTCGGTGGAAGATGAACAGGCTGGTGGTGGCGATCAGCAACGCCCCCAGCGCGCCACTACCGTCGGCCAAGGTCAGCCAGCCACCGGCAGCGAACAGCCCACCGGCGAAGAGAGCCCGCAGCAGAGCCGGCAGCGGCAAGAGCGGCCTCGCGCTCTCGTCGCGCTCTTTCGCCCGCCAAGCGGCCTCTCGACCATGCATCCACACCAACGCGAACACGAGCAGAAAGGCGAGACCGCAGCCGAGCGCGATGCCGCGGCGCACCTCGTTCGAGAGGCCCTTCTTGCGCGGCACCTGCACCTGCACCGGTCGCGCAGCAGGCTCATCACGTTCGTCTTCGCCCACCAGCGTGCGAGCATCGAAGGAGACCGGCCAGGTCACCCGTTCTCCGCGCGCCGCGTACGGCCGCGTCAGCGTCAGCTCGAAGGTCTGGTTCTGCGTCGTAAGCGAGGGAATGAAAGTGCCCGCCGCGTCCTCGCCAGCGCCTTCCCAGATCGTCGGCTGATTGCGCGAGATCGGCAATACGAAGCTCGCCTTGGTGGTCTCCAGCCCGTAGTCCCAGACGGGGCCTTGCCATTCCAGGATGGCGTGCGGCTTGGCCATTCGCAGCGCGCCGCTCTTGCGCAAGTCGGTGTTGTAGCGGACGTGAACCCAATAACGACCGCGACGCACGCCGCGTCCGCCATCGAGGCTGAGCTGCAGCTGGCTCAGGCCGTCCTTCGTCTCGACGCGCCGAGCGCTGACCGGCAGCGGCTCTTCACCCGCCTGCGCGTTCTCTTTGAGCAGATGCGCGCCCTCGAGCACCTCGGCATCCGCATCGACGCCGCTGATCGTCAGCTCGGTCAGTGGGCCACCAGCGACGAGCAGCAACACCGAGTGCTCCACCGTTGCCTGGCCGGTGGTGTGAACGGTGACCCGCAGATCATCGCGAGCGATGGTTAAATCCACCCACGCCAAGGCCTCACGCGGCCAGAGCCAGGCGACCAGCAGGGCGAACCAGATCGCCAAAGGAAGACGGGAGAGGTGGCCCGGGGCCATGGCGGGTCCATCGCACGCGCCCTTGCAAACGGACAACAAAAGCCAAAAAGGCGAGGAAACCTCGCCTTCTTGAGCAGCTCGCCCTCCACGAAGGAAGGGCGAAATCAACCGATGGTCACTTCTTCATGACGTGGCAGCCGCCGCAACCGAAGCCCTGGCCGGTGGCCGGGTCAAACGGGGGCAGCTGCAGGATGCCAGCGAGCTCCGGGGTCATCTTGAACATGAAATCGAGGACCTTCTGCTTGCCCTTGTGAGCCTTGAAGCCGTCTTTGTGATCGAGCTTGGGCAGCTCAGCGTTCGGCATCTTGAAGTTGCCCTTCTTGGCAGCGCTGCCGTGGCAGGTTGCGCAGTCGAGCTTGGCGTACTTCTTGTCGAAGTCTCCCCAGGTCTTCGCCATCTTGGGCGTGACCTCGGACTTCATGAACGCAAGCTTCTCATCGTGATTGAAGTCAGCCCAGGTCTTCTTCTTGGGCGGAGGGGCCGAGGCCGTTGCCGTGGGAAGTGCGGTGGGAAGTGCGGTGGGAGTTGCTGAGGCCGTTGCCGTGGGAGCAGCCGTTTCAACTGCCGTGGGAATAGCCGTTGCCTCGGGCTCGACCATGTCCGCAGAGGCGGAAGCCGTGGCCACAGGCTCGTTGACCTGGGTCGAGGGGCTGCTGCAGGCCGCCGCAAGTGCGAGGCCGGAAGCAATGAATAGCGACAAAGTCATCGAGATGCGCATCGTGTCTCCTTGAGGCCTGACGCAAAACCCCCCGCTCAGAAGGTCGACAGGCGTTTTCGGGTGGCGGACCCTAGGCGAAACCAGCAAGAAGTCAACACTCCGCAAGAGGCTCGCGTCGGGAAGTTGTCTTGACGCTCAGCCAACGCAGGACGGCTCAGTGGGCGACGCCGAGCAGCAGGCCCTGTAAGGAACAGACCGTTGTGAAGCAATCACCACTCGATGCGCCTTGGGATCCGCTGCTCTCTCGACCGCTGCCACGCGACGCGGGGCTGCGCCGCTCGCGCTATCTCACGATGCGCGACGGCACCAAGCTCGCTGTCGATCTGACGCTGCCCTCGACCTACCGCACCGGCCAGAAATTACCAACGATCCTGCGGCAAACCCGCTACTTCCGCAGCGTCGAGCTGCCGCGCTCGCTCGACTTCGCGGCCGCCCGCGACGCCTTCGATATCTCCGCCCCCACGCGCGAGCACTTCCTCGCCGCAGGCTACGCCTGGGTCGACGTGGACGTGCGCGGCTCCGGCGTTTCCTTCGGGACCTGGCCGCTGCCGTGGTCGCCGGCGGAGGTCGGCGACGGCGTCGAGATCGCCGATTTCATTGTCAAACAGCCTTGGTCGAACGGCCTCATCGGTTCCACCGGCATCTCCTACGAAGGCACCACGGCCGAGATGTTGGTCAGCCGTGCTCACCCGGCCGTCCGCGCGATCGCCCCACGCTTCTCGCTGCTTTGCGCCTACGAAGACGTCGCCTTTCCCGGCGGCGCGCAGCTCGCTTGGTTCACCGAAGGCTGGTCGCGTTTCAACGCCTTGCTCGACGCGCATCGCTTCCACGACGCCATGGCCGGCCTCGTCGGCATCGTGGCCAAGGGCCAGGCCGCAGGCCCCGGGCTGGCCGCCAAAGGCTTGCACCGCCTGCTCGAGCTGCTCGGGCCGGAGCGCACCAACAAGCTGATCGGCTTGGCTTTTGGAACAGTGTTTCTCGGTGGGCGCCGGGTCGATGAGGACCCGCAAGGCGTCTTGCGCAAGCTCGCGCTCGCGACCCACGCCGGCAACGGCGACGTGCACGACCTCGTGAGCGGCGTCGACTACCGCGACGACTCGCGCGAGGGCCAACCCGAACGCGCCTTCGATCTCGTCAGCCCGCGCGGCCACCTCGAGGCGATTCGCGCTTCGGGTGCGGCCGTCTTCAGCTACGGCGGCTTCTTCGATGGTGCCTACGCGCAAGCCGCGGCGCGCCGACATCGCTCGCTGCCCGGCTCACGCCTGCTGCTCGGTCCGTGGGGCCACGCCGGCGTGATCGCCCATCCCGGCCGCGGACTCGGTGCGCCCGCCGCCTTCCCGCACGATGCGCTCTTGCTGCGCTTCTTCGATACCCATCTAAAGCCGGGCAGCGCCGCGCTCGATGAGCCCAACGTTCGCTTCTTCACCATGGGCGCAGGCGTTTGGCGCACAGCTCAGAGTTGGCCGCCCGAGCACGTGCGCCCGCAGTCGTTCACGCTCACGTCGCAGCGCAAACTCGAGGCCGCGCAGCCCCTCCCCTCGCCTAACGGTCCGTCCACGCACAGCTTCGTCGAACTACAAAACGACCCCAACTTCGGCACCGGCGATCGCAGCCGCTGGCGCGGCGTTTTGGCCGCCTTCGTCCCCGCCGACTATCCCGACCTCGCGCTTCGCTTCGAAAGCTGCACCCACTTCGACACAGAGCCGCTCGCCCGCGAAACCACCATCACCGGCCACCCGGTGCTCAGGCTCTCGGTGCGCAGCAACGAGCCGGATCTCGTGGTGATCGCCTACTTGATCGACGTCGCCGCGGACGGAGCTTGCCACTACGTAACCGAGGGTCATCTACGCACGTTGCACCGAGACTCGATTCAGCAAGTGTCCGGCGTTGGAGTGGAGCGTGATTTTGCGCGGGCCAACGGCAGACCGCTGGTGCGCGGAGAGACGCACGAGCTCTGCTTCAACCTGCTACCGACCTCGCATCGACTTCCCGCTGGGCATCGCCTGCGCCTGGTGATCACCCTCGGGGACAGCGACCACTTCGCGAAGACCACGCCCGATAACGCCCGCCTCGGTATTGCGACCGGAGGCCACGCAAGCACGCTCGAACTGCCGATCGAAGGCAGCGAGGCGATTGACCGCTAAAGCGAGCCGGCGCGTGTGCGCTTAGCTTTGGGGGGCCGCGGGTGCGTCCTTCTAAGGAAGCACCATGACTCGCTCCGTCCGTCTCGCCGCGTACTCCGTAGATCCGCCGGCGCTCGATCCGTTCCACTCCTTCGATCCCGAGTCCTTCGTGGCGATCAGCATGATCGCCGACTCGTTGGTTCACTTCGACGCCAACGGCGATCCGCAGCCCAGCCTGGCGACCCGCTGGGAGCGCACCGGGCCGATGACGATGGAGTTCGAGCTGCGCCAAGGTGTGCAGTTCCACGACGGCTCGCCTTTCGACGCCGATTCGGTGGTGGCCACCTTCGAGACGCACCTCGACCCGAAGCAGCCGTCGATCGGCGGTAAAGGGCTGCTTTCAGCGATCAAGTCGGTCACCAAGCTCGGCGATTTCCGCGTTCGCTCCGAGACCCACTTCCCCGACGCGCTGCTCCTACGCCGCTTCTTCTTCAGTCAGATCTATCCGGCGCACATCTTGCGAACCAAAGGGCGCGCGGCGATCTTCGCGCATCCGGTCGGCACCGGCGCCTTCGAACTCGTGCATTGGCAGAAGGGCCGGGAGATCCGCTTGCGCAAGAACCCGCAGCATTGGGCGCAGCGCGACACAGTCGACGAGATCGTGATCCCGATCCTCAAGCAGAAGGAGTGGGTAGATGCACTCACCCGCGGGGAGATCGACGTCGCCATCAACGTGGACGCCCACGATGCGGCGAGGCTCAGCGGGCGCGAGGGCGTCTCGGTGGCGCATGCGTCCGCCGCGATCAGTCACTTCTTTCTGCTCGCCAGCAAAGGGCCGCTCGCCGACGTACGCGTGCGCCGCGCGCTCAACCACGCTGTGCATCGACAACTGCTCGTGGACGTGTCCGAACACGGGCACGCCAAGGTGCAATGTGGGCTTGCCACCGCCGAAGCCGAGGGCTTCGACCCTTCGATCCTGCCGTACCGCTACGCACCGGAGACCGCCAAGCGCCTCCTGGCCGAGGCGGGTCACGAGCGCATGGCGCTACGTGGGCTGGTCAGCGAGACCAGCATCGGCGTGTATTTGGCCGTGCGCGAGTTCCTGGCTCGCGTCGGCGTCACGCTGACCGCGGAGATCGTCCCGCGCGGCGAGCTGCTGCAGCGCGTGGTCGTGGATCGCATGATGGGCGCAACCATCGACGACGACTTCATCCTCACCAACTGCGACAACCCCGTCCTCCACAGCCTGTTTCATCAATACATCTTCTTCTTCTCGCAGGGCCCCTTCTCCCTCAATAGGAGCCCGGCGTACGACCAAGCCTTCCTCGCTGCAGCGACCGAGATCGATCCCGAGAAGAGCTTGGCCGCCGCGCAGAAGCTCGAGCGCTTCGCGCATGATGAGGCGCTCGCGCTCTTCACCGTGCAGCAGCACGTGTTCACGGCTTGTCGTCCGGGCTTCTTGCTGCCGCTGTTCAAGAGCGGGCACTTCGACAACAGCGCCTTCTGGGAGCTCGCGGCTCCAGCGTCTTCCGAGCCCAGCGTCGAGCTCGTGTTTCCGCACGCCAAGTCCACCGACATCGCCCACCTGATCGAGGCGACGAGTCACCCCGGCATGTTCTTCATGCGGCCCGGCGTGGAGCTGCAAGATCCTGCGCTCGACAAGTTGTGGCGCAACCTGAGCATCTCGCAAGAGCGCTGGCTGGTGCAGCTGGCGCCGATGTTGCGCGAGCTCGTAGCGCAAGTGGACGCGCGGGCGAACCTCGTCAACGTGCTGCAATCCACCGAGCGCGTGGCCATCACCGGCTACGACTTCGACGGACGCAGGCTGTTCGTCAACGCCGGCTACGAGCAGTTGATCGGCAAAGAGGAGGCGCCCCTGCCGCAACTCTTCGACGCCGACGGTGGCGGCGCGACCTGGCTCGCCATGAAGGCCGAGATCGAAAGCCGCGGCTCGTGGCTGGGTCCGATCGACGTGCATAGCTCCAGCGGCGAGCGGCATTTCTACCTGACCGCGACGCAAGCCTCCGATGAGCAGGGCGTGGCGATCGGGCATACCTTCGTGCTCAGCGATTTCTCCGGCGCCGAAGAGCGCATCAAGAGCGGCGCCATCCGCACCATCTTGGACAACGTGCCGTTCGGGCTCTTGCGCGTCGATGCGACGCTCTGCGTGCTCGATGGTTATTCCACCTCCTGCGACCAGTTCCTCACCCGCCGCGGAGCCGCCATCCTCGGTCGAGCGCTGCCGGAGCTGCTCGGCCTATGCGAGCGCGAGCGGGACAACCTCGAGATGTTGTGCACGCAGATCTTCGACGACATCCTGCCTGAATCGGTGAGCACCGATCAGCTGCCCTCGCGTTTGCGCGTCAGCGGCAAGGTCTTGGCCCTGCGCGGCTCGGCCATCCGCGATGAACACGGAGCCGTCGCGTCCATCCTGTTCAGCGTAGCCGACGTGACCGAGCTGGACGCCGCCGAGCGCGAAACCGAGAAGGTCCGTGGCGTGCTGAAGGTGCTGCAGTTCAAGAACCGCTTCGGCGAGTTCGTCAGCGACTTGGGCCAGGTGCTCGCGCATTTGGCCTCCTCCGGGCAGGTACCGCAAGAGGCCGCTCGACGGGAGCTGCATACAGCCAAGGGCGTGTTCGCGCAGTTCGGTTTGGCCGACTTGGCGCGGCTGATTCACGACTTCGAGGAACAACCTTCGATTCGAAGCGAAGACCTGCTGGAGGTGCGCGCGCGACTGGCCTCCACCTTGCGTCAACACCACGCCATTTGGGGACTGCAGTTGGATGGGCCGCGCAACCACAAGCTCGCGCTCGAGAGCTCGGCGCTCGAGGAGCTCGAGGCTCGCGTCGCCCGAGCCTCGTCGCTGGGTGAAGCGCGCGAGCTCGTGCGCGCCTTCCGTGAAGAAGCCGAGAATGAGACCGTGCAGGAGCTCGCAGGACCGCTCGAGGAGCTCGTCAGCCAGCTGGCCCAACGGCTGGGCAAACGCGTGCGCTTCGAGCTGGAGGGCGGCATGCAACGTGTCTCGCCCAAGCTCGGGCCGGTGTTCCACGCGGTGACGCATTTGATTCGCAATGCCGTCGATCACGGCGTTGAAGCGCCGGAGGAGCGCGGAGACAAGCCCGAAGAGGCGGTGGTCCGGCTCTCGTTCGTCGCGGCCTCCGACGCTTGGGTGATCACCCTGACCGATGACGGCAAAGGCATCGACGTCGAGCGGGTCGCCGCGCGCGCCCTCGAGTTGAAGCTGCTAACGGAGGAGGCGCTGGCTTCGGCCTCGCAAGCCGAGAAGTTGTCGCTCGTGCTGCGCGGTGGGCTCTCCACCGCGACCTCGGTCAGCGACATCTCCGGCCGCGGCGTCGGGACCTCCGCGGTCGACGACGTGGTGCAACGGCTCGGCGGCGTCGTGAACGTCGGCTCGCAGCCGGGAGTGGGGACCTCCTTCGAGCTGCGCATCCCGCGCGCCGCGAGTCGCACGCGCAGCCAGCTTCCGAGCGCCGCGCCGAGGCCCAGCGGCTTCGCCTGAGCTCAGCCCTCGCGGAAGGTCTCCGGATCGATCGCGAACTTCTTCATCCAGCGGTGGATCTGCATGCGCGTGCGGCCCATCAAGCGAGCGACCTCGCTGATGTTGCCACGCTGCGTACGCAGCTGACGCAAGAGCTCTTCACGCAGGGCGTCGTTGTTCTCACCGCGTCGCGTGGCGCTGCCCCAGCCTGGACGCTCCGCGGGCGGGGAGATCGCAGGCTGCGTCGAGCGCGTATCGGGCGTGACCGAGCGTTGCGCGCGCGGACCGGGCGCGGTGAGCGCAGCGATGCTCTCCGGCGCGTCGTTGGGCAGCACCACGCGTCGCACCGCCTGCGGCACATGCATCACGTCGAGCACCGTCTCCTGCGCCGGCAGCAGCACCAGCGCGGTGCTCAGCGCCTGCACCAACTCGCGGATGTTGAGCGGCCAGACATAGCCAAGCAGCGCACGCCCGAGCGGTGGAGAGAGTGTGAGCCGCGCAGCCCGCTCTCCGGCGAGCGAGCGCAGCAGCGCCGAAAGCAAGAGGCCGAGATCCTCGCGACGCGCACGGAGCGGTAACAGCCGCACCGAGAAGCCGGCGAGCCGCGCATAAAGATCGGGCCGAAAGACGTTGGGCAGCTGATCGATGCGCTTGTGCGTGGCCGCGACCACGCGCAGATCCACGCGCACAGGCTTGGTCGCACCGACAGGCAACACCTCGCACTCTTGCAACACCCGCAGCAGCGTGGTCTGCGCCGCCAGCGGCAATTCGCCGATCTCGTCGAGGAAGAGCGTGCCGCGGTCCGAGGCGCGGATCAGCCCCGGCTCATCCTTCAGTGCGCCGGAGAAAGCACCTTTGGCGTGGCCAAAGAGCTGACCCTCGACCAGCGAGGCCGGCAACGCTCCACAGTTGACCGCGACCAGCTGGCCCGTTCGCCCCGAGGCCGTGTGCACTGCTTTGACCAGCACCTCTTTGCCCGCGCCCGACTCACCCAAGAGCAGGATGGGCAACGTCGAGCCGGCGATGCGTTCGAGGTTGTTCAGCGAGTTCTCGTACGCCGGTAGCAAGGTGCTGGTCCCGCTCGCGCGCTCGATCCCGAGCTCGAGATCGCCGGGCCAGCCGACCGGGCACGGCAGGGCCTCATGAAAGATCAGGAAGGTCCCACCGAGCTCGAGCACCGCGCGCGCCGGCAGCTCGATCCGGCTGATCAGCTCGCCGTCCAAACGCGAGCCGTTGCGCGACTCGAGGTCCTCGAAGAACCATTGCTCGTCCTTGCGCTGAAAGCGCGCGTGCCGCGAGCTCACCAGCTTGTCCGGCAGCGACAGATGCGCCGAGCGCCCGCTGCGCACAAAACGGCGCGTACTGCCGCGCCCGACCGTGATCTCGTCGAGCTCGGCCAGCGCGACCCGCATCCCACCGGCGAGCGGCCGACTGCATTCGAGCGCGACGAACAAAAATGGCAGCAGCTCGGTGCGAGGCCCCGCGGCCTCGTCATCCGCGTCCTTGTCGAAGGTACGGCTCAGCGGCTCCATCGTTAGCGTGATAGCGGCCCCGTCACGGGCCCACAAGCAGAGCAGCACGCAGCTCGGCTACCGAGGCAAAACGAGCCCGCGGATCATGCGCTACTGCCCGGTCGATCGCCTTCGCCAAGCTCGCCGGCACGTTGGGAGCGGCCAGCGCGAGCGGCAGCGGTGGTTCGGTGCAGATGGCCATGATCAGATCCGCGAGACCGGTAGCGTCGGCGTACGGGTGCCGCTCGGCCAAGAGCTCGTACAGCACCATGCCCAGCGAGAAGATGTCGCTGCGCCCGTCGATAGTGGGCTTTCCGCGCGCTTGCTCGGGCGACATGTAACGCGGTGAGCCCACGAGATCCCCCGGCTTGGTGGGCTCGCCAGGCCGCGCGCCGAGCGAGCCGGCAATCACCTTGGCGCTGCCGAAATCGAGCAGCTTCACCGCGGGCGAGAACCCCGGCGCGAGCAAGAAGATGTTGGCCGGCTTGATATCCCGGTGCACCACCCCCGCCGCGTGAGCGACCTCCAGCCCCTCCGCCACCAAGCGGCCAATCTCGACGATCTGCTGCAGCGGCAGCGGACCGCGCGCCGAACGCGAACGCAGATCTTCCCCTCGCAGCCGCTCCATCACCACGAACGGACGGCCTTGCTCCTCGCCAACGTCGAGAACCTCCACGATCAGCGGCGAATGCAGCGCTTGCAGCGTACTCGCCTCGAGCACGAAGCGACTCACCTGCCGAGCCCCATGCCCAGGAGCCAGCAACTTCACCGCAACAGCCCCTCCCGTCTGCTGATCGACGGCCTCGAATACTTCGCCCAAAGGCCCCCGCCCCAAAAGCTCCCCCAACCGATAACGACCTGCGACCAGCATGCTCTGCAGACAGGTGTATCAGGTGTATCCCGCGATACATCGGATACACGCGAGCCAAGGCCGTGGCCCAGTGGTGGTGCCGGTATCCGCTCTTCCTCTCGCTCTTCCCGTGCCCGTGACCGTGCCCGTGCACGTGCCCGCTCTTGTTCTGGCTCTCGCCGTGAACGAGCCTGTGCCCGCTCTTCCTCTCGTGCTCTGCCCGAGACTTCGGGAACCAGAGAATCGGGCACGTGCACGGTCACGGGCACGGGCACGGGGGAGAGAGACGAGATCGAGAGTCGTCACATCCGAGCGGAGTGCCGTCCCGGGCCGGACGCCCCCCCGCAGAGACCAAGCGTCCCATATCCCCTCGTCGTTCCGGACGACCAAGCGTTATGGGACGAGGACTGAGGTCCTCCGCCCGCTTCGTCGCCGGCACCGCGCGAAAAACCGAAAAAAGCGCCCTGTATCCGCGGAGGGGCGTGCAGAACTCGCCGCCTCGCAGCGGTCCTGCGTCCCATATCCCCTCGTCGTTCCGGACGACCAAGCGTTATGGGAGTGGACTTGATCCGATTTTCGGTGCCACCAGAAACCGGATAGATCGGAGAGACTGTGAACAAGGCAGAGAAAAAGGCGCCGCGT
>CAITIQ010000100.1 GCA_903892415.1 uncultured delta proteobacterium | reverse complement strand
CTTGCTGAGTAGCGGTCACCCCTGCTGGATCAAAGATCCACCAAGCGTTCGGTGCGTGCCAGGGGATCTCGAAGTGCTTGCGGGTTCAAACGCGTTGAACTGCGCGCCACAGTGAAATCTTCCAAAGGGGTCGCAGAGACGCACGCCTCTAGTCGTCGGCGTCGTCCTTGCATGAGTCGACGCATGAACTCTGGCGGCGCGCTCAGAACACCCGAAAAGCGAACTGACTCTGATGCTCCACGGTCGGGCATTCGGTCGGTGCCCCGCCCATCTCTCAAGGCGCCGAAAGCTCCCCCCGCTCCGCTGCGCTCTGCGCTCGTCGTCCCATCAGCCTCCTCCGCTAGGACAGTAAAACCGTCTCTTCCACCACCGCCGCCGAGTCAGCTTTCACGGAACCCAGGCCCGCCTCGCGAGTCGGTTCGGGCTGCGGTAAGGCCCCGGATTTCGCGCGTTGAACTTGGCCCCCGCTTAGCCCAACGCCCCACGCTTGACACCATCGTCAACGAGGCGATGACCGCTCCTCCGGAACCGCTCGCTGCGCCGGAACCGGTAACGATGGCAGTCGTGGTTGAAGAGTCTCCTGCCTGTGCACGCGTCGTCCCTGCCGCCCCACCGATTCCACCGCCGGTCGAATTGAAGCCAGAGCCCGCGCCTAAGCCCAATCCGGTCAGCCGCACCTTCACTACCACGGCGCAAGATTGGCCCATTGCCCAGGTCCCCAGCGCGCCAGGTCTGTTGTTGCCCGAATTTGGCTTGCCCCCCACAGGAGCTCCCGGGCCAACGCTCCTCTCTCTCCCAGCTTTCCTGCCTCCCCCGGGCATGCTTGATGAAGCTAGCAATTGCAATGTCGCCTTAATCCGCGACTCAGAGGCAGTTCCGAACCCATCGGTTGTTGCGCCACGGCCTCCAATGGGTGGTCTTAATCAGCGTGAAGAGCTGGTTCCAGCGGTGGTGCTTGACCCGCAGGAACTCGCCACGTTCAGTTCGCCTGGGCTAGTCCAACGGATGCAAGGCCTTCCCCGTTGGCTTTGTTTTGCCAGCGGAGTCGCTGCCGGCGTCATTGCGACGTTGCTGCTTGTCTGACCTGATTAGCGCGAAATCTTGGCTCTCGTCAGCGTCACGTCGAATTGAGTCGCCCCTCGTCCCACGGTCACGGTCACGCGCGTGCCCTCCGCTCCTCGAAGCCGTTGCACGCAATCGGAGACGGAGAAGGCTGCTGCGTCACGTCCTTCAATGCGCTCGATGCGGTCTCCTGCCTGTAACTTTGCGGCCTCGGACGGGCTTCCAGCAATAACGGATGCGATCTCAACGAAACGCTCCCCTTGCATGAGCGTGGCGCCGATGCCCGTCATCTCCATATCGGTGCCGTCCCCCTTTTTGCCAAGGTCAATCGTGAGCGACGCGTTGGAGCTGCGGTCGATCGTGATGATTCGCTCCTTGTACTCGGGGTGTGCAACGCGGATCGAGAAGGACTCTGTCGGAACTCCCTCGAGCTCGAATGTTCCGGAGTCATCGGTCATCGTGGGTTTGAAGAAGGCCCCACTCGACGATGCTGCATCCAGTCGAACGGTGGCCCGCACGATAGGCTTTCCGCTCTCGCGAT
Source organism: uncultured delta proteobacterium (assembly GCA_903892415.1). Taxonomy (GTDB): domain Bacteria; phylum Myxococcota_A; class Polyangia; order Polyangiales; family Polyangiaceae; genus Xiheicaenibacterium. The sequence goes on along the minus strand of CAITIQ010000100.1, from coordinate 12,527 downwards.
CCGTGACGGTGCCTGACACGCTTCCACCGCGGCTCAGTTGGATGGTGACCCCACGGACATGCTCGCCTGCCGCGACCTCAATGGTTCGACTCTTCGCTGGCGGCCTGCCCTCGGAGGTCGCGATTAACACATAGGAGCCTGGGGCTAACCCGTTGAGCGTAAACGCCCCATCGACATCATCAACCGACACCTGCTTGTTCAGCCGCCTGGAGCGAGTCCCGTTACTGCCCTGAAAACTCTCAACTCCGATTGAGTACTTCGTGAGGAGTGAGCCGTCCTCCTCACGTACTTGCCCTGAGATTTGAGCAGGCCCTTGCAATGTGAGCTCATTGGGCGCGCCCCCTTTCAGAGTAATCGCTTGTGAAACCTTATCGTTGTAACTAGCTGTTGCGCTGCACCCATCGGCGGATGGGGGAAAGGTAAACTGGCCAGTTGCATCGGTAAGCGCCGTTTCCTGGTTGCCGCTCGCGCAGATAACCATCGCGCCACTTACTGCGTTTCCGGCCTCATCCACCACCACGCCTTTGACAGAGACCGCCTCGCTCAGGACCAGGTCGTGCTCGTTGCTGAGGCCGTCGACGCTAAGCTCCAACGTTGCTGTTTGAAAGCCGTTCTTGCTGACCTCTAGCACGCCCGGTGAAGGCGCCACCTTGAGCGTAAACGTACCGTCGCTTCGTGAGGTCGCGTTTCCAGCTTTCTTCCCACCGGCGAGCCAAGTGATCTTGGCCCCACCGACAGGCGCCTTCGAGGCATCCGCGACTGTCCCTTTGAGCTCAACCCGCGACTTCGCCGTGGGAGCAACCTTGGCAGATTCTGCGGCAGTAGTTGCTGACGGTGTTGTCGTTAGCGAGGCAACGTTTACACGCGGAAACAGCGCCCACGCAAGTGCAGCAGGCAACAACAATAGGAGGCATAGCCCCAAGGTTATCCAGCTACTGCGCGCAAGCCGAACCACTCAGCTGCTCGACTGCAGTCTCGCGCTGGGGTCGGCGCCAATCCCGCGGAATCCGCAGGCCGCGGCAATGCAGCACTTGTTGCACCTTGGTTTCACCGGCAAACAGATAGCACGCGAATGGCGATCAAGCAGACCGTTGGCGCGGCGGGCGAGGCTGAGCGCTTCGCTCGCCGGTAGTTCGGCATCAAGCGCTCGGGCAACAGATTCGAAGCTCTCGCCCGGGTAGCCCAGCCGAACGACGAGACGCAACGTTCCTTCACTTGGGGCGACCGAGCTTAGGTGGCCCGTCCAAAGCAGAATTCGGTCCAACGTTGGTCTGTGTGAGACGCCGCTCTCTCGCAACTGTGCCCGAGCGTCATTCAGCGGGAGCGCCTGCAATGCGGGAAGCGCTCGTCTTACCGTCTCTGCAACATGGCGCTCCAGCTCCTCGAGCACGCGCGTAAGCCCCGCGGCCTCAGAAGGAGCCTCAGCGTCGCGATGGAGCACCTCGACCACACGCTCCAACTTCGACCGAGGCCGTCGAGTCACCTTGGATTGAAAGTCGGCCACAGGGGTGGCTCATGCACGATGGAAGGCTCGCGCCGAGCTTCCTAATGGTACTCGGTTTCAATCGTGAGGCTACGATCGGGATTGGCTCTAGCGCTTTACTGGCGCGGTCGAAGCGGACGGTTTCGCGTTGGGGGTTGGGGTTGGTTCCGGCTTTGCTTGGGTCGGCTTGGTCGGTCCCCGTGCTTCCGCTTCACGCTCGCCGGCCGGTCCTAGGTCAACATCAGCGGGCTCGGGAGGCCACGGCGATTCGCTCGAACTGCCCCCACAAGCGCTCACTGCAAGAATCCAAGCTAGACCAGCGACTCGAGCGTTCTGCACCTCGCCCACTTCCGACATGCAAGACCCGGCTTCAAGCCAATTCCGCTGCCGCTGGCCTGAGACATCTCAGCGCACCGTTCAACTCGCACGGTGCTTCAAGGCGAAGCGTGCCACCAATAGGCAAAGCGCCGCATTGAGGGTGACCCACCCAAACAATGCCGATTGTCCGAAGGGCGAGAAGGTCTGACCCAGCGCTGCGAGTGAAATGAGGAAGCTCGCCGTTCCCGTAGCGATTCCCGCTACAAAGCCGCGTAGTCGCTTTACGTGAAAGGTCGTTACCAGAAGCGCCAGTGGGACAAATACGTTCGCCAGCGGCAGCAGCCGATGGAGAGACGCACCAACGAACAAATCAAGTTCGCCAAGTGGTCGTGACAATACATCCACGGGCATAAAGGCCCGTGACGCGATGAACGGAAGCAGGAACAGTCCCGGCCCCGCAAGCACCCCACCAAGGACGAAGCCTGGGCTCAACACGGTCGAGGCTTTGTCGCGTCCCTTGGCGAAGACCGTCAGCAAAATCGCAAAGAGCACGAGCAGGCTACTTCTCCAAAGCCCCTGCTGGAGCGCCGCCGCTTGCGCAGAAGCTCCAGCGTCCAAGATCCCCGCTCCATAGAAAGCTCGACCCTCAGAGGAAGGATCGACGTTGCGTGCGCTCTTTAGCAGTGCGCTCTCAACCGCATCGGGGTCCGTAACGCCCGACCCAACCAACAAAGCTGCGGCCCCTGCCACATGCGGTGAGGCCATGCTGGTTCCTTTCCAGCCTGGGAAAATCTCGCAGGCGTTTTTCCCACCGTCACAAATGGTTTGCTGAACGACGTCTACACCAGGCGCCGCAATATCCACTCCCTTCCCGCGCGAAGAGAAGCTTGCAAGCTTGTCCGAAGGATCGGTTGCTGACACGCCGATGACCCCAGTCGAACCACCAGGAAACCCGACGGATCCACCACTGTTTCCCGCTGCGGCAACGACCACGGTTCCCTGCGCACGAGCGTGGGCGACCGCGTCCTCGAGCACCTTCGAATTGCGAGGACCACCAAGACTCAGATTGATGACCTGCGCGCCGTGGTCGGAGGCCCAGCGAATGCCGTTGGCGATGTCGACGGTAGTGCCCCAGCCGCCCTTGTCGAGGACCTTGACCGGCATCAATCGCGCACCGAAAGCCAGGCCAGCTGCTCCGACACCGTTGTTGGTGGTCTGCGCGATGGTCCCGGCTACGTGAGTGCCGTGTCCGTGATCGTCGTTGGCGTGATCGTCGTTGCGGATGAAGTTCCAGCCGTCGACACAGCGGGTGGCATTGAGGTCAGTCCCTTTGCTGAAGCCGTTGAAGTCCTCGCACGCGATGCCCGTATCGATCACTGCGACGGTAACTCCGCGCCCAGTCCCCCAGTTCCAAGCCGTCTCCGCACCAACCCGAGTCATGTGCCATTGCTTTTCGTACAAAGGGTCGTTTGGCACGTAGTTGGCGCGAACCCATGCGAGTGGCTCGGCGCCCTCGACTCGATCATCTCCCACGACGCGTGCTACTGCCTGATCGACGGAGACGCCCGGGATGCGCGCAAGCTGAATGCGCGTCTCTTCCCCGAGGTCAGAGTCGAAGAACTTCAAGCCTGGCAGCTTCGCCGCGAGCGAACTCTCAACCTCTCGCACCTCCGCCGTCGACAAGCCATCGTCGAGGTCGACAACAACCCAGCCGGGGATGTCCCAGGCACCCTCGCCAACCATGGCGCTACTCTCCGGCGGTGCTGGCAGCTGAGGTTCTTCGGCCAGCGCGTTTTGCGCCGAAGCTGCGAGCGCCAAAAGAGTCGCGAGGCTGAAGGCGCAGTGACGTGCGCCAAAACGGATGAGCATCGTTCAAAGGTAGCGCCCCCAGCCCATTCGACAAGCGCCCTTCCCATTCGATCACGACCGATGCCATCGGCTGATGCTCCGTGCCTCCAACCATGCTAGTTCCCCCGCGATTATGGCCTTTCTGATCCCCTCGCGCGCAGCTCGCCCCGGTGATGATCCCATCTTTGCGCTCAACAGCGAGGCACGAACTCGTGCGGCCGCCGGTGAGTCGGTGATCAATGCCACCGTCGGCTCCCTCCTTTCCGATGACGGGCGCCTCGCAACTCTGGCGTCGGTCATCAGCGAGTTGGCGAAGACGTCTCCGACCGTCGCCGCCGGCTACGCTCCAATCGCCGGGAATGCCGAGTTTCTGCGCGGTGTAATCGCAGACCTGATGGGCGATCGGAAGTCGGCCGAGTGGGCGGTGGCGGTTGCGACGCCTGGTGGGACGGGCGCCTTGCGTCACGCAATTGCGAACTTTCTCGAGCCCAAACAAGCGCTCCTAACCACCTCCTTCTACTGGGGCCCTTACAAGACGCTGGCTGACGAGTCAGATCGCGGGCTCGTCACCTTTCGTATGTTCGACGAACGCGGTGGGCTCGACACGGCGGCGTTCTCGACCGAGCTAGGCAAGCTGCTACGCGAGCAGGGGCGAGCGCTCGTGCTGCTGAACAGCCCTTGCCACAATCCCACCGGCTACTCGTTTAGCGCTGAGGAGTGGCGCGAAGTTGCGCGCATCTTGCGGGAGCACGCGAACCTTGGCCCGATCACGGTGTGCTTGGACGTGGCGTACGCCAAGTTCGGTGGGCAACTAGCGGCGATGCTCGACGAAATGACCAGCCTGTTGCCCGACGTACTCGTGGTCATTGCTTGGTCTGCGTCAAAGACCTTTCTACAATACGGGCTGCGTATCGGAGCTCTCTGTGCACTTCACCCTGACGCGAGTGAGCGTAAGCGTTTAGAGGCTGCCTTGACCTATTCGTGTCGTGGCACCTGGTCCAACGTCAACGCGGGTGGCATGGCAGCCATCGCTAGAATTCTCCAAACTCCCACTATCCGGGAGGCTGTGGATGCAGAACGCGATCAGTGCGTAGAACTGCTCGGCAAACGGGTCGCACGTTTCAACGAGCTCGCTGGTGCGAAGGGCCTCCATTATCCGCGATACGACGGTGGTTTTTTTACTACAGTCATGACCAAGAACGCCTTTGACGTCGCCCTGCGTCTGAAGGCTAAAGGTGTATTCGTCGTGCCGCAGGAAGGCGCAATCCGCATAGCGCTGTGCTCCGTTGCCGAAGCAGACATCCCACGGCTTGTTGATGAAGTGGCCAGCGCGCTGGGTTAGCACCATTCGAGTCAATCCTTTGAACGAGTGGGGGGGGCGCGCTGTGGGCTAGCTACCACTTTTCCGCGCTACGCACTTTGGGAACGGGCGGAAGCTTGATGTTTACTTCTCGCGCCAGGGCTTCGGCGTTGGGTCGCCGATAGCTGAGCAGTGGTACCGCGTCGTTGTCGTAGGGCTGGATGCCCGGCGGCTTGGGGCACTTGTCCCGAACCCAGTACACATCGAAGCCAATAAGCTCGTCCCTGGGGTTACCAGTGCGAAGATGGTAGCGAAGCAGATAGTCCTTTAGACCGTCGCGATAACCAGCATTTCGGTCCAGTCGGATCCGATTGCCGTAGTCTTGCCTCAGCTGTGAGAGACCGGCCCCGCGCAGCGGCGTGAGGTCAAGGATAGGGGGGTCCCCTGTCAAAGGATCAACGCGGCGCCCATCGAGCGTGAACGCATCCACGGTCAGAATCCCGTCCTCTTGAATCGGGTTCGGCGCGAACATACCCCAACCTTGGAACGTCCGCGTATACCCAATAGTGATCTGCATAATCTTGGGTGCATCGGGCTTGAGGGTGATCACCTCACTCCCCACGTACTTCTTGACCAGCTCGAGCGCCCATTTTTCATCCGGCTGAAGTTCCTGGCCTTCCTTGAGCGGAGGAGGAAGCGTCTTGGGAATCATCTTGTTCTCTAGGTAGAGCTGATAAGTAGCCGCGATTGCTAGGTAGACGAGCGAAGCTTCCTTCAGCCGCCGAGTCCAACGCGCCATTCTCTCTCTCATCGGCGACGCCCCGCCTTGCTCGAGACCACCGACCTTGAGTCCCCAGAATCGGCTAATCCACGCCCCATGGTCGAGGGCCCAGCGAGCTATCAGCGGAACGGTGCCGAAGCTCAGTAGCGCCACTCCACGGCGAAGCCAGCGGCCAAACGGAAGCGCCTCCGTAAGACTCAGCCAAAGTGTCGACGCGTCCGAATACACCTTTCCGGATTCGTCACGGATTGCCAGTGCCACTCCCTCTTCGCGTGTTGCCTCGATAATCACCCGCCCCCGCGGATCAAGTCGGCGAATGATTCGCGCCACCAACATCGCGAAGGCCTGGCTCTCGTCCACCAGGAGGGTGCAGGTCTTGCTTCGTCGCTCGTAAAAGCGACGCGCGCGCTCGAAGTGCACAGGCAATAGTAGCAAGATAGACCAACAGATGAGGCACCATGAAAACGGGCCAAGGCGCATGAACGTGCCAAACGTGGTGTGCAACAGGCACATCAGAACGATCGCAATTAGCCTTGTGTAGAAACGCGCTCGGGGCGAGGCGATGCACACGAAAATGGTCGCCTCTACCACCAGAGCTCCATAGTCCGCGGCCTGAACCATAAACGGCGGGAAGCTCTCCCGAACGAAGACTCCAAGGCCGGTCACCATGCGATCGAGGTGGAGCACGTAGTGAACGGCTTCCCCTCGACGCCAAAGATGGCCCATCTTGTTCAATACGTTGAATAGGTAAACGATGGCCACATTCACAATGATGATTAGGCCAATCATCGAGACAATCGGACCGCGCCAGCCGCTTGGGTCGCCACCGGCGTTGATCTCTGTGACGCTGGATTCTCGTCGCTGGCTTAGGGAGCGCCTCCAGGCGTCAATCGAGAACCTCCGCTCGATTGGCATGAAGCAGCCCCAGAAACACAAGAGGTTCTGAACGACGTAGCCACCATTCTCGACGAACGGTATCCGCGTGTCGCGGCTGACCACCCAGATGCAGGTCAAAATCGCAAAGAGCCGAGTGCGGTATCCTACTGTGTAGAGTATGTGGCAAATCAATCCCAGCGCGAAGAGCACGTGGACTTCGGAGGTTGCCGAGAACGCGTGAAAGATGGACAGCCCATTGCCACTGGTGGGCTTGAACAAGTGGGTGTGATTGCTGAGTACCCCATCATTCGAATAGAGAAATCCGATCTCCATCCAGTGGCGGACGCAATCGAGAATCAGAAAGATGCCGAAGACGATTCTGAACAGTCCGGCGGCTCGCGGATCGACTGTGAAGTAGCGTGAGTGAAGCCCACGCCAGAGCCGCTTCACCCGGCCGCTAGTCGCGGTCATTCACCGAGCTCTTCGCCTGGGGTCAGTCGTTGTGGAACTGGCGTTGTCTCGGGCTCGGGGTCAATCGGAGTCCTGAGCATCGGTAGTCTCTGTTGCAGATTGGGTGGGCCCGAGCCGGGAGCACCAAATGTTCCTCCGCCTCTGCCCTGTCGGAATATGCGTTCTTTGGCCATCTCTTCAGAGCCGTCCACTGGACGCTTCAACCAGTAGAAATCGGCCCCGATGAGTCGCCCATCCTCTAACTGGAACCGTGGACCCCGTTTCAAGGTATAGGCCTTGAATGCGGACTGATATCCACGCCGCTCATCACTGATCACGCGTGGCAAGTACATCGCCCACATGGAACCAAGTTCAAACGGCTCGTCCAGCGTCATTACGGGTTGGCGCCCGGTGAAGCTGTCAATGCTTTCACCCTCCCGGATCATCGCGTCCACCACGGGGCCCTCGGAGAAGGTTGGAGGTTCAGGCGAAAGCAGGGCCCATTGGGCGGTTGTGCGCGTCCACCACGTGATGCTTTCGAGCATGCCGGTCGGCTTGACCCCAATTCCAAGCGAATGAACCTGGTCAGCGCGCAAAACAAGCGCGAGCAAAACCCCAAGCGCAAGCCCCTCACGAAAACCGCCTAAGATCCAGTTCTTGAGTCTGGTTGCGGGCGCTACCTCGAGCGTTTCCGCGTCCGCCTGTTTGGGTTCTGGTCGGGGTACTCCGCAGGCGCTCATTCCAAGTGCGACGCTGACGGCCGCGCGCCTCGGCGCGAATAGCTTGTAAAAAATTTCAAACAGCGAGGAGAGAACCGGTAGCGAAAGTAGCCACCCAACGAACGCGAGCCCAGGCACCGCTCGCATGACCTCAGACACGGCCTGACCTCTCAGCGCAAAACTACCATCCTCGCGGATCGCGACCACTGTCGACTCAAACACCTCCGGGGTTAGCGCATCGGGGAGCTTAATCAGTTTCCGCTTCCCGTCCGCCGAGGCTCGGACCTCCAGCTCGTCGGCCCCGTCCTGAAAGGAACCGTTTCCTAGAAAGATGAGCTGGCGGCGGGTATCGATGCGTCGCAGATAGCGAGATAGCCAAAAACAAATGCCGCAATCTTCATCGTAGATGACCGTCCGAGTTCGTCGCTTATCAAAGCGACTTGTCCACGCTTCCCAGCTGTCCGAGGAAATCAACAGCAGCGACGCGCTCGCCAACGTAAACCCGTAAAGCGAGAACTGGGTGAGAAGCGCAAACGTCAGTCCATATCCTGCAAGGCACGCCGCCGCAGCGAGCCGCGCCGGACCCCGGACCACGGGCACCAGGGCAAGTCCAATGGTTGCGTAAGGCGCAATTCTGACGAACTGGGTCAAGGGCCCGAGGATAGGGCTATTGCGAATCGAGAACCCCAGCGGTGAAGCTACCAGGTGAACGTGCATTGCCTTGTGCAGCGCCGTTCCGTCAGTCCAGCTCCCCGTGCGAGCCTGGGCCGTTGAGTAGAGAATAACGAACAAAAGGCCAAGTGTGCCAACGGCAGCGAGTGACGTGGGGCTGAACCCAGGAAGCCTGCCAGCTTGCACCAACTTGGCAGAAGGAAGTTGGGCGTCTTCTACCAGGTCCTTGGGCTTTGTCTCCGTCGCCGCCCGAGCACGTGCCCCAATGACATCTAGGCTGAAGGCAGAGCCAACCGGAAGGAAGACGGTAGCTAGTAACAGCGCGAGAGCAATGGGTTCACCGGGGCCCTCAGCAAGCAGGTTGCGCGCGGATAGGCTTACCAGTCCAACCAAAGAGAGCACGTGCGAAACCCTGGAATAGATGCCCACGGTGAACATCACGTACACGAGCGCAATCAGCAAGAGCCCTACAGTGGCCTCTCCTGGGGTTGCAAACGCATGAAGTAAACTCCAAACAAACCGCCCCTCGTTCTTTAGGTTGAAGAGGTGATTGTGATTCGGGAGTACACCCTCGTTCGAGTAAAAGGCAGCGCGGTGGACAAACCTCTGCGCCAAATCTGAAAGCAAAGTAAGTCCCAGGGCGATTCGGAACAGTCCCAGGCTTCGCGCGTCGATTCTTAGGTAGTGACGAAGGAAAGCGTTCAAGGGCTATTCATCCTGGATGCGAAACCGGAAGTCGTCTGCGTTGGCTATTGTGGGAACACTCTCTCGCTTCAGCAGCACCGTTCGCACGGCCCACACATCGCCGAATACACGGTAGCGAAGAGCCGTCTGATCGAGATAGTCGACGCCGGCGGAGCCGCCGGTGCCCGTGCGCCGCCCAATCACGCGCTCCACCATTCGCGCGTGTCTCTGTCGCCAGATGATCATTTTTTGCTCCATCTCGAGCAGTGCGTCGAGTGCTTCCCTGGGCCACGCCAAGCGCGGTAGATCGCGGTAGCTCTCAAGGAAAACGAGTGCAGCTCTAACGTGGATGCGCTCCTCCTTGGTAAACCCTTCCAGCGTCGAGTCGTCCTCTGCGAGCAGGAACTTTCGGGTGTTGGCGAAGTCACGCTGGTACCGCGCTCTCCAAAGCTCGAGGTCGGCCTCAGGCAACTGCATCTTCTCAGATACCGAAATGATGCGAGCCTCCACCTCTTGTGCGTGTCCGTCGAGGAAGCGCTCGAGAAACTCAATTGGTGAGCCGTCGGCAACTGGGGTGCGCGCGAGCCAACGATAGATAAGCGTGCGCAGGCTCGCTTTTTGGGTCAGCCTGCGCTGCACACGAGCGAGCGCCGGAGAGCTGCTGCCGTCCATCGCTTTGAGGGCATCTTTGTAACTGCCCTCCACCCCCAATGAGATCCGCTGACCCTCGTCCAGTCCAAGGATGATCTCGATTTCGCGAAGCTGCGCGGATTGAAAGCCGCTCGCCCCAATAAGGCTGTCGCGGAATCCGAGATAGTCGCGAGTCGACAAGGTCTCCATCACTGCAAAGTGACTGATCGCTTGGTCGAAGATGGTTGAAATGCGGCGAAAGGACTTCGTCGCTTGTGCCAGGGCCATATCGGGAACGGGCTTCTGGTCGAACAGCGAACAGGCTTGGTCGAGCTCGCGTATTACGAGTTTGAACCAAAGCTCATAAATCTGGTGAACGACGATGAAGAGAGTCTCATCGTTGTTCACCTCCGAGTCGTCCGACCTCAGCCCGGATTGAAGCCGAAGTAGCTCTTCGACCTTGATGTAGTCCCAATAATTCACGGGGCGAGTCTATATCAAACCGAAGGTAGCGAGCGTGCTTACCTGCTGCGTCTGAGACCGGATCCAAGCAACAAGACGCTACGTTACGTGTTGCTATTGCTGTTCACGAGTTAGGCCGTCCGGCCCGATGTCGATGGGCGGCCCGTTATACACGAGTTCGGCTTGTTCTGAGCCACCGGCCGCGTCTACCCGAAGTTGGACGATCCCAACGCCGGGGCACAGTGTGGTTACTACGGTGCGCGGTACGTCCCCGCGAACCTCTTCGCGGGTGCGGTGACAACCAGCGTAGTTCCCGGACGCCACGTTGATCGTGATGCCAAGCTCGCTGAATCGGGTAACCCCCCCGTGTGGGCCGAGCCAGGAATGGTCGACGGCGAAGGGGGTCTTGAAAAGGAAAGCGGCTGCCCCTGTCTTTGTAACAGTCGCAACGCCATCAGCTGTGTACTCAAAGGACTGATCAGCGCCTGGCTTCTTGAGCGTTCCACGGACTGCGTCTTTGCGATGGACCTTCATCATCAACATCCCCGCCGGCTCCACGCGGTCGCCCAGAAGCTCCACGCGATAGTGGTAGAGATTGCCGTCAATTAGTGGAAAGAACGCCTCCGTCTCACTAGAGGGCGGCCCAGCTTTATAGCCAGGCTCAGTGGCCTGCCATGATGTCTTGGTCTTGGGCCTTGTCTCTGCACAGCCACCGAAGGTCACAACCGTGAAGAGCCAGCAGAGACGCACGAGGAGTTTATTCGCAGCCATCAGGGTCGAGCCGTTGCAGTCGTTGGAGGTGCCGGCGGGTCGCGATGTTCATCCGATGAGAAAAGAAAATGACCACCGATGAACAAGGCCAGTGCAAGCCCTGCCAGAAGCAAAGCCGCTGAAACAAGGTCAGGGTCAACGCGCCGGCGCAGGTCGAGAGCGGCGGCCTTCACGTGTGGATTAGTCGTCGTGGCGGCCAAGGTCTCGCTACCTTCTCGAACCGCAGCATAATCCCCGCGATCGAATGCCGCGAGCAGCGTGACCAACTGTGGATCCTGCGGGTAACTTCCGGCGAAGGGCGGACACCGTGTTGAACGTGAGGTCGTTGTCTCGCCGGCGTCGTTTGCTTCGGTCACCGCGGCGTGTCCTCGGGTCGATCTTTAAACGGAACCATGGGTTCACCTTCCCGACTCACCGAGCATCGCACGCCGTCGCAGTTGGCCTTGTACGTAGCTTTTTGCCCACACCCGATTGCCTCAAAAACGCCACCCCAAGCCTCGACCACCCGAATCTCTTCCGGTGGACAATCGAGGTCGCGCTCTGCGTCCGAGCGCACGATTGGCTTCGCTTGTTCGGCTCCGAGAGGATATCCCACACCGCAGCCTCCGAGGGCGAGCAGCAGGAGGTAACGTCTCGATCCGCAAACCATCGCGCGCGCATGTTGAACGGCGCGCGACCTCATGCCAAGGATGAAGAAGCAAAAATGATCTTCCGGCTCCTGTTTGGTCTCCTGAAAGGACTGCTCGTCGGTGGCCTGTTGGGCTTTTTGCTGCTGAAAGTGGGCCTTGCGAGTCCTGGCCCATTGGTCGCCTATCTGAGCGCTGCAGTCGCTGGAGTGGTTGTCGGCCTCATCGCCGGTAAACCCATTTGGAGTGAAGGTGGGAAGATTGAGGCCGGCTTGAAAGCCGGATTTGGTGCGCTACTCGCTGCGGGCTTGATGTGGGTGACCCGCTCACTATTGGGAAACGTCGGACTCGGCTGGGCGGGTTTGCCCAGCGCAACTCTCGGTGGATACGCGATCAGTTCCTTGGGTTTGGTTGCAGCAGTACTCGCCGGCTTCTATGACGCGGACAACACGCCTTCGGCTGATGCAGGCTCGAGCGAGAAGGACCAGCCTAAGCTTCGGGTGGCCGCGGCCACGAAAAGCCCCGCTGATCTCGACACGGAGGAAGTCGAGGAGGCCGAGCAACGAAAGGCGCGCAAGTAAGGTCCGTGTCGGTTTCTCGCTGTCTACTGTTCTTTTTGTTGGCCTCAGCCTATGCGCTGCTGGCCACCTCTTTTTGGCTGGGGCCCCCGCCGCTTTGGCTCTCCGGTTTACTGCTGCTTGGCCTAATCACGATGGTGACGCTTGGCTCGGTCTTCCTGAACCTCGCTTTGTTTGTTCCAGTGATGGCGCGAGGCGACGCTAACGCTCGAAGCATTGCGCTCACCTTCGATGACGGCCCGCATCCCGTGCACACCCGGAAGGTGATGGATCTGTTGGAAGCGGGGAACGCTCGTGGAACATTCTTTGTAATCGGAGAAAAGGCCGCG
>CAITIQ010000099.1 GCA_903892415.1 uncultured delta proteobacterium | reverse complement strand
CGGCGTCCAGCGCACGTTGACGGCCCAAAGACCATCCTCGCGAGCCTCAATCTTGAACCACGCTGCAGCGGGTTTGGGCTGTCCATCGGCCGGACCCACCGCCGCGTGCTCGTAGTCCATCGAGAGTTCGATCCCGTGGGCTTCCGCTTCCGTGATGATGGCGGCCGCACTTTCAGGCGTCAGAAAGGAGTCTGCATACTTCGTGGTTTTGACCGTCCCGAAGGCCCAGATCCGAAACTCTGTCGGCGGAGTTTTTTCGGCGGCGATGGCGAGGAGGAGCATGTCGGACTTGCAGATGTTCATTGGGTGACCTCGAAACAGAAGGGTGGAAACTTGAAACGACCGGCGGATCGCACGGCCTCTTGAGCCTTGGCGATGGCCTCACGTTTGGACTCGAGTTGGTTGGTTGAATCGAGCGCGATAATTCGCTCGCGCAATTCGGGTGCAAGGTCGCTTGCCGGGTAGCCAGCTCCGAGCAGTGACACGAGCCGAGCAGGCTTCATCTTGAAGAGCAGCGCATGCCGATCCACGCGCTTGAGCAGGTGGTTCGGTTCGAGGCTGGTGACCGCGTACTCTTCGTTTTCTCGTTCGGTTCCAACGATGCGCGGTAGCGAACGATGGTTCTCGTGAAGGGTGCGCACGATGCCGGCGAGACGATCGATCCGTCGCTGCATCTCGCCCAGCTTGGCCGGGTCTTTGTGAAGGTCGCGCGACCGCGCTTGCAGGTATGCGAACCAGCGCTCGGGGTTCATCTCGCCCCAGCTTTTCGGGTCCGTGAATGCTTCCGCCCTGTCGAGGCTTGGGCCCAGCTCCTCAAACTCTCGATCGGCTTCCTTCCGTGCCATCTCCTCAAGTCGACTCGGCGAGACTTCAGAAGGAAGCCGCGCCTTCAGTTGGCGGAGAACATTGGTGCCGTTGGCCTTCTCGAGCGGCCTACCGCCTCGAGCTGCAGCGGGCGACACCGCGTGAAGCTGGGCGTTGAACTTGTCGAAGTCTGCCACCGGTAGCGCGTCGACAAGTTGCTGCGCCTTCTGCCGCAACGCTCGGGACTGCTCCGCCAGCTTGCGGATCTCGGTGAGGGTTGCCTCATTCGCAGCGACGAACCCGGATGCCCCGTGATGCTTGTGGAGCTCGTCCGCTTCAGCGGCCCACTCATCGGCTTTCGACTTGGCGAGTGCTTCCTTCGAAGCCTCTACTGCGGCACGAGCTTGGGCACGTTGCTGTCGTAGCGCCTGGACTCGAACGGTAGCGAGTTCGATCTCCTTGGTGGCCTTGGTCGAACTGTTGGTTGGGTCGTAGCTGGCGAATGCTGAAGCCCGCTGGGCCTTGGCGGCTTCGTATGACTCGCTGATAGCGTCCAGGCGGGCCTGTGCGGCGCGTAGGGCCTGCTCCTGTGGCGTGCCTTGCTCGACGTCGGCAGCGTGGTTGTAGGTGTCTTCCTCGAAGGCCGCGGGCGGCTCCTGCGAGACTTGTTGTTCAATCATGCGTGTGTCTTCCTTTCAAAAGCCTCAAAGCGCTCGGGAGCCCCCAAGGACGGGGAAACGATGAAAACCCGTCCTTGGGGGCGCAGCTGCTTTGCTGCCCCGGGTGAAGCGGCCCGGGTGATCCCTGTTGAGTCCGTTGGATCCCAGTGGGATCCGT
>CAITIQ010000098.1 GCA_903892415.1 uncultured delta proteobacterium | reverse complement strand
AGCTCTCGCTTCCGTCCACTGCTTCGTGCCCGCCTGCCGAATCGCCATTGATGCCTCCGTCACGACGCACATCACGCCGCGTCGCTGACGGTCTCACCCGGCTGGATCACGGACTCAGGGAACGGTTGGGCGGACGGATACACGTGCGGTAAACTTCAAAAAGTACGCCGAGTACGCCAAGGGAGAACCTTCGCTATCTCCAACGGAGGAGGCGCTACTTAAGCTGGCCAAGAAGTGGGCATCAAAGTCGGAAAATATGCCAAACGGTGCTGACGATTTCAGTGAGGTAGAGGCGACCGAGATTGAGCGCGCGGTCGCCTTTCGTGACGCGCTTGACGAGGGGATAAGGCGCGACATTGAACGCATCGAACAGCTAGAGAAGGAGAATCAGCAGCTTCAAGACGGAGACACGCCCGCCCCTAGCGTTCCGGACCCCAAACTGGATAACCCGATCCGCAATCCGTATAACCAATCAGAGGAGCTCTGATGTCGAAAGTCCAGTCGGTGGGCATCGCCGCGCGAGGCTCCAGCGTAATGCTCCTTAGCGCGAGCTTGTTCACGGTGACGGCCGCAGCCACTTGCCTTGCGCGTGTGCAAGCCCACCCGCTGGTTCGGAACGCGAACAGCTCCACAGTGCTGACGGGCTTGGCGATTGCGTTGGTGCTCAACGTTGTTTATCTGCTGACGCTTCGGCTGGTATCGCCACGTCAGCTCACTTCAGCTGTCCTCGGCGTTCTAGTCCTTGGACTCGTTGTGACGGGGTTGTGGAACGGCTTTGCGACCGTGACCGAACAAACCGAGAGCATCTCCGCCGCAATCTACGTTGTTGGTGCGCCTGTGCCGCTCGCAATAGCTCATAGTCGGGCAACGGCGACCGACGAATTTGACCTCCATTCGGGTATTGCATACTTGCCTATTGTCGGTGCCCTATTTACAGCAGGCAGTCTGTTTGCGAGGCTCGTTTTGACAGACCACTTCGTGGATTTAGGCTCTGGGGTATTCTTGCTTCTCTCGGCCGGGCTCTTCGCCATTGGCCTAGGCGCACAGTTGTTCGCAATTGGGCGTAGCGCATCTCCGGAGGTAAGCACTGCGTCGAAGCTGGCCCGGCCAGCGCCATATCTGGTCTTGCTCGGAGCCATGCTTTTTCTGACTACGTTCGCCACGGAAATGTGGCAGTGGATTCAGCAGATTGGGTGGCTGGAACTGAGCGCGAGCGGCTCCTTTCGATCGACTCTACGCAAAGTAGAATTGGTCGTAAGTTGCAGCCTCGCAGTGTTGCTGCAACTGCTGATTGTTGGGCGCCTACTTCGCACGGGGCGTGCGCCCTGGGTGCTCGTAAGCCTGCCGGTGGTGCTGGTTGCGGGCATTGGCGTCGTCTACCTTACTATCGCGGCGGACTTCGCTCCGGAGGGCCAGCTCAGGCTCCTTATGCCCGCCATCCTTGGAGTGCTCGCGGCCACTCTTCAAAATTCGGTCGTTGCTGGTGTTATCCCGGTCTTGTTCCTAGCCCTGCCGCGCGAGTATCGGCGTCACGCGATGGTTTCTATGATGCTGTGGCTACCAGGCATAGCCAGAGTGCTAAGCGAAATCGTGAGGCGTGGAGAGCTGACGGTAAGCGTATACGCGCTGCCACTGGCTTCCGGAGTGGCACTAATGCTCGTCACAATCGTCCTTGGACTCCGATTTCGTCGATGAGCAGCCCGGGCACTCGAACCATCATCGAAGTCTTCGATGGCGCGTGCCACGTCGCTCCAGGGTCGACATTATTTCGCCGAATGTCGCTTAGGGTCATCGATCGCGGCCCCGCTCACGCCCGGCCTGCTGGCTGCGACAGATCGCCCGGTGTCACGGTGAGACTCGGCGCAATGTCGCGCCCGGAGGCTCAACGCTCACGCCCGCCCGATGCCCGACCTGCGGGATGCGACAGATCGCCGGGTGTCACGGTGAGACTCGGCGCAATGTCGCGCCCGGCGGCTCAATGCCCTCCTCCTGCTCGATGCCCGGCCCGGTGGGATGCGACATATCGCCCGGTGTCACGGTGAGACTCGGCGCAATGTCGCGCCCGGAGGCTCAAGGCCCACCGCCCGCTCGATGCGCGGCCTGCGGGATGCGACATATCGCCCCGCGTTACGCGTTCACCGCCACAGGACACACTGCGCCGATCAAGGCGCGAGCTTGATGCGCGCGCCCTCTCCCACCCAGACCGACGGCCGGCCTGTGGCGACCACGTTTGAGGGGCAGGTGACCGTCGCGCCAACGTAAGCGACGCGCTCGCCGTTGACAGTGACCGTGGCGAAGCCTCGTCTGACAACGGCGCCGTGCGGTGGATGCTGCGAGCAGCCGTGCGGCTGGAGTACATCGCGCTCGCGGGTCACCTCGAAGCCCTCGGCGATGACGTTGGGGCTGAAGCTCTCGAACGGCCGCGGGCGACACGCGTCGTGACCGCTACACAGATCCACCTTGGTCGACACCATCGGCATGACGATCTCCTCTTCAGAGCGTACGGCTATTCCAGCCGCGGCTCACCAGCATGTCGAAGTAGTCGTTGGGGAACCACGCGTTGGTCAGCGGCCGCGGCATGCTCGCCTTGTATGCGTTGAGCACGGCGACGGCGTTGTCCAAGCAGTTCTGCGCGATGACCGAGTAGGAACTCCAGATGGACGAGACGTTGCCGTACTCGTCGGCGAGGCGAAACTCCTGCCCGGTGTCCCAGCGGAGCACCTCCCGCTCGGCGTCGTTGGGCTCGTGACCTCGAAACTCCTTGAAGCAGTAAGCCGTGTACGGGCCCACGTCTCGCCCGGACTGTTGCTTCACGAACGGCAGCCGGCGCATCTCGTCGAGCAGCTCGGCCGGAGGACTGTGACGACTGCAGCGCTTGTAGGTGTGCCAGTACTGCGCGGCCGAACGCGCGTTCGCCTCGAGGACGACCGGGGACCCGGTGAGGTTCTCCAGCGAGCCGACCATGTACGTGAGGCCGTTGAAGAGGAAGCCCCACCCTGCGTGACCGAGGTACACGCTGTTGGCGTCGTTGTAGGGGAAGACATCGGACAGGGTGAGCCTGGGTGGTGGCTGGTAGATCATGCCCGAGCTGCCGGACGCGGCGAGCCCATTGAGGGTGTCCACGTAAAACTGCCCCGCGCCCCGAGGCACCGGAGCCCCCGTGCGCCGGATGAAGAAGTACGCGATACCGTGCGCGGTCGAGCTCGATTTGACCCTTGGGTCCAGCCGTCGTCCCATCATGTTCGCCTCCTCAGCCTTCGATCAGGGTTTCGGGGAGCTCGGGGAGTTCGTCGTACCGGACGAGGGTAGCCGCGAGCCGAACGTCGCCTACCGATGGAGCATGGAAGGCAGCCGGCGCTGCTCCGCCCATCGCGCCTAGCAGCGCACGTTGCTTCAACAGCACACGAGGCCGGCCGGCCGCCGCCCAGACGTGCTCGAAGACCATCGCCGTCTGGTGGAAGCTCGTGAGCGCCGCGTGCACCGGCGCGAATCCGCCCGTATCCCCGAGCAGCGCGCGCTGGAGCGCGTTTTCGACGACGGGGGACGCAGGACCAGAGAGTAGGTCGCCAGGCCCTCGCCCGATTCGGAGGCCTTCACGAACTCCGCCTCCATGCAGATAGCCTGGAAGCTCCGCGCGACGTGGCCCGCGCGAAGCGAGAAGACCGCTGGGTGCCCGACGAGCGCCGCCAAGTCGGCGCCATGGCTCGGGGAGACACACGTCAGGCGGACCTCGAAGCACGAGGAGAGCGCTTGTTCCACTTGGAAGGTCCGCACCGACAGATCGACGTTCGGCGAGTTGGGGAAGACGAGGACGAGGTTCTCGGCGCCCACGGTCGAGAGGAAGGAGTCCATGGCGGGCCGAGGAGCAATAGGTGGACCAGCGAGCCCCGATTGGTTTCGCGTGGGTTATGGGTTTGCAGTGGGCTGAGGTGTAGTCCTTGGACTGTTGGCGCACCGCAACAGGGTGAGGTCTCCAGCCAACAGTTCTCGCTTCCTCCACGGCAGATTCGTAGGGTCGTCAAGCGGCATGCTCGTTGCTGCGGAGTTCGCATGCGCGGCGTCCAAGCAGCCCCCGGCCACACAATCAAGATCGGTTCCTACGACGCTCACGTCACCCGCATCGGGTGCGAAACCCGGGGAGCCCAGCCGCCTATCGTCGAGTACCGCACGGCCAAGGCGCTCCGGGTCTACGATGATCCGCAGGAAGGCGCGATCGTCGGCGTGCAGGGGATCTTCGTCGAGGGCTCGTGGATCCGCATCGCGGCCCAGCCTCTCTCCGCGGGAAAGCATAAGCGCTGGCTGGGTATGCAGCTCCTTCGCGTCGGCGCCGTGGCAACGGGATCGAACCTCCTTTCGAGCGCGCTGAGCTTTCTGAGCCAAGGGATCCCCTTTCCGCGCCTCGGGGAGGTGCGGGTCCCCTATGCGGAGGTCGCCTCGGACCTCGTGGGGACCTTCATCCAGTACGACGTGAACTCCGTGGTGTGGGGAGAGTGGGCAGGCTACCCAGGCATCGTCGAGGAAGAGCGGCTCTACGGCGCGACCACGACGAGCATCAAAGTCACCCTTATCGGACACTTCGACTGAGCGAGCCGACACTGCCTTCAATGTGAGGAGCCATGCAACAACAAGACAACGCACGAAAGAACTCCGCTCCGGCGCGTGACGAACTCTGGCTCGTCTCCGAGGGCGACGCCCTGCGGGCGATGCATTCCATGCTTCTCCTGCGAGTCGGCGGAAAGGAGACCCTCTTCGAAGTGGAGGGCGCCGAGCCGCCGAGCCCCGTCGCGGCGGTGCTCGGTGCAGCTGGGTTCGAGGGCACGTTCAAGTCGCCGCTCCAGCTTCATACCGTGGACCCTTCGCTCGGGACGCCGTACGTCGAGATCATGGGCTTCTCGCTCGAAGGAGCGGACGGCGGCTGCACCTCCTCTCTCGGCGACGCCAGAGCCGGCTCTTCCAACATCTAAGCGTCCCGCAGATTGTTGAGAAGCTCCTCGCCGAGTGGGGCATCGCGACAGAGTGGTCGATCGACGGGCCCGGCTATCCGCCGCTCGAGCTTCGCACGCAATACGACGAGAGCGACCTCGACTTTGTGAAGCGCCTGCTGGAGGAGGTCGGCATCTCGTTCTATCTGCGCGACGGAGATCACGAGCCGGTCGTAGTCTTCACCGATTGTCCGGAGCGACGAGGACAGCGCGAGCCCGCCCTTCCCTTCGTCGACAGTCCCGACCAAGCCGCTGCTGCGCGCACCGATTACCTGACGGGCCTACGCCTCGACGAGCGCTCGATGCCGGGACGCGTCACGCTCCGCGATCTCGACTTCTCACGAGCGCGCCTTCCGCTGTACGCGGCGGCGAGCGCCGCTCGAAGCGAAGAGCACGCGCAAGAGCAGGCGCTTTTCGTCCCCGGAGCGTTCGCGACGGAGGGCTCGGCAAGCGATGCACGCGCCACTCCCGTGGCGGACGATCTCGGACGGAGCCGACATCGAGAGGCGCATGGCTCGCTGCTCGCGACACGGGCGATCGAGGCGCTCGACGCCGCACGTCAGCGCCTCCACTACGAGACGAGCTGCCTCGACCTCCGGCCTGGCGACGTCTTCGTCGTCGCCAACCACTCGAGGGAGGACATCAGCATGCAGCCCTTCCTCGTTGTCTCGATCGAGCTATCGGGGGAGGTCGGCAACCGCCATCACTATCGCGGCACGGCGGCGACGACGGTCGCGCCCTTCCGGCCGCTTCAGGAGACCAAAAAGCCCAAAGCCCATGGCATCCTGTCCGCGGTCGTCGTGGGGCCCCGGGGCGTCACAGGCTCGTTGGCCGCCCAGCCCGGCGGCGTCGGGACGACGAACGACGTGCCACTCGACATGCAGCGCACCGTCGCGAGCCTGACCGACAACGAGATCTACGTCGACGAGCACGGTCGCGTACGCGTGCAGTTCCCTTGGGACCGGGATCACGCGTTTGGGGCAGAGAGTTCGATTTGGATGCGCGTCAGCCAGGGCTGGGCAGGCGCCGGATACGGCTTCTTCACGGTCCCTCGAGTTGGGCACGAGGTGCTGGTCGCGTTTCTCGACGGGGATGTGGACGCGCCGATCATCATCGGGCGCGTTCACAACGGAGCGCAGCCAGTCCCACACGGCCTGCCAGCGAACAAGACCGTGAGCACGTGGAAGAGTGCTTCATCGCCGGGAGGAGAAGGCTTCAACGAGATTCGCATGGACGACGCGAAGGGACGCGAGCACGTCTACGTGCAGGCCGAGCGCGATATGGATCAGCTCGTGAAGCGAGACCTGAAGCTCGCCGCGGGGGGCTCGTCGAGTCGCTACGTTCAGGGGGAGGACAGCTCGGCGGTAGGTGGGAGCCGGACCGGGTTCGTCAACGCGAACCGGCTCGATGCGACGGGCATGAGCCAGGCCGCGTTCGTCGGGCTCAACCGCACCACCAACGTGGGCGTCGAGGACTCCACCTGGGTTGGGACGCGCTGGAGCGTGACGGTAGCGCGTGGGCTGACGCGGCGCCTGTCGCGGGAGCTCGACGGGATCGCCGGCGCGCTCGGAGGTGTGATGCGCAACGCTGCGACCGGTGTATTCGGTCGGATGCCGCAGAGCCCGCTCGCGAAGGCCGCAGAGTCCTCGCTCGCGCAGTTCGGGCAGCGTGCCTTCGGTGAGCTCTCCAAAGCGCTGTCGGTGTTCGAGGGTTTTGAGGCCGACGATGGTCCGCCGCCTACCTCGCTCGAGATCACCGATCGTCAGATCAAGCTCTCCACCGGGGAAGCGTCGATCGTCCTCGACGGTCCGAATGTCGTCATCACCGCGCAAGGCAACATCTCGTTTCACGCTGTCGAGGGGGTCTCCATCCTCTCCGACAAAGAGATCGCCATCGCCGGCCGACAGAAGGTCGCGGTCGTCTCGGCGACCGACGACGTGATCGTGCAGGCGAAGAACGACCTCCACCTGAACCCCTACCAGGGAGGAGCGATCTCGCCCGGGACCAGCCTGGCTGGCGAGACCGTCACCAACGCGGAGGAGTCACCGCCCTGCAAGACCTGCGGGGGTGCCCAGACGCGCGTCGGCGACCGCTGGTTCTGCAAATCGCTCCACACCGTGCTGGACGAAGAAGGGACGCCGATCCGGATCGGCTGATCTTCGCCTGCGGCCATCGTTCCGAGGCTGATGGCGGCGCACCAGAATCGCCTCGCGCCCGGCGGCTCAACGCCCGCCGCCCGCTCGCTGCCCGGCCTGCGGGATGCGACAGATCGCCCGATGTCGCGGTGAGACTCGGCGCAATGTCGCGCCCGGCGGCTCAATGCTCTCCGGAACGTGTCAACGTGTTTGAGACAGCGAGCATTTGAGTTCTATGAGGCGACGGCCAGCTGAGGTTGCTCCGGCTCCGCGCGGCATGGACGTCGAGTGCGACGAGAGGCGGGCGCGCCGCGCGGTTCCGCCCCTCCGGT
>CAITIQ010000097.1 GCA_903892415.1 uncultured delta proteobacterium | reverse complement strand
GCCCGCGGCCCGCGCACCCATGCGACACATCGCCCCGTCTCACCGTGACAACCCCCGTTCTGTCGCATCCCTCCGCCGCACAGCCCGCACGCCCTTCTCCCAGCGCAGCACCCTGCGGGCTGCGTCGCCGCAGTGGTAAGACGCTGCGGCCATGCTCGTCAGCTCCAACAACTTCACTCACGGGGCGGTGCAACTTTGCACCCACGTGAGCCTCGAGCCTGGTTCATCGCTGTTCTACTTGCGGCAAAACGGGCTCTTCTACGATGGCGCGACCCAGCCCTGTTGCAGCGTTGCCTCCAAAGGGCGCGGTTCGTTTTACCTCTGCTCGCGGGTGAACTCGCGAGCTCATGCGGCCTATCGATCGAAGAGCCTGCGCTCGTACGCATGCGTGAGGACGTGCTCGAAGGAGCCAACGGCGCGAGGCCCGTCACGCTGCGCATCTCCGGCCAGCCGCACGTCTCGTTGGTGCTTCATGTTCCGCGTGAGCGCGTCGCCGGGGCGTGTGAGGAGCGGCCCGAACGGTTGGCGTTTTCACCCGCGCTCGAGGCCGCAGCTCGCAACTACGCGCAGCAGATCGAGGCGCGCGAAGCAGCTACGGCCCTGGCCTCCGCACGCGCACGGCTGCTCGCGCAGTTCAGCGAAGAGGGCTTGCTCCTCCCCGATGACCACGCGCCGTTGCCCCGCGGACAGCGCTACGGCGAACGCATTTGGAACGCGCTCGGGCTCTACTTTGCGCGGCTCGACACAGCGCCAACGCTCGCTGTGTTGGCGGACCTCACTCGCATGTCACCGCGCACGATCGACCGTCTGATGAAGCAGTTCACGCATAGCTACGGCCTCCCCGACGAGGGGCTGCGCGACCTCGCCAAACGCTGGCGACTCAAGCTCGCGACCTTGCTCTTGTCGAGCCCGGAGCTCAGCGTTCGAGCCGTCGCGCAAAAAGTTGGCTACACCAACGCCGAAGCCCTCGCGAACGCGCTCGCCGCAGAGGGCCTCCCGACGCCCAGCCAGTATCGTCAGGGCTGAACCGCGTTGGCGAGATCTCGTAGGGTGTGGCGAGATCTCGTAGCCGAGCTTCGGTCTGCGCCGGCGTAGCACCAGACCATGAACGCCACCTCGAAGCGAACCGACCTCGTTGCTCTGTCCCTCGTCCTTGCCAGCACGCTCGGACTCACCGGCTGCGCTGCCTTCTTCGGCCCTACCGAGCCGGCCGAGCAACCCCGCGCAGAGCCCGCCGCCGCAAGCCCGAGCTCGAGCGGAGCGACCGTCGAGTCCGCAGCGCCAGCCGCCGCCCCCGTCGCCGAAGAGCCCGTCAAAGGCCCGATGAGATTGGCGCTCGACCCCTACGGCCTCGCTGTCTCGATCGAGGTCCCCAGCGGAACCTCCCACAAGGCCGAGACCATCCTCAGCGGCGGCGGCGCGAATGTCGGCGCGCGCAACATCGACGCCGTGAGCGTGCGGGTGTTCAAAGCCGACGCCTCGATCAAGACGCTAAGCGCCGCCAAGAAGCGCCGCAAAGTCCCCGGCTGCGACGCCCAGCCCATCGTCAAAGAAGGCCCCGACTTCTACATCTACAACTGCAAAATGC
>CAITIQ010000096.1 GCA_903892415.1 uncultured delta proteobacterium | reverse complement strand
CGGCAGCCCGGTGACACAACCCGGCGTCATTCACTACGACTTCAAGGCGCTCGGCCTGTGCGCCGGCATGACCAACGCTCGCTTCACCAGCACCACCGAGGTCTACCCCGATAGCCCCAAAGCCACGCCCGCGCTGTGCAACGCCGCACAGGTAGCGGCGATCGTCGCGGCCCTCGACTACACGCTGGCCAACGTTTGAAGCGTCGCAGACGACCAACCCGGCCCGAGTAAGGCGCCGAGACAGGGCGCGATCACCTGCTCAACTGCTTCGCGCGCTGCCGCGTAGCGCAGCGCCGCACTCGACTGGCCATGCTCCAGCAGCATCGCGTCATCGACCGTCGAGGCCGGCGGGTTCAATCCGGGAAGCGCTCGCCGCATGACCTCCGGTAGAGCGCGGCTGAGCTGCTCCCTCACGTCGCGATCGTTTGCGGCCCACGCGACAAAGCGAAATGCCAGCTCGGCGTGCGCTGCCTCGTCCCTGGCGATCACCTCGAGCGCCTGGCGCGCCTGAAGCTCTCGCGTCGTCTCGAGCGTCCGCTGCGCCGTGATCGCGGCGATCGTTTCACCGACACAACCCTCGACCAGGGCGCGCAGCGCGACCTCGAGAAGTCCGCCTCCGAGCGATACCCCGGTAACAGGCAGTGGCCCGGGACCGATCTCGCTTCGGCCATACCGAGAGGCCAGCGCGTAGCATCGCTCGGCGTGATCGATCTCGTCCCGCATCGCTTCCTGCGCGGCGCGCACGAGCGCAGCCGGGGCTCCCACGCTCAACAAGTCCAACGCGAAGCGCGCAAAGGAGCCCACGCTGGCATGCTCCAACGCTGCATCGCGAGCCCATCGTTCCGCGAGCATGGTGCGAACGTGGTCGGGCAACGGTTCCTCGTCGGTGAAGGCGGTTTGCGGACCGCACCAGTCTTCACGTGCGACGGGCGTACTCCTCAAGCTCTGTCCATCGACGATCAGAGGACGCCCACACTCCGAGCCCCCCCGCACGATCACGCCGTAACAACATTGCAGCGAGCCTGTGGCTGCGGTTCCCCCGGTTCCTCCAGCTCCGCCGCCGGCTTCAACGCCTCCTGTTCCCCCAACACCTCCGGCTCCGCCAACGCCTCCGGCTCCGCCGGCTCCGCCAGCTCCGCCACCGCCACCTCCAGCTCCGCTTGGCCCTGTCGCCACCGGCGTACCCGGGCGCAACGGACCACAAACGAACTCCCTCCAAGTCTCCTCTGCCTGGTCCCAAGCTGGGCACACCTGCACGTCCAGGGCGACGCATTGTTCGACCAGATAATCGGAGTACCTCGGGACGGTGACCGTACACGTCTCCCCGAGCGAAGCCTCGTACGGCCCCGTGTCCTCGGGTTCCGGGCAGCAACCCGCTGGCAGGGTTGAGACGGCACCCACGGATACTGCCGTCGCTGCCCCCCCAAAGCACCCGGCCAGAAAGCGACGCGTGAGAGGATGCATCAAAGTCATGCGCTGATCGTAGCAGCCCCGGAGCCCGTTCGATTGCACGATGCATTGGGCAGCAACTTCTCAACGCACGAAAGCAGCAGCGTTCAATCCCAGAGCGGGCTACTGCCGAATAAGAACGCGAGGCCATCGTCGTCGAAGCGGGGCTGCACCCAATCGCTGGCGCAATACGCGCCTAGCCTCCATATCGGGCCACATCGTCACCAGAAGACCTCTTATGGCCATTTATCAAAAATTATAATCAGCCACATCAATTGATTGGATGACGTTGTGGCTGTATAAAATGCCCATGCTAGTTGGTCGGTCCCGCGAACAAGCAGTGCTTCGTGAGGCGCTCGAGTCTCCGGACGCGGAGCTCGTGGCGGTCTACGGGCGGCGACGCATTGGCAAGACCTACCTCGTGCGCCACTTCTTTGGACCAGCGGTTGCCTTCGAGCTAACCGGAACGCACGACGGAAGCCTTGTGGCCCAGCTGGAGGCCTTCGCCACTGCGCTCGGTCGAGCCATGAGTTCACGTGCGCCGCTTGCGCGACCTCAGAGTTGGACGGAGGCGTTCCGTTTGCTCGAGGCCCATCTAGCGTCTTTGCCGCGAAAGAAGCGGCAGAAACACGTCGTCTTCCTGGATGAACTCCCCTGGCTCGCGACCAGGCGCTCGGGCTTCCTAGCGGCGTTCGAGCATTTCTGGAACGGCTGGGCGTCGGCCCAACCGTGGCTCGTGATCGTCATCTGTGGTTCCTCCGCATCCTGGATGCTGAGTCACGTCGTCAAGGAACGCGGCGGGCTGCACAACCGCGTGACGCGGAGGCTGCGGCTTGGCGCCTTGTCGCTCCCCGAGTGCGAGGAGTATCTGCGCGCACGCCACGTGGAGATCGGTCGCTATCAAATCCTCGAGCTCAGCATGGCCTTCGGCGGCGTGCCTCACTACCTCAATCAGGCCAAGCCCGGGCAGTCGGCGGCCCAGTGCATCGACCGCGCGTGCTTCTCGCCCGACGGCCTGCTCCACGATGAGTTTCAAAACCTCTATGCCGCCCTGTTCGAGCGCTCCGAAAGGCACGAGGCAGTCGTGCGCGCGCTCGCCAAATCACGTAGCGGCGTCGACCGGCACGAGGCGATCGCGGCGGCCAAGATGGCGAGCGGAGGCACCGCCAGCAAAGTGATCGACGAGCTCGTCGAATGTGGCTTCGTCAAAAGCGCAGCGCCGCTCTGGCACAAACAGCGGGACGCCCTTCACCGCCTTACAGACGAATACTCGCTCTTTTACCTCACGTGGATCGAGTCGCAACGCGGGCAAACCGAGGCCAGCTGGCTGAAGAAGCGCGCGAGCCCTCGCTTCCGCGCGTGGAGCGGGCTCGCCTTCGAGAACCTGTGCCTGCGGCACGTGCCGGCGATCAAGCGCGCGCTGGGCATCGCAGCGGTCGAGACGGAGGACGCGCCTTGGGTACACCGCCCGACAGAGGCGGAGGACCAAGGCGCGCAGATCGACCTCGTGATCGACCGCGCCGACCAGAGCATCAACCTGTGCGAGATGAAGTTCGCCGAGTCAGAGTTCGTGCTCGACAAAGCCTACGCGCGCGAACTCGAGCGCAAACGCGAAGTCTTTCGTCGGGTAACCGGGACGCGCAAGGCGGTCTTTCTCACCTTGATCACCACCCACGGTCTGCGTCCGAGCGAGCACGCGCAGCGGCTGGGCTTGGAGGTCGTGACGATGGATGCGCTGTTCGCCAAGTAAGACCACGCTTCATTGCGTGGCGACGAAGTGCATCACCGAATCGTGGCGCGGTTGGTAGGCGTAACCGCCGAGCTTCGGCAGGTATTGGAAGAGCGTGTGAACCCCGTTGATGGCGTCGCTCGGCAGCTCGCCGCTGGTGGGAAATACGCTGGCCTCGAGGGTCTGCGCATCAAGCAGATAGAGCTCACCGGAGGCGTTGGTCTTCACCACAATGGACGCTGCACAAGCATCGTAAAAGGCCATGGCTTGATCGCTCGCGACGGCGGCGGCGGCAGGGCCTGTGAGCGGCTGGACTGACCAGCTGGCCGCGGTCAGATCGTAAACGCGCGCCGAGCCGGCGTTGGCGTCATCGACCAGGAAGATCAGCCTGCCCTCAGCGACGACGGCGGGAGAGGCGTAAAGATCGTAGAAGGAGCCGCTACCGAGCTGGGCATCCCCGAGATCCTCCGTGCTGTTGCTCTCGGCCCGCCAAACCCAAAGGTGATTGTTGGCCTGAACTTGGTAGACGTCCCCGCTCAGCAGGTCCTTCGCCGTTGGTGCCTCGTAGGTTGGAGAGCCGCCCATGTCGGGGTGGCTGCCGGCCGCGTCCCAAGCGCCCGACAGTGGATCCCAAGCGTCGATATGCGGGGTGTTGCCGTTGCCTGAGCCCCAGGTGGAACCGCCCGGAAAGCGGAACACTTTGCCCAGCGGCTCGATGAACCACATCGAATAGTAGGTGTGCATCGAGCTCGGCAAACCATCGAGGTAATACGGTTGATCGATGGTGTAGAACTCCGCCGGCGTGGGCTGAGTTTCGATCACCCAGCTCGGCTCATCGCTGTCGAGCGCGAGCGAGTACACCTCGTGCCGGCGTAATCAGCGTGACCGCCTGCCGCGGCGAGATAGACCACGCTCGAGACGACGTCGGCGGCAAAGCCGTTCCACGCGTCGATGCGACCGTAGTAGCCGCCGCCCGGCATCACGTCGGGCGTCACTTGCCGCAGATCGGCCGAGGGCAAAGCGATCCATTGCCCCGCAGCCAGCCCTTGTCGCCAGGACGGCAACGTCGCCACGTCCACACAGGTCGGCGGGTCGATCGGCACGAAGCCCCCTGCCCCGCCGGTGCCCCCCGCGCCGCCGGAAGCGCCGCCACCACCGCTGGCGCCGACGTTGGTCGCGCCTGCAGCGCCGCCGCTACCACCGCCTGCCGCGGAGGACGTAGCGTCGTCGGAGCAGCCGCACAGGACGAGCGAAGCAAGCAGAGGAGCGAGCCGTCGCTGTAGGTCGAAGCTCATCTCAGCCCCAGCTGATGCGGTGAGAGACGTCGTGGCCGATGCGCTCGGAGAACTTCTTCACCGAGGCGCTGGCCATCTTCTCGCTGAGGCCGACCGGGATGCGCGTGGTGAGCCAGCCGCCGAGGCCGAGGTCTTCGCCCAAGGCCGAGCCGGTGCCGCTGGGCGCGACGTACTTCACGCGCGCTTCGAGTTTGCCGGCGCGCTCGAGCAGGTCATAGAGGTCACGCAAGATGATGAACGAGGTGTCGTTCAGATGCGTGCTCCAGTTGGCGACCGGCATGAAGTCCACCAGGTGGATGAGCTGGTAATTGAGCGCGATCCAAAAGTCTTCGGCGCTGATGGTGATGGGCGCGTTGTCGATCACGCGCTGGAAGCTGACCTCGCGAATCGAGCCGAGCCGGTGGAGCTCCCGGCGCATCTCAGCGCGCAGATCGCCGGCGTAAAGCAGCCGCAACACCGAGGGGAAGGCCTCGACGTGCGTCCAATCGAAGGGGGTCATCAGCGCGCGCAGCGCCGGGATCTTCGACTTATCCATGGCAAAGGTGTTGGTGCCGGTGCCCAGGATCGAGTGGAGTAACAGCACCAGCGGCGAACGCTCGGGGTAGTGACGTACGCCGTACTCAAAGCAAAAATAGAGGTGGTCGAGGAAGGAGCCATCGGCGTGCTCCACGTCGAAGTTGCATTCCTCGACCAGGAACTTCGTCAGCTCGGCGCTCACCTCGGGCAGCGGACCGCGCGCCGAGAGCGCGTCGTACTCGGCCTGCACGCGCTTGGCGTCATCGACGAACCAGCGCACGTCCTTCGCGATGCGCTTTTGGATCACGTAGCGCGCGGCCTTGCCCTCGAGCGTCTGGAAGATGGTCCGGCCCAAGTCGAAGTTGGGGATCGGCAACACGGCGACCTCCCCGCTGTGATCGACGGCACCGCCGTGGGCGAGCGCGGCCTTGCGTTGAAAGTTGGGCTCGGGACGGACAGCGGCGGACTGCTTCATGGACGCCGAGCGTGCTTAAGCCGCAGGCCGGCGGCAAGCCTCTCGTAACCTCCGCAGTCGAGGCGTTGGGAAGAAGCGCGCGGCTTTGGTGTATGACGCCGCACCATGAATACGGCCCGCCCCCTCGCCCTTCTCTCCGTCCTCTCCCTGCTCGCGCTCGCCCACTGTGGCGACGCCAATAAGAGCAACGCCTCTGCGTCAGCCGGCAAAGACGCGAGCTCGGCCAAGCCCGCCGGCTCTGGTTCGGCCAAGGCGGCAAGCTCGGCGGGCGCCTCGAGCGCTGCAGCGCCGGGAGGGACGACCACCGCTGCGGCCAGCGCCGCAGCGAGCGCTGCTGCAGCCCCTGCCGCAGGAGCAGAGCTCACCGGCGAGGCCTTCCTCAAGCTGCTCAAACTACCCGAAGGGTCGAAGGCGCAGTCGGTGCCTGGGATGGAGGGCTTCGGCTTCCTCGGGCCGGCCGATACGAAGCTCGCCGACGTGGGCGCCGGCCGACCGAAGAAGTGGGGCACCACGAGCTTCGGCGGGATGACGATGGCCACGCTGCTCGTCAACCACGAGCAAGACGAAGGCGAGAAGTGCATGAAGCTCGCCGACGCGAAGACCAAACTCGGCAGCGCGAAGATCGTCAAGGAGCAGACCTTTACGGTGCCGGTCGTCGAGAAGGACGGCAAGTACACCGACTACGGTGATGAGGCTGCGGAGCTGATCATCTTCGAGCGCGACGGCAAACAAGGCTTCTACGCGCACAAAGTCTTCGACCACGGTGACGACGCCACGCGCATCTGCTGCACCGCCGGCGCCGCCGCCGACGCCAAGGAGCTCAAAGGCAGCGCCGATGCCGCGCAGATCGAAGCGATGAGCGCTGTTTGTTTGAGCTGGAGCTTCAAGTTCTAGCGAGCGCGCGGCGTCCGCTCAAAGCGGCGCAATGCCGTAACGCTCACGCAAAGCCAGCAGCGGCGCCGAGCAGTCAGTGTGGGCTCCCGGCGCTCGTCAGGCTGGGCTATGAAGCAACCGGTGCGCACCGTTCGAGCCACTCGCTACGTCATGCCTTTTCGCCAGGGCGGCTCGGTGCCCGCGCTGGTCGAGGCCGATGACGACGGGCTTTATGTGGTCAAGTTGCGCGGCGCGAGTCAGGGCGAAAAGGCGCTGATCGCCGAGCTCGTCGCCGGAGAGCTGGGCCGCGCGCTCGGACTTGCGGTACCCGAGCTCGTGTTCGTGGAGCTCGATGCGGCGATCGCCGCGGCCGAACCGGATCCCGAGCTTTGCATGCCGCTCAGCAAGAGCATCGGCATGAACCTCGGGCTCGACTTTCTACCAGCGAGCGTGACGTATGATCCGCTGGTGGGGCCGCATCCCGATGCTGAAATGGCTGCGCGCATCGTGCTTTTCGATGCCTTCGTCAGCAACGTGGACCGCACCGTGCGCAACGCCAATCTGCTCACCTGGCATCGTTCGACCTGGCTGATCGACCATGGGGAGTCTCTCTACTTCCATCACGGTTGGCGGCCCGAAGACCCGCTCGAGGGCAGCGCGGATCCGTTCGTGGAGGTGCGCGTTCACGTGCTGCTCACCAAGCTCGGCTCGAGCGCCGGACTGCAAAAGGCCGCTGAGCTGCTGCGCACCACGCTCGATGATGCGCTGATCGACAGGCTCGTCGAGCTCATCCCCGAGGCTTGGCTCGCATTGGATCGCGCTTGGGATGACGTCGCCTCGCACCGCGACGCCTACCGAACGTGGCTGCGGGCTCGTCGCGAGGCCATCCCATCGCTATTACACGAGACGGAGCGCGCGCGTGGCTGAAGCCTACGAATACGCCATCATCCGCGTGGTGCCCGACCTGGTTCGCGAGGAGTTCGTCAACGTCGGCGTGGTGGTGCTGTGCGAGGCCCGCGGTTACTTATGCGCAGCCACCGATGTCGACTTGGCGCGGCTTCAGGCGTTTTCGCCCAAAGCCGACGCTGAGCTGCTGCGCGCGCACGTCGAGGCCATCGTCAGGGTTTGCAACGGCGAAGGGCCGATGGGCGCGCTGCCGCTGCGCGAGCGGTTCCGCTGGTTGGTCGCGCCACGCAACGCCGTGGTGCAGACCTCGTGCGCGCACGGCGGCATGACCGAGGATCCAGCGGCTACGCTCGCGCGGCTGCTCGCAAGAATGGTCCACCGCTAACGCCGCGCCTCGTAGACTGCCAACGATGCGACCCGAACAAGCGCACGTCTACGTCGGCTGCTGGGTCGCCTTGCTGCTCGCCGCGCTGGTGGTCGCTGTCCGAGAGCGGCGCGGGCTGCGAGCGTCGCTGAAAGGCTACGGCCGCGCGCTGCGAGCGCCTTGGAAGCTCGTCACCTACGTCCTCTCCGCGGGGCCGTTCATCGTGTTAGCGCCCTACTCGGGGGACCCGACCTGGGACCACGTCGACGCCGCGTTCATGTCAGGCCTCACGATCCTGAGCGCGCCGTGGAGCCTCGGGACGCTCTATCGCGCGGGCCGCGGCACCTTACCGCGAGCGCTGATTTTGCCTGCCGTCGCTGTGTGGCTGTTCTCAGCAAGCTGGTCCTACGACCTGTACATTTGGTGGCGTGACGGCCATTACCCGCCGAGCTGGTTTTGGAACCTGGTTGCCTCGTCTGTGCTGTACGTCGCGGCCGGCATGCTCTGGAGCCTCGATCACCGCCCGGGGCGGGGCGTGCACTTCGCCTTTCAGGAGCCGGAGTGGGCACCGCCTTCCTCCAACCTACGCATCGTCGGCTACGGGCTGGCCTTCATCCTCTTGGTGGTTGGCATGATGCTGCCGTTCGCGTGGGACCCGATCGCTGAACTGTTGCAAGCGCGTTGAACGAGGCGCAGCGGCTAGCGCCGGCTCGCCTGTTCAACCAGCGCATCCCCTAACAAACGCACCGCAAGCGACGGGATACGCCCAGCTGGTTGTAGCAACGTGAAGGGGCGACTGCGCCCTGCGTACCGCTTGAGCACCTCGACGAGTTGCCCGCGCGCAAGCGCGTCCTCGGCCAAGAAGTGGAAGGCCTGCACGAGCCCTGCTCCTTCGCGCGCGAGCGTGAGGCAGCCGAGAAAGTCGTCGGAGCAGCGAAGGGCGGGCTTTGCGCTGATCTCGAACGGAGCCCCACCCTTGTCCTTGAACAGCAGCTCGAGCACGCGACCGGTGCTTGGACGCACGAAGCCGATCACGCGGTGACGCGCGAGCTCATCCGGCGTCTTCGGCGTGCCGTGGCTCGCTAAATACGCTGGGCTCGCGAACACCCCCAGCGTCGCGTCCTCGAGCTTGCGCGCGACCAAGCTCGAGTCTGCCAGCTCGCCGGCGCGGATCACGAGATCGTACCCATCGGAGACGAAGTCCACGTTGCGGTTCGACACGTGCGCCTCCACCTCGACCTCTGGGTATTGCTCGGAGAAGCGGGCGATCACCGCGAGCGCGCGGCTGTGACCGTAGGTGGTTGGCACGCTGATGCGCACTCGGCCTCGCGGCTTGGTTTGACGCTGGGAGAGGCTGCGCTTGGCGTCCTCGATCAAGGACAGCGCCTGCCTGCAGGGAGCGAAGTACGCCTGGCCTTCCTCGGTGAGGGAGACGCTGCGGGTGGTGCGCCGAAACAGCCGGACACCGAGCGTGCGCTCATGCTGCGCGATGGCCCGCGAGACCGCGGCGGGCGTTATCCCAAGCTGATGCGCGGCAGCCGTGAACGAGCCGGCCTCAACAGCTGCACAGAACACCTCGATTGGGCGGAGCGCATTTGCATCCATTATTAACTCTGAATCATAAATGTAGTTACCGCTTGCCCCATTATCAATTGAGCTCCAGGGACTACAGTGAAGCCGTCCAACCATGGATTGCCAATGAAGCTCTCACGTGAACGATTCCTCAAAATGGCAGCAGCCTCGCTGCTCGCTGCCTGCACGAAACCCGCTAGCCGATCGGAAAAGAAGATGAGCAAGAAGGTCCTTTTCGCAGTCACCAGTCACGACAAGAAGGGCAACACCGGCGAGGCGACGGGCGCCTTCCTGCCTGAGATCAGCCATCCCTGGGATGTGCTGCGCGCCGCCGGCTACGAGATCGACTTCACCTCGCCGAAAGGCGGCCGGCCTCCGCTCGACGGCGTCGATGAGAAGGACCCGAGTCAGAAGGCCTTCCTCGCGGACGCGCTCGCGATGAAGCAGCTCGATGCGAGCGTGAAGCCCGCCGACGTCGATGCAGCTGCGTACGGCGCCATTTTCTACGCGGGTGGGCACGGGGCGATGTGGGACTTCCCCGAGGATCAGGCGCTCGCCAAGCTCGCCGCGCAGATCTACGACGCCGGCGGTGTCGTTGCTGCGGTCTGCCACGGCCCTGCGGGCCTGGTGAACGTCAAGCTCGCGAACGGCACGTACTTGGTGGCAGGCAAGAAGGTCGCTGCGTTCACCAACGAGGAGGAGACGGCGGTCAAGCTCGAGAAGGTCGTCCCGTTCCTGCTAGCCACCGCCCTAACCGAGCGCGGTGCCGAGCACGTACCCGCGGCGAATTGGGCGCCGAACGTGATCGTGAGCGAACGGCTGGTCACCGGGCAGAACCCCGCTTCGGCCAAAGGCGTTGGGGAGCGCATGGTCGAGCTGTTGGCTGCGTCGTGAACGGTCGCCTGGGTGCGTGGGCCTGAACAGCGGCGCGATCACCAAGGTAAGCGTCGTCGTCAGCCCTCTTGCAGCTCTTCGAACCGCGGCGTGCGATCGTCGATCTCTCCGGCCGAAAGCCAGAGCCGGAGCAGATGCCGACGCTTACTCGGCTCCGCTTCATCTTGGTAGGCGTCGCGGGCGTGGAGCAGGTAGGCGTTGCGCAGCCACTGCACGTCGCCCGGCTCGAAGTCCATCGCCAGGGCGAGCTCCGGCTCGTGGACGATCTGTTGGTAGAGGGTGAAGGCCTCGGCGTGCTTCGGTGACCAGCGCGGCACGCTCTCGAGCTGTTGCGCACGCTCGAGGTACCACGGGATGAAGAAGGTCTCGGTCTTCGCGCCGTTGACCGTCACGATCGGCCGAGGGAAGGCCTCGGGCAGACCGCGCGCTTTGCCGCCCGGAAGATGAAAGAACCACGGCTCGAGCAGCAGCTCCGCCAGGTCGGGCCTGAGCTCTTTCATCCGCTCGAATACCCGCACCGAGCTGACCAGGCGGCTCGCTCCGCCGACGCGCGCGCCGCGCAAACACAAGAGGCCGATCACGTCGGCTCCGTCGGTATGGAAGTCCTGCGCCGCGCACGTCCGATAAAGACGGACCTCGGGGTTCGACGGATCGTCGCCTTCATTCCGGACGTGCGTCAGTGTGTCGCCGTCGAGGTTTTGCTGCATCGGCGTGCCGAGCGCCTCGCCCATCGCCCGATACAGCGCCATCACGTCGGTCAGCGGCCGATCGACGACCGGAAGGCCACGCACGAGGATGAAGCCGAGACCGTGCGCCAGCGCATGCATCGACGCCCGCGTCGCTCCGCCCAGCAGCTCGCGCGCCTTATCGCTGAAGCCCGGCTCGCTCGCAGCCCCCGCGTCGAGCAGCCGCGCGAGCCCGTCTCGCGTCGCCGCCTCGATCTGGAAGGTGAAGCGCCCAGGATCACCGCTCAACTGCGAACCCACGAAATGACCCGCTCGCAAACCCACGCTCGTCCTCATCGTCGACCTCCGCGTCACACTCCCCTACGTTGACGCGACCTCTAGCGAATGGACGCAAGGAAAGCGACGACGCCTCTACTATTGCTGAGCCTGCTTTGCGCCTGCGAAGCCTGGCCGACGACGCGCGCGCCTGGCGAGCAGGCCCAACCGGAGCCTTTGTTGGCTTCGGAGGCGGCCGCCCTCCCTGTAAGCGAGATCGCAACGCCAAGCGAAGCACCACCGCCTGCGTCCGCGACGACGGTTGAGGCGACCGCAGAGCCAGCGGAGCCAGCGGGGCCGCGCTCGACGCTGGTGACGTCGACGCCCAGCGCGTGGTCCAGCCCGGAGGACAACACGTACAAGGCGGTCCACGAGTCGGGCAACCTGGTGATTCATGTGTACGTGCCCTTGTGTCACAACGACCAAGTGGACTGCGGCAGTTCGCTCGCCGGTAAGCCCGACAATCTGAAGCACAATCTCTATTGGGGCGCAGTGTTCGGGCAGAAGCGCTTCTTCAGTCGCAAGAGCAGCAAGTGGAGTGAAGTCACGGTCGAACGAGGCTCGGGCAACGTCTTGCTCGAGCGCGCGGTCTATCGCCGCAGCTTTCCCGGCGAGCCTTGGGGACGCGAAGCGCCGATCACCGCCTGGGTGGTGTTTGATGCACTGCACGGCGACGCGATCGACCAGGCCATCGACGGGCTTTATCGCGAGGCCGCGGGCGGCGGCGTGCTCACGCTAAACGACGGCGAAGCGCGCGTGATGCCGATCAACGTGGTGGGCTACGCCGGCCACAACCGCATGATGGACGGCAAGAAGCCGCCAACCACCGAGAGCACAGCAGCCATTCCATCGTTCGTATTCGCCTGTTACTCGCGCAGCTACTTCGAGGACGAGCTGAAGCAACGCGGCTCCACCATGCTGCTTTCGACGCGAGCGCTGATGGCGCCCGAGGGCTACGCGGTCGACGGACTCGTGACGGCGCTCGCGCAAAACGCGCCGCGGAGCGAGCTACGCGAAGCAGCGGCCAGCGCCTATGCAACCTGGCAAAAGATCACGCTGGAGACGGCCAAGCGAATCTTTTAGCGCGCAAAGAGCGCGCAGCGCGCGTGTTAGGCTTGCCGAACACGGGGAGACTCATTTGGCATGGAGACCTTTCGAATCGAACGCGATTGGGCCTGGCGAGCGCCACTCGTACTCATCGGCGCAACCACCTCACGCTCGGTCGCGGTACTGACGGACGATTGCATCGACGTTCGCTTTGGCATCGCGCACCTCCGGATCCCCTACGTCGACATTCGTGAGCTTTGCGAGCGCGACTGGCCTTGGTGGCTCGGCATCGGTATCCGAATCGCACCGGACAAGACGCTCGGACTAGTCGGCTCCACGCATGGAGTCGTACAGATCGCGCTGAAGCAGCCCACCGTAAAGGGAGTGCTCTTCATGCGCCACCCTCGCAACATCGCCCTATCCTTTTCGCAGCCGGCGGAGTTCGTCGCTGCAGTTCGGCAACGCCTGCCCGCCGCATGAGCTCGTCGGTGAAGGCGGTGGCGAAGGGCCCACCGGTGCGTCGTCTGGTGCTACTTGACCCCGAACCCGATCGAGAGCGTCATCGCGTGGATGAAGTTGTTGTTGTAGCCGTCCCCGAACTCTGACGAGAGCGCCCTCGAGCCTGGCCCGCGCGCGCCGCCGCCGAGGTAGCGGAGGTTCAAGAACGTCTCGATGAACTGTGTCGGCGAGTAGCCAACTCGCAGCGACGTATCGAAGAAGAGCCCCAGGACGGAGCCTTGTTCACTTGGGAATTGGATGGCGATGCCGTCGATCTCGGTGCCAAGGAAGACGTCGTTATCGAAGGTGTAGCGACCGCGGAGCTTGACCAGCGGGACGGGGCCGAGGTTCTGGCTGGTGCGCTGGAGCTTGCCGTCGAGCGACGAGAACTCGAGGTCGGCGACGCGCAGCTGCATCGAAAGGCCGATCGCCAGCTCGTTGTCCCGGTCGGCGAGGAAGTCGTAGAGGTAGCTCAGCCGATAGTAGTCAAAGCCGTAGCGGAACTGCATCGGCGTGCCGGAGGGAAACGTCAAACCGTTGACCCGCAGATCCTCCGAAAGCGTCGCGCGGGTTCGAAGGTCGATCGGCTGATAGAGCAAAATCAAGTTATGCCGCGCGAACAGCTCGAGCTCGGCCGATAGCCGCCAGGTGAACGAGGCCGAGGCCTGTCCACCGTCGCGTCGCCAATCGTCGCCAATCGAACTCGGTGCCGTCACTGCCACCTTGATAGTGGTGCCACGCGACGAAGATCGCCCCAAGCTCGGCGATCGGTCGGACTCTGACGTCGGAGGTCGGGGAGTTGAAGGAGAACCCGCGCACGGCGTCGTAAGGATCCGCCGGCGGTGCGATCGCGGTCGCTTTAGCCTCGGCTTGCACGCTGAGTGGCGCGTTAGCGGCAAAGGTCGCCGGTGCCTCGGCTTGAGCGCTGGGCGGCGCGCTAGCAGGCAACGGAGGCGCAGGCGGCTCTTCGGAGGGCGGAGGGGGGCTTGCCGGCGGTGCCGCGGTTGAAGGCAAATCGTCTGAGACGGACGCAGGCGGGCGCTCTTGGCCAAAAGCCCGGGAGCTAGGAATCAGCCCGAGCAAGGCGACGACTGCGCCCGTCAGAAGTGGCAACGCACTCCACGCGGTGCACGTGCTCTTGGAGGGCGTTGCCTGCCGCACCTCGCCGGCGATTTCGCCTTTGGGTGGTTGGAATTCGAGAGCTACTGTCATGAGATCTCCAGTGCGCGGGGCGCACCTCCAGCCTGTACCGCATCGCCGTGCTTGTCTTTCGATATTGTTGGTCTACCGCTTCGAGCCAGGCCGCCTTACCGTTCGCCCCGAGCAAGACGGGCCGCTCGCGCACGAGCCAGGCCTTGACCGATTGCAAAGCGACGCGGGTCTGTTCGTGAACCGTGCGCTCGAGCGCTGGATAGGTCGAGTCGGCCTGCACCCTCGACGTTAGTGGCCTGCTTTATTTGCTTCGAGGATTGACGGCGAGGGCGTAGGCCGGACTTCTCAGCGCTGAGAAGACGGCATCGCATCCGCAGCAAAAACCTGCTCGAGCGTCAGGGCTTGGGACGCCGGGGCTTTGGTGGGCGTGCTGAAGTACGGCAGCGGGTCGGGCTTGAACGTCAAGCGCGACCCGTTGAAGTGAGCGCGGCGCGAGAAGCCTTGTCCGGTGACGCGCTCTCGCGAGCAATGAGGCACCTGCCCATTGCTGCTCACGTACTCATAGGTGTATCGGGCCAAGGCAACTTGGGCACAGCGCGGTTGTCCGCCCTCGAGCCGGCATACGACCCAGTTGCGTGCTCTCTCTCCGGTGAGATTGCAGCCTCCGAAGTCCGCGTCGTACCACCCGTACTCGACCACAGCGGCGTAAAGCGAGCTCGGGGCAGCTTCGTCGGGGTTAACCTTGATCGATTGGCGGGAGGCACCAAATTCGCTCAACGAGTTCTCGGCCAGAAGCACGGTGTCCCACCGGCTGGCCGTCTCGATCAGGAGATGCACCTGCTCCGGACCGGAGTCGGCTCTCAGGCGCACCACGGTGGCGGTGAACAGGTCGTTTACGTCACCCTCCTCGAGCATCGCCACCTCGCCGCTGCACTCGATCTCGAGCTCCCGACGCACGCGCTGACAGTACGCGTGCGTCAAGCGATGAACGGCCGCATCGCGGGCGCTCAGTACGCGCGGCCGCTGCGCGTCTTCCCGCTGCTTGTTGCGAGCTGTGAGCAGCGCGGCGGCCTGCTGATCGTCGATCGTCGCGGTGGACGAAGGCGGCGCGCGCAGGCCAACCGACGCGACGCTGGTCGGTTGAACCGCGGGGCCCGGAGCATGAGCGCCAACGCGCTCCACACCAGCTCGTGCGTGAGAACTACAGGCCGCACAAATCAACAAGGGTAGGGACAACAACCAACTTGTCGCAGGCGCTCGCATCTTCCTTGGCAACGCTGCGCTCAAACCCCTCATTCCCCAGCGCAGCCGGTCCCGCTCGGCGCAACCGCGTCCCATATCCCCTCGTCGCCCCGAGCGACCGAGCGTTATGGGACAAGCAGCGGCAGTCGCTGAAGACGCGGCTGCAACGTGCAGCTCGAGGTCTGCTGGCAGGCAGCGCCGACATCAGCTGGACGGTGTGTCGTCTGCCCAACGACTGCGGTGAGCCGCTACCCCTTGACGGCGCGCGGGTCACTTAGGACTCTACGTGGATGCGTCAAAGGTCCGTACATGCTCTCGCGCTGATCGCCAGTCTCAGCGTTCCCTCGGTGGCTCTCGCGGAGGACGTTCGGGTCTTCATTCTGGCCGGCCAGTCGAATGCGGTGGGCTACGGCGAGGGCGCCGATCTTCCGGCTGCTTTGGCGAACCAAACCGACGTTCTTTACGACTTCTTCAACCCGGCCTCGCGCAGTGACCCCGACTACGCGAACACCGCTTCGCTCGATTGGGAGCCGCTCACGCCGAAGGGCGTGGGTCAATGGTACGGCCCGGAGATCACCTTCGCCGATCAGATCAAGGCCGCCCTTCCGGATCGTCGCACCGCCGTCGTCAAGGTGGCAGCGGGCGGGACCAACATCAGAGAGCATTGGGAACGTGGGCTGCCTTCGGATCAGAAGTACCCGGATAAGTCCCAGCTGTTCCACTCGCTGATGGGCACGCTGGATTCGGCTGAATACTCCGAGGCTAACGGCAACCCGCTGCTGTACGCCTCCGAGCCAACACGGCTAGACAACGCGCTCGATCGCTTGGCGACGCGCGGAGACAACGTTGAGTTCGGCTGCTTCCTGTGGGTGCAAGGCGAGAATGAGGCCGGCTGGAATGCTGCCTTCACCTACGAAGAAAAGCTCACCGGGTTGATCGCCGCCGTGCGTGAAGACTTGGGCACGCCCGAGCTTCCGTTCATCCTCGGACGCACCGCCTTGCAACAAGGGCAGGCCCAGGGCGGCCCTTCACCCGATGCAAACTTGGCAGCGGTGCGAGCTGCTCAAGAGGCCGTCGCAGCAGCCGACCCGTTCGTCGAGTGGGTGGACATGGATGATCTTCCCGGCGCAGGAGACAGCTTTCACTTCGCTACCGAAGGTTATCAGCTGCTGGGCGAACGCCTGGCCACCGCGTGTGCCGACTTGGTGCAACCAGGCTCCGGTGGTTCCGGCGCTGGCGGCTCGGGCTCAGGAGCAGGCGGTGAAGGTGGTGCTCCCAGCGGTGGAGCGAGTGCCGGCGGAGCAGAATCGGGCGGAGGTGGCTCGGACACGAGTGGCCCCACCTCGACCAGCAGCGGCGCCAATTCGGACAGCGCAGACGGCGGTGGGTGCTCGCATTCCGGCCAGTCCCCGTCCTCGCACTTTTTGCTAGCGGCGGTCGGCCTTTTGGGCGTGCTCGGGCTTCGCCGACGTCCAGCGCGCCGTTAGCAGCTTTCTCCGGGCGAAAGCCGTAGCCGGGCTCAGCGACCGGCGGTACAAACCGCCGCTATGAACACGGATGACTCGGGCGGGCATGAGAGCGGCCACCACCACGGTCCGCTGCTTCCCATGGCGCTCGCAGCGCTGGGAGTCGTCTACGGCGACATCGGTACGAGCCCGCTCTACGCGATGAAGGAGTGCGTGCATGGCCCGCATGCCGTGGCGGCAACGCCCGAGAACATACTCGGGCTTCTGTCGCTGATGATTTGGTCGATCACCTTGGTGGTCAGCCTGAAGTACCTGGTGTTCGTCACGCGCGCGAGCAACCAAGGAGAAGGCGGCGGCCTGGCGATGTTGGCTTTGTTGCAGAGCGTGCTCGCCAAGCCGAAGGTCGCCGGGGCTATCGGCATCATCCCGGGCATCATCGTCTTCGGCGCGTGCCTGCTCTACGGCGAGGGCATCCTCACGCCAGCCATCAGCGTGCTCTCGGCGGTCGAGGGCTTGGGCGTGGCAACGCACACCTTGGACCCGGCCATCGTGCCGATCACGGTGGTGATCTTGATCGGGCTGTTCTGGGTGCAGAAGCGCGGTACCGCGACGATCGGCAAAGTATTCGGGCCGATCATGGTGGTCTGGTTCCTGACGCTCGCCGTATTGGGCGGCATCTCGATCGCGAAGTATCCGCAGGTGTTTGCCG
Source organism: uncultured delta proteobacterium (assembly GCA_903892415.1). Taxonomy (GTDB): domain Bacteria; phylum Myxococcota_A; class Polyangia; order Polyangiales; family Polyangiaceae; genus Xiheicaenibacterium. The sequence continues at coordinate 24,304 of CAITIQ010000096.1, read as the reverse complement.
CGGCCAATCCGGCTCATGCGGTGCGCTTTTTCGCCGCCAATGGCTGGCACGGCTTCGTGATCCTCGGTTCGGTGGTGTTGTGCATCACCGGCGGTGAAGCGCTCTACGCCGATATGGGTCACTTCGGCCGCAAGCCGATTCAAGTGGCTTGGTTCGCTCTGGCTATGCCGGCGTTGCTGATCAACTACCTCGGGCAAGGCGCGCTGATCATCACGCACCAAGACGACGTAGCGGCGGTCACCAAGAACCCGTTCTACTCGCTGGTGCCTGACGGGCCGTTCATCTATCCGATGGTGGCGCTCTCCACCGCAGCCACGGTGATCGCGTCGCAGGCGCTCATTTCCGGCGCTTACTCGCTCACTCGGCAAGCGGTGCAGCTCGGCTTTTTGCCGCGTATTCCGATCCGCCATACGTCGAGCCAAGCCGAAGGTCAGATCTACATCTCCTTCATCAACTTTGCTTTGGCAGTGGGCTGCTTGGCGTTGGTGTTGGCCTTCCGTGACTCCTCCAAGCTCGCTGGGGCCTACGGCATCTCGGTGATGGGAACGATGGCGATCACCTCGACCGCCTTCTTCATCGTGTGCATCAAACGTTGGAAATGGCCGTTGGTGAAGGCGCTACCGCTCTATCTGTTGTTCCTCTCGGTGGACCTGGCCTTTTTGAGCTCCAACATGCTGAAGCTCTTCGATGGCGGCTTCGTGCCGCTGATGATCGCGCTCGCCATCTTCTCGATCATGGTGGTGTGGAAGCGCGGTCGCAGTTTGTTGGCTGCCTACTTCGTTCGCGCGTCCAAGCCGCTCGATGAATTTTTGAACGGTCTACGCGAGGGCATCTTCCGCGCGGTGGTGCCCGGCAGCAGCAACGAGCGGGTGATCAAGCTGGCGCGCGTCGAGGGCGTCGCTGTGTTTCTCACCAGCAACCCGGCCGGAACTCCGCCCTTGTTGATGCACCACTCGAGACACAACAAGGCGCTGCATGAAAAAGTGCTGCTGGTGACGGTGGTCAATCAATCGGTACCCCGCGTGAGTGGCAAGCGGGTCGAGACCGAGAAGCTCGAGGCCGGCTTCTACCGCATTCGAATCAACGTGGGCTTCATGGAGACACCGGACGTTCCGCAGGCCCTGCGCGCGGCCAAGCCGGAGCTCGATTTCGAATGCAACGTCGACGACGTCACGTACTACCTCGGTCGAGAGACCTTGCTCGCCACCGAGCACGGGCAGATGGGCAAACGCTCCGAACAGCTGTTCGCCTTCCTCACCCGCAACTCGCAACAAGCCTCCAGCTTCTTCGGTATCCCGGCCTCGCGCGTGGTTGAGATCGGGATGTCCGTGGATCTGTAGGAAGGGCCGAGAGAGCTCGCGTTGCCTATTTGCTGTCGAAGCCGAGAAAGAACGTCGGCAGCACACCGGCGGCCAGGCCGTCGGCGACCAGCGTGGTATCGGTGTCGGTGCGCACGACTCGGAAGCTCTGCCCAACCAATAGACTTGCATCGACGCCGAAGGTGAACTGCCTGCGCCGACGGGGCGATTCGGAGCCGAAGCCAACGCCGAGCCTGAGTCGTGCCCCAGGCAGCAAGCCGGCAAACACGCTGGCGTCGGAGGTCTGTTTGTAGCCCTCGATGTAGGTCGATTCCTGGACGATCGCCCCGAACGCTAGCTGCGGGCCAACCGCGACGAACAGCGTATCGAAGAACGTGGCCTCTCCCATCAGGTTCACGTAGCCGAGTCCGCCAAAGGAGCTCTCGAAGGAAGCATCTTGCGAGTCCAGGTACACCTGGCTGAAGCCGAACATGACGCCGGCGCTGAAGTAGCCCGCGAGCAGATCGTTGGCTTGAAACCCCGACCGCCCTTCGAGTCCGAACATGTAAACGGGCCCCGGTGCGAAGATGCTCGCCGTGGCTGAGACGCCCGAACGAAAGCGCGGCGCGAACTCCCAGTCTTGGTCGAGGGCGGACGGCGGACTCGACCGAGGGAGGTCGGGCCCCCACTCTTCGTCGTCTTCGTCGTCCTCATCTTCCGCTTCGCTCGACGCTGCAGACTTCGACTTCGGCTTGGCTTTCGCGGCGGGCGCCCCGTCCACAGCCGGCGGAGCAGCAGCCGGCGGAACCTCGGGCGCGGTAGCCGGAGCAGCAGCCGGCGGAGCCTCGGGCGCGGTAGCCGGAGCCTTGGCCTCCTGCGCGTGAACCAACGCAGGCGCAGCCAAGAGAGCGATGACGCAGAACGATTGATAAGCCTTCACGTTCCAAGTGATACCCGGGTTGGAGCGTCGAGTATCCCGTCGGAAGCGTGCTCACGGTTGGGCCGTCCTGCCTAGCAACACCCAGCCCAACTCGCGCCACACGCGTTAGCATCGGATCCATGAAGGCCAGCGCTTTCGTTAGGCTGCGCTCTTTGCGGCTGATCGGGTTCGCGGCCATGCTCTCCGGCTGCAGCTACGGCGTAAGGGGCGGACCAACCACGGTGCTCAACACCGCAGGGGTGGCATCGATCGGTGGGGGCGTCACGGCGGGCTTCGGTCTCGCCGACGACAAGGGCGAGCTGCAAGGCCTCCATCTCACGGGCAGCCTTTACAACCTCGGTTACGACCTGGTTGGGAAGGGACTTGCGGGGCTCGGTGGCGCGGGTTTCGAGTACTTTTACCAGCCACTTGGCGGTCACCCGTTTGGCTTTCGCGCGGGGCTCGAGGTCGGGCTTGGTGCGACGCCGCAATTCCCCATTGGCCTCATTGGAGCCTCGGCCGGCGCACGCTACGCCTTCGTCGACGGAAATTCGTTTCCGTTCATCGATCTCGGCGGCTCGATCGGCCCTGGGGTCGGCATGGAGGGTGATGCTGGCAACTCCTCCTCTTGGGGACTTGCCGGCACGATCAACCTTTCGGTCGGCTGGCTCCACGTCGACCACTTCGGGCTGAAGTGAGTGCGCGCTCGCCGCGACTCGACGCGATCGTCGCTCAGGCCAACGGCCCCACCGCGGCCTCCACAGCGCTGCGGACGTTGCCGGCGACGACGTGCCGCGCGAGCGCCTCGAAGTCGAGGTAGAGCGGGCGATCTTCTTCCAACGATTTGACCACCTCGCGCACCGAAGCGAACGCCGCTTCGATCGCTTTCGCGGCCTGCAGCGGCCTGCGCAGCTCCACGCCGGCACACGCGACCATCAGCTCGATCGCGAGCACGTTCTCGGCGTTGCGCACCACCTCGGCGAGCTTCTTGGCGCTGATACTACCCATGCTGACGTGATCCTCACGCCCGGCGCTCGAAGGGATCGAGTCCACGCTCGCGGGGTGACAGAGCACCTTGTTTTCACTCACCAGCGAAGCCGAGGTGACCTGCGCGATCATGAAGCCCGAGTGCAGCCCGCTGTTCTTGGCGAGGAACGGCGGCAAGCCGCTGGACAGCGCCGGATTGACCAGTTGCTCCACCCGCCGCTCGGAGATGTTGCACAGCTCAGCGCAGGCGATGGCTGCCAGATCCAACGCTAGCGCGACCGGCTGACCGTGAAAGTTACCGCCGGAAACCAGCTCCAGCGCGCCGTCCTGATCGAAGAGCACCGTGGGGTTGTCGGTCACGCTGTTGGCCTCCACACGCAGCACCTCGGCCGCGTACGCCAGCGCATCACGCGTGGCGCCGTGCACCTGCGGCATGCAACGCAACGAGTACGGGTCTTGGACCTTGCCGCAATCTTTGTGACTGGCCATCAGCGGGCTGTCGGCCAAGAGCTGCCGCAAATTGGCCGCGACCGCCGCTTGTCCCGGATGGGGCCGCAGCTGCATCAGCCGCGCGTCGAAGGGCGTCTTGGTGCCTTTGAGCGCCTCCAAGCTGGTCGCTCCGCAGATGTCCGCCATCGTCGCGAGCTCCTGCGCGCGCACCACCGCCAACGCGCCGAGCGCGGTCATGTATTGCGTACCGTTGATCAGCGCGAGGCCCTCTTTGGCAGCGAACACCACCGGCTCGAGACCTGCACGTTGCAACGCGCCCAAGCTCGGTTCGGTCTTACCGTCCGCGGTCAGCACCTCGCCTTCACCCATCAGCGCCAACGCCAAGTGCGCGAGCGGCGCCAGATCTCCCGAGGCCCCGACGCTACCTTGCGAAGGCACGCGCGGAACGACGTCAGCGTTGAGCATCGCCACAAGCAGATCCACCACCAACGGGCGCACGCCAGAACAACCGAGCGCCACCACCTGCGCGCGCAGCACCATCATCGCGCGGACCTCGGCCCTCCCGAGGTTGGGCCCGACCCCGCAGGCGTGACTGCGCACCAAGTTCTTTTGCAACGCGGTGATGTCGGCTTGCGAGATGCGTGTCTCGGCCAGCGCACCGAAGCCGGTGTTCACACCGTAAACGAAGGGCCCAGCGTCGCCGGCCCGAACGATCTCCTCGATCGCCTCGCGCGAGGTTTGGACGCGCGCCCGCGCTTCGTCGCAGAGCTGCACGGGGCGCGAACCTCGCGCAACGTCAACCAGGTCTCGAAGTGAAAGCGGCTTGCCGATCGTAACGGGCTGAGCGGTCATCGGGCCCAGCAAAGGTTAACTAGCGCGAGCGGTCAACACGTCGAAGCAACCGGCTTGCTGCCAAGTTCCGTTGCTGATCTTTTATTGCGATCACCGCTTCCACCCGGGCGAGATCCGGCTAGCTATGGATCCCCCTTTGTTGAGCCGACGCGAGGATCCATTTCCGTTCGAGGCCGTACGCGACCTGCTGGGCATCGTGCGGGCGATCTACGGCGCTGCGCGCGCGCGGCGGGCGGGTCGACTGGAGCTCCAGCGCATCGCCGCTGTTGGTCGGGACCTGTCCGAGGCGCTCGAGCTGGCGGTAAGTTCCCGGCCGGACACCGTGGGCTATCGCGCCGCTTGGACGCGAGCCGAGATGGGCACACGCAAAGCCGCGGAGCTCGTGGACGCGCTCACTCCGGCGGAGCCTCTGCTCACCGCAGCGCTCGGCCGGGTCACCGGCTCGCCCACGCGAAAGCGCAAAACGCCGTTCGATCGCTAACGCGCGCTCAGCCCATACCGAGCAGCTTGTTCATGCTCGCTTCATCGGCGGGCGTGAACGGGTACTGCTCGAACTGGCTGCTGGTCACCCAACGAAAATCATTCACCGCCAAGGCGGCGGGCTCACCGGCGGCGAGCGTGCACTCGTAGAGGTAAAGATCCACGGTGTAACGCTCGTACGGGTGGCTGACGAAGGAGATCAGCTGGCCCACCGCGATCTCAACGCCCAGCCGGTGACGGACCTCACGCAGCAGCGCCTGCGAGTCCGACTCGGTGGCCTCGACCCGACCACCCGGGAACTCCCACAAAAGGGGCAGCACCGCGCCGGGCCGACGCTGGGTGATCAGGTAACTACCGTCACGCCCGATAACGCCGGCTACGACACGAATCGTCTGGCTTGCACCCATCTCGGTGCGGTCAGTTGACCGCTACGCGGAACAGCTGTTGGCCCATCAGCAGGATGTCACCGTGGTTGAGCACGTGATCTTTCTGCAACCGCACGAAGCTCCCGTTGGAGCTCCCGAGATCCGTCACGAAGATCTTGTTGTTCACCAAGTTGATGCGGCAATGAAGGCCCGAGACGTAGCCGTCTTCCGGGAAGAGGACGTCCCCTCGCTCACGACCGAGATGAATGCCGGCCTCCGGAATGGGGTAGGCGTTGCCGGTCGTGTCCCGGCCAACGAGCAGGGCCAAGCGAGCGACGTAGCCCTTGGCTGGGCTGCCCAGCCGCTCGACGCCGTCAGCGCTCTTCGGCACTGGGTTCAGCGCTTCAACGCGCAAGATTTCCTGGCCGATGCGGAAGATGTCGCCGTAGGCGAGCTCGATCGGCTCGTCTCGGCCGATCTTGCGATAGACGCCGTTGAGCGAACTCTCATCCCGAACCACCACCTGCCGACCGCGAGCGGTGAAGGTAGCGTGCTTCGGCGAGAGGTAGCTGTCTCCGGCGAACACACCGCCGGAGTCACGACCGATGGTGTTCGGGCCACCGGACATGTGGAACGAGCCAGCCTCCGTGCCGTCAGCGCGCAGCGCCGTTAGCGAGATACCACCTGCGACCGGCGCTGGCAGTTCAATACCAACGGCTGGCGGAGCGGCCGCGGGGCTTACCGCCATGGCTGGTCCTACGCCCGGGGTGGCGGCAATACCCGCCGCTGCGCCCGGGGGGTTGGCGGGTGAAGACGGCGAAGGCTGCGGCGCAACACTGGCTGCGGCCTTGGCGAGCTTGAAGCCGCAAGACGCGCAGAACTTGTTCGTCGGCGCGTTGGGGTGGGCGCATTGCGGGCACACCACCAACTGGCCCTCTCCGCCCACGGCTACCGGCGCGAGCCCGGCGGTTGGAAGCCCTTGCGACGTCGACTCATCGGCGATGGCAGCAGGGGGCATCTTGACGGCGGGCACGCCTTGCGGAGGCGTGTTGTTGGATGGACCGAACTTCTTGGGCGACGCGTCTCTCGGGAGCTCCGCTCCGCAGCCCAAACAGAACTTGTAATGGTCCTGGTTTTCCTTCGTGCACTTCGGACAGATGATCACCGGGCTCTCCTCAGGGACGCAGCGGCAGAAGGATAAGCTGGGAAAAGGCGCATTGTCGACTTTCCTCGTCGAGTAGGAAGTTCCATCGAAGTTTTAGCCATGTTCCTAGCGAGAAAGCACTGCCAGGGCGTCGCGTAGGAGCTCCGCCATCGGCAGTTGGGTTAGGTCACGAGTCTGTGAAAGGGTGGTAACGGCACGCTCGGCCTCGGCGGGGCGGAAGCCCATACGCGTGAGGGTGGCCACGAGTTGCTCGGCCGCGGGCGTCGAAGGAGGGGGGCCAACCGGCCCCGGAACCGCTCGACCGGGGGTGATTTCGAGCTTGCCCTTCAACTCGAGTACCAGGCGTTCAGCCGTCTTTTTACCGACCCCAGGGATGGCTACGAGCTTACCGAGTTCCTGCCGGCCAACCGCCTGTGCCAGCTCGTCCACCGTTACAGCGGAGAGCACCGACAACGCCAGCTTGGGACCAACGTTGGAAATACCGATCAACGTGCGAAAGACCTCGCGCTCGGAGCTGGAGGAGAAGCCAAAAAGCAGAAAGGCGTCCTCTCGAACATGGGTGTGGATGAACAGCGTAAGCACGTCGCTAGCAGCCGTTCTACCGAGCCGACCGAGCGTACCGAGCGGCACCGTGACCTCATAGCCAACCCCGCCGACATCCACGGTGAGGCCACCGCCATCCTCTTCGATCACGCGCCCCGTCAGCCGACTGATCAATTGTTTTTGGCTCCCTGGAGGATCCACGTGCGGACCACGTCGCGCGTGGCGCGGTCGAGCACGCCCGACCCCTGGGGCATCGGCTGGAGGCAATCCCCGCCGTTGCACTCGAGCGAGGAGCAGGAAAGGTCCCCATCCATCTTGTGCATCAAGAAGCTCAGTTCAGGCTTCTCGGGATCCACGAGCTTGAGCGTTGGTGCCAGATACGCGTCGGCGCCGACGATGGTGGTGAAGATGAGATCGATATCACTGGGCGTGGTCTCGGGGTTCACTTCCCCGAGATACGGCTTGTAGCCGTCGGGCCCGACCGGACTCAGGGGGTTGCCGTGACAGGCCGAGGAGAGCGAACAGGACTGCTCGAAGATGGGCAGCACCTCGGCGGAGAAGGAAACCTCGGCGCTGGGCGCCTCGTAGCAGGCGTAGTCGAAGCACTTGTCTGCGCCGAGCTCCTCACAACCCCCGCCCGAGCCGCCCGAGCCGTCGTCGGAGCAGCCGCCCGCAGGCGCTAAAAGCGCCGAAAAGGCTGCAAACGGCAGCGCGAGGAGGTAGAGCCAGCTGGACGAGCGAACGATGGGTGTGGCCTTCACACGAGGCACATTACCACGCACACGCCAGCCTCCAATCGGGGCTTTTTTGGCCGCCGCTGCGGTCCGCAGGTACGCTCTCCCTGTGCAACTGGACCAGAGCTGGCTCGTGCGCCGACCAAAGGGGCTTTCTCCTTTGATTCGTGCGGTTGCGCGCAGCCGTTGGCTGGGCCTCAGCCTGCTTTTGGTCGTGGGTTGCGCTTCCAACGCCGGGCTCGAACAGGACCTCAACTCCCTGCGCACCGAGATGGCCTCTTTGCGGGCGCGCGAGGGCGCTCTCAGCGAACGGCTGGAAGCGATCGAGCGGGCACAAAACGGCCGTGTGCAGGCCGTCAGGTCGGACGTGAGCGAGGCGAGCGACGAGCGCCCCGAATTGAAGGTGGTTCGGCTCAAGCCGCCAGCGCCCGAACAGGAGGACCCACTAGCCTCCGAGACGCGCATTCGGATCCGCTCGACCAGCGGCGGCTTGGTCGAGGAAGAAGCCTCCGGCGTCGCGAAAGAGGCCGCCGGCGCCGAGTTCAAGCTGGGCAAGACGCTGTTCGAGAAGAAATCGTGGGATGGCGCGATTGCCGCATTCACCAACTTCATCACGCAAAACCCACGCGACCCCAACCTCGCCGAGGCCACCCACCTTCGAGCGATGGCCTACTCGGTCAAGAACGACCCATCACGCGCCGCCGAGCAGTTCGAGGCGGTGGTGGAGTCCTACCCCGACAGTCCCTTCGCTCCGGACGCCTTGCTGGAGCTCGCGCGCGTGCGCGACAAACTTGGTGACAAGGCCGCGGCTGACCGCGCTCGCACGCGTCTGAAGTCCGACTATCCGAAAAGCGCTGCTGCAAAAAAGCTGGAAAAACGGTGAATCGATGAAGTCTCTCACGCTCTCTGCCCTGACCACCCTTGCCCTCGTCTCGACCGTAAGCGCCGAAGCGCTGGCTCAAGAGGAGGCTGGACCGACCAGCAACCCGGGAGGGGATTCCACGCTCACACAGGTCGCGCCGCCCTCGGTAACCACCACCTTCAGTCGCGAGAGTGGTCCGCCGGTCGACTCGTACCTCCCCTCCGGCTCGCAATCGCTCACCGACGTCAATTCGACCAAGAGCACCTTCGACCTGAACCGCGGGGACGGAGCCACGCTCTCGAGCAAAGGCGACCCCAACGGTCAGTTTATCGTCGAGGGCAGCGGCGTGCCTTCGGCGCACACCGTCAAGCGCGGAGATACGCTCTGGGCGATCAGCGGCCAGTACTACAAGAACCCATACAACTGGCCGCGCCTGTGGTCGCAGAACCCCCAGATCCTCAACCCGCACTGGATCTACCCCGGCGACCGACTGCGGCTGCGCATCGATGAACGTGGTTCGATCCGCCCGCGCACCGTGCCGGAGCAGACCGTCTTTCTGCGCAACTACGGTTGGGTCGACGATCCCGAACGAGATGCCATGGGCGAACTCGTCGGTGGCCCCGATGAGAACCAGATGTTGTCCTTCGGGGACGACGCATACATCGAGCTCGACGAAGAGAAGCACAAAGACATGAAGATCGAGCTCGGCCAAGAGCTGCAGCTCTATCGCGAGGTCCGCACCATGAGCGGAGAGGACGCCGATCAGAGCGGCGAGTTGGTTGAGGTGCTCGGTACCGTGCGCGTCGACCGCTACAACCCCAAGACGCGCATGGTCCGTGCACACATCGTCGAGGCCCTCGACGTGATCGAGCGCGGCGTGTTGGTCGGGCCGGTTCCGCGCAAGTTCTTGATCGTTCCGCCGGCGCAGAACGAGGAGTACCAAGAGGCGCACATCCTCACCGCACTTTGGCCGCACCAGTTTTTTGGGCAGCACCAAGTGCTCTTCCTCGACCGCGGCTCGAAGCAAGGCGTCAAGCCCGGCAACCGCTTCATCGCCGTACGGCGCGGGGACCTGTGGGTGGATTCACTCGATATCGGCGGCTACGGCGCGACCATCCGCGCCGCCACCGAAGACGACCGCGACGGCCAGATCGAAGACCTCAAGACCGACGGCCCCGAGGACAAGTACCCCAACGAAACCTACGGCGAAGTCCGCGTGCTCGAGGTGCGTGAGAACAGCTGCATGGCGGTGGTCATCGAGTCTTCGATCGAGATGGAACGCGACACCATCTTGGTGATGAAGAAGGGCTACTAGCGCCGTAGCTCTTGCTTGAGGACCTTGCCCATCGCGTTGCGAGGCAGTTCGTCAACGAGGCGGATCTCCTTCGGTAGCTTGAAGGGTGAGAGCCGCTCGCGCAGGAAGCTCTTCAGCCACGCAGCAGGCTCGGTTTCGGCGGCTACGCTAACGGCGGCCGCAGAAACGGAGCCAGCGTTGACGGCTGCACTTGCTGGCCTTCGCAGCACGATGAAGGCGACGATCTTGTCGCCCCAAACCGGGTCGGGCACGCCGATCACGGCGGCCTCGGCGACCGCAGGGTGCTCGCGGCAGGCCTCCTCGATTTCGAGCGCCGAGACCTTCTCGCCGCCGGTCTTGAGGATGTCGCTGCTGGCCCGACCAAGGATGGTGAAGCCGCCCTCGGCGGAGCGACGGACCACGTCGCCGGTCTGAAAGTAGCCGTCGGGAGTGAGCGGCCTTTGCAACACGCCGCCGCTCAAGTAGCCAGCGAACAGCATCGGGCCGCGCACCCAAAGCTCGCCGGCGTCCTCGGTGTCTTGGCCTTGCTCATCGACGACGCGCAGCTCCACCGAAGCCAGCGGCTGACCGACCTGGCCCGGCCGACGTTGCTCGGGTGCGAGCGGATTCGACAAGGCGATGCCGATCTCGGTCATGCCGTAACGCTCGAGCGGAAGGGCGCCGGCGAAGCGGCGCCATTCCGCTGCGAGCGTGGCCGAAAGGGCCGCGGACCCGCTGGTGGCGAGTCGGAGCGCGCGCGCTCCGCGCGCGAGCTCCGGCTCGCCAGCCAGCAGCTCCACGAAGCGTTGGTACATGGTGGGAACGCCCATGAACACGCTGCAACGCTCGAGCTCGGAGAGCACGCTGCGGGCCTCGAAGCGACGAAAGAGCCGCACCGAGGCGCCGGCCGAAAGAGCGGTCAGCAGCGCGACGACCACGCCGTGCAAATGATGAAACGGCAAGGCGCAGGCGAGCGCGTCCTGGGCGTGAAAACCCCAGTGCTCGCGCAGGGCGCTGGTCTGCGCAAACAGGTTGCCGTGGCTGAGCACCGCGGCCTTCGGTTTGCCGGTGGTGCCCGAGGTAAAGAGCACCAAGGCCGGGTCCTCGTCGCTAAGCGTTGGCGCGCTGGGGGCGGCCTTTTGCGAGGGCGTTTCGCGCCAGGCTTCGAGCGCTTCAGGCTCGATCAAAGCCCGCAGTTTGTCCCAGTGGTCCTGATCTCCGAGCGCGCGCGTAACGTTGGCCTGCGCAAATATATGTTCAAGTTCGCGCGCCGTTGCTCCCAGCGGAATGGGCACCGCGACTGCGCCGGAACAAAGCAGCGAGAGGAAGGCCTCCACCCAAGCGAGGCCTGGGTGCGCCATCAACGCCACCGCTTGACCGCGCAACGCCGGCCGTTGTTTTGCGTTCGCGAGCAGCTGAGGCAACGTGCAGGCGGTGCTCGTCGCCAACTCCACGAGCTGCGAATCGCTCGCCCCCATCACGGCCTCGAGTCGGGACACCAAGGATGAAGCCATCGGGGTCAGGAAGTACCACGCGTGATCGCGGAACGACTAGACTCCTCGCATGCGCGTCACCGTCCTGGTTACTGGCTTGGTTTTGAGTTTGGCCGCTTGCGGAGAGGAGAAGCCCTCGGCGGGCTCCGCCTCGGCCGCTGCCTCCGCCAAACCGAGCGCGGCAGCGCCCACCTCGGCCAAGAAGCCCGACGCCATGCCGCCGGTCACCGTCGACGAGATGGGACCGTTCATCAACGGCCAGCGCGCGGTGATGAAGGAAGCGGGCGGCCCCGAGAAGCTGAAGAAGATCGTCGCTGAGTTGCCCATCAACGGCAAAGAGGTCGAGCTCGCGGTGTTGAAGAAGGCCAAGCTGAGCGACGTTACGGCCGTGGTGCGCGAGCTCGGGCTGGCCGGTGCTCCCACCGTCAAAGTGAAGGCCGACAGCCGCGGGGACCTGCCGAAGGAGCTGGTGGTGACGCCGCAAAACAAGCTCGCCGGCGCGCCCGCGGGCTGTTCGGTGGTGGCCTTCATCACCGGCAAGTTCGAGACCGATGTTTGGTCGATCAGCGGTGGAGTGGCGAAGAAGCACGTGAAGGGCTTCGCCGGGCCGGACCTTTCGAACGCCGGGGAGAGCCTCAAGAAGGAGCTCAAGAAGTGCGACTCCAAGCAGGCGTTCTTCACCGCCGATGACGGCCTCGATTGGGAGATCGCCCATCTCGCCGGTGGGGCCATCCGCGTGAACGACGAAGACAAAAAGATCGAGAGCCTCGTACTGCTGGACGAGGCTCCCGTTCCCGGTCGGGCCGTCAAACTAGCCCAGTGAGGCTAGCCGCGTGAGACCGGAGAAGTGACGCTGGGACCGGAGCGAAAGCGCCCGGTCCCCCGCTCCGCTACTTCTTGCCGCCGAAGGCCTGGCACTCGGCGACGCTGCCGCCTTTGCCTTGGCGCACGCAGTCGTTGAAGGCCTCTTTGGCCTCCTTCATCTGGCCCATGCTCATGTAGGCCGAGCCGATGTAGAGGTGCATCAAAGCGTCGGTTGGGTCGGTGGCGATCACTTGCTTGGCGAGCTCAATCGTCAGCTTGTTGTCGCCGCGATTGATGGCCTGCGTGGCCTTCTTCTTGAGCTCTTTGATCTCGTCGGCGGAGAGCGTGCTGGAAGCCTTCTTCTCTTCTTCGGCCTTCTTGTCCTCTTCAGCCTTCTTGTCTTCTTCGCTCTTCTTGTCGGCGGCAGCCTTGTCGGCCTCGGCCTTGTCGGTGGCGGCCTTGTCAGCTGCTGCTTTATCCGCTGCAGCCTGGTCTGCGGCGGACTTGTCCTCGGCGGCCTTCTTCGCATCAGCGTCGCCGGCGGGCGCAGCGGCGGGCTTCTCAGCCTCGGTAGCGGCCGCAGGGATGGGCGTATGGGCGCCGGCGTTGCCGCTCGAGAAGAGCGCGCGGCCAATGCCGAAGAGCGCAATCAAAGCAGCGCCAGCTACCACGCCGCCGACGATCTTTCGTGCGGTCTGCTTGCGCGCGATGATCTCCTTCGACATCGGCGGGAGCTTGTGATCGTCGTGATCATCGTGATCGTGGTCGGCGTGAACCGGGGGTGGCTCCGCTGAGAAGAAGTCGAGCCCGGAGAACTCCTCGTCGTTGGCAAGCATGGCGCGGTAGTGACCGCTCTCGTTGAGCGACTTGTGGCGCGCCGACTCAGAGAGCGACTTGTGCTTGCCCGTCTCCCCGAGCGACTTGTGTTTGCCCGATTCACTCAGCGACTCATCGGCTGATTTGCTGGGCTGCTTGTCGGAGATCTTCACTGCCTCGGCGGGCTTGGCCTCTGCCTTGGCAGCGGCAGGCGCAGCCGCCGCGGGCGCGGGCGCCGAAGCGCGAGCCGGCTCCGGCATCGAGTTGCGGTTCTTCTTCTTTTTCTTTTTGCCGCCGCCTTGGTTCGGCGGGTTCACCGAGGCAGCCACCACCGGCGCTGAAACCGCGGCGACGACGGCAGGCGGTGCAGCGCTCTCCTCGACCTCGGGCGGCGTTGCGCTCTCCTCGACCTCGGGCGGTGCGGCGCTCTCAGCGACCTCGACGGGCGCCGGCGTCTCGGTTGCGACGACCAAGGCGGGAGCCGCTGTCTCGACGACGGGCGGAGCAGCGCTCTCTTCGGGCGCGCTCTCGGGCGTTGTCGCGGCCTCGGCGACGACCGGCGGGGCGGCCGACTCTTCCTCCTCCACCGGGGGCGGCCCAGCCTCTACCGGGGGCGGCCCAGCAGACTCTTCCGACTCGGCGGCGGCTACGCTCTTGGGCGTACCGTCCCGCAACGAGCGCGGTGCGACCTCGGCCACGGTGACCCGATCATGAGCCGAGAGCTCTTCTTGGGCCTCCGACGGCTCTTGGCTTTCCTCAACCTCCGGCGGCACGGCGGATGCGGACTTGGCCCGCTCGGAACGCGGTCGCAAAAGACGACCTTTGTTTGAAGGCCTGACGGAGCGGAACCGAGTGGACATGACGAGAAGACCTCCGTTATCGGACTGACGCGCATGAAGAGACGCGCCTACCGACATTCACTTTTTGTGCCGCAGAGAAGCTTGCGCGAACGACCGAAAAGCTAGCGGACATGAGAACAGGCTAGGCGAGACCTGGCCACATCAATTTTCAACCGGAGGTCGGCCAAGGCCTCGGGCTTTGAGTCATCTCCGCATTCGTTCAATTTGATCGGCTGGATGCAAACTCGTCGCGAAGAAACGCGAAATGTTGGGCCAGGCTGTGCCGGTCGTGTCCCAACTATGCCGGAAACGTCGGGCAGCTAAACGCCTGGGCCTTTGGGGCTACGGCCGAGATGTTTGAGCACCTGCTGCAGGTCGGACCAGACCATGCCTTTGATCTCGCGGGTTGGTTGGCGCAACACGTAAGCGGGATGGAAGGTGGGCATCAGCGGGATTTTGCCGCGGAACAAGCGCCAGGAGCCGCGGGCTTTGGTGATGCCTTCGGACGGGCCCATCAAGCCTTTCAGCGCAGTTGAGCCGAGCGCCACGATCACTTTGGGCGCGACCACCTCCAGTTGCTCCTGCAAGTAAGGGAGGCAGGTGGCCATCTCGCTGGCCTCCGGCGTGCGGTTCTCCGGCGGCCGGCATTTGACCACGTTGCAGATGTACACGTCGTTCGGCCCAAGCCCCATGGCCTGGATCATCTTGTCCAGGAGCTGGCCGGCCTTCCCCACGAACGGTAGGCCTTCACGGTCCTCATCGGCGCCGGGCCCTTCCCCAACGAAGCAGAGCTCGGCCGACGGATCCCCGCGCGAAAAGACGGTTTGGCTGCGGCCCTGGTGCAGCCCGCAGGCAACGCAAGCCTTCACGCGTTCATCGATCAGCTGCAGTTTTGCGCGGCGTTCCTCGTTCGAAAGCACCACCAGCGGAGCGGCCGCCTTGGGCGCAACGACCGGCGCATCGAAGGTCGGCATGGCGAAGGTCGACCGCTGCTCCGGCGCGGAGTGCGCAGAGTGCCCATCGGAGTGAGAGGCTGGCGCAGGTGCGTTGGACGCAGCGGCCTGCGTTGCGCTCGGCTGATGAGCTGCAACGGCGTAGTGCTCCGACTCGGCGTGCGCTGCAAACTCGGGTCGCGCGGCGCGCTTGGGTTCACCGCGCGGAAAGCCGCTGGTGCCGCACTCGGCGTGCCACCACACGAATTCGCGGGCGGCCCGAACGAACTCGGCCGCCTCGTCGAATAACTCAGCCGAGTCTTCCGACTCGGCCGAGTTCGTCTCAGTGGGCGTCATTCGCCGCTAGCCAACGCTCGGCTTCGAGCGCGGCCATACAGCCCGAACCAGCTGCCGTGACGGCCTGCCGGAAGACGTAGTCTTGAACGTCGCCCGAAGCGAAGAAGCCGGGAACGTTGGTCTGCGTGGTTCCGGGAATCGTCTTGATATAGCCGTTATCGAGCAGCTCGACCTGGCCCTTGAAGATGTCCGCGAGCGGCGTGTGGCCGATGGCGACGAACATCGCGGCTGCCGGAATGTCGGTCACAGCGCCGGTCTTGGTGCTCTTCACGCGCACGCCGGTGACGTGATCTTCCTCGACGCCGAGCACCTCTTCCACGGTGTGGCTGTACATGATCTTGATCTTGGGGTTCTTGATCACGCGCTCTTGCATCGTTATCGACGCGCGGAACTCATCCCGACGGTGCACCAGCGTGACGCTCTTGCACATGCCGGTGAGGTAGTTGGCCTCCTCCATTGCCGTGTCACCACCGCCGACCACGACTACGTCCTGGTTGCGGAAGAAGGCGCCGTCGCACACCGCACAGGCGCTGACGCCCTTGTTCTTGAGCTTGTTCTCGCTCTCGAGGCCGACGTAGTTGGCGCGCGCACCGGTGGAGGCGATCACCGTCTTGGCTTTGAAGGCCCGCTCGACGCCCTCCGAATCCAGCGCCCAGAGTTCAAACGGACGCTTCGAAAGATCGATGCGAGTCACGTCTCCGGTGATGATGTCACAGCCCTGGTGAACGGCCTGCGCGCGGAAACGCTCCATCAGCTCCTGGCCGGTCACCTTCTCGGGGAAGCCGGGGTAGTTCTCGACCTCGCTCGTGAACATGAGCTGCCCACCGGGGATGAGCCCACCAGCGTTGAAGCCCTCGATGCAAAGGGGCTTCAGGTTGGCTCGGGCCGCGTAGATGGCTGCCGTCAAACCGGCAGGCCCCGAACCGATGATGATCACATTGCGAACGTCAGAATCACTCATGGGGAAACAGCTCCTTCAACCGACTAGAACCGCAAGGTACCGCCGAGCGCCAGCTCATTCAGCTGCGATTCCAGCGACCCTCCGTTTACAGCTTGTTGGCTCCGGGACCCAGTAGATAGGTCGCCCGAGAGCGCACGAACCTTGCCTTTGCCTCCGTTATCCAGCGTTCCATAGAAGGTATGCTGGTAAGCCATCGACACATCCACCGGGCCGAGACGCACCGTTCCACCAGCGGAAACGCCGGCCTTCCAACCCATGTGGAAATCGAGGTTGAGGTACTCGTCGTCCTGGCCCTTGCCCTCGAAGAAGCCACCGGCGCGCGCCGCTAGGAAGTTGGGCAGGATGGTGAAATCACCGCCGAAGCGAACCCCGAGCACGTCCTTCCAGTTGTGCGGGATATCACCGTCTTCCGGCACCGTTCCGGGCGTGCCCTTCACCGGGATGCCCGGATCGAACTGGATCTCCACCGCTTTGACCTGGCTGTTGTGAGCCCAGGTTAGATCGACCTCGAAGTCGAAAAGATCGTCGGAGAGCGGATCACGCACGTAGTCCCGGCGCACCGACCAACTCGGATGGTCCGAGCCCTTGAGCGGATGGTGGTAGCGCATGCCGAGCTTGGCCTCGGCGGGGATGGCCAAACGGAAGCTGCCGGCGTCAGCGATGTCGGTCAGGTTGCAACCTGGATCCGTGGGCGTGCAGGGCTGCTCATTCTTGGTGCCGCCGGCCAGCCAATAGCCGCTCTCGAGCTTCAAGGCGGTGCGCGCCGAGAAGGCATCGGACCAACGGAACCAAGCGCCGAGATCGAAGTTCTTGGTCGCGCGCCAATTGGCGCCGAGCACGAAGCCCGGCACGAACATGTCGCTGGTGTTGAGCGTCGCCTTTACGTCGCGCGTGAAGTCGTCTTCGGCCGAGCCGGAGGTAGCCTCGGTGAAGGTCGAGAGCTCGGCGTTGGCGATGCCCCAGGTGAAACCAGCGCCGACCGAGAGCTCATCCGGGATCACCGCGTAGCTCACGCTGACGGTGGGAAAGAGCAAGATCGAGTTCTGGCCGGCAAGCAGGTAACGGCCGGGTGCAGGCTGCGTGCGCGAATTACCGAGGAAGTCGAACTCGACCGACTCGCCCCAATCAACGTTGCCCACCGCGTGCGGGGCAACGATGGCCACGCCGATCGCAAGCCGATCGATCGGGCGAAACACCGCTGCGAGTTGCGGGTTGGGAAACACGCCGGTGGTGCATTGCGCGGCTTCCGGACCGTTCTCTTCACCAGGACCCGGGACCGCGTTACCCGGCGAGATCGACTCGCCGTTCTCATCCACGCGGGTGAAGCACGAACTCTGGATCATCAGGTGCGCGCCGAGATGAACGCCGTTGGCTTGGAACGACATCGCCGCCGGGTTCATGTACACGGCCATCGGATCATCGGCGCGCGCGACCCAGGCGCCACCGCGACCGACCTGAGCCACGCCAACGTCCGGCGAATCGAGCCCGTTGGAGGCCTGGGCCTCGTGCGAGAGTGCAAGGGCTAGCGCCGAAGCCACGCCTGCGAGCCGCCCGCTTCGATAGTTGAACGACATGAGGAACCTCTCCGGGAGCGGCTTGTTCATTTGACCGGCGATGCGCGCAGCGCAGCCTTTCCATCTTTGGCGTACACGGTGAACTTCACGCTGGTGCAGGTGTGGCGCGAGACCAACGCGGACTTGTTGCGCTCGAGCGTGCCCTTGAAGCGATCGAAGGTGAGCCCTTCCACCGACTCACCACACTGCTTCTTCATCTTCAGGAACTCTTCGTAGATGGCCTTCCACTCGACCAATTCATCGGCGGGTGAAGGAGCCGCTGACGAGGCCGGTGCGACCTGCTCCTCGGTCACCAAGCTGCCCGACACACTGAGCGGAGCGGCCGGTACCACCACCGCAGGCATACCGGCGCTGCTCGGCTTGGGCGGCGGCGGTGGAGCGGGCGGCGGCGCAGGCGGCGCATCGAGACCACCGGTGCTCGGCTTGGGCGGCGGGGCCGGCGGCGGCTTGGGCAGCGCCTTGGGCTTTTCGTCGATCGGGGCTGCATCGGGCACGGCGAAGGCGCTCATTTGCGGCTGCGCGGGCAGCGGACCGATCACCGACTCGAGATCCGCAGCGCGACGCGTGATGCCGCCTTTGGCCGCGACCTTGTCGACGCCGTCGTTGATATCGGCGGCGATCTTCTTGAAGGCGCCGCGGAATTTGGAGGGCGCGAAGGTGTCGATCTTGGCCGCAGCAAACGCCTGGGCGTTCTTGCGGAAGGTGGAGAGCGGCATCGAATGCTCGATCACCGTGAACAGAATGCCGAGCAGGCCGAGGCCGAGCGCGACGCCGATCAAGAGGCCGGTCGGCACCTTGTCTTTGTCGGTCTGGTCGGCGGCGCGGAAGAAGTCGGCCGGGGACTCGAGCAAGGTGACCTTGCGCGCGACGATGTAGCCGCTGCCGAGATCCCAAGCCTCACCGGGGACGCGCGTATAAACGATGCCGACGTCGCGGCGCGGACGGCGAACCAAGGTGCGCCCGACCTCTTGGTACTCCTTCGTCTCGGAGGCCTCCTTCATGTCGCTTTGCATCACGTCGAAATCGCCGGGGGAAAGCGACGCTGTGTCGGACTCGCTGTGCGGCGCCGCACCGAAGTTGCGGCGCACGCCCAGCGAGTAGAACGCCACCGAAGCGCCGGTGCGTTGATTGACCCGCTGCGCGAACGTCGCGTCCACCGCCGTGAGACCGATCACAGCGCCGATCGGCTCACCGCCGCCGTCGCGTTCGACCGGACGTGCGACCACGCGCATGATCTCCTCGCGCACGACCCAAGCGTCATCGCGGATCCAGCCGGCCAGTGCGTCGGCAACGACGGCATGACCGCCGAGGTTCCAGTCTTCACGGTCGTTCGAGTTCCACTGAGCGACCAAGCGACCGTCGGCGTCCACAAGGTAGACCTTGGTGAAGCGCTGATCCTCGGCCACGTCTTTGAGCGCCTTGTCGAGCGCCCCGGTCGCCTTGGTGCGCGACTCTTTCGGCACGGCGTCGGACTCGCTGCTCTTGGCCACCGCCTCGCGCAGCTCGGGGTTGAGCGAGACCGGTAGCAAAGCCGCAGCGCGGTTGCGCGCATCATCCTTCAAATACAGCGCGACAGCCGAGGCATCGGCCATCAGCGCCTCGTTCATCCAACGTTCGGTGTGGCGGTTGTAGAAGCTGTGCGCGATGTAGAGCACGCCCACGGCTACGGCCAACGCCAAGCTCAAGATCGGGTACCAGAAGCGCGACAAAACCATGATCAGCCTCCCGCCTTGGGGGCCTCTTTGGCCGGCTCGGTCTTCTTGTCTGGCCCAGCTTTGAGCGGGTCCTTCAACGGCTGCTCGGCGGGGAGCGGCTTGACCTCCCACGGCATCGCCTCGCCCACCGGTTCACCGCTGAAGTAGGTGCGCAAGGTGTATGTCCCCGGCTCCAGATCGATCGAGAAGTCCCCTTTGCGGTTGGGGAAGATCGCCTTGTGCGCCTTGGGCTCGACCACGATCCATGAGCGCAGGCTGGGCGAGAGTTCATCACGGAACTCGTATTTGCCTGGGCCCGGCGGCGTCCACGTGCGCGTAGCGTCGGGCTTCATCACGCCCTTCGACAGTTGGCCCTTGCCGCTCACCTCGTAGATCGAGCGGTCGGTCGGGTCGTGGTTCTCGAACAGGATCTCCTGGCCGGGCGCGACCACCAAGGTCACCACCGACGTCCGGCCGCCCTCGATCACCACGCGAATCGGCGTCTTGAGCGGCTGAGCGTCGGCCTCGGTCAACGCCACGATGCACAGCTCTTTCTGCATGTGACCGCGCAAGATGCGCACGTCCGGCGGCACCGAAGGCGAAGGCTCGCGGAAGGTGAAACGATGCGCGGCCGGATCCTTCGCCTCGTTCCAAACCGGATTGAGCAGATCGTGCGTGTTGCCGACCTTGCCCTTGATCGTCGCGGCCAGCACGCCGGACGGCAAAACACACAAGACCGCGACCAGCGCAGCCTTTCGTACAACCCGAGAAGTACCCTGGGATCGAAGCTTCATCGAGCGAGCGAAGCTATCACCACCTTCTGGCGCCTCTCCAGCGACGGAAAGAGCTTGGCACAAAAAGGCGAACGGGCCGCATGTGTGTGCGACCCGTCCATAAGCGTCCCGCCGCCGGGTCCCGATCGACGTGGAACCCCTAGCAAGTTGCTAGGTGGGTGCCGGCGGGCTGCTTTAGGCTTCCCAGTGAAAAAATCTGGGCTTGCTCACCACGGCCGAGGTGCTGGCTCCCGGGTTCGTGCTTACTCGGGATTCATAAATCGATGGGTTAACGACGGCGGAACGAAGTTGAGCATAGGGGCTTCGGCGCTTCAGTCAACCGAAGGTTGCGCCGCGGCGAGCTTGGCGCGCAACGCGGCCTCGAGTTTGCCGTAGATCCCGCCGAAGGCACCGTTGCTGAGCAGCGCTACGTGATCGCCGGGGCGAGCCTCCGCGGCGATCAGCTCGACGATCTGCTCCACCGACGTACAAGCTCGCGCATGAATCGAGCGCGCCTCGAGCTCCTTAGCCAGCGCCTGCAGATCCAAACGCTCCGACTCCGGGATGTCGCTGCGACCGAGCGGCGCGAACAGCACCTCCGCCGCACTGCCGAAGCTCTCGGCGTACTCGGCTTGATGCAGCGA
Source organism: uncultured delta proteobacterium (assembly GCA_903892415.1). Classification (GTDB taxonomy): domain Bacteria; phylum Myxococcota_A; class Polyangia; order Polyangiales; family Polyangiaceae; genus Xiheicaenibacterium. The sequence continues at coordinate 3,468 of CAITIQ010000096.1, read as the reverse complement.
GCGACAAGCTGTCGCGCTGCGCGGCTCGAACACCGCCCACAAACGACCGCCGCTCGGTTTGAGCGCCGCGAGCGTCTCGCGCACGGCCGTCGGGTGATGCGCAAAGTCGTCGAACACGCGCACGCCGTCGATGTTGTAGAGCAACTCTTGCCGGCGCTTCACCCCGCGGAAGGACTCGAGCGCGCTCATCGCCAGCTTGAGGTCCACGCCGTAGCCCTGGCAGCAGGCCGCGAGCGCGGCGAGCGCGTTGCGCATGTTGTGTTCGCCGGGCACCGCCATGTTCACGCGCCCGGCCAGCGAGCCGCCGACGTACAAGTCGAAGGCGCTGGTGCCGAACACCGGCGCGCCGCAGAAGTGAGGCGGAGCTGCGGCCTCATCCGAAGCCAGGGCGTAAAAACTCACCGGCGCGCGGCTGGTCTGCGCAATTTTAACCACCTGTGCCGAGTGCGCGCTGGCGACCAGCAGACCTTCCGGTGCAATGCGCTCAACGAAGCCGCTGAAGGCCGCATCGTAGGCCGCAGCGTTTGGGTAGATGTCGATGTGATCGTGTTCGATCGAGGTAATGATCCCGACCTCGGGCCGGTAGTGCCAGAACTTGGGCGTCTTCTCGAAGAAGGCCGTATCGTATTCGTCGCCTTCGACCACCACCGGCGTGCGGCGTGGGTTCTTGCGCGTGCCGGCGGTCGGTAAACGGCGCGCGCCGGGGATGCGGAAGCTGACGCCGAAGTTCGCTGGGATGCCGCCGATCAAGAAGCCGGGCGTGAGGCCGGCCTCGCTCAAGACGTGCGCGCACATCGCGCTGGTCGTGGTCTTGCCGTGGGTCCCGCCGACCACCAGCGGGGCCCGACCCTCGAGCACGTGCTGCGCGAGCGCATGCGCCATCGAGGCGTAGGGCAGGCCGCCATCGATCGCCGCGCGCGCCTCCGGATTGTTCGGCCGACACACGTTGCCGATCACCACCAAGTCCGGCCGCGGCTCGAGGTTCTCCGGCGAAAAGCCTTGCTTGAGCTCGATGCCCCAAGCCTCGAGCGCCGGACCCATCGGCGGGTAGAAAGCCACGTCGGAGCCGGTCACCCGATGACCCATCTCTTTGAAAAGACCCGCCAGCGCACCCATGCCCGTGCCAGCGACGGCGACAAAGTGAACGAACATCGCTCCCTCCTACTCGGCGTTGGCCTCCGCGGACAAAAAGCGGGAGACTTAGCGCATGCGCGCGACCACGTTTGTAGCTGGGTTTGCTTTGATCGGGGTGGTGCTCGTGTCGTGTGGAGACGACGGGACCGCGACGTCGAGCGGCGCTGGAGGGTCGGCCGGCAGCGCAGGCTCCGGTGGCGCGACGAGCTCGAGCGACCTCGCCATCTCGCCGCCCACGGTGGAAGTCGAGGTGAAGCTGCTGGAACCAGCCGCGCCCATCAGCTTCACCGCGACCTCGACGCCGACCGGTGGCGTCGGCTCCGACGTAACGACCCAAGCCGAATGGACGACCGACAGCCCTACCCTCGGCATCATCGCGGCGGGCAGCTTCACGCCGGCGGGCTTCGCCGGAACGGCAACGATCAGCGCGAGCTTCGGCCCAGCGACGGCCAGCGCCGAGGTGCAGATCAAGGTCGTGGGTGACGTCGTGATCGATGGCGAGGCTGCGGTCGTCGACGCCTTCGACGCTGCCACGCCCGACCCGAACGCGGACAACGCACCGGCGCTCGAGTACCCGGAGGACGGCGTCGTCCTACCGTCCAATTTGCCGCCGATCGAAACGCAGTGGGCCGCCGGGATCGGCAACACGGCGTATCGCGTTCGATTGCAGGCCGAGGGGCTGCTCGACGTCGCGTTCTACACGTCGCAACGCGAACTGATGTTGCCGCCTGCGATCTGGGAGACGATCAAGCTCTCGACCTTCGACACGCCGATCAGCCTGTCGGTGGATGGGCTCGGTCCCGCGGGGGAGCTTCGACAAGGCGCGCCGCGGACGTTGACGATCAGCGCGGATAGCATCGATGACTCGGCCATCTACGTTTGGCAGACCTCGACCGGGAGCTACCGTGTGCTCGATATCGCAGCGGGCACCGACGTCGCGTTGCCCTCCAATGCGCCGGCGCTTGCGCCAGGCCAGCCTTGCTCGGGCTGTCACCGCATCAGTCGCGATGGCAAGCGCTTCGCGTACTCCTTCAATGGGGCGAACTTCCAGGTGGGCACACTGGCGTACGACGAGAGCAGCCAGTCCTTCTTGGAGACCTTCGCACCGCAGCCGGGCATTCGAGGGACCTACGCGACGTTCAATCCACTCGAGGATATCAGCGGCCCAGCGATGCTCCTCACCGTGCCCGACGATGTCGCGCAGAACACTGCGGGGCAGACGCGTGTTGCGTTGGTTCACCCCGAGACCAACACGCCGCTCGCCTCCAACCTCGCGGCGCGCCTCGGAGAGATCGGGCTCGCCTCGACGTTGATGCCGGATTGGTCCCCCGACGGTTCCTTCGTCGTGATGGTCGCCTACGACTCGAACCTGAACTTCGTGCGCGAGCTCGGAGATGACGTCGTCAACGCATCGATCGTCGAGCTGCCGGTGACGTACATGGCCGGGAGCAAGAGCTTCGAATTCGGTCCGCCCACCGTGCGCGTTTCCCCGGCCCCTGGGAACCCGGACACCGCCGAGAACAACTTCCTGCCAACCGTCTCCCCAGACGGCACGGCGATCGCCTTCACCCGCGCCTCCGGCTGGTGGTCAATCAAGACGCAACAATCGCTGATCAACCAATCGGGGCAGATCTCGCTGGTGCGCCGCGAAGACAACACCGTGATCGATCTCGTCAAAGGGTCGAACGGCGGTGGCACGACGCTCCACAGCACCTGGCCGCAGTGGGCGCCCAGCGTCGGAAGCCGCTACCTCTGGCTCGCTTACTCGAGCCAGCGCCCGTACGGACACCGCCTCACCCCCGCGAGCCCAGAGAACGCGCAATGCACGCTGATCCAAGGCCAAACGCAGTGCAAACAGCTGTGGGTCACGGCCATCGATCGCGCCGAGCTCGCGAACGGCACGATCGACCCCAGCCGCGCCCCCTTCTGGATCCCCGGCCAAACGCTCGCCGCACAATACGTCAGCCCGCAGTGGGTGAAGGCCGTGCCGATCACGCCGCAGTGAGAGGGCTGTGGGGGGCGGTGGCGCGAAAGCGCCGTGAAGCGCGGCCTGGCCCGCCGACGTCCCATATCCCTCGCTCGTCTAGGGCGACACGCCGTTATGGGACGCCTCCACCGCCATTTGCGCCGGGCTCGGCCCCGCCGGGGCCGACGTCCCATATCCCTCGCTCGTCCAGGCCGGCCCGCGCCATCATGAGCCTGCCCCGGTTTGGTGGACACCCAGCAAGGGATACGCTCCCTGTGAGTACCATCGATGCAACAACGCAATTTACGCCCCGATTCATTCAAGAAGGACGCCGTACGTCGCCTGATGGCACGCGGCTCCAAGACTGT
>CAITIQ010000095.1 GCA_903892415.1 uncultured delta proteobacterium | reverse complement strand
CTCTGTGGGCCAGGCGCGGGAACTCCGGGGTTCATGTTCTTCCTTCGGGGACGACGACTCACGATGGATCTCTTCCTACCCGAATCCTCATCCAATTGGGACGCACCCGGCTGTCAACCAAGAGCGCGGGTACACCATACTAGCGGCGGCGCATGCCCACGTGTTGCACCTCGCCGCGGAGGTCCCCACGCCGGAGGCGGCGGGTATGGCGGAGCAGCTTTATGGCATTCGGGAGACGTTGATCGCGGACGCCAAGGCGCTGGTGCAACGCAAGCTGATCGCGGCGGAGCGCATCAGCAAACTGAGCGGTACGCGGGGCTATCGGGATCTCGGCTTTGACATCATGCTGCTGTGCACGGTGTTCCGGGATGAGTGGCCCAAGATTCAGGGCCGCACCGCGCTCGAGTTGGATGAGCTGGATCCTGCGCAGAAGTTGGCGGAGCGTTTGGTCGCCACCGTGGGCCTGCGGGATGATCGGGAAAAGGCCAAGAGCAGCGCGCATCAAGAGCGTGCGCGCGCCTTCCACTTATTGTCGACCCACTATGATCAACTGCGCCGCTGTTTGAGCTTCATCCTGTGGGGGAAGGGGGATTTGAATGAGCTTGCGCCGGCCTTCCTCATGGGCCGCGGCCGGAGCAGCAAAGAGTCAGAGGGTGAAGCCGGGGATCCAGCCGATGCAGAGGCGTCCAAAGCACAGCCGTCGCCTGCGGAAGAGGCGGGCGTTGCCGCGCCTGGCACGCCGGACGCTGGTCCTTTTAATGGTCAATGAGCCGCGCGCTTCGTTATCTGTTTAGCCGGCGCGCGCGCTGGGAGTTTGGCTCGTGAGCGCCAAGCTGCACCTCGGCACCGTGCGCGCGCTGGACGGTCAAAAGCCCAAGGCCGGGGAGGAGAGTCGGCTGCTGCTGCCCGCTCGTGATCTGGTGACGCACGGGGCCGTTCTCGGGATGACGGGCAGCGGCAAAACCGGTCTTGTGATGGTGATGGTGGAGGAGGCCTTGCGCGCCGGGGTTCCGGTCCTGTGCATTGACGTCAAAGGGGACCTGCCCAACCTCCTGCTCTCCTTTCCGAGCTTCGCCGCGGAGGCTGTAGCGCCGTGGTTGGAGGCGGCGGGTACTGCGTCGTCGCAGGCGGGCACTGCGTCGTCGCTGGCGGAGAAGGCGGCGCAAGAGCGTGAACACGGCCTGCGTGCGCACGGGATCGATGAGGCGGCGCTGCTTGGCTACGCGCAACGTTCCTTCGTGCGGGTGGTCACGCCCGGGAGTGACGCGGGTGAGCTCTTGCACCTGCTCTCGTCGCTCGAGCGGCCAACGGCGCGCTGGGCGGAGGATCCGGAGGCCGCGCGCGCCACGCTCTCGGCGGCGGTCTCGTTGGTCTTGCGGCTGCTCGGTCGGGACGCGGATCCGGCGCGCAGCAAGGAGCACGTGCTGTTGTCGGTGCTCGCAGAGCGTCGGCTCGCGGCGGGTCAGCCGGCGGATATCCCGTCGCTCTTGGCGGACGTCGCCGCGCCGCCGATCACGACGATCGGCGCGCTGGGGGTGGATGAGTTCCTGTCCAAGCGCGCGCGCAAAGAGCTCGCGGCCTCGCTCAACAACCTGCTCGCTGCGCCGATGTTTCGCAGCTGGCGTGAAGGGTCGAGCTTGGATGTGGCTGCGTGGATGCGGCCGGTGAACGGGCGCACGCCAGCCACGGTCTTATCGGTGGCCCACCTCGATGATGATGAGCGCGAGCTCGTGCTGGGGCTGGTGCTCGAGGAGGTGCTGTCGTGGGTGCGCGGTGTGCCGGGCAGTCGGGAGCTGCGCGCGTTGATCGTGTTCGACGAGGTGTTCGGCTTTCTGCCGCCGCATCCGCAAAACCCGCCCACCAAGCGCCCGCTCGTCGCGCTGATGAAGCAGGCCCGCGCGTTTGGCGTCGGCGTGCTGGTGGCCACGCAAAACCCGATGGACCTGGACTATCGCGCGTTATCGAACGCCGGGCTTTGGTGCTTGGGGCGGCTGCAAACCGACGCCGATCGCGAGCGAGTGATCGAGGGCCTGGCGAACGAGGCCAACGCCGGGATGGCCCAAGCCGAGCTGCGCACGTTGCTCAAACGCCTCGCCCTGCGCTGGTTCTTCGTGCGCAACGTCCACGCCGCCCGCGAGGGCGTGCTCTTGCAACCCCGCTGGGCCATGTCGCTGATGCGCGGGCCGATGACGAGGGCGGAGATTCGCAGGGCGAGGAAGGTGGGGTGAGGGGTGGAAGAGGTGACGACGCAGCAGGCCGCTGAGCTCACTTCGTTGCGCCCATTGCGTCGAGGAACCGTTTGCCCCACGCAAGTCTGCGAAGCGCCGCCGGTGAGACCTCGGCGAGTACCTTGAAAGAGTGCGGGCCCTTGCCGTAGGGCCCAGCCTTCGTGGGCTTGGTAGCAGCTTCGAGCGCCTTGTAGAGGGCAGTTTTATCGGTGCTCTCGAGCTGCTCGACGGAAGGGAGTTTGCTGGCATCCAGGCTCGAGCCGAAGACTTTTTGTAGTGCCGCAACGTCGGCTACTAGCCACGTTTCCATGCATGCGCTCATGAGCTGAAGCTGTTCATCGGTCGCCGCGCTAGGACGCGCCCAGCGGTCACCCGGTCGTGCCGCAACGTGGTCCCACGGTGACTGCGAACTGTTTCCGTTGGGAAGTTCCTCTGCGTCGACGAGGAGCCAAGCCTCCGTCTCGTTGGTGGAAACAACGTTGCTGAACTGCTTGTACGCGCGGCCGCGTCCACCGCGCGCGATAACCCGCGGCTTCTGGACGACGCCCGCCTTCTCAAACAGCTTGCTGAAGGCGCGGCGACACTCCGTGGCGAGGCTCGGGTTGTGATCGCCGCCTCCCTCCACATAGAGCTCGCGTTTTCGGGTCGATGGGTTGGCTACCACCGTGTTCCTCCAATGCGGCCCGAAAGCCAAAGGGAGCCGAGCGAGCCGAACTCTCGCCAGTCCGCGATCTGCTGGCCGTTGAGACGGGTCATTCTCGAGCAGCTTTCGTCCTTTTCACAAACGACAACCGCCTCCGGGTGTTCGGTCAAGGCGTCAACCAGCTGCGTCGAATGGGTCGTTGTTATCAATTGGAAGCGGGAACTCGCCTCGAGCAGGAGGTCACGGAGAATCGGGAAGACGTCGGGGTGCAAGCCAAGCTCTGGCTCCTCGATGATGACGAGGCGTGCGGGGCCGGGAGCGAGAAGAATTGTGAGCAAAGCGAGGTAGCGAAGCGTGCCATCCGATAGTCGGTGCGCGGGGACATTGCGTTCCCCCTCGGTGAGGTAGAGCCGGAGTTGGCCGCCCTCAGGAATGACCTCCAGGTCGGTGAAGCCGGGCGCAACCTCGTTGAGCAACTCAAGCAGCCGCTTTTTGGTACCTGGGCTTCCCTTCAACACGGAAAGTCGAGCAGGCAAGTTGGAGAAGTCTTCAAGCAGTCGGTCTGTTTGAACGTCCGCCCTGCACGCCGCCCGAATCGAACTCTGGGGTCCGAAGCTCCACGAGCGATAAATGAGGATCTCCTTTAGACGGTCACCGGTGGCGGCGACCTCGGGGTAGCTCTCTGGGTCCCTGCGCTGCGAAAGGATCGATTGCGTTCTGTCGAGGTCGGCGCGCTCGAGGGCGCGCTTTGTTCCGTTTGCGTTATTGAGCATGGGACGACCAGATTCATACCCAAAGTAGAAGTAAGGCATCGACTCAGGTCCATCGACCTGAGCGTTCTCGATGCGCTCGTCCCGCACTGCAAACGCTCCCGCATCGCTCCCAAACTGAAGCTTGTACCGAACTGACGCTGCCGCAATCTGCTGCGGCTCGAACCTGACTTCCAGGGAGGCTGAGTCAGCGCCTTGTTGGTCGCCCTTGCTCCAAATCCACTCGTCAACTCCACCGCCTTGGCGAATCGGGAGCGGTAGGTCCTTCGGTACTGCGCGTAGTACCGCGAACGCCTCGACCAAGTTCGATTTGCCAGACCCGTTGGGCCCAATCAACACGTTGAGCGGCCGAAGCCGCAGCGTGTGTGCACCCGGCCCGAACGACAAGAAGTCGGTCAGCGTAATCTCTTCAATCATGGTTCTCTTCGCGACTGCTGCCGCCGATGCTCTCGACAGTACTCCCGGGGTCGGGGCTCAACAAGCGCGCCGCGCCAACGCAACTCAGTGCCGCCGCCGCCCTGGTGCTCGAGGAGGTGCTGTCGTGGGTGCGCGGTTTGCCGCTAAGCCGAGCTGCGCACCTTGCTCAAACGCCTCGCCCCGCGCTGGTTCTTCGTGCGCAACGTCCACGCCGCCCGTGAGGGCGTGCTCTTGCAACCACGTTGGGCCATGTCGCTGATGCGCGGGCCGATGACGAGGGCGGAGATTCGCACGGCGAGGAAGGTGGGGTGAGGGGCGTAGGAGCGGCGCGGCTCATCGAGCCGCCCGTCTTCGGAACCGGGTAGGCAGGGGCTCCTGAATGAGGATACACAGGCTTTAGGCCAACGAGCTCCACCCCGCACTTTCGGCGCGCGAGGAGCCAGCTTGGGCGCCGTGCTGGCTGCCCTCGACGGAGCCGAGCGCGATGACCACCAAGAAGCCGACGAAGAAGCCTGCCTCGCGACCCACGCCCCCTCGCGCGGAGCCGCTCTTCACGGTCATGCCCACGAAGCACTTTCGCGTAACCAAGGCGGTCTTCACGAAGATGTTGTGGCTCAGCCCCAGCGACAACCAGGGCGCCCGCTTCAACCGCGCTGCCCTCGAGGCTGGCAAGACGTGGGACGAGATGGAGGGCAACTCGTGACCCGCAAGAAGCGTCCCGAAGTATCCATCGTCCGCTCCTCGGCGGCCGAGTACCTGACCTTCGTCGCCGCCACAGGCTCGCAAGAGCAGGCCGTTGAGATGCGGTACGAGGACGAGAACATCTGGCTGTCGCAGAAGATGATGGCGACGCTCTACGCCGTCACGGTCCCGGCCATCAACCAGCACCTCAAGCGCATCTTCAAAGGCCGCGAGCTGGCGCCGGACGCAGTTATTAAGCAGCTCTTAACAACTGCCGCCGACGGGAAGACCTACAACGTCAAGCACTACAGCTTGCAGGCCATCATCGCAGTCGGCTTCAAGATCGAAAACGAGCGGGCGGTGCAGTTCCGTGGACTACGACGCGACGGCCGCTGCCACACAGCGCTTCTTCGCCGCCGTGCAGAACAAGGTGCACTACGCGGTGCATGGCCAGACCGCCGCCGAGGTCATCAAAGGCCGCGCCGACGCCGAGCAGCCCCACATGGGCCTAACGACCTGGGAGGGCGCGCCCAAGGGCAAGATCCACCGCTACGACGTGGTGGTCGCCAAGAACTACCTGTCGGCGACCGAGATGGACCAGATGCAGCGCATCGTCTCGGCCTACCTCGACATGGCCGAGATGCAGGCCTCACGGCGCATTCCGATGACGATGGCCGACTGGGAGACCCGCCTCGCGGGCTTCCTCCGCTTATGGGACCGCGAGATCCTGCAGGACGCCGGCAAGGTGACTGCCGAGCTGGCGAAGCAGCACGCGCTCAGCGAGTTCGAGAAGTACCGCATCGTGCAGGACCGCCTCTTCGAGAGCGACTTCGATCGCGTCGTGGCCGAGACCAAGCGCCTGGGCGAGGGCGACGCGAAGGGCCCATCACGCAAGGGCCGGAAGCCGTGATCGCCGCCCCAGGCGTTCGGTGGCTACGACTCACCGAATGGGCGTTGATGGGGCGCTTGACCGTACCTAAAAGCGGCACTTGGCATGAGCATCACCGAGCGATAGGGGCGTGAAGTTCCGCTTTTCGGGCCGGGCGGAATGAGCCTGCCCCGGTTTGGTGGACACCCAGCAAGGGATACGCTCCCTGTGAGTACCATCGATGCAACAACGCAATTTACGCCCCGATTCATTCAAGAAGGACGCCGTACGTCGCCTGATGGCACGCGGCTCCAAGACTGT
>CAITIQ010000094.1 GCA_903892415.1 uncultured delta proteobacterium | reverse complement strand
GATACCAACCTCCAGCGCACGGTCCAAGATGGCAAAGCTCTCGTCCTCGCTCGAGCCGACCTTGTGCATCATCGACTTTTCGTCAGCCTCACCGAAGGTCATCGCCCCGAGACAGAGGACTGAAACTTGAGTACCCGTGTTGCCGAGGGTTCGATAGCGCATGGCCGCGACTGTACAGCACGAGCCACGCAGTTACACCCGCGCCCTGGGTCCGCTTTCACGTCATGTGGATGCCACCGTTTACTTGGATGGTCTGGCCGGTGATATAGGGATTCCGAACGACCGAGACAACGACGTCCGCCACCTCCTCCGCCATGCCCAGACGGCCGACTGGAACGCGATCAGACGAGGCCCTGAGGTTCCCAGCCAGCATCTCTGTCTCGATCAACGCTGGAGCGACTGAATTGGAGGTAATGCCCTCGCGAGCGAGCGACGAGGCGTAGGCGCGAGACAGGCCCTCCAAGCCTGCCTTCGACGCCGCATAGTGCGGCCCCACGATGCCGCCGACACGAGCCGCCGTCGACGAGATGAACACCAACCGACCAAAACGGCGCGAGCGCATGCTCGGGAGAACAGCCGAAGCCACGATAAAGGGAGCACGCAGGTTCACCGCCATGGTCGTGTCCCAGGTCGCAAGGCGCAACGACTCGACTGGGACGGGACGAGCGATCCCCGCGTTGTTCACGAGGATGTCCACTGGCCCAAGCTCCCGAACGATCTGGCGAACCATGTCCTCGACAGCATCGGGATCGGTCACGTCCGCGCACACGGCGTACGCTTGCCCTCCAGCCGCCTCGATCTCCCTCGCAAGCTTTGCAGCTTCCCCCTCGCCCGTTCGGTGGTTGATGGCTACTCGCGCTCCAGCCGAGGCAAGCGCGAGCGCAATGGCCTTACCGATTCCACGGGCTGCCCCGGTCACCAAGGCCACGCGACCATCGAGCGATTCGATCACAGCCGATGGTCGCCTGGGGACCCACGCTGGTCAAGATCACCAAGCGGGTCAGAACCGCTAACGAGCGGGACAAATCAGACGATTTACCGACTTAAGTTTACCGTGAACTGACCGCCACTCGCTGTCGACGACCTGCGACAGCGAGCGCAAGACCCACAAGCAGCAGTGCTCCGCTGTTTGTGCCTTCAGCGCCGGAGGCGTTGCAACCAGCAGAAGAGCTGTTCGAACTGCTCGCCGTGTCATCATCGCATTCGAGCACGTTGGGGTCGCTATCATCGACCTTGCAAGCACCAGCATCGCCATCGGATTCGGTACAGCTGTCGCCCTCGGCGAGGTCGGCACACTCGATGCGGTCGGCCTCGCGTTCGCTTGACGTATCATCGCTGCCCGAATCGTCACCGCCGTCGCCAGAATCGTCTGCGCCCGAACCGCCGCCGCCAGAGTCATCGCCAGGCGTCGCGGAGTCTTCACAGTGGAGTGCGCCATCGTCACTCGCGTCAGGTATGCACGCTCCAGCTTCACCAGCAGCGTCGACACAAGCAGCGTTTTCAGCCAGCCCAATACAGTTGTAGCTGTCGAGCTCTTCGCAGGTGAGCACCGGGTCGGTATCGTCCGGGATGCACTTGCCCGCTCGGCCATCGCCGTCCACACAGTCGGCGTCTGCAGTTAGTGCGGCACAGGCAGCCTTGTCTGCCTCATTGGCTAAAACGAAGCTGGGCACCAGCAGCGCGCCAAGGGTGGAGAGGATAGCGACTGAACCAAGACGAAAGTTGATCATTTCAAAGCCTCCGAGACCCACCTTGCGAGGGACGTGCCATGTTCTGGCGAGGCGGATTGGCCTTCGCTCGGTGCAGATTTCGAGCGCAATCGGTGGTCTTGGTGAGCAAACGATTGCCGAGCGCGAGCTTGACCGGCAACTTGTTGCTCAGCTCACGAGCCTGAAGGGTCAGAGTTGCTCACCGGTCTCGCCAGCTAGGCTGGATTGGAAGGGACTCAGACGTTGCCAGCTCGAGCCAGGTTCGCTAGTTCTCTCAGACGATGCGGGGTTGGTTAGCGAACGCGCTTCG
>CAITIQ010000093.1 GCA_903892415.1 uncultured delta proteobacterium | reverse complement strand
TCAGCACGCCGGGGGGTCAGGGCTACCAGCACATCGGATTTGATGACAGCGCGGGCGCCGAGTTGATGTTCCTGCGGGCGCAGAAGGACCTCACGGCGGAAGTGCTGAACGATGCCACGGTGTCGGTCGGGCGCGACTTCAACCTCGCGGTTGCCCGCAACAACAACATCGTCGTGACGGAGCTGACGCGTATGCAGATGGTTGGGAACACGGTGTGGGAGGCCGTGAACCTCTCCATCACGTCGATTGGGACGCTCCGGATCACGAGTACGGGCGACTACGCATTGCACGTGGGCGCGGACCACTCGGTGACGATTGGGGGCTACGAGGTGCGACAGGTCAATGGCCCATACGTGTTGAGCAGCCCCACCAGCATCACCCTCGTCGTGGAGGGCACGTCGATCGTCATGGAGCCCGGAAAGCTCGCACTCACCGTGGACGGCACCAGCATCGTGCTCAGCGCGGGCGCCATCACCCAGATCGCCAACCTCATCTCTCTGAACCCATGAAACTCACCCATTTCGCACTCAGGGGCGTTCGCGGCGTATCGCTCGAACATGCTGTTGATCCGCACGTTCCGCTCGTCATCACGGGTCCACCGGGCTCCGGGAAGACCACGCTGCTCGAGGCCCTCGTCGCGGCGAAGGAGCACGCCGGCGCCTACGGCGCGCCTCCTTCCGTCGAGGACTTCGGCGGACCTGGGCTCGGCCGGGTCGTGGTCACCTTCGACCTCGATCTCCTCGAGCAGGCGGAAGCCAAACACCCCGACAGCCTGCGCATCGACTGGGAGCTCGGCGCGAATGCTCCGGCCCTCGGCGTGGCCGTGGGTGTGGCCGCCTGGTTTCGCTCCTACGACGTCGCCCCGGAGCGGTGGAAGCTCGAGTACTTCGACGCGCACCGACGCCTCGGCGAGCACGGGCAGGTCCCGCGGGACGGAACCCTGCGCACGACCAAGTCACCATCGAAGTACAACTTCGTGCGGCGCTTCCTGGAGACCATCGGCGAAGACGAAGCCTCCCTTGCCCTCGAGACCCTGCGCACCGACGGGATCGTCACGGCGGATCGGGTGGGGCGGCGGCGGTCGACCTTTCAAGAGGCGCTCTCGAGGTTGGTGCCAACTCTGCGTTGGGACGGGGTCGAACGACGGGATGGCAAACGGACGAGCTGGTTCGTGCGCCCGCGTGGGCCGCGGGTGGAGCTCGGCGCGCTCACCGACGGAGAACGCGCGGGCCTGTTGGTCGCGGCGACATGGGTCGCGCTCGGTCTCGAGCGCAGCCTCGTTCTCGTCGACCAAGCCGAACTCCACATTCACCCAGAACAGCAGCCGGCGTTCTTCGAGGGCCTCGCCTCCCTCATGCGGCGAGGGCAGCTCGTGGTGTCGACAACCTCACCCGCGATCCTACGCAACCCTTCCGGAGCAAAAGTTCTGGTGTTGCCGGCAGCGGCGGGGAACCCCGTGTCGTGAGGCCGATCCAACTTCGGTGGAAGCGAATGGTGAGCGCTCGGCGAGGGTCGAGGGTACGTAGCGGGAGGAGACCACGATGAGAAGAAGCGAGTTGCAGCGGTGGGTCGCGGGCTGGATGTCGGTCCTGTTCTTCCAAGCAGCCTGCAACGATCCGCCGTACGAGGCAGCGGAAGCCCCCAACCCCACAAGTTCGGCGGCGGCGGCGAGCCTGTCGACGGCTGCACCGAGCCCGTTGCCGACGGCTGCCCAAAGCGGCGCGCGGGCTCCCCGACCCGGTCGACCTAGCCGACCAGGTCAACCGAGCCAACCGAAGCCGGACTCCTTTCCGACGGCTAGTCCGTCCCCGTCCGGTTCCTTGCCGCCGGAGGTTCCTACAGGGTCCCGGGCGCCTCAACCACCGACTCAACTACCGCCTCAACCACCGCCTCCGCGCGATCCCTTCGTCGACACCGTCTCCCATCCTTCCTCGACCTTCGGCATCGACGTCGACACCGCCAGCTACACCCGCGTCCGGGCCTCCTTGGTGGCAGGCGTCCTTCCCTCTCCCAAGGATGTCCGGACCGAAGAGCTGCTGAACTACTTCCGCTACTCGTACCCTGCTCCGAAGGACGCGGCCTTTGGCTTCCTCGTCGACGCGGCGCGTGCGCCCTGGGACGCCGAGCGGCGCCTCGTCCGCATCGGGATCAAAGGCCGGGAGGTCGAAGCGGCCAGCCGACCGCCCGCGAACCTCGTGCTACTGATCGATGCGTCGGGCTCGATGGCAGGGTCCAAGAAGTTCGGCCTGCTGAAAGACGGTTTTGCCGAACTCGTCGAGCAGCTCGGTGAGAAGGACCGCGTCGCCATCGTTGCATACGCGGGGCGCGCGGGCGTCGTCTTACCGTCGACTCCTGGCAACCAGCGCGCCAAGATCATCAACGCCCTCGACTCGTTCGAAGCGGGTGGTGCGACGAACGGTGCGCTCGGGATCCAGCGGGGCTACGAGGTCGCGGCAGAGTCCTGGATCGAAGGGGGGATCAACCGCGTGGTGCTCGCGACCGACGGTGACTTCAACGTCGGAGCGACGCAGCTCGAAGAACTCAAGTCCCTCATCGGCCGCAAGGCGAAGACGGGGATCTTTCTAACCGTTCTCGGTTTCGGCTCGTTCAACCCGAACGACAAACGCATGGAGGCCCTCGCAGACAAGGGCAACGGCCACTACGCGTTCATCGACGGCCCCTCCGAGGCGCGACGGGTGCTCGTCGAAGAGCTCGGCTCGACCTTGCAGACGATCGCGAAGGACGTGAAGCTCCAGGTGCACTGGGATCGCGCGTTCGTCTCGTCCTATCGGCTCTTGGGCTACGAGAACCGCGCGCTCGCCGAGGAAGACTTCGTCGACGACTCGAAAGACGCAGGCGAGCTTGGCGCGGGGCACACCGTCACCGCGCTCTACGAGATCCAGCCGTCCAAGCGGTCGAACGATGACGTGATCTTTGGAACCGTCGCCCTCCGCTACAAAGACCCCGACGGGAGCGAGAGCCGAGAGCTGGAAGCCGCCATCATCGGGTCCGACCTGAGGTTCCAAGAGGCTTCGACCGACTTTCGCTTCGCCGCGAGCGTGGCAGCGTTTTCCCTGCTGCTTCGAGGGTCGCCGTCCGGACAGGGCGTGACCTTCAACGAGGTCGCGCGTTGGGCCGAAGATGCTCGCGGCGATGACGCAGGCGGATCTCGACAAGAGTTCGTCTCACTCGTCCGCCGCGCGGCCCAGCGCTTGGAGGTGGCGAAAGGCGCCAAGGGCCCAGTAGGAAGCAAGCCCAAGGAACCGAAGCCGGTGCAATCGACCGATCCCGATTGGCTCTGGAATATGGTTATAGAAAACGGACGCCACGACACCTCGCGGCGCCCATCGACCAAGGGCCCGAGCTTGCGAGAGCAACGATGACATCACGAGCACCCATCGTGACGCTCTCGCTCGTGGAGTACGCCCGCGCGGTCGCAAGGCTGGCCGAGCCGTTTGCGGTGCCAGCCGAGGCGCTGCGCAGCCTCGGCCTCGACCCTGAAGCATTCGAGCGCGCTGCCCGACAATGGACCGCAGTCCTCGCCCGAGATCCGAACGTCAGGCGGGAGTTCAGTCGCCTCTATCGAGTGGAGCGCGGCGTCCCGAGCGAGACGCATGCGCTCGAGCACGGCGGCTCCGAGCCCACGCGCAGCCCGTGCCCACCTACCGATACGCGGAACCCGGACGAGACGGCCTTTGGAGCGGTACCCGCGCTCGGCCCCGTGCTCCCTTTCGTCGAGGGGAGGTTCACCCCACCTCCCGAGCTGCCATCGCTTGGACGCCCCCCGGCACGCGAGCCAAACCCCGACGAGACCCAAGCCCTCGGACTGGTCGTCGATCGCACGCCGTTCGGCATCAAGAAGCCGCATCGATAGAGTGCGTTATTGCGAAATCGACCATCCACCCACGAGAAACCTGAGCAGCTCGACCTCTAGCCGGTGATTCAGCGATCATGATGCAACGTGAGTTACTCGGTCTCTGTGAGTCCCCCCGCGAGCGCGCAGCGCGAGTTTGGGGGGACCGGGCGAGCGCAGCGAGACCGAGGGGGGCAGCCAAGTCTGCTCTGGCTCTGCTTGTTCGAGGTGCGCTAGGAGCCGTTGGTTTGGGCTGTGCCCTGTTCGCGTGCGGGCAAACGCCTGCACCGTCGCAACCGAGCGGGTCCGCTTCCACGCCTGCGGCCGCGACGGAGAGCGAAGCCGAAGGCCCTACGACGGACATGACCGGCCGCGCTCGCTGGGTGGATCAGCGCGGGAGGAACTCGCTCGGAGTGTCGCTCCCGGAAGGCCAACTCACGCTCGTTGCGGGGCGGAGGGTGCTGGTTGACAAGCAGGGGAAGGTCGTCTCGGTCGCCGAGGAGGAAGCGCCGCTGACCGCGCTTGCTCTTGTGAAAGACGCAGGAAAGGCGGTCATCGTTGGGCTCGCAGGGAACGAGGTTTGGCGATTCAACGACGCGAAAGGAAGCGGGGTAGCCATCGCCACGCTATCGGCCCCGAGCAGCGACATTTCGGGCGTCAGCGCGGACGGCAAGCTGATTCGAGTTCAGCAGAGATTCGGCCCTCGCGACGTGTGGCTCAACCTCGAGGGGGAGCGCGTTGAGGCACCGCAAGCTGCCCCGACGCCCGAGCCGGAGAACAAGCCCGACCTTGGTGACTCGCCCGTATTGCGCTGGGTCAGCCAAGCTTGGCAAGCGCCGCTGATTGCTGCTGTGGCAGACGGTCTTCGCATTGGCCCTGAACGCGCCTTGGTAGTGTCGGGGCCGGACCTCTTCGAGATCGATCTGAGGACGGGCCTACCTGTCGCAGTTCGAGCCTTGGGTGCCGGTTTCGACGCTTCTCAGCTCACGCGGCTTCAGGCACGTGGTGGTCAGGAGCTCGCCTTTGCAAGCCACGCTCGGAAGGGGCGATATTGGACCTCGAATTCACCTCCACAGGCCTCGATCGTGGAGCTTCGTTGGCCGTCCGCGTTCAGTGGCCTTGGGGAGATCAAGCTGCAGAACGTCGAACAGCCTTCAGCTGCGAAGTCGCCGCCGGTGATTAGCTCGAGCGGCGCCGTCCTCTGGCACTTACCTTGCCGTGAGGGCGAGATGGCACCGGCTGCGGCCGTTGCACGAATGCAGCTCTACGGAATGTGCGTCCGCCAGCCCGATGGGTCCTTGAAGAGCGTGTTCGCGCACACCACGCAAACCAGCTCCGATACGCTCGCCATTCCGATAAGTGGCGGCGGGCTGGCGATGCTCGCCGGTTACGAGCGGGTTGGCGATCAAACGAGCTATGCGCTCTTTGGCTTCGACTCCGAAAGCACACCCTCGGTGATCGCCCGTTTGCCTGAAGAGACCTCGACTCGGACCGGGCTCGATGAGCTGCGCCCAGGCCAGTGGGCCGGGTTTATTCGGGTCCGCAAGGAGACCGGCGCGCGGCCAATCGACGAGCTGGAGTTCGTCCGGGTCGCGAACGGGAAGGTAAGCTCGACCGCCTTCGGCGCGACCAAACCGTCGACCGAGGTTGCCTACAACGCTGGGTATGCGGCCGTCAGCACGGACGACAAGTACCGCATCAGCACAGACGGCGGACTAACCTGGAGAAACCTCCCTCGCCCCAGCATCGCAGGGCGGTCGACCGACGACTTGGTGGTTGGGGAGCTTGGCCTAGCCAACGACGGCTTCGTGCGACTCGGCTGGGCCGAAGCGCTCGACGGTAAGCTCCCCAAGGTCGAGCGGAGGGTGCCGACAAAGACCGTCAACACGCGCTCGAGCGCGGTGAAGCCCAAGTGAGGCTCTCTCGAGCGCAGCCCCAGGCGGCACACACGCGCACGGATGCGACATTGGGGCGTCCGATAAACTGGACTTGATCCGATTTTCGGTGCCACCAGAAACCGGATAGATCGGAGAGACTGTGAACAAGGCAGAGAAAAAGGCGCCGCGTCAGCACGCGGAATCGTTCAAGCGTGACGCGGTAAGACT
>CAITIQ010000092.1 GCA_903892415.1 uncultured delta proteobacterium | reverse complement strand
TTTTGAAATTGGCACTTCGTCGCGAGCGGTTGGCCGCAGAGGAGTGGATAGGCCTTCCGCGGAATGTCGCTTGGCGAGTCCCAGCTGAGCCTCCTCGTCTGCGCGCAGCCTAGGATGAGCAGGCATTGCGCGGCGAACGAGAGAGCGCCGCGAAGCCGGCTCATTGGGGTTTCTCTGCGGCTTCTCCGTGAGGTTTCCAAAATGAAGCTCCTTCCCAGTTTGGAACTGCCTTGCGCTTGCTCTCCTCCAACACCGCGATTGGAAGAGCAGAGATGGTCTTCTGGCACTCGGCCGCGAACGCTGGAAACATCTCAACAACGGACGGGTCCTGGAGTGCCACGCTCGCCGCGTGATAGTAGCCAAGCTCAAAGAGCCCTCGAGCGCGAAAGGCCTTCACCTGCCCACGGCCACGCCCATGGTCCCAGAAGAGCTCTGTCGGCAAGACCGCGAACGTTTCGAGAGCTACCTTGCTTGGGCACTCGCGCAAAGCGTCTAGGAGCCAGCGATACGCTGTAAAGAAGCTCCAATGCCTTCCCTGTTTGACGATCAACGCAATCAGATCGACTCCAGCTCCGCGGTCATCTCCCGTCGCTAAGAGATACTGTGCAAGGTCTATCTCTGCGTATTGCCTCGTCACGATCGAGTCACCAAACATGCCGCTTGCCACTCGCTCGGCAAGCGCGGCGTCCTCGGGCCTCCAGTGCTCGCTGTCCTTCGGTAGCCTGCTGGCTTCTGCCGACCTAGGCCGGCCGTCTCCGTCGACCACCGGCGGCCTGGTGCTCGGCAGAATGGAGTAGCTGGACCGCCTCTCGTCGCAGGAAAGGTCCACCGGCTGGCCGCAGGCGAGGAGATTGATCGTCTCGTCAGGATGGGGCGTCGCAGCGGCACACCCCTGAAGCGGCAGCAGAAGTAGCAGCCGACAGAGACGCGGATGAAGGCGAGTTGGCGTGCGATTGACGGCGGTCATGGCTTCTTCCTTTCCACGAAGTCGGCCGCGAACGGGGCAACAGCTCTCAGGTACTCAGCCTGCTGGGACAGGAAAGTTATCGCGGGTCCCACGAGCCCGAGGCGTTGAGCGAAGGAATGGGACGACGGTGACATGAGCTGAGCGGCGGCGGGCTCGGGGTCCTCTCCATCCTCGTCCTGGTGCATGTACGGGCCGACACTGGAGCCATCTGGCATGGGAACTTCTAACAACGCGCTTTCAAGTTTGTTGATTCGAGTCACAGACGCTCCCAGCATGTGGCCCAGTTCATGCGCAGCTATGTAAGATATCCACGCTGCACACGCATTGAGGGCGAGGCTAATGTCGGATGCGCGGCGCGGTGGCACAAGCGCAGGATTCGTCGGCGACACGGTCACCACACCGTTCGACGGGTCGACACGTACCGCGGAGCCGGCTGCATCGAGGTCGTTGACAAGGCCAACTACCTCGTCCCCGTCAACGGTGCGAGGGCTGTTCGGAGCGCCCTCGAACGAGTAGGCGTCCCCTTGCGTGGCTACGGCTTCCGGGTTTTTCACAATTCGATGCACGATGCGTCGATCCGGGGGAAACCCAACGCGACCAAAGGCTTTCAGAGCCGCTTCTCGGGGAGCTCTCCCTTCATCCGAACGAGTGCTGAATAGGAGATTTCGCGCGAATACCAAAGAATCTGCCTTCGTCGAAGCGCCCACGGGTGACTCATGCTGGTCATGGCAAAGGAAGAGATTCTGAAAGATCTGCACACCATTGAGGACCACAGTCCTCCCTGTAACCCCGTTGACTTCGCGAAAGTTTACCGTCTCACTACCGGGTTGACCCAATGGGTCACACTCGATCCAAAGAGCAAGGCCGGCCGTTGTCGGGACACCATTCGTTCCGATGAAGCGAAGGTTACACCCTTTGAGAAACCGGGCTATGCGCCGCAGGATGGCGCGCTCAAGTGCCTCGACGAACAAGAGAGGGACCCTCAGCGGATCATTAACCTTTGGATCGGGGTTCACTGGTTCGCCGAAACCCACTTCGTGCAATAGGTTCTTAAGGTCGTGCTCCCGGAACATCGCAACCTCGATGGTTGGCTGCACCACCATCACCAATTCGTTCCGCTCCTGCTCGGGGGCATATTGCGCCGCGACAGTGCGGTCCTTCTCGAGCAGCTGGACCATCTCGATGACATACGGACCGTGCTTGGCTCGTTGCCCGGGCTCCATCTCCATCATTGGGATGTTGACCATCTTCTTCTGAATCTCGTCGAAGCTTTGGGCCCTTCGATCCGAGTACTCCCGGGGAACATACTCGGTCGCGTATCCATCCCACTCGATGATGAAGTAGCGAGGACCGTCGAGCGTCACGATGTTGCTATTCGTCTCCGGAGCTCGCCAATAAATCCTGGCGACGGTGGTCACTGGCTTCTCGTCGTCGCTTGTTCGGCGTCCAATTCTGAGCTCCAGAAAGCCCTCAAAAGGAGTATAGGGCGGTGTTACTCGCACCAGGATTTGAACCTTCTCGCCAAGGATCGGCGTGAGGTCCCCCGAAACTTCCTCTCTAAACTCATCGGTATCATTGGTAAAGAGGCGGGGGTTTCGCCAAACGGTCCGCTCAATGATCTCAATTTTGCCTTGCTGCGGCGTGGCGCTCAGCCTCCTGAACTCGAATAGCTTCTGGTCGTAGAGGATGCATAACTCTGGCTTGCACGCTCCTGCATCGGGCGTCGGGTGACAGAGCAGCGGATTTCCGAGAAGCACAGCCTCATCCGGATCCAGGAAAATGATCTCGACGCGGCGATCTCCGGGCCGCTCCCCAATGTTCTCGTCTTCGTACATCGCCAGGCGGCGCCGTTCGCGCTCCTCCTCATTGAAGGGATGACTCTCTCCGCAGCCGAGCCCTTCATCTCCGAAATTGAGTCTTGTTTGGAGCTCGATGAGCTGGCCCATGTCGATGCGTAGTTGTCGCGTGAAGTGCCTCTGCATCATCTCGAAGAAGGCACGCCAATCGTCTCGTGAGAGCGGTCCACGAAGGTTGTTGAGCTGCTTCGTGAAGGCGGGCTGATAGGGGTTACCGATTGGCCCGAGGTCTTTTACGTCTTCGTTGTATCGGCGACGAAACGCGATCAGAGCCTGTGCGTCTTTTACTTTGTTGGGCGCGTCCGCCGGCGAAGGCATGCAGCCGTACCCGAAGCAATCACTGATCCAGCGCAAGTACTCCCAGGCATCCTCCGGGGTGCCATCCTTCGCCGCGAGCTCCGTCCACGCGTCGATGATGCCCATCCCGATGAGCATCATGCGCACATTCTCCGCCCGCTTCTTGGAGAGCTTAAAGTTTGCGCTTTGGGTCGAGGTAGAGTCCGTGTGGCCGGTGACGAGGATAGTTCGATTGGGATGATCGTTGGCGTGGCGGAGTGCAGCGAGAAGCACGTCTGCGCCTGTGATTCCCCAGTCCTCATCGGGCCCGGCTGCGGTGAGTTCAGTGGGCAGCAGCACACTCCGCCCAGGACCGAAGTGGACATCCTCGAACTCCAGGACGTCCGGCCTCAGGGGCTCGAATGGCGTCGCCGTCTGCTTGGACTCTAAAGACGCATACACAAACGACGACAGCTTCGACAACAGTGGGTGAACCGATCCAGGGGTTGCCCTCACGACCTGCTCGTCGAACAGTACGAGGTCGAGGCTCGCACCCGGGGCAGTCCCCTCAATACCGTCGCTCCGCGTGAGGTCGACCCACGCCGGCGATAGAAGCTGAATCTTTGAGCGCGCCGCCGCGACCTGTTCCTTCGAGAGACCGGCTGCCGCGCGCAGACGTTCATCGATTGCGTCGAACAGCGCGGGCCAGTCTTCGGCCGGCCTGGGCTCCAGATCCGCTTTGAAGCGCAATGACCGCTCACGGATATTGCAGGCCGCGCGGAGCCGCCTCAGGCCCTGTACCACCCCCTGTGCCAGGTCGGCTCCGGGGTTGCCCGGGTCGCACGGAAAGCCGAGTACGTTGGCCACCCACGTCAGCAACGTCCGCAGATCTGCTTCCTCATGCCTGGCAAGCGCATCGGAGACCCAGTCGTCCTTTTTGCCAAGGAACAGATACGCAATACTCTGCGCGAGCGCCGCGTCCGTGAGTCGCCCACGAGTCGCAACCAGCGCGTGAAATCGGGCGCTGTCATGCGCTGCGGCAGCGTGGGCAAGGGCACCACTGAGATGCGGAGCGAAGGACACGTCAAAGCCCACCGCGCCCGGCTGAGCGAACACCGGGCCAAACCGCGCAGCCGGCAGGTCTGTGTCGGGAACCAGACGCGAATAGAACGCAGGACGAATTAGCCCGCGAAGCTGAAAGACGTGGCGCTTCTCATCCGAGGCGTCCTCGTTTTTGACCTGCAGGTCTGGAATGATCAGTACGTCTCCTGGGGCCAGTGCGTACGCGCTCTTCCTAAGCTCCCTCAGACTGTTGTTCGAGCGGTCTTCCCAAATCGTTGCAGGCAGGCGAAATCCATACTGACGAGCGATTGCTTCGATGTCTTCGCCTTGCTGAAATCGGTGCTGCTTCATTGCTGCTTAGCCCACTCTCGTCCATCAATCTCGGTAAACGAAACATCGCAGCCCCCTACTGGTATGCCGTCGACACGCGCAAAGCCGCTCTGATTGAGACGCCCGCGTCGCTGCGAACCGTCGGCGACCGTAATCAGGTAGGGGGCATCCGGTACGGGCCGACCCTCCGCATCAACGAGCACAATCTCTATCCACGTAAGCCGGGTACTCCCCGTGCCTGGCCCTACACCTCCCGCCACCGCAGGAAACACCGCGGGTTCCGACACCGCAAACACTGGGACTCTCCACAACCAAAGCCGTTCCTCGTCGAAGGCGCGGACGAGGGGGTCGATGCGGTCTCCGACGCTGCAGGGGTTGGGGTGGAGCTCTCCGCCGAGGAAGACGAACATCTCCTCGAGCGGCTCGAAGTGGTCGGGGTCGTGAAACCAGTCGTGGACGAGGTAGTAGCCTGCGAGTTTGTCCTCTCGCACGAGGCCGGGTTCATCCGGTTTTACCTCGGGCGGGCTGACCCATACTGGTTCTGGGCTACCGGCTTTACCGGGCAATCGCAACCACCGGGTGAGGTACGGAATAAACATTAGCGGCGACCTCGAAGTTCGGCCTCGCGCCTGTCGGCGTGGGCCTTCCACTCCGCTCGCAAGGACGGCTCCTGCGTCATACGCCCTTGCCAATAGTTATCGAGCGCAAGGCGCTGGTCGCGGCTGAGCTGCGCCATGGCGAGTACGCGCTCTTCGGGCATTCCGCTCGCGTGCAGGTCAATGCAGAGGGCGGCGTAGCGTTGGATGCTCCAGCCGGGCGGGAGGGACTCGGGGTTGGGTGAGCCGCCGCGCATGAAGGGCATGCTGGGTCGCGCGCCGGAGGAGCCAGCCACGGTAAAGCCGCTTTGGAGGGAAGGGTGGCGCGAGCTTGCAGGCGCAGGGGCACTCGTTGCAGCGGGGGCACTCGGCCGAAACGGTAGTTGGTTTGCGCTGGGCGGAGCGACGGGATTGAGAAACGCTGTGGAGTCTGCGCTCGCACCGTGGGTTCCTTGCTTCATGCGCGCGAGCACGCTGGCGTCCTCCGCCGATAGAGGCTTGCGATTGCGGAACGCCGAGGTGTCGATCTCCTCGGTCGCCGGGACGGAAGCGGGCGGTGGCGGTGGCGCAGGAGCTTGCGCGGGCGGCTCGTACGGGCGGATGACGACGCGCGGAGGCGCGTGCGCTACAGGGGTGGCGGGTTGCGCCTCGGCCATAGGCAGGTAAGGCGCTGGGGCATCCGCCATAGGCAGGTAAGGCGCTGGGGCGTCAACGATAGGCACGTAGGGCGCTGGTGCATCGGCGATAGGTAGGTAAGGCGCTGGTGTGCGGGCTTGCTGCTGAAGGTAGCTTGGCGTTGCGTGGCTCGCTTCGCGAGGCGTAAAAACCGCCGCGGGCCTCGCTACAGCGCTGTCTTGGCTGGGGGTTGGGGCCTCTACCGGCCGCGGGGTCTCGAGGGCCGAGGGACCGGTGGATGGTTTTTCAGGCGGTGGTGGCTCCGCTGGGCGTGCGCCGTTGAGGCTTAGGGAAGGGAGGCCGTAGGGGAGGGGCGCCGCTGCGGTTAGCGCAGATGCGGCTGGCGGCTTGAGCTGCAGCAGCTGACTGCTTTGCACCGCGGCGACCACGCTGCTCGAACCGGTCGCGATGATGAGCTGGGCGTCGCGGGCGACCAGCGCCAAGCCGCGGACGAAGCGCGCTTGAGCCTCGCTGCTGAGGTGCAGCTCCGGTTGGTCGATGAGCACCAGGCCCGTCTCCAGCCCAAAGCGCACGAGCGTGCCGGCGATGAGCACGGCCTGCGCTTGCGAACTCGACAGCCGCCCGATCGGCATTGAGCTTCCACCCAGCGCGAAGACAAGCTCAGGAACCTCTTGCGCATCCAGTCCGATCAGCTCCAGGCCGGGCGTTAGCTGCTCGAGCGCGGCCCGAAAGGGAGCCAGTGCGTTGGGCTCCGCAGCGCTCTTCGCCGCGAGGCTCTGCAGCCACGGCACAAGGCCGGCGTACTTCTGCCGCGCGCGGCCCGGGCGCAGCCGCTTCTCTTGTTCAAGCGCCGTGCGCGCACCCACGGGATCGAGTGTGCGGTTCTCGGGGAAGTACTCAAGCGCGCCAAGCGCAGCCTTGTCGCCAAAGCGCCCAAACAGCTTACGGAGCGACTTGCTAACGGCAGGGGGCGCCGCGTCGGCTGCGAGGGAGATCGTCAGCTCGACGCTGCGTTCCTCGACCTCCGCGAGTGCAACCTCCGTCTCGTCGAGTTCGAACGCGATGCGCAGGCTGCCTTTGCTGGCCCCGAAGCGAAGCAACCGCTCGGGCTTCTCCGGAGGTCCATAAGCAGCGAGCGCCTCCCGCCCAAAAGCAATCGCCGCCAAGAGCGAGGTCTTTCCGGCTCCGCTGGGGCCTGTGATGACCGTCGCACCAGCGAGTGCGTCATGTGCCCGCTTCGTGAAAGCGTACGAGCCGTCAGCCAGGCCCAGGACGTTGTCGGTTTCGATCTTCAGCAATCGCATCGCGAGTTCGTCCTTAGTTGAGCGTGATCAGCGCACCGTCGATATCGGTGACGCCGGTGGCAGCGATCTTCACTTCGTCGCCCTCGATCGTGATTGAGCCGCCCTTGATCGAGACCCCGCCGGGCGTGAGCGTGATCTCAGAGCCGCCGCACACGATGCGGACCTGCGAGGTGCCCTCGATCAGGATCGAGTCGGACTCGAGCACCATCTCGTCGCGCGCCGTATGTTTGGTCGAGGTCGAGCGCGTCTCGTGCGGCCCTGTTTCCTGGGTGAACGACGCCGAAGTCACATCGAGCGCCTTTGCGACCTTGACCGTGCAATCCCCACCCACGGTCACGTTCGAGTCTCCGTCGACAAGAACGTCGGAGCTGCCTTTGACGTGCAGCTTGTGGTGCCGCTCGGCTCGCAGCCAGAGCCGCTCCGCGCCCGGCGCGTCATCCATAAAGATCTCGTTGTAGCCGTCACCTCCAATCGTACGGGAGCGCCAGATGCTCAGCGTTCGATCCGGGTCGGGCAGCTGCAGGGGCGTGCGCGTCATCGCGTTGTGCGCACGACCGGTGACGATCGGCTGATCGGGATCCCCTCCCAGATAGCTTACGAGCACCTCATCCCCGATCCGGGGCAAGGTCACGATGCCGAGATTCGAGCCGGCCCAAGCTTGTGACACGCGCACCCAGCGCGTGGGATTGCCGCGTCGCAGGTCTCTGCGATCCCAGGGGAACTCGATCTTCACCCGGCCATACGCGTCGACCTCGACGGTGCCCTCGGCGCCATCGCCGACGACGAACGCGGACTCTGAACCGGGGACCTTCGGCAGCGGCAAGGGACTCGCGAAATGAGGCTGGGCAGCAGGGATGCAGGTCGACACATAGCGACGCCCAGCTGTGCCTTCGCCTCCAATGGCGCTCGATCCATCGTCGAGCGTGATGGTCGAGGCGATGACCACGAAGTCCGTGCCGAGATCGGTCCGCGGATGATCGAGCAGCAAGAACCTCGAACCACAGGGCAACGCAAAGTTGGTGGTGCAGGTCAGCAGGTGGGCTTGGCT
This sequence comes from uncultured delta proteobacterium, assembly GCA_903892415.1. Lineage (GTDB taxonomy): Bacteria > Myxococcota_A > Polyangia > Polyangiales > Polyangiaceae > Xiheicaenibacterium. Next base: position 4,716 of record CAITIQ010000092.1, on the reverse strand, counting down.
CCGCTCTGCTTGCAGCTCGCGCGTTGCGATCTCCGCGCCGTCCTGATCCGAATCAAAGCGGCCTATTTGAAAGAGCTGGAGTTGCCCTCGCTCGTTCGGTTGCGGTGACGTTGCTTGCGCTTGCCCGTCGAGCCCAGCAGGCGTTGCGCGCACGAGCTGCGGATGCTCGAAGTTGTAGTCACGGAGTGAGGCTTCGGAGACGTCCAAAGCATCGGCACTGCATAACGAGAGCACGTGGGGCGAGGTCGGAACCAGACCGGTTGGCGGACGAAAAACTAAAGGAGTTGGCAGCGGCGCGACCGCACTGGCCAGGTTGTCGGCGAGGGTCCACGCGTGATCTGCCGTGGGATCAAAGAACGCAACCACGTGCGCCTCGGCGAGAATGCGCCGCACGAAGTGCAGGTCCGTCTCGTCGTACTGCACCAGCGTTTCAACGCTTGGCAGCGTGCGCGCACAGCGGCTAACCGGCGCCTCGACGATGCCGCCTAGCTCCGCGAGCGTTGCCTCCACTGCACCGATCGCGGTGACGTTCTGATGGATACGCCGCGCCGTGCGCCGCGAAAGCAACCACAGCGGTGGACGCACCGTGAGCTCGTAGATCGATGCGCCGACCGTTGATCCCGCGAGCGCCGTCTTCTGCTGGAACGACGCGATGATGCCTGGCACCCTGGGGAGCCAAGGCTCGCCTTGGAGTTCAACCACCACGCGCGCGCCAAGCACGTGGGACGGTACGATCGCTGGGTCCGAGGAGGTGAGCCGGAGCGTCAACGCGAACGGCTGGTTGAGCGCGTCCTCGTAGCGCAGGTGAAACACCAAGGCGTCTGCGATGGGCGAGGAACCATCATCAAAAGAAAGTTGCACATTCACGGGCATCTTCGCGTCTCCAACATTGTTCCCTGCTTCGCGACGAGCGCTCAGCTGCCAATCAGAACCGTGCCTTGTGTCGGCAAGACCACCCCACCGTGGGCGGTGGCGTCTCCGAGCTTCGCCGCGCCCACGCCACCAATGAGGACCTTGCCCGAGCCTGCGACGATCGAGTTCGGCGTCGGTACGCCCGAGCACGCGATCACGCTCCCGAGGTGCGCGGCTGGCACGCCTTCAACGAGCACGGTGGGGTTGCCCGTGAGCACCGTCGCGACCTCGTGCGGCTTTGGATCCGTCGCGGTGCAGGGCGCCATGTCTCCAATCCGAATGGCGGGTAAACTCATGAGATCTCCTGACGACGTGCTCATGTTGTCTAATCCCCGCAGCCCGATCGCAGCGCTCAACAAAATGTTTTGGAGCGTTCCGGAGAACCTCAGCTCAGTCACTTCGGAGTCTCGCCGCCTCTTCCAGCAACACGTACAAAGCCTGCTGCGCCTGTCGTGAAGGCTGAACAGGGGCCAAGCAGCTTGGCCGTGATAAAGTGCTCGTCGTTAGGTGAACAATGACACCGATCAAGGTTCTCATCGGACGACAAGGCGACGGCTGCGCGTACGAACTTCATCCTGAAAGCAAGGCACGTATCGCAAAGGCGTTCCCGCTCGTGAAGCAGGCGCCGAGCGTGTTCCTTGGCTACGAGACCAAAGCCGAGTTTGAAGCGGCGCACGGGCCACACTGGAAACAGGTGGCAATCATGCTCTCGGGCCTGACCTGGAACCAGTTGCGTAAGCTTGGTGGTGTCGAGATTTACGACCCTACGGATCACCGCGTGGTTCGTCGGCTCGAAGCGGCGTAGCTCATGTCCAACCGGCAGAACCTCTACGTCGGTCGCAGCGGTCAGATGGCGGTGATGGCCGAGTTCTTGATGCGCGGTTACAACGTCGCCATTCCAGAAGTCGATGTTGGGGAAGACTTGTTTGTTGTTCGCGACGACAACGGTGATCTCTCGCGCATCCAAGTGAAGTGTTCCCTCGCTAAGCAAAGGAGGCGGCAGGGCTACGCGGCGAGCTTCAATTTGCGGCTGGACCAGTTGGAGAAGCCGGCGCGTCCGGAGGTTCACTACGTCTTTGCGGTGCGACAAGCGGAACGGTGGGATGACTTCATCGTAACTGCGCGTGCGAACCTGTACGAGCTCCATACGAAAGGTGTTGGCTCATCTAGCAAGGGTCGCGTGGTTGTATCCCTGTCGACAGCAACCGGAGAGCTGCGATGCAACAACATTAGTCTCGAGCGCTACCGCAACAATTGGTCAACCTGGCCGACCATCAAGCATTGACGTTGTGACGAGCCAGAGACGGGCGCTCAACTATTGCTCTGCCCCGATCCCAAAGGCGGAACTTCGCGCGCCCAAACCTCGTCGATGAGGTAGCGAAGGGCTGCCTTTGGGGCGTTTCGAGCGGCCATCGCTCGGCACACGTTACCGCTCACAGCCCAAACACAGCACTGACCGGCGCGTGATCCGGAAGCACCTCGTGCTGTTCTCGGCTTGGATCATCGCCAATTGAGCGCAGCCCTTCAACGCGGGCATCCACGCTCACCGGCAACCGCCGCTTCACCCGCGGTCCGTTCTCCCCGCCGCCGGCCGGCGCAGCCGCAGCCCCAGCGTTCCCAGCCTCCACTACCTCCCGCGGCAACAGCTCCTCCGATACGACGATATGGTCGAGCATCTCGCCGTGGCCGGCGTGTACGCGTGAGTACCTTCGCTCTGGCGGTATCAGCGCGCTCAAGTTCCACAGTCGTTGGGCGTCCCCGGCGTCGTCCAGGTGGAAGCCGCGCGTTTCCACCCGACTGCCGCTGGGGCCGTACAGGATCTCGGTGGTCGCGGCGGTGATGCCGTCGTTGAGGTCGCCAAGGACGGCGACGGGGCGAGCGTCATTGCGCAGCTGATTGACCGTGGCCCTTATGCACGCGGCCTCGGCGGCGCGGCGCGCGAGGGCCTGAGCGGCGACGCGCGATCGGAGGCCCTCATCATTCGTGGAGAACACTCCGCCAGGGAAGGTGAGCAGCTTGCTCTTGAGGTGCGCGACGATCAAATCCACCGTCGTTCCGGCGCGGGTGACGCGCACGTGGAGCGCGCCGCGGCCCATACGCGTCATCGGTTGGCCGTCGAACTCACGCAGGCCGAGGGCGAGCACATGCGGTGGAAACGCATCCACGTCGGCGGGTTTCACCGCAAAGCGGACGCGTGACAGCAGCGCACAGGCGATGCCGCGCGCATCGGCGCGTCCGATCGCCCGGTGGTCGTAGCGGTCAGCCCCGACGGCGGCTTGCAGGTCGCTCAAGGCGTCATCGCCTCCAACTTCTTGCAAGGCGAGCACGTCGGGCGCGAGCTCGTGGATGACCTGCGCGAGTGCGGCGAGCTTCTGCCGGTAGACGGCGCGTGCGGCGCTATCACCGGCGTCTGGCCGAAACAGGTTTTGTACGTTCCACGTGGTGAGGCGCAAGGTGCTCACGTGAGGCCTCGCGCGCGTTTGATCTCGATGCGCGTCATTGGCCCGCGCATGAAGGTCATCGCCCATCGCGGTTGCAGCAGCTCGGTGCGGTTGGTGTGGGCGTTGCGCACGACGAACCAGCGTGGTCGCAGGCTCTTCAGGATCTGGTCGAGCTCGGCGGCGCTGGTGCCTACGTGGGCCTCGTTGACCAGCCCGTCCAACACGCGGGCTCGGTCGGCGTCGGTTTGCAGGCGGCCAAGGCACCAAACACCAGCGTTGCTGAGCGAGCGGTAGTCGAGGTCCATTGGGTTTTGCGTGGCGATGATCACGCCCACGCCAAAGGCGCGGGCCTGCTTCATCAACGCGACCAGCGGGCGTTTGGTCGGCGGATTGGCTGGGTGCGGCGGCAGAAAGCCGTACACCTCGTCAAACACCACCAGCGCCCGTAGACGTTGCGAGCCCGGAAGCCCGCGCACCCAAGTAAGCACCTCCTCCAACACCAAGCCGAGCACCAACGCACGCTCGTCATCATCGAGGTGGGCGACGCTGATCACCGTGACGGGCGTCCGAAGTGTGTCGCCCACCGGCTGCATCCACGCTCCAACGTCAAGCGTTTCACCCTGACGCCAGCTGGCAAAGCTGGGCGACGCCAACAGGGTATTCAGCGCAGCCGCTAGCTCTTTGCGCGCCTTCTTGGACAAGAAGGCGTCTGTCTCGAGCGCGCCGATCTGCTCCAGCGGAGGCTCGATCACTTCCGCAAGCAGCGCGCCCAGGTCTGCCGCCTGGCCCGCGCGCAACCGCCGCTCAGCGAGCAGGGAGAGCAGCACGTGCTCGCGGCTCTTCGCTGGGTCGGGGTCCCGGCCGAGCAGGCGCAAGACCAAGGAGATGGCCGCCGAGAGCGCCGCCCGCGCGCCATCCGTGTCCTCGTCCCAGCGGGCCGAACGCCGCTCGAGCGAAGAGAGCACGTGCAAGAGCTCCCCCGCGTCGGCGCCGGGCGTTATCACGCGCACATGAACGTCTTTGGCAAAGGCGGTTAGCTCGGCCTCCCCAAGGCCATAGGCGGTTAGCCCGACCTTCCGCTCCTCTGCCAACTTGGCTGCGAGCGGAGCTGGATCTTCCTCCAGCGCCGCGCCATCCACCCAGGGCAATAGTGGCTCGGCCGAGAAGGTGGGAAAGCGTAAGAGGAGGTTGGGCAGATCTCCTTTTACGTCAATCACCAACACCGGTATCTTGTTGCGCGAGGCCTCCTCCACCACCACCGTGACGAGTCCGGTCTTACCGCTCCCGGTCGGTCCCGTCACATTCTGCCCACCTTTCGTATCGCGTGACCGTTCGATACGCTTGGCATCCGCTAGTTGGCCGC
>CAITIQ010000091.1 GCA_903892415.1 uncultured delta proteobacterium | reverse complement strand
CACTAGCGAGAAGCTGCGTCGTTGCGCTTTTGGTGCGTCTCCCCAGCTTGAGCAGCCGCTCTGGTTGGTGCTCGGTGTCGCGGCCAACGGCACGGTCACCCTCGGCCCACCCGACGACGCGAACGAGCCCAGCGAGGCCTCGGCCTGCATCCGTCGCACGCTGCTCGCGACGCGCTTTCCCAGTGAAGGCCGCGGCTACGGGCTGAGCGTGGAGCTTTCGCCTACCGAGCCGATGTTGCAGGAGGCGAACTCGGAGACGCAGCAAGAGTTCGGCATGATCGGCTTGCTCAACACCGGAGCAGGCGGAGATCCAGACGCTCCCACCGCACCGTGGGGCCCCGACGCCGACCCACTCAGCGCGAAGGGCAACGTCTGGGGCGACTCGGTTGGCGGTGCCTACACTGCTGGCGCATTGGGCTTGGCCGGCATCGGTGAAGGCGGTGGTGGACGCGGAGAAGGCATCGGCCTTGGCAGCATCGGTTCGATCGGGCACGGCGCCGGGACTGGAACCGGCCAGGGTTTTGGCACCGGCTCGGGTCGACTCGGCAGCAGCCGCGCTAACCCGCCCAAAGTGAGGATGGGAGAAACCAGCGTGAATGGCCGCCTCCCTCGCGAGGTCATCCAGCGCATCGTGCGGCAGAACTTCGGCCGCTTCCGACTCTGCTACGAAAACGGCCTGCGCAATGATCCGAAGCTCGGCGGCAAGGTCAGCGTGAGCTTCAAGATCACCAAGCTGGGCGAGGTCGCAGAGGTGAGCCACACCAGCGATCTCAAAGACAAGAGCGTGGGCAGCTGTGTCGCCAAGGCCTTCAACGGGCTGAGCTTCCCGCAGCCGGAGGGCGGCGGCGTCGTCAGGGTCACCTACCCGATCAAGTTCTCTCCCGGCGACGCAGCGCCTGCGCAGCCCGCTGCGCCACCTCCGCCGAAGACGCTCGCCGGCAAACCGATCGCAGCGATCTCGATGGCCGATTTGCAAACACGCTTCGCCGCCAAACAGCTGCAGTTCGTCCCAGTCCCCGGCTCCGATGGCAGCGCAGGCTTCGTCCGTCAGGGCCTCTCGGTGTTCGCCCTTTCGCTCGGGAAACGCCCTGCTTCCGCCAACTCGTTCGAGAGCTGCGTCGAGGTTGACGGCGAGCGCGCCCTTTTCGTCGGTGGCCCCGGCTGTCGGTCGCTACTTCAGACGCTGCTCGACTGAGTGGCTCAGCTCACGGCAGCTCGACCTCCACCTCTTGCGCGAGCTCGAGGAAGGACGCCTCCACAACCACCGGCTCGCTGCTTTGCGACGACACCGTGATGCAGCGGCCGGTCACCGGCGCTTCCAGGTCCACACCAAACACGCCCGTGATCAGCGTAGCCTCGCCAGCGACCAAGCGCCAAGCGATCGAGTCAGCTGCGTAAAGCGCCTCACCGTCAGCGTCACTCAGCGCCGCGCAAACGGTCGAGAACCGCTCGGCGGTGGGCTCGGCCTCGGGGTCCGCCTCCTCCGGCTTGCTCTCGAGCGTAAGCGCCGCGGCCTCGCGCACCTCGAACGCTACAACATCGACGGCTTGTCCATCTGCGACGAGACGCAGCGAATCGGCGCCCAAGGCGAGCGCCTCGAACGTCAGATCGAAGGAAAAGGTCTGCGCGGGCTCTTCGCCATTGCCCGCTTCCTCCAAGTCGGTGCCGCACGAGGCGACGAGCTCGCCGGGCTCCAAGCTCCCCTGCTCCGACTCCAGCGCGACGTCGGCTTCCGAGTTCAGCGGCTGCGGGAGGTTCCACACCAGCGTCTCGATCGCACCGCGCGCCACGAGCGTGGCGCCCGGCCCTCTCGCCGCCAAGTTCCCTCCTGTCGTTTCCACCACATCGGTGTAGCCAGCAAAGGACTGACTGAGCTGACAGCTGGCTTGTTCAATGCCGTCGTCGATGTCATCGGCCCACTCGTTGAGGTTGCTCAGGTCGTCCGTGCAACCAGCGAGCGCCGCGAGCGAAACACTAACCACAAGCGAAACACACGAGAAGGAACGAGCTTTCATAAGAGACTCCTGAAGTAAGGTTGTGAAAGTCCCTTCGCAGCTCGCGTGCCAACAGCGCTTCTTCCGGATTTTGGATTGGGTTACAGCGGCTTTCTGCGTTTCGTCGCCGCTCGAGTATGACGGGCGAGTCACGACCACTGTGACCAACGCTCGTTCGGCGTTGCACGACCAGCACGGCCGCGCTAAGCCTTGCCTCGCCACTCGACGCAGCGATGGCGGTCTGGGCTTGCCCAACCGTAGCGCGTCCCCCGTGGCCCCTCCTACGACCCAAGGCCACCGGGAGATAGGCAACCGAACCCCGGGTCGGCGCGTAAGCGGTCGGGTCTACGAGATGCGCGCAAATTGGAGAGCTTCATGAACCTAAGCAAGGGTCTTCGCATCATAGGGGTCGGCGCGATTGGTGCGGCTGCGCTCACGGGCGGCTTTGGCGCAGCGTCTTGTTCGGATGACGGTGACACCAACAGCACCCCGGGCGTTCGCGTCGAGCTAGCTACCCGCGTCGAGATCGAGAGCCTCTCCTTCAAGAACGCCTACGACTGGGAGATCGAGCTGAGCAAGGTCGCTATCTCGAGCGGCGCTATCTACTACTTTGACGGCGCGCCGATCGAGACGGTGGCCCTTCACAGCGCGCCCAAGCCCGCGCCGGGCTTGCTCGACTGGTTCGCCCCGCGCGTCGCCCATGCGCATCCCGGCCACTATGAGCCCGGCGAGGCCAAGGGAGAGATGCTCGAGTCCTCGAGCTTCGATCTCGCGGCGAGCCCGGCGACCCTCGCACAGGGTGAAGGCATCTCGGGCGTCTTTCGCTCGGGCCGCTTCACTTGGGCGAGCCCTGCAAAGGGCCCACTTGCGAGCGAGCTCGGCAACTTGGTGCTCATCCTCGAGGGCACGGCGGTCAAGGGCGAGGCGCAGGTGAACTTTCGCCTGGAGGCGAGCGAGTCCGACGTGCTCGACGCAGCCGACGCGCCCGAGCTCGAGGGCTGCGAATTCGAGGAGGCGGACGTGCAGAGCAACGGCACCGTGACCCTGCGCGTCGATGCTTCGGTCTGGCTCGATCAAGCCGAGTTCGACGACATCGAGGTCAACCCCGAGGGCGGGCCCACGCTCATCTCGGCCGAGCATGAGGCCGCCCGAGCGTTCGTTCGCGGGATCAAGAAATCCTCCGCGCTGACCTTCTCGTTCAAAGCCGACTAGTCACGACTTCACCTTCACAATCCGTTG
>CAITIQ010000090.1 GCA_903892415.1 uncultured delta proteobacterium | reverse complement strand
GTCGTGGCCGGCGAAGAAGCGGGCAGCAAGCTGGAGAAAGCCAAAGAGCTGGGCGTCGCAGTGATCGACGAGGCTGAACTCTTGCGGCTGCTCGGCTGAGGAAAGGCCATGTCGTCCGCACGAGTGGGCGCTGAATCGGCTAGCGTTGCTGCTGTGAGTCGAACGGCTGCAGCGCTCCTCCTCGTCGCCTCGGGCCTGTTTGCGCCCGAGCCGGCGCAGGCGGCCGACCTCCAAACCATGGTCGTGCTCGACCCGGCGCTCGACGAGCAGGTGCGCAGCGCGCTGCTGCAACAAGCCAAAACGCTCCGAACCTTGGTCGAGCCGTTAGCGCCGCCCAAAGCCGCAGCGCCGCTCCCCAGCCAACGCCTCACCGACGTGCACCGTGCGCTGCAGACCGCACGGTCCGCAGCCGAGGAGGCCAGCTGGGCCGAGTGCGTGCGCGTGGCAGGAGACGGGCTGGCCGAATCAAGCGCGCTGCTCGAGGAGCTGGGGGACATTCGGGTCTTGCGCGACCTGCATCTGCAGATCGGCGTGTGTTTGGTGCAGGCCAGCGTGGATGCGGGTACGGCAGACGGCCTCGCAAGCGCGCGCCCCCACTTCGAGATGGCAACGCTCGCGCTCGAGACCGAGCCACCGACTGGGCTCTTTCGCGTGGAGGCCGAAACAGCCTTGAAGGCCGTGCGCGAGGAGGTGCTCAAGCGCCCGCGCGGCGAGGTGCTGATCGAGACCGATCCGCCCGGAGCAAGCGTTTGGATCGACGATCGCGAACAAACCGGAGTCACGCCGTTGCGCGCCGAGGTGCGCTTGGGCGAGCACTTCATTACCGTGCGCCGCTTTCGCTTTGCGCCCCTCACCCAAGCCAAGTTCTTCCAACCTTCGGCGACCCTCCATATCGAGCTCGACCCACCGCGGCGCTCCGAGCTCGGCCTGCAGCTCTTGCAAATTGGTGATGGAGTTCCAGCGCTCGAACGACAACTGGCCGAGGCCGCGTGGTCGCGCGCCGATGAGCTTTTGCTCGCCAATAGCACCGCCAACGGCCTGGCTTTAACATTGTATGATAGCGGCTCAGGCGCGTTGCTGCGCGAGGTCGCGACCGCGGAGCTTTCCACAGACGGGCTGCATGAGGCCTTGTGTCGCGTGTTCGGCGAGCCTTGCGCGCCGGTCGAGAGTGAGGCCGGGATACCGTGGTATGTCTGGCCGCTCGCGGGCGCTGCGCTGGTCGGCGGCATCGTCACCGCGGCGGTGCTCGCCGAGACCTCGCGGGACGTGATCCTATGCCCGCGTGAGGGCTGCTGAGCGATCAGCCCCCGGCGCCGTGCCGGCGGAACATGCGAAAGAGCGTGCCGCGGTCCACGCCGGAGAGCCGGGCTGCCTCGGCCACGTTGCCGTTGGTTCGCGCCAGCAGGCGCTCCACGTAGATGCGCTCGAACGCTGTGATCGCCTCGTTTTTCGCCTGACGCAGCGGCAGCTCCAAGAGATGCGCAAACGCGCTCTCCGAGTTCGCGGCTCCCTGCTGAGCTTCCAACTTCGGCGCGAGCTCCGGCGGCTCCGCGAACACCAACCACTGCTCAATCACGTTGCGCAGCTCACGCACATTGCCCGGCCAATCATGTTTGGCCAATAGCTCAATAAAACGGTCATCGAAATCCACCGCCGATTGGATGCCCCGCTCGCGTTGCAGCTTCTCCACCAGCGTCGGCAACAAAAGCGGCAGGTCCTCCAGCCGGTCGCGCAAAGGCGGCAAGCGCAGCTCAATCACCGCTAAGCGATAGTATAGATCCGGGCGAAACAGACCCTGATTCACGCGCTCGCGCAGATCGCGATGGGTAGCGGCGACTACCCGCACATCCACCGGCACCGGGTTCTTCGCCCCGATCGGCCGCACCACCCGCTCGCCCAAGGCGCGCAACAACTTGGGTTGCACCTCGAGCGGTAGCTCGCCCAGCTCATCGAGAAAAAGTGTACCGCCCTCGGCGCGCTGAAACGCGCCCTCGCGGTCGCCGTTGGCCCCGGTGAAGGAGCCGCGGGTATGCCCAAACAGCTCACTCTCGATCAGCGTCGGCGGCAGACCGCCGCAGTCCACCACCTCGAACGGCCCGTCCTTGCGCGAGCTCTTGTCGTGCAGCGCCCGCGCAGCCAGCTCCTTGCCGGTCCCGCTCTCGCCGGTCAGCAGCACCGTCGACAGCGTCCCGGCGGCTTTGGCCAGCCGAGCGAACACCGCCCGCATCGCGCTCGAGCCGCCCACCAGCGCGCCGAAGGCGGGCACCGTCGATACCTCAATAGGCTTGCGACTGGTGACCGCGACGCGCATGCGCGAGCGCCCTGCGCGCAGCTCCGCCGGCCCCTCGAGCAGGGCCTCCATCACCCGCAACGCGCCCACGTAGGTGCCGTTGGTACTGCCCAAATCACGCAGCACCACGCCGCGCGGCGTCGCCCGCAGCTCGAGGTGAAAACGCGATACCGACTTATCCGAGAGCACCAGCCCGCAGCCCTCCGCCGTGCCCACCGAGAGCTCGCCCTCTGCCGCCTCCACCTGCTTGCCAGCGTCGGGCCCATCGATCACCTGGACCGAAAGCGTCGGGGTCTCGTAGGCGGCCGCGCTCGAATGAATCGTCCAGGTATGATCGACCATGCAGGGCCGAAGCTACCACGGACTAGCGCAGATCCACCCGAGCGACCTGGCCCTCTTTGATCACCGCAACGGCGGCGCGCTGACCGCCATCGAGCCGCGAGGTCGCGCTGAGCCCGTAACTTCCGCACGGCCACTGATAACGGCCCGGTGCCTCCACGCGCTGCGGACCACCGCTGATAAGCCAAGCGTGGGTAGCGGCAAAGATCACGCTACCGCTGCACGCGGGAGCCACAGCGCTGGCCGAGCGAATTGGCGCCGTTGACGCGCTGCGAACAGGCAGCGTACTCGCCGACTTCGACGACGGCGGCTCCGTCGGCGCGGGCGTCGCGAAGACCGCGCTCGCCAGCGGAGGCTCGCGTGGTGGTTGCGGCGCGCTGGGCTCGGCGCTGCTCGCAGCCGCCGTCGCGCTTGGCTGCGCGGTGGTCGGCGATGAGGGCCGCAACCAGACTGCAGCTGCGCCGAGCGAAATCACCACCGCAGCGATCGCCGCCAGCGGGCGAGCGAGACTGCGCGTTCCAGCAGGCGCTGGCGCCGGAGCTGCCGGCAACTCTGGCAGCGCTGCTTGCGGGAGCAAGGCCTCCCCCGACGAGGCCGACGGGCTCGAGGGCGGTGATGGCGACTGCGACGCCTGCAGACCGCCCTCCTCGCTGGAGGCCAGCGGCTCAGCCACATAGCTCACCGTGAACCCCGAACCTGCAGCGCTATGCGTGATGCGCGTGGCCACCGTGCCCAACTCTTTGCCGAGCACGATCGGCGCTGGACGAGCAGCCGGCGCGCGCTCCAGCGCCTGCGCAACAGCGCTGGCGATGCTGTCGGCGGACGCGACCACAGCCTCAGCTTTTAATGCATTATCAAGAGCGGCGCTCATCTCCTTGGCGGTCTGAAAGCGCGAGCCGGGCGAGACCGCTAATGCTGTATCAAAGAAGGTCTGCAGCGTCGCCGGCAGCTCCGGACGCAGCGAAGCGAGCGTCACCACCTCCCCCGCGAGCGTGGCCTGCATTCGCTCCGCCGCCCCTTCCCCACGAAAGGGCGAGCGCTTGGTCAGCATGAAGAAGAGCACCACCGCTGCGGCGAACAGATCCGCCCGCTCATCCACAGCGCCCCCTTGCAACTGCTCCGGCGCCATATACCCCGGCTTGCCCACCAGCACGCCCTTGGCGTCCCCCGCGCTGGAAGCCACGCCAAAGTCGGCCAGCTTGACCTCGCCCACGTTCGACACGAGCACGTTGCCCGGACTTATGTCGCGGTGAACCAAAGGCCCACCGCGCGCGCTGCTGCGGCTGTGCGCATACGCGAGACCGCGCAGAATCTCGCGCGCGATGGCCCACGCCAAATCGAGCGGCATCGGCTCTTGCATCGCCGCCACGAAGCGACCGAGATCGAGCCCCTCGATCCACTCCAACACGAGGAAGTACGAGCCGTCTTCCGCCTTGCCGAAGTCGAGTACGTCCACCACGTTCGGGTGCGACAGGCTGGTCATCAGCTTGGCCTCGTTGACGAACAGCTCGATCATCTCGGGCCGGCTCGAGCGCGTGGGGAGGATGCGCTTGACGGCGACCGGCTTCTCAAAGCCGTTGGCCCCGCTAACCACCGCGCGAAAGACCTCCCCCATCCCACCGCGAGCCACCAGCTCTTGCAGCAGATAGCGGCCTTGCAGCGGCTCCTCCGAGAGCGTACCCGACTTCGTCATTGAGCGAAGACGTCAGCGCAGCCTTCAAAGAAGCAGCTTGCGTCAGCGAAGGCCGCACACGAAGCGAAGTCACCACCTTTGGCGACCTTGCGTCCCGAACACTGCGTGCAGGTAATGCCGAAGAGCGTTGGATCATCGGCGTCCTCGCGCAGCCGACTGCAGGACATCAGCCGCTCATCCCCTTCGCTGTCACATTTGCAATCACCGCTCACCGAGCCAAACAGCCCCATCAGAAAGAAGGCGTCCTCAGCGCCCTCAACGTCATCCACCGCGAGGCCGTTCTTCAGACTCTCTTGCACCGCCACATCGAGCGCCTCACCGAACGGAATGCCGGGCTGCAGCGCGACGCAGCGCGAGAACGCGCGGCGATCCTTCGGCCAGCTCTCTTCATCGTCCCTCGGGATCGCCACCATCGCGAGCTGCACAGCCAGGCAAACTCCCTTGCGAACCCCATCCTCGGTATCTCCAAGGAAAGGGCCAAACGACACATCGCTACCGCAAGGCTCACCGCCGAGATCGATCACGCAGTCCACAATGGCGCCGTCGACCGAATCCGCGTCGATGCTCACTCGCAGCTCGATCGGTGGACAAGCCACGAGCACGCAGCTCGAGGCGACCAACAAGCCGAAGAGCAGTCGTGAGCGCCGAGGATCGATGGCCATCAAACGCCGGCCAGCATACTCCAAGCCGGCTCGCCGCGAGCCAGCTACGAAGCCTCGACCTTCTGCAGCCCCTCGGCGATCAGCGCCTCTCGCACGTGAGGTCGCTCGCTTACCCGCGATTGAAAGGCCATCAGGTTCGGGAACTCCGAGAGATCCAGCTTCACCAGGGCGGCCCAGCGAGTAACCGTATAGAGGTAAGCATCGGCCGCGCTGAAATGCTCGCCAAACAGGTAGTTCTTACCCTCGAGCTGCTGCTCAATCAGCGCATAGCGCTTCTTCAAATAGACCACTCGCTCGTCACGGACCTCGACCGGCGTCTTGCGATTGAAGAGCGGCCCATACGACTTGTGCAGCTCTGAGTTGATGTAGCCGAGCATCTCCTGCTGGCGGTAACGCTCCATGGTACCGGCCGCCGGCACCAGCGCCGACTTCGCCAAATCGGAGAGGTACTGCACAATCACTGGGCCCTCGGTCAGCAGCTGACCGTCCTCGAGCTCCAACACCGGCACATAGCCCTTGGGCGAGATCGCCAAGAAGTCTGCACCGCTCGCGGTGCGCTGCGAGGCGGGGTGCACCTTCACCAGCTCGAGGGAAAGACCAGCCTCACGCGCCACGATATGCGGCGAAAGCGAACAGGCGCCGGGGAAATAATAAAGCTTCATACACTCAGCTCCTCGATCAGAGAGTTCATCAACGTTGTAGCGCTGCGATGCTCGAGGTTGGGAGCGATTTGCCCGCCCCACAACGAGACCAGATCGCTGCGCCCCGAAGCAAGGCAGGCGGCCTTGAGCCGCGAGACGAACCAGCTCTGCATTGGGTAAGGCGCGACCTCAGCGAGCTCCGGCGGCGCTGGGTCCTCCAGCCCGAGCTCACGCAAATACGGTCGGAACAACGAAAGCACTCGCTCGAAGCTGGCTGCGCTCGTATCGAGCCCACCCGGATCGTGATCGGAGACCCAAAGGTTTACGGCGAACGGCGCCGCGGTGAGGCTCGAAAGCTCGCGCACCAACGCCTCGAGCTGCGCCGGCTCGAGCAGGTGAGCGCCGTAGGACCCGAGCCCGCCCGCATTCGATACCAGGGCCGCGAGCTTGCTCGTCGAAAGCCCTCCGCCGAACGGTCCTTGCACGATGGGGTAGCGAATTCCGAGCGCGTTTGCAGCCGAAGGTGTTTGCTTCACCCGGCGAACGTACTCGCGAGAGCGCCTAGCGCACGTGGTAACTTCGGGTTACTAGGATAATGAAGTAACCACCGAGTAACCAGGAGCGAGCATGGCCCTTCGAGTGCGCAAGAACCCAGCCCCGCCGGAGCCACCAGACTGTCCGCTCGGCACCTGTATGAAGCTGCTCGGCGGGGTTTGGACGCCGAACCTGATTTGGTATTTGCGGGCCGGCCCCCGACGCTTCAGTGAGCTGCGCGTCGACCTGCCGAAGATCTCGGCGAAGGTGCTCACCTCGCGGCTGCGCGACCTCGAGGAGCGCGGCGTCGTCTCGCGCACCGTCCGCCCGACCTCCCCTCCCTCGGTGGAGTACGCCCTCACGCCGCTCGGCGGTGAATTGCTGCCGGTGATCGACGCGATTGTCAGCGTCGGAGGCCGGCTCAAAGCGCTGGCACAGCCGCGGCGCCGGCCCTCCAAACGCAGGGTTCCACCGGCAAATTAGCGTTGCCTACCGCCTTCGACAGGCGAATCGTACGACCTTGCTTATTGCTATTGAATTCGACTTTCAACATCGCTAGTAAGGCTCCATGCGAATGGTTAACGGTCTTGGTTGGGCAGCATGCTTGGTCGCAGGCATGGTGGCGTGCGGTGATGACAGCTCCACCGGCGGCGGCGGTTCCGGAGCGGCGGGCGCCTCGGGTGGCTCTGGCGGAGACGGCGGCTCCGGTGCGGTCGGCGGAAGCGGTGGGTCCGCCGGTGAAGGCGGCATCGCGGCTACGGGTGGGGCAGCCACGGGTGGCGGCGGCGCTGGTGGTGGGGAGCCCTTTACGCCCCCGGAGCCGTTCCCGATTCCGCTCTCCTCCGCAGGTCCGGACCAATTGCAGTCGGTGACCGCAGGCCCCAACGGCAGCTTCCTCGCAGCGGGCTTCTCGGCTCCGGCCGTGGGTGGAACGCGCACGGTCACCGTGGTTCGCTTCGGCCAAGCCGGCCTCGATGCAGGCTTTGCAAACGCAGGCGTCGCCACCACCAACTTGATCTTCGCCGGCGGTGGCGACGAGATCGATATAGCGACTCAAGCCGACGGCAAGATCATCGTCTCAGCGGGCGTCGCCAACAGCGTAAACGCCGCCGACCGCGACGTCGCCGTCACCCGACTCAACGCCGACGGCTCCACCGACACAACGTTTGGTACGGCGGGCACCACGGTCGTAAACCTCAATGACGCTGTCGACGTGGGTGGAACGCTAACGGGTATTGATCAGGCGCGCGGACTCGCCGTCGACGGGAACGACAATATCTTTGTACACGCCAACTCGCGGGCGCTCGGCACCGTGGCCGGCGGCGGCCCGCGAACCGATACCGACTTCACCGTGCTCAAGCTCACGCCGGGCGGTACTGTGGATGCGGCCTTCGGAACCGCCGGGCAATTCCGCTTGGACATCCAGGAAGTAAACGCAACGGCGCGCGGCATCCATACGCTCGCCGACGGCAGCGTGGTCGGCAGCGGTTATGCCGATACCCCCGACCTCGGCTCCGTGCAGGTGGTCCTCTACAAGCTCACGACGGCCGGCCAACTCGACACCAACTTCGCGAACGGCGGCCTGTATCACGACGCGATCCTGGCCACCCAAACCGAGATCTACAACTTCGTCGTTCATGGCCAGAACATCGTCACCGCTGGCTACGGCCGGAACATCGGAGACACCAACGACTACGTATCCCTGCGCTTCGACGCAACCACCGGCGAGCGAGACCTAACCTGGGGCGGAGCCGCCAACGGCGCCGTCTTGGTCGACCCCTCCGGCACCATGCTCGGCAGCAACGCACGCAGCGCCGTCGCGCTCCCCGGCGGAGAAACCATCATCGTCGGCTCCACCGGCCCGAGCAACATGCCCAGCCAGGACGCCGTCTTCGTCGTGCTCGACGCTAACGGTGAACTCGATACCAAGTATGGCACCGGCATCCACGTCCTCCCCCTCGGAGCCAACGGCAACGACCAATTCTGGAGCGGCGCAGTATCCGGCTCCAACGTCGCCCTCGTTGGCTACAAAGGTGGCGGCATGACCCAAACCGACGCCATGAACGACGACGCCTGGGCCCTCGTCTTCCCAATCCAATAGCCGTGCAACGAGCCGCCTTACTCCAATATGAGGTAGGCGGCCGCATTGCGAGCCGGCCTGGCTGCGAGGCGGCCTCTGCGAAGTAAGTGTGGTGCTCGATCGCCCAGGAGCTTAGCTAAGCTCCCTTTTTACTCCAGGCCTCGCCCAGGAGCTTAGCTAAGCTCCCTTTTTACTCCAGGCCTCGCCAGGGAGCTTAGCTAAGCTCTCTTTTTACT
>CAITIQ010000089.1 GCA_903892415.1 uncultured delta proteobacterium | reverse complement strand
ACGCCTCCTTCTCCAACGGGCCCGATCAGGTGTTTGGCCGAGGTAGCTCGGAAGTCGAGATGGGGGAGTGTCTTCTCCCGCGCGCTGCAGCGACCGACGATGCGACGTCGACGCTCTTGGTCACCTGTTTCGGCATCGATGCGTTGGTTGCGTATGACGCTGCAGCGGCGAACCCGGTCAGCATCGAGAAGGCTCGCTGGGACGTGGGGTCCGGTCCCACAGGCGTTGCGGTTGATGCCGACAACGGGCGCGCGGTCGTCTGGTCACAGTTCGAGCGGAGCATCGAGGTTGTGGACCTCAATCAGATGGGTTCCGGTGAGGCGCGCCTCGGCAAGCCCGACCGCCTGGCGCTCAAGCCGATGAGTGAGCCGATGCCGCTCTCGGTCATGTTGGGTCGTCAGATCTTTCACTCGACTGGCGATGCGCGCGTCTCGCGTGATGGTCGCGCCTGTGCGAGCTGCCACCCCGATGGTCGTGACGACGCCATCACCTGGGCAACGCCGGATGGTCCGCGTCGCACGATCATGCTCGCCGGTCGACTCAATGGCACCGCGCCATTCTCCTGGAATGGTGATACCAAGGACGTTCGCGAGCATCTCGTACACACGTTTGAGCGGCTCAACGGGCAGGGATTGCGCAATGTAGAGCTCGAGTCGCTCGTTGCTTACCTGGAGGCCATGCCCGCGCCGCCACGAGACAACTCGCTGGACCCGGCCGTCGTGAAGCAAGGAGAGGCCGTCTTCCACTCGGAGAAGGCCGCCTGCGGAACGTGTCACGCAGAGGGTGGTAACGACGCCAAGAACCACGACCTCGGCCTCAAGGCTCGAGCCGATCGCAAGGGCGCTTTCAACACGCCGTCACTGAGCTTCATCGCTGGGCGCGGACCCTTCTTCCACGATGGTCGCTACTCGACGTTGCGGGACGCGCTCGTCCAATCCGACGGACAGATGGGCCACACCAAGCACCTCGAAGAGGCCGAACTCAACGCGCTTGAAGTTTACCTCCAGTCGTTGTGAGGAGCCCCATGAAGCGATTGACCAGCCTGCTAACGTTTTCCACGGTCGCGCTGCTCTCAGCTGTTTCGATTGCGGCTCCATCTGCACCCAAGGCCAAGGCCAAGCGGACCAACACTGCGGACGTTTTCGGTCGGCTCGCCGAGGGTAAACTCGAGGTCCCAACGCGCGTAACGGTGCCGAAGTCGATCCCGGCAACGGAAGCTGCGGAAGGCTTCTACGTGGAAGCTCCACCCTCCTACGGAGGAAGCGACGTCACCTACGCGCAAATCCACGGAAGCAAGGAGGCTGCGCAGCGACAGTCCCGCGGAGAGGATGCGCCTGTCGTTGGCTGCTTCCAAACCGCTTATCCAAACTCGGGCCAGGAGCAGAACTGGTCCGGCAACATGAGCCCGAGCACGATCGTCCAGAACTACAAGTCGCAGCGTTATGGTGGTGGCGGTCCGGACACCTCGGTGCAGATGGTTCGCTCCGATCGCATCGTCGCTGAGGCGGACGGCAAGTTGGATCTCGAGGTCAAGTTCGCCTTTGTCGATGCGGAGACGCACGGTGTGCGGCTTCACACCGAGAGTCGCGTACAACTCGCTTTGCTCGGCGAACTACCGGGCAAAGTGAAGGTGTACGGGGCAAAGTCTGGAGAGGACTTGTCCTTCGTCGTGCGGCGCGAAAAGCAGGACAAGGAGCGCTTCTTTTTCGGGTCGGTGATGGCCGCGGTCAACAGTCAGCATGTCGGAAGTTCGTCCGAAAGCTGTCCCGTCGTTTTCTCGATGAAGGCGACCAAAGGCGCTGCCGAAAGTGGAGTGGTTCAGCTCGATGCGGTGCTGGGCGTGACCGAAGTCGAGGAGGACGGTGGCTTCCTCGCTCAGATGCCCATGCGGCACTTGCCCGCGGAGAGTGATCGCCCGCGTGAAGCTCGAGTTCGCTCGATGCGAATTGGCTTTAGTAGCACCTGGCTCAGTGAGGACACCAAGCCGGTGGTCAGCTTCAGTTTTGGTTGGCTCGGTAAAGAGCGCGTCCAACCGATCTGAACGCGGCTTCCTTCTGGCGCAGGGCCGAGCAACTCTTGGGTTGTTCGGCCCTCATGCCTTTGTGGGAGTACAGTCCTTGAAGCGGTTGCAGAAGTCTCCCATGCTGCTCGCGTGAGTGAAAAGGTGACGGAGGAGGCGCACGAAGACGAGCAGCATGAGGCGCCGTTGGTTGCGTCTGGACCACGTCAGAAGCCTTGGTCGGCGGTGGCTGCGGGGGTGGGTATCTTTCTTTTGAGTGGAGCGTTCCTCTACTCGCTGGATCTGAAGCGACAGGGGCCTTCGGTGAGCAGCGCAACGAAGCCGCCTATCTTGGGTCTCAATGATCCGGCCACACAGCGGGCCGACCAACGGGAGAGCGCCGCAAGACCCCGAGCGATTCACTGTGCTGAGTCTCGATGTTCGGCGTCGGAGCAGTCGTGGTGTGATCCAGGCGGAGAATTCCTCGGCTGCTGCGCTCGCGGAATGGTCAGCACGCCCACGAAGAGCTGCGCTTGCGCTGCAGGCGGGGTTTCAAAAGGCTCCCAGAGCCAGTGTCCGGCCGCCGCAGCGGACTACTCGGTGGCAGCAGCCCTCAAGCAAAAGAGCGAGAGCTTCAAGCTCTGTCGCGACTCGGCCTTGAGGCGGGGACCCGTTGAGGGCGTGGTTTTGCGCTGGACGGTCACAGCTGACGGGTTGCCAATCCGAACCACCGTTTCGACGACCAGCCTGAGAGACCCATCCTTCGAGGATTGTATGGCCCGCTTTATCGAGGAGGTGCGGTTTCCTCCACCGCCCGACGGCTGGTTCGAGGTGACCTTGCCCTGGTCTTTCGACTGACTTGACGCATGCTCGCCCTGGACCCTACGTTCCGCCCCATGAGTGCCATCGAAGGAAGTGGAAAAACGCCGGGCCGCCCGGTGGACCCGGGAGCAGCTTGGACGCTCGAGAAGCTGATCGTGCTGCTCGTGCTCACGCTCGGGAGCTTCCTGATCTTCATCTACTTCGTTTCCCCGACGCTGAAGTGATCCCGAGCCGATGATCGGCCCGCTTTAGTCCCTCGCGAGTTCATCGGCCTGAGCGTCTAGCTCGGCCGTTTCCTGCTCGAGACCAGCGCGAGACAAGGAAAAGAGCCACTCGAGGTGGCTCTTTTCAATCTCCGTTCCCCTTACGATTCGCGCCTCAATCGCGAGTGCCAGGGGTTCTACCGCTGCCCAAGCGCCTGTGCGGCCGCGACTTTCGAGGAAGCGAGTTGCCCGTTGCACCGCCTGCTCGTGAACGATCAAGCGGACAGCCTGCTCGCTTGCAGCCTCGTCATCGAGGTCGGGGACGCCGACCCCAACGATCACTCGGTCAGCGAGGGCCCTACCGCAGTTGCCAAGAGCCAGCGAGAGCTCGCAGGCGCTCAAGTCGAGCCAGGCGGGTAAGCCGTGCAGGCGCGCAGCACGGCGCTCCACGTGCTGCGCCAGGCGCTCGAGTCTTGGCCGAACGTGCTCGCCAAAGGCGGAGCGGAAGGCTCGTGCGGCTAACGCGATATCAGCGCGGAAGATCTCGATCGCGGGGCTGTGAAGGGAGCGTAAAAGTGACAGTGCGCCGACGTGGTGCACCTGCGAGGCAGCGAGTTCGAGCAGGGGTTTTTCGGCCGTGTGCAACAGCCCGTCGATGGTTGGATGCAGGAGCGCGAGACAGGAGATGCCTTGCGCCGCAACCTCCTCCTCGAGCAGCCGCGCGAGTAGCGCTGCATCGTCCTCGAACCAACGCACCGTCTCCCGGCCGGCACGTTCGCTGAACCAACGGCCGTAGCAAGGATTGAACAGACTTGCAGCTTGGGCGCCGGGCGGCGCGTCCTCCGCGATCGGTACAAAGGCCAAGCCGTGAAACACAAGCTCGGCGAGGTCGCTGGTCGCAGCGACCATCTAAGGTTTGGACTTGTCGTCCGTGGGAACCGCCATCATCAGACAGACGGTGGGAGGAGGCGAAGCCATGCGCAAACAGGCCCGCGGCGGTGTCGCTGTTTTGGTTGGTGGTGCGACAGTCGGAGGCGCGCTTGTGGAGGTCTGCGCTGTGGCCGAGGCCTGGGCAGACGGCTCCGCAGCAGCTGAAGGCGACGCAGAAACCGTGGGCGCGGCAGACGCGGAGGCCAGCGCTGAGGCGCTCGTGGTCGCCAACTCCTGTGCGGTTCGCGGTACGGGAGGGCTCAAGCAGACGTTGGGCGGGGCGTCGGCGCAGGCGCTCGGCAACGAAAGGCCGGCGACGGCAGAAGCGACGAACAACGCGCGCCGTCGCAAAATTGCGTTGCGGCTCTCGGCCTCCTCATCGGCGCAACTGGCATCGTCGTCCTGATCGCGCTGCTCCCCCGGCTCTGGCTTTCGGACCATGCGCCATCCAACGTGCGCCGAGCTCCGCCGTCAAGGCTGGCCAAAAGGGTCAACGCGAGCGGGCAAATTCGGATATCGTCCGGCGATGCGCAGTAAAGCTTTTCGGGTTGGGGCTTCCGTCGGTCTGTTGCTCATTCCTAGCGTGGTGTTCGGTCACACCGTGCTCGTGGATCCAGCGCCGATGTCGCCGAATGACGATGCGAAACAAGCTCCCTGCGGCTGTGTGATTGGGGATCCCACCATCCCGTGCGACGACCCGTACGAAGTGAGCGTGCTGCAGACCGGCACCGAAATCACCGTCACTTGGAACGAGACCGTCAACCACGCGGGCGACTTTCGCGTTTCCTTCTCATCGAAGCCGCCGACCGAAGTGACCGAGGCCGACTTTGAGAATGCCGCCATTTCGGTGACGGTGCCAGACACGACGGAAGGCGGTATCGGAAGCGCGTCGATCACCTTGCCCGACGCTCCTTGCGACTCCTGCACGATTCAAGTTCGTCAGTTTATGAAGGGCTCGCCCCAGCCGTATTACTACACCTGCGCCGCCATTCGGCTCGAGGCGGGCCCGGTTGGGACGGGCGGTGGTAGTGGCAGTGGCAGCGGTTCCGGCAGTGGCAGTTCCGGCAGCGGCAGTTCCTCGACTGGTGGCCCGTCGAGCTCGGCCTCGGGAGGGGATGACGGCGAGCCAACGGTGGCGCCGCCCACGCCCAATGACGGGTGCTCCTTTGCTCCGGCTGCGCAACCGGGCGTAGGTACTTTGCTGGCGGGGCTTGCGCTTGCGGTCGCGGCTCTGCGCAAGCGACGCCGCTCGCTCTAATCGCAGGGCACGGCCGCTCGCCGGACGTGGGGAACTCGAGTAGAGGGGAGCTGTGTACGATCTCGTCTTTCGCGTCTTCTCGCTGTTCCCGGCCGAGCCGATGCATGAACTGGTGTTCGGCGGGCTGAGCGCACTGATGAAATTGCGCCCGCTCGAGTCGGCGACGCGTAACTGGCTCGCTGCAAGTGACCCAACGATCTCCGTCTCGGCTTTGGGCACCGTGTTCCCAAGTCCGCTCGGGCTCGCTGCCGGGTTCGACAAGAACGCGCGTGCTCCGCAGGCCTTGCTTGCGCTCGGCTTCGGCTTCGTCGAGGTCGGTTCGGTGACTCCCCGCGCACAACCCGGCAACCCGAAGCCGAGGCTCTTTCGGCTGAAGCGCGACCGAGCCTTGCTCAACCGCATGGGCTTCAACAACGATGGTGCTGTTGCGGTCGCTGCCCGACTGGCCAAGCGCCCGAGCCCGCTGGTTGCTGTCAACATCGGCAAGAACAAGAGCACCTCGGAAGCCGATGCTCCCAGCGACTATCGTGAAGCTGCGCGTCTGCTCGGTGCTCACGCGGCGTTTCTGGTGGTGAACGTAAGCTCTCCGAATACGGCGGGTCTGCGTGATCTGCAGGCGAGCGAAGCGTTGACTGCGGTGCTCACGGCCGCGCGCGAGGGTCTCGAAGCGAGCGGTGCGAACAAGCGTGTCCCGTTGTTGGTTAAGATCGCTCCCGATCTGAGCGACGACGAGATCGATGCGATCGCCGAGGTCGCTCTGCGACTTGGCGTCGACGGCATCGTCGCTACCAACACCACCGTGGCCCGCAGCGGCCTGCAAACCGACGCCGAGGCCGTCGCGCAGTTGGGCAACGGCGGTCTGAGCGGGCCTATGCTCAAAGAGCGTTCCCGGCAAATCTTGGCCCGCCTCTATCGCAAGGTCGGTCGTTCGATGGTGCTCATTTCGGTGGGGGGCATCGACTCGGCGGAGGAGGCTTGGGTGCGCATCGTGAACGGCGCCACCTTGCTCGAGCTCTACACGAGCTTCATTTATGAAGGCCCGTTGGTTGCGTATCGAATTCACCAAGGGCTCGCGGCTCGCGTGCGTCAGGCTGGGTTCAGCTCGATTTCCGAAGCCGTTGGCTCGGCCGTACGAGCCATGAACTAGGCGTGTTCAGCCTGGTTCCTTTCGTGCTGCACCTCGCGGCACTTTCGTTGGCTCGCGCGGTGGTTCAAGCGCGAAGAACCGGCTGGGCCGAACTCGTCACTTTGTTCTGGTTGTTCGCCGCGCTCGCGATCGCCGTCCCGATGCAGCTGGCCAACGCCTTCGGCATGGTCTCACGAGGCTGGGTGGCGCTGTTCGCGCTGTTGGCGAGCGCTCTGATGCTGATCGGGTCGCGCTTGATGGTGCGTCGTCATCCAGCCGAGTCACCATCGACGGCCGCGCTCGTGGTGCGTTTGCGCAGGCTTGGATTCTCCGGCGCGATGCTGATTTGCTTTACAGGCTTGTGGGCGTACTCGCTGCTGCAGGTCGCGGTGCTGGCCTCCGATGCGTGGGATGGCGTTTGGTACCACGACACGATCACGGGCTTCGTATTGCAATCGGGGGGCGGCAAACCCATGCAGCTGCCGCCGAACCTATTGCAGCAGGCCAACGGCTTTCCGCGCACGGCTGAACTCACGTCGGCGTTCTGGTGGATGTTTTGGGGGCGAGCGGCGATCGAGCTGCCCAATACGCTGGCCGCTCTGCCGATGCTTTCGGCCGGTTATCTGCTTGCCCGTCGCTTCTCTGGGCGCCGCGTGGCTGTGGGGCTTGCGGTGCTAGCGGCGTTGATGCCTGGGGCGATCCTGCAATGGCGGACGACCTACGTGGACGTGTTTGCTGCGGCTTGGGGGCTGAGCGCCGTGCACTTTGCGACTCCTCCGCACCGTGATCGTTTTGGTGCGCTGTTGCTCGGGGCTGCGCTGGGGTTGGCGATCGGCAGCAAGTCGATGGCGTTGCTGCTCGGACCTGGCTGCGCATTGGTCTGGTATTTAGGCCAGCCGCGAAGGTCGTGGGCGGAGCTTTGGATTGTGGCGTTGCCGGCGCTTTTTCTCGGGCTGACGCTGGTTCCCAACTACCGAGACTTTCACAATCCGTTCTGGCCGATTCAGATCGCCGCGCCCCGGCTGGGCATCGATTGGCCGGGGGTACGCAAGAGCTCGGAGGTCAACGTCAACGCGAGCGCGCGAGAGACGCTGGCCTCGGTGTTCGTGCCGCCGGCGCCTGGCCGGGACTACGCCGACCTTCGTTGGGGTGGTTACGGCGTGGTGTTCGCGTGGCTGATGCTGCCGCTTTCGCTGGTTGCAGCTTTGCTGGCGACGCTGCGCGTTTGGCGAACGAGGCGAGTTCGCGATGAGCGCGTCGTGAAGCTTGCGCGTGCGCGCGCCGAACGCGTCCTCTTGGTGTTGGTGCAGTTGGCGTTACCGGTGCTGCTATCGCCGGCGCTTTGGTCGGCTCGCTACATGCTCGTGCAGGCTTGCGCGCTTTTCGCGATCGGCGGCGGGCTGAGTCGGGAACCGCGTTGGGGGCGGCCCATGTTCACCGTGCTCCTGGTGCTCGGATTGGGCGTTGCGTTAGCGCGCATCGCGAGCTTCGCACCGAGCTTCGGTGGAGCCTCGGTCAAAGAGACGCTCGCTGCGCTACGTGACCCGCAGTCGCCGATGGCGTTGGTCGGGCCTGCGTCGTGGACCATGGACGTGACCGTTGCTCGAGCACGCGAGCGCGAACTCACGACGGGCGCGCTGGTGGTGTTCAGCGATGGCGTGACCTTCCCGGCCTTGCTCTACAACGATCGCTGCGACAACCAGCTGCAGTACGCCGCAGCGAACTCGGCTTGGGGGCCGCTCTTGCGAAACTTGCGGCCCACGTGGATCGTGGCGTCGCCGGGCGAATCGCTGGGCCTTTACGCAGAGGCCCATCCTTCGGAGTGGGAGCCGATCGGAGCAGCGTCGCGCGGGATGCTCACCGTTGCCTATCGGCGCCGGGGCCCCTGAGCTCAGCCGCCCGCGGTCACTGATCGGGGTGAATGCCCACCGCGGACAACAGGGCGCGCACGCGGGTGAAGAAGTCCATCCGATCCAAGGGCCGATTGAGCCAGCCGGTGGTGATGCAATAGTGTTTGCGGAAGGTGCCGTCATGGTGACCCGCGTGATGCTCGCGCGAGATGATCAGCCGCGCTCGCATCAGCACCCGAGCAACAGCGGCGGCCGCTCCATGTGAGCCCAACCATGCACGATGCTGGTGAACAAGATGGCCAGCGAGAAGACCAGCACGAATAGCGAAAAAAGCGCAAAACCAGCCGTTTGCTCGAGATGGTCGGGGAAAATGGCCGGCACCAAAAGATCGAACGGCACCAGCACCAGCAAGGTCACCAAACAGTTGTCTCCGTTGGCTTCAACGAAGTCATGCTTGGTGATCCCGAGCGGGTCGCGGTGATGTTCACGAAACGGAAAGATCAGCTTGGGTCCTAGGAACGGCGTCTCCTCCCGCGCGTAGGTATCGGCCAGGAAGTGAACGAAGCCGCTGACGAAGTCAGCCGCCAGCAGCGCCAAGAGCAGCACCGGGAGAGTGAACAGCAAGAGCCACAGCTGCTCGGCGATCACCGCGCCAATCTTGACCGCGATGCGTGCGACGAACAGGAAGTACACCGCCACCGCGGCGCACTCGATCACGCGATAGCGGCTCTTCCAGCGCAGCCCGCCACCCAGGAAATACTCTGCCAGTCCAGTTCGCAACGGGGGTTGTGGCGTGGTCGCATTGACGACTTCGTTCGACATCCCACCCCCCTTACGCACGACTCCTCTCGCCGGTTCAGCGAGAACGCTACCCAGGCAGGACCTCTTCAACCTGGGCCAAGAGCAGCATCCTGCGTTGAATGATCGGACTCGAACCGTCGAGTAGGCGCGCCGTTTCGGCCAGCACCTCTTCGAGGGGGATGATTCGAACGCTCGGATCGAGCGTCTCGCGGCCTACGCCGAAGGGTGGCTCCCAACCGACCATCACGTCGCTGAGCCCGGCCTCGAGCGCGACGATCGACGCGAAGCTCAGCCGCTGCGCCAAGGTTCGATCCAGCGCAGTCGGGTCACCGCCGCGCACCACGTGTCCGAGCACCGTTTCGCGCGCATCTACCCCGGGGGCGATGGTGGTCAGCAGCTCTTGAACGCGCTCGCGCAGCCGCGCGACCGGTATGGTGCAGCCCTCGCTTTTGACGATGAGCACCCGCTTCTTTTCGCGACCCGGTGCAAAACAGCGGCGCAACATGCGATCGAGTCGGGCGATGACCTCCTCCTCGATCATGCCGCCCTCACCGTAAAGAATAGCGTCGGCTTCTGCCGCGATACCGGCGCGCATGGCGAGAAAACCACAGTTACGACCCATCACCTCGACGATGAAGCAGCGGCGGTGGGCGCGCGCCGTGTCGCTGATGCGGTCGCAAGCGCCGACGATGGTGTTCACCGCTGTGTCCACGCCGATGGCCAAGCCGGCGTGCCCGACGTCATTGTCGATCGACGCCGGGATGCCGACGACCTTGAGCGACTCACTCTTGGCCGCTAGCACGTGCGCGCCGGTCAACGAGCCGTTGCCTCCAACCACGACCAAGCCTTCGAGTCCGAGCTCCTTCAAGTTGGTCAAGGCGCGCGTTTGCCCGTCGGGCGTCGTCATCTCGAGACAGCGCGATGAGCCGAGCACAGTGCCGCCTTGGCGCGTGATGCCCTCGATGCTGTCGGCCGCCAAAGGACCTGCGTCCTTGTTGAGCACACCGAGATAGCCGTTTCGTATACCGACGATCTCGTGCCCCCGCGCTTTGCCAACCACGGCCAGGGCTCGAATCGCGGCATTCATTCCGGGGGCGTCGCCTCCCGAGGTGAGGATCCCAATGCGCATCGGGCGATGGTCGATGTAGCGGGCGAGCTGGTCAACCCTCTTTCCGCGGAAGGTGGAAGCAGCGTCATTTCGCCGAAAGGCGCCGCTCCTTACGCTCCGCGTCGATTGCTTCGAGGGCGCTCTTTGCGCCTGAGAAGACAGGGATCTGCCCGGCGGGGACCTCCGCCTCGCGCAGGTTGATGCGAATGAGCGTCGCGCCGCGACGACGGCAGAGCTGCTCTCCGAGCAGCCGCACCGTTGGTATCGCCGTACCAGCACCGCACTCGACGATCACGAGCTTCGCGCTAGCGGGGAGGGACTCGAGCCAGCTCTCGAGGCGCGTCTCTTGTTCGTCGGTGCGGCGTGAGTCCCAGCCGCTGTCGCCGAACATCAGCACGTTGGGTCGGGCCAGCCCGCCACATTGCGGACAGCTCGGCAGCGGTCCGCTTGCGCGGAAGGTGCTTTCATCGACGTCGACCTGCACGCTGTGCGCGCTGAAGATCCCAGGACAACGCCGAAGACATTGTAGGTAGTCGATCGCTCCGTGGCATTCGACCATGCGCTCGTCGGCGAAGCCTGCGCGCACGAACGCGCCGTCGACGTTGCTGGTGAACACGAAGCCGCCACTTGCGCAGCTGGCCGCCCAACGTTTGAGCACCGCAAACCCAGCGTGTGGCGCGGTGCTTCGGTAGAGGTTCAGGCGATGGCCGTAGAAGCCCCAGGCGAGCGTCGGGTCGCTGTGGAACCAGCGTGGATTAGCCATCTGGGCGAAGGAGAGGCCAAGCTTTGCGATCGGTGGGTAGGCCGCCCAAAAGCCCTCGTTGCCGCGAAAATCAGGTAGGCCCGAATCAACGCCCATGCCGGCGCCCGCGGTGATCAGCAGCGCGTCTGCCTCGTCCACGGCCAGCGCCGCTCTGGCGATGGAAGAATTCATCGCGTCAGTTTAGCCGTGCGCGGTCGTCCTTCGTGGAGTTCGTTGCCAGATGAGCCCGGCTCTCCGCGGTGGCGCTTCTCCACGTTTTCGGTGGAAAGGCGCCACCGCGTTTTTTTTCGCGCGTACGCTGGGCTCATGCGGATGCTCCACACCATGTTGCGCGTCGGGGATCTCGACGCTTCTTTGGCCTTTTACTGCGAGGGCCTCGGGATGAAGTTGCTGCGCCGCAACGACTATCCCGGCGGAGAATTCACCTTGGCGTTCGTCGGCTACGGCGAGGAGTCGAACAGCACCGTGCTCGAGCTCACGCACAATTGGGGACGCAAGGACTATACGCTCGGCGACGCCTTTGGCCATCTCGCGTTCAGCACCAACAACATCGTCGAGACGGTGGAGCGGCTGCGTGCGAAGGGCATCAAAGTGACGCGCGAGCCCGGGCCGATGAAACACGGTACGACGGTGATCGCCTTCGTCGAAGACCCGGACGGTTACAAGGTCGAGCTGATCGAACGCGCTGAGTGAGTGCGAAGCGGCGGGCGCAGTTTCCGTCGCACTGACAGGCTAGCGACTTGGGTTGTTTCGATCCAGGGCGTTCACGCCGAAAGGAGCTCACTCAACGGTTGCTGCCTGCGGGCCGCAACCGTTCCCAGCGCAGGCCGATGTTGCTAACGGTGGTTGCAACGTCCGTGAACTACTGCGGACAGAGGAGCCCTTTTATGCGCTTACGCGACCGCAAGCTCGCGCTGTTGCTCGCCACTCTGGTGGCCGGCCTTGTCGTTGAAACGAAGGCCTCGGCCCAAGAAGCTGCCGCCATCGACCTGCCAAAGTTTGACCCGTCTTTCGCCGGGGACCGCTTCTTCGGCGTGCCATCGCCCTTCACGCCCAGCGACGGCGTGTTCAACGTCCACGGCGGTGTCGTGCTGGACTACGCCCACAACCCGCTGGTGGTTGCTTCGAGCGATGATTCACCGCTCTCGTGCGGCGAGTCCGAGTGTTCCGTCGTTGAGCATCAGCTCTTCCTCCACGCCAACGTGACCGTGGCCTTGTTCGATCGCGTGTCGGTCAACGTCGATATGCCGTTTGCGTTGTACCAAGCGGGGGAGGGCAACGTGGGCAATGACGCCTTGACGTTGACCAGCCCCAGCGGAGCCGAGCTCGGGGACCTGCGAGTGGGTGCGCGTGTTCGGTTGTTCGGCGAGTACCATGACGCCTTCCAGGTTGGCCTTGGCGGCTATCTGTGGGTTCCCACCGGCGGTAGCGATGCCTACGTGAGCGATGGTTCGGTGCGCGGTCAGCCTCACGCGCTGGTCGGTGGGCGCGCGGATCGCTTCATCTGGACGGCGGCGGTCGGGCCGACGTTGCGAGGCTCGGCGCAGGTCGCGAACGTGACCCTCGGCCATCAGTTCAATTGGGGCGCTGGCGCTGGGGTGCTGCTGCTCGAGGATCGCACGCTGCAGCTGGGACTTGAAACCAGCGGCGCAGTTTCGTTCGACGAGACCGAAGGTCGCAACACCAACGCCGAGGTGCTCGCCGGAGCGAAGTTCCGCTTCGTGAAGTTCATGGAGGCAGGCCTGGCCGCCGGTCCCGGTCTGACCAACGGCGTCGGAACGCCGGACTTTCGCGGCGTATTCACGCTGCAGTACACGCCTGAGCCCGTCGCTGCACGAGACTCCGATGGCGACGGCATTCTCGACGCCGTGGACGCCTGCCCGACGGTCAAAGGCGTAACCTCGTCGGATCCGGCCAAGCACGGTTGCCCGGCCGAGATCGGTGACAAGGACAAGGACGGCATCCTCGATGATGTCGACGCTTGCATCGACATCCCCGGCGTCGCTAGCGACGATAAGAAGAAGCACGGCTGCCCGGTCGTGATCGGTGACAAGGACAAGGACGGCATCCTCGATAACGTCGACGCCTGCGTCGACGTAGCAGGCGTCGCCAACGAAGACCCGAAGAAGCACGGCTGCCCGCCGGATCGCGACGGGGACGGCATCATCGACGCCGACGACGCTTGTCCGGATCTCGCCGGCGTTGCGAGCGAAGACAAGACGAAGCATGGCTGCCCGCTGCCGGTGGACACCGACGGTGACGGCATCATGGACCCGGACGATGCGTGCCCGCGCGAGAAGGGCGCGCCCAACGCCGACAAGACGAAGCACGGATGCCCGACGGTGTTCATCACCGAAAACGAGATCGTGATCCTCGAGCAGGTCCAGTTCGACACCGGCAAGTCGACGATCAAGCCGGTCTCCAACGACCTGCTCGACAAGGTGAGCAAGATCTTGAAGGAGCACCCGGAGATCAAGAAGCTCGAGGTGCAGGGCCACACCGATTCGCGAGGCACTCGCCAGTCCAACGTGATCCTCTCCGATGCTCGAGCGAAGGCCGTGCTGCAAGCGCTGGTCAAGCGAGGCATCGAGGCCGCCCGACTCAGCTCCAAGGGCTACGGTCCTGACAAGCCGCTCGACCCGGCTCAGAACGAAGCCGCTTGGAGCAAGAACCGCCGCGTTCAGTTCGTGGTCCTGCAGAAGGACGCCTCAAGTACCGAGGTCAAAACCAAATGATTCGGGCCCTCTTCAGCTCAAACGACCGAAGGCCGAAAGAAGTAAAATCCATGAAGCGAACCCTCGTTTTCCTTCTCTTTGCGCTCGCCACGGGCTTCGGGTGGAGCCAGGACGCTTTGGCGTCTCACTTCCGCTACGGGACGATCTATTGGCGCATCCCTGATCCTGTTGGCGCTCCGCGCACGGTGGAGTTCACCGTGCAGCAGGCCTGGCGCACAACATTTCTTGCCTGCACCGAAATCAACTTCGGTGATAACACCACCAGCAACGCGTGCGGCGGCGTCACTAACATCGGCACCGGTCTTGATGCGCTAGGGCAGAGTTATACGCTGCGCCAATACGTCGTGTCGCGAACCTACGCGGGCAACAACACGTCGTTTCTTGCGTTCTTCCAAGACAATGCTCGCATTGGCGCGCCTCTTCAGAACGGCGCGGACGCTCAGTTCCGGGTCGAGAGCCGGGTCAGCCTGCTCGCCGGAAACAGCAGCGGGCCGATCTCGGCCTCTCCGCCGATTCGGCAGTTCCAGACCGGTGCGATCCGCCAGATCTTCTTCCCCGTCTTCGATGCGGATGGCGACCCGACTTCCTGTCGTATCGGCACTGACGCCGAGGCTGGCTTTACGGGTTCAGTCCCAACGATCGCAGGCAATGCCCCGATCGTAACGGCGGTTCCGGGTGGCTGCTTGGTGACCTGGAACGTCACCACTGGCGTGGTCGGGAATCAGTACGTGATTCACTTGGTGATGGAGTCGACTCGTGGCGGGGGCGTAAGTTCGACCCAAATCGATCTACTGATCGAACTGGTGCTTCCGCCCGTTCCGACCTGCAACGGCGGCGGTACCTTCGACGTT
>CAITIQ010000088.1 GCA_903892415.1 uncultured delta proteobacterium | reverse complement strand
TGGGAGCGACGGCCTTCTTCTTGGGAGCGCCGGCCTTCTTCTTGGGAGCGTCGGCCTTTTTCTTGGGAGCGACGGCCTTTTTCTTGGGAGCGACGGCCTTTTTCTTGGGAGCGACGGCCTTTTTCTTGGGAGCAGCGACCTTTTTCTTGGGAGCAGCGACCTTTTTCTTGGGAGCGACGGCCTTTTTCTTGGGAGCAGCGACCTTTTTCTTGGGAGCAGCGGCCTTTTTCTTGGGTGCGGCGGCCTTCTTCTTGGGCGCGGCGGCCTTCTTCTTGGGCGCGGCGGCCTTCTTCTTGGGCGCGGCGGCCTTCTTGGGAGCGGCGACCTTCTTCTTCGGAGCGTCGGGCGGTACGGCGGGCTCGGCTTTGCCGGCGCTGATGCTGTACAGATCGACGACGAGCTTCTCGAGGCCCTCGCGCGTCGCGGCGCTGACCCGATGCAGCAGGATGCCGCGCTTAGCGAAGACCTTCGCTAAGGCCTCGTAACGCTCGGCTACCTCGGGGATGTCGCACTTGGAGAGCACCACGACCTCCGGCCGACGTGCGAGCTCCGGGCTGAACTTCTGCAGCTCTTTGCGGATCGCCTTGTAGTCGGTCATCGGGTCGCGACCCTCGGCGAAGTCCAAGGTGACCAAGTGCAAGAGCACCCGCGTGCGCTCGACGTGCTTGAGGAATTGCACGCCCAAGCCGATGCCCTCGCTCGCTCCCGGAACGAGGCCGGGGATGTCGGCGATCACGAATTGAGTGCCGCCCATACGCGAACCGCCGAACACGTCTACGACGCCCAACGAAGGGACGAGCGTGGTGAACGGGTAGTCGGCGATGCGCGGCCGAGCGCGGGAAACCGCGGCGACAAAGGTGCTCTTGCCAACGTTGGGGAAGCCGAGCAGACCAACGTCCGCCATCACCTTCAGTTCCAGCCGTATCTCCCGTGATTCACCGGGCTCACCCTTCTCAGCGCGGCGCGGCGCGCGATCGAACGGGGTGGCGAAGTGCATGTTGCCGCGACCTCCGCGGCCGCCCTGCGCGATCACCAGGACCTGACCGTGCTCGGTCAAATCGGTGATCAACTCGCCGGATTCTTGGTCGAAGACCTGGGTTCCGACGGGCACGCGCACGATCTTGTCGGCGCCGCCGCGACCGTAACAATCACTGCCTTGGCCGTGTTCACCGCGCTCAGCGGTGATCACCCGCTGGTAGACGACGTCTTGCAGCGACGACAAACCTTCATCGGCGATGAACGCAATGTCGCCACCTTTTCCTCCGTCCCCGCCTGAGGGACCTCCCATAGGCATGAACTTCTCGCGACGAAACGCCACCACGCCGTTTCCGCCGTCACCGGCAGAAACGCGAATTCGACAACTGTCGACGAACCGCATGGGGGGGTCCTACCATGAGCACCCTCGCGCCCGAATGCTTCTGTCGCGCGAATCGTCCGAAGGCCCAATGAACCTGTTACTTGGTACGAGGCAAGCGGCTGATGGCGATCCCTAGAATCTTGATCCTCGACGACAACGCCGAGTTAGCCGACAACGTCCGCGAGATTTTGCTGGGTTCTGAGCTGGTTCCTGGCTCGACGGGCCTGCCCGAGATCGTGATCGCGCCCGACGCGAAGACCGGCCTGATCTTGGTGGGGCAACAACGTTTCGACGTCGCCATCGTCGATGTGCGGCTCCCCGACGCCTTCGGCATCGATTTGGTGGCGCCGCTGCGTGAGGCGATGCCGTTCGGCGAGGTGGTACTGCTGACCGGCAACGCCACCGTCGAGAGCGCCGTGCGGGCGGTGCGCGCGGGCGCGTTTGGTCTGATTTTGAAGGGCTTTGCGCCGGAGGAGTTGATCAGCGCGGTCACCCAGGCGCTCTCGCAGGTCAACCTCAAGCGCGAGCGAGCCAAATACGAGCGGCGCTCCAATGCGCTGATGAACGCAGCCGAGCTTTTGATCGCCGGCATCGATTTGGAGGGCAAGGTCGTGTTTTTGAACCCGACGCTGCAGAACTTCATCGGCCATGATGAAGAGAGCGCGCGCAACCAGCGCTTCTCGGCCTTGATCGAAGAGAGCGATCGCAAGCGCTTCGAGTCGGCCTGCAGAGCCTCGGTCGCGCTCGAGCCTGCGCCGGCCAGCGCCTTCGTCGAGGTCGGTATGCGCGAGAAGAGCGGCGCGGTGCGGCGGGTGCTGTTCCACCTGATCGGGGTAGGGGAGGACGACGCCGTCACCGAGGACCATATCTACGCCGTCGGCGTCGACATCACGCAGCGCACCGCGCTCGAACGCAGGGCCGCCAACGCCGAGGCGCTAAACGCGATCGCGCCGCTGGCGCTGGGCCTCGCGCACGAGATCCGCAATCCGCTCAACGCCGCTGTGTTGCAGCTGCATCTGCTCGGGCGCGCGGTGGAGAAGGTGCCTGACCCGGTGCTCTCCCAGCCGATGGTCTCGCGCGTGGCCATCGTCGCCTCCGAGCTGCGCCGGTTGGAGCGGCTGGTGACCGAGTTCCTCGAGCTGACCCGGCCGCGGCCGCCGCAGCGCGAGAAGGTCGATCTATCGGAGGTGATGCGCCACGTGCTCGAGCTGGAGGCGCAGGCGATCGAGCAGCAGGAGGTGGTGCTCGAGACGCGGCTGGGCCATCGCATGTTGGTGGTCGGGGATGTCGAGAAGCTGAAGCAGGTGGTGCTCAACTTGGTGGTGAACGCACTCGACGCGATGCCGAGCGGCGGCCGACTCGTGGCCTCGGTCGAGTTGCTCGCAGGCGAGGTGGTGCTGCAGCTCTCCGACTCGGGCGACGGCATTGAAGAGAGCCACTTGAACGAGATCTTCGATCCGTTCTTCACCACCAAACCGGCCGGAACTGGGCTCGGTTTGGCGATCGTGAGGAAGCTGGTCGAGCAACACAGCGGTCAGATCGACGTGCGCTCCAAGCGCGGCGCAGGCACCGTGGTGCGCCTGAGCTTTGCGCCGGCGGTGGAGCTGGAGAGCGTGCCTCCGTGAGCGCGACCGAGCCTGGGGGCGGGGGCGCCAGTGGACCGAGCGCGGACAGCCGCGCCGAGCTGAACAGCGCGCTCGTGGATCGAGCGCTCTCGAGCAGTCCAACGCCGCTCGCCGATTCGCTGTTGGCGTTGGTCGGCGCTGAGAGTCGCTTCGAGCAGCGCGACCGCGTGGTCGAGGTGTTCCGCGCGCAGCTGCGGCTGATCGCGGCGCTGGTGCTCGCGGCGCGCTTGCAGTTTGGCGTCGGGCCGGAGGCGGAGTCGGCCCAGGTGCCTGAACTCTTGCGTCAACTGCGGGGCCGCGGTCTCACCGACGGTCAGTGGGTGGCGTTGATCCGCGAGTTGCTGCGGCCGTGGCAGAACAGCGCCGAAGCGCATCCGCTACCGCTGCTCGTGCGCTTGGTGCACGGGCGTAAGAGCGAGCTGCTCAAGCTTTGGGACGAGCTCTTGGTGATGCGCAAGAGCGAGACGGTCGCGCACGGAGCGACTGGCACGCGCGAGGCGTTGCAACAAATCTTGTCGAAGCGCGTACCGCAACTTGGACGCACGCTCGAGCTCTTGGAGCCGCTGTGGACGGCGCTCAAGTTGGTGGTCCCGCGCGAGTGGGCGCGCGACGAAACGGCGTTGCAACCAGCCTCGCTCTTCGTCGGGCCCACGCCGACCAGCGGTCGCTTTCGTCGCATCGAGCTGAGCGGCGCGCAGGCGCAAGAAGCCAACCTACCGCTGTTGCTGAGCGCTGACGGCCAACCGCTCTTGGCGCTCGCGCCGATCGTGATC
>CAITIQ010000087.1 GCA_903892415.1 uncultured delta proteobacterium | reverse complement strand
ATCGCCAATGCCTTCGTGCACGGCCCGGACCATTGCCGCTGTCGTAGCGTCGACGCTGCGTTTAAGTTTGTCCGGGTCCAGGTACGCCTCAACGTAGGGTCCGCTGCCGGCGATGATGTGGAGACCGGTTCGTTTCGCGACCTCCGCCAGGCCGGCCGGGTCTGGAGCGATGCCCTCGCATGTGAGCTCGACGACTGCCGAACCACCGGCGGCGGCGAAGCGCGTCAGCTCGCTGGTGGCGAGATCGCGATCATCCAGGAGGTGGTGTCCGGTGTGTCCGCACCACGCGTGCCGGATCTCGAACAGATTGTCGAGTCGGATCTCGGTCGCGGGCAGGCGCTGGGCTGCAAGCTCGGGCGGCGTAATGTCGCAGAGCACGTGCTCGTGCATAAGCGTTGGCCCCAGCATTTCCGGGTCGATACGCCCGAGGACCGTCTGGATCTTTTTTTGCTGCATACTCATTCCGGCTTGCCAAGGCGGAACAGGCTGGCGGGATTGTCGCCAACGGCGCGACTCAGCGTGCTTTCGGGGACACCGCAGAGTTTGAGTGACCACAGGAACTCGCGCAGGCCCTCGACCGGCGGTGGCAGAACTGAAACGCCGCAATCCCCGGAAAGCACGACTTGCTCTGGCGGTGCCGCGGCGATCAGTTCGGTGAGACGGGTGAGCGTGACCGGTTCGACCTGATGCTTCTCAGCGTCAACGTGGGTGAGTCCGACCTGGGTTGCATGCGTGACGAAAAAGAACGAAAACTCCACGTGGGCGCCTAGTGCTGTCAAAGCGCGCACTTCATCCGGTCTGAAGTAGCTCGCAGGGCACAGCAGGCGGGCTACGCCGCGCGCTTGAGCGAGCTCGACCAGGCGCACAGTTTCTGCGGCGCTGAGATGCCCCGTGTTGAGCACGATATCGTGGGCCGCGACAAGATCAAGAATCGCTGCCAGCGCATCGGGTAGCGGTCCCCGTTCGGGGATGGCGAGGCAGGAGGCGACGTACGCCGCATCGCGCCCCTCCGCCAGCGCTACCAGGCGCGTGTGATGGGTTGGCAGCGAAACGAAGCGTGCCCCGTCGGCGGCATGCCGATTCTCGCCGTCCGGATACCCGACCCCGATGGCGGCGCGTACGACGTCGACGGAAAGACCGCCAACCTGAGGTTCGAGAATGACACCCCCGAAAACCTCGACACCGAGGTGGGAAAGCCTGCGGCGCGCTAGTGCCGCATAGCCGACGCTCGAGCTGAAATTGTCCATCAGGCCGATGGCGCGCATGCCTGCCGCCGCGGCTTGCTCCACCGCCTCGAACACGTCCACGCTGCGGCCATTTAGATGCGGACACGCGTGCACGTGGCCGTCGACGGCGCCGATTAAAAGATGTGCACCGGGTCGTGCCGACAATGCTCGACCCCCGACTTGGACTGCACCGGTAGGACCGCGAACGACTACACCTGCATCATCCATGTCGAATCTCCTCAATGTCGAAGTATCTTGCTGACGAATTCTTGGGTCCGCGGCTGCTGCGGAGCGTCGAATATCTGCGCCGGCGTGCCGGACTCGACGACGTTGCCGTCGGCCATGAAGATAACCTTCGACGACACCTCGCGCACGAATGCCATTTCGTGGGACACGAAGAAAATCGTCATGCCGTCCGCGGCGAGCAGACGGATTACGTCAAGCACCTCGTTCACGAGCTCAGGATCGAGCGCCGACGTCACCTCGTCGAGAAGTACGATCTCGGGCTTCAGCGCCAATGCCCGGGCGATCGCTACGCGCTGCTGCTGGCCGCCGGACAGCTGATCCGGGTACGCGTTCAGCTTGTTCCCCAGT